>NZ_KB907804.1 GCF_000382225.1 Hymenobacter aerophilus DSM 13606
TATAGCGGTTTCGTGAACGGTTTACCAAACTTCAGGCGGGTGTGGTATGATAGCCGCAGTGGTCAAACCAGCTCCGTGCATCGGCGCTGGTAATCCAGTGTACGGCGTCTTGCAGCGCGTCGGTTAAGGCCTTACGGGTGCGGGCCTGCGCCGTGCGCAACTTGGTTTTGAGTTTGCTCCAGGCCTGCTCCACGGGACTGAAGTCGGGCGAGTAGGGCGGCAGAAACAACAGCTCCACGCCCCGCTCGGCCAGCCACTGTTTTACCCCGCTCAGCTTATGAGCGGACGCATTATCGAGCACCACCACGTCGCCTGCCCGTAAGCCGGGGGCCAGACACTGCGTGATGTACCAAGCGAAGCGCTGCTGATTGAGCGCCCCATCCAGCACTTGCACGGCCTGCAGCCCCCGCACCGACAACGCCCCGATCAGCGTCAGCGCCTTGCCCCGCTGCAGCGGGCTGGCCCCGCCTACCCGTTGCCCGCCCGGAGCCCGGGCATAGCGGCGGCCATAGTCCAAGCGCAGGGCCGTCTCGTCGAGAAAGTGGAAGCGGGCCACGTCGGGGCGGGTGCACACGCTGACTACGTGTGCGGCGCGCGCCGTCCTCACCCGCGGCGTGTCGCGCTCAGTGGCGTGCTGGCTTTTTTTTTGCGGCGCAAGTTGTGCTCCTCCAACACATCCCAGATACAGGTCTGGCACACGGACCGGCCCGAATATGCCTGCCAGGCCTGGTTCAACTCGCTGAGCGTGGCATCGGCGTGCTCCCCCACATAGGCCACGAGCCAGGCTTGATCGTCGGCCGAGAGCAAGCGCTCGACACCGCCACGAGCGGGTTTGGGCTGGAGCGAGCCGGTTTGGTGTTGATGAGCGAGCAACTTAGTAATAAACGAGTAACTCACGCCGAAGCGGTCAGCTACCTGTTGGCGGGTCGTGTGAGGCTCCGCGCTGGCGGCGGCCACGCGGGTGCGCAAATCGAGCGAGTAGGGTTTCATCACTGGTCAACCATAACAGATGGTAAACCGTTTACGAAACCGCTATATGAATTATGAATTATGAATTGGCACAATTCAGTAACGGTCCGCCCACAAGAATTCAAAATTCATAATCCAAAATTCATAATTCTTCAACCCATGCCCAAGCTCGACATCTGTTTCTCGCCCGAACTGCTGCCGCTCTACAACCTGAAAGGCAAAGTGGCTGTGGTGGTGGATGTGCTGCGGGCCACCTCCAGCATCGTCACGGCGCTGGCGGCGGGCGTCACGCATATCGTGCCGTTCAGCGAGCTGGACGAGTGCCGGGCCCAGGCGGCGCAGGGCTACCTGACGGCCGCCGAGCGCGACGGCCGCCAGGCTGAGGGCGTGGATTTGGGCAATTCGCCCTTCGGCTACCTCGATGGGAAGGTGGCCGTGGCGGGCCGGGCGGTGGCCCTCACCACCACCAACGGCACCCGCGCTCTGCATTTGTCGGCTGCCGCCGATAAAATCGTGGTGGGTGCCTTCCTCAACCTGGGGGCCGTGGCCGACCACCTGCGCCATCTGAACAAGGACGTCGTCATCGTCTGCGCCGGCTGGAAGGGCCTTTTCTGCCTCGAAGACACCCTGTTCGGCGGGGCCCTGGCCGCCCGGTTGCAGTCCGATTTCGATACTACCGCCTCCGACGCTACGCTGGCCGCCCTCGACCTGTGGGCCGCCGCCGAGCCCGACTTGGGCGGCTACCTGCTCCGCTCGGCCCACGTACGCCGCCTCAACCACCTCGAAGCCCACCAGGACATGGCCTTCTGCATCCGCCAGGACGAGTACGACCTTGTGCCGGTATTCAGAAATGGCCAGATCACGGATGAGCACGGATTTTAGCGGATTTCACGGATTTTGTAGACGATTGAAAAAGGCCACCTCAGTTGAGGTGGCCTTTGTGTTTTTGTGGATGCACGGCTAATCGAACGTGCTAGTCGCGCCGACCACACCGTCTACAAAATCCGTGAAATCCGCTAAAATCCGCGCTAATTCGTGATCAATCAGTGATTATTGAATTGCGCTTCCTCGGTGCTGCCGACCAGGGCGCCGGTGCTGGAGCGGCCGGCGGTTACCACGTTCTGCACGGCGTCGAAGTAGCCGGTGCCCACGAAGCTCTGGTGCTTGACGGCCTTAAAGCCCTTTTTCTGGAGAGCAAACTCACGCTCCTGCAACTCCGAGTAGCCCGCCATGCCCCGCTCGCGGTAGGCCGTAGCCAGCTCGAACATGCTGGTGTTGAGGGCGTGGAAGCCGGCCAGCGTGATAAACTGGAACTTGTAGCCCATGGCGGCCAACTCTTCGCGGTAGGTTTCCATTTCGGCTACGCTGAGCTTGGCGGCCCAGTTGAACGAAGGCGAGCAGTTATAGGCCAGCAGCTTGCCGGGGAACTGGGCGTGGATGGCTTCGGCGAACTGGCGGGCCTGCTCCAGATCGGGGTGCGAGGTTTCCATCCAGATGAGGTCGGCGTAGGGGGCGTAGGCCAGGCCGCGGGCAATGCCGGCCTCCAGGCCGCAGCGCACCCGGAAAAAGCCCTCGGAGGTGCGCTCGGCCTCTTCGAGCACGAAGGGCTGGTCGCGTGGGTCGATGTCGGAGGTGAGCAGGTCGGCGGCGTCGGCGTCGGTGCGGGCCACTACCAGGGTGGGCACGCCCAGCACGTCGGCGGCCAGGCGGGCGGCTACCAGCTTGTTGATGGCCTCCTGGGTGGGCACGAGCACCTTGCCGCCGAGGTGGCCGCACTTCTTGGCTGAGGAAAGCTGGTCTTCAAAATGCACGCCGGCGGCCCCGGCCTCAATCATCATCTTCATCAGTTCAAACGCGTTCAGGTTGCCCCCGAACCCGGCCTCGGCATCGGCCACAATGGGCACCAGCCAGTGGACCTCGCCCTCGCCCGACACGCTCTGAATCTGGTCGGCGCGCAGCAGGGCGTTGTTGATGCGGCGCACCACGGCCGGCACCGAGTCGGCGGGATAGAGGCTCTGGTCGGGGTACATCTGGCCCGAGTTGTTGGCGTCGGCCGCCACCTGCCAGCCCGAGAGGTAGATGGCGTTGAGGCCGGCCTGCACCTCTTGCACGGCCTGGTTGCCGGTAAGCGCGCCCAGCCCGGCCACATACTGCTCGGAGTGCAGCAACTGCCACAGCCGCTCGGCGCCCTGCCGGGCCAGCGAGTATTCAATATCCACCGAGCCACGCAGCTTCAGCACGTCGGCGGCAGTGTAAGGCCGGATGATGCCCTGCCAGCGCGAATTCGTGGCCCAATCCTGTTCAATGGCGGAAATGCGTTGCTGCTTATTCATGGCGGTAGGGGTTGAGAAAAGTGAAAAGTATGGGCAAAGCGAGGCTGGCTGGGGCAAAAGCAGTGCTTTGCCCCGGGGAGGAAAACCCGGAAAAGTTGAAGGGAAAGTTGAACGGTGTAGGGGCGGGGACAAGCCCCGCCCCTACACCGTTCTAACCTGCCGGCCTGCTACGTCAGCTGCTCGTAGGCGGGCAGGGTCAGGAACTCGATGAACTGCTCGCTCATCACCAGCCGGTCGAAGAGGCGGGCGGCTTCGAGGTACTTGCCCTGCGCATAGAGTTCGTCGCCGATTTCCTGGCGGATGGCTTCGAGCTGGGCGGGCAGCAGCTCGCGGTACAGCTCCGTGGTGAGTGGGCGGCCGTCGGCCAGCTGGGTGCCGGGCGTGTGCAGCCACTGCCATACCTGGGCCCGCGAAATTTCGGCGGTGGCGGCGTCCTCCATCAGATGGTGAATCGGGACGCAGCCGTTGCCCCGCAGCCACGATTCGAGGTAGCGCACGGCCACGTCGAGGTTGAGGCGCAGGCCGGCTTCGGTGATGTCGCCCGTGGGGGCCTGCACCAAATCCTGGGCCGTTACCTGCACATCGTCGCGCTTGTTGTCGATCTGGTTGGGCTGGGGCATCAGCTCGTTGAAGACCTCCAGCGCCACCGGCACCAGGCCGGGGTGGGCCACCCAGGTGCCGTCGTGGCCGGCGCGGGCCTCGCGCACCTTGTCCAGGCGGACTTTTTCGAGGGCCCGCTCGTTGGCCTCGGGGTCGTTTTTGATGGGAATCTGGGCCGCCATGCCGCCCATGGCGTGCACGCCGCGGCGGTGGCAGGTTTGCACCACCAGCTGCGAGTAGGCGCTCATAAACGGCACCGTCATCGTCACGGCCGCGCGGTCGGGCAAGCGGTGTTCGGCGCCCAGCCCCAGCCGCTTGATGTAGCTGAAAATGTAATCCCAGCGGCCGCAGTTGAGGCCCGCCGAGTGCTCGCGCAGCTCCCACAGAATCTCGTTCAGCTCGAAAGCGGCCGGCAGCGTCTCAATCAGCACCGTGGCTTTAATGGTGCACTTGGGCATTTTCAGCGACCATTGCGCGAAGCCGAACACGTCGTTCCAGAGACGGGCTTCGAGGTGGCTCTCCAGTTTGGGCAGGTAGAAGTAGGGGGCCGTGCCGCGGGCACAGAGCTCGTGGGCGTTGTGGAAGAAGTAGAGGCCAAAGTCGAACAGCGAAGCACTCACCGGCTCGCCATCCACCAGCAGGTGCTTTTCGAGCAGGTGCCAGCCGCGGGGGCGCACCATGAGCACGGCGGTTTGCTCGTTGAGCCGGTACTCCTTCTGGGGCGTGCTGATGGCAATGGTGCGGCGCACGGCGTCGCGCAGGTTGCGCTGGCCCTCCACTACGTTGGCCCAGGTGGGCGAAGTCGAATCTTCGAGGTCGGCCATAAAGACTTTGGCCCCCGAGTTCAGGGCATTGATAATCATTTTGCGCTCGGTGGGGCCGGTTATTTCCACCCGCCGGTCGAGCAGGTCGGCGGGCAGCGGGGCCACGGTCCAGGGCTTTTCGCGCAGCAGCTTGGTTTCGGGCAGAAAGTCGAAGGCCTCGCCGGCGGCCAGTTGCTGCTGCCGCTCCTGGCGGCGCTGTAGCAGCGCCCGGCGGGTGGGCTCGAAGCGGCGGTGCAGCTCGGCCACGAAGGCCAGGGCCGAGGGCGTCAGGATTTCGGCGTAGGCGGGCGAGTATTCGCCCGTTACCCGCACCCGCTCGGGAGTGCGGTAGGTGGGGGCCAGGGTCTGGGGCTCGGCGAAAGGCGACATGCGTAGCGGAGTTGAGGTAGACGATAGGAAAGCTGCCCGGGGGCAGTGCATCAAATGTATAAAAGCGAATTTTATCAAACAAGCGAATATTCGCCAATTTTTAAGAGGGGTCGCAAAACTGTACCTTTACGCGCTTCAGACGGACTGCAATGCCACATTGCACCAGTCGGCTAACGGAGTTCTATAGAAGCAACAGTGCCGCCAAGGCATTGAATTGGCTGGTATAGTGCGCGGCCGGCCCCTCATTTCACTATGTTACCAGTACCCTTATGCTGAGCCACGGCCAGGTTGTTCGCTTGATTTTTGGCCTCAAGCTGCGCGAATTGCGGCAGGAGCGGGGCCTGACGCCCGCCGAAATGGCGCGGGCCTGCGACGTGTCGGTGTCCTACCTCAACGAGATTGAGAAGGGCAAGAAGTACCCCAAGGCCGACAAGATTCTGAGTTTGAGCAAGGTGCTGGGCGTGAGCTACGACCAGCTCGTGTCGCTGACGCTGAGCCGGCGGCTGGAACCCATTTCGGAGTTACTACAGTCAGATTTGCTCAAGGAGTTTCCGCTGGAGATGTTCGGGCTCGACCCACTGCGCATCGTGGAGCTGATTGCCAACGCGCCGGCCAAGATGAACGCCTTCATCAGCACGCTGTTTGAAATTGCGCGCAACTACGAGATGCGCCAGGAAAACTTCTTCCTGGCCGCGCTGCGCTCTTTTCAGGAGATGCACGACAACTATTTCGAGGAGCTGGAGCAGGATGCCCGCACCTTTGTAGTGGAGCATGGTTTGGCCACCACTGAGTCATTTGACCGGAGCGGGCTGGAGCGGGTGCTCACTGAGCAATACGGCTACACCCTCGACCGGAGCGGGCTGGCCGAGTACGCCCACTTAGGGCGGCTGCGGTCGGTATTCCAGCCCAAGTCGCGGCGGCTGTTGCTGCGCCAGGGCCTGAGCGGGGCCCAGGAGGGCTTCGTGCTGGGCCGCGAGGTGGCCTTCAACTACCTGGGCCTCAAAGACCGACCCTATGTGAATGCCTCGTTTCCGGTCCGCTCGTTCGAGGAGGTGCTCAACAACTTCAAGGCCTCATACTTCGCCGGGGCCCTGCTCATGGACGAAGAAACGCTGGTGCGCGACCTGACGGCCCTGTTCGCGGCCCCCACCTGGGAGCCGGCCGCGTTGCTGGCCCTGCTCACGCGCTACGACGTGTCGCCGGAGATGTTTATGCAGCGCATCACCAACCTGCTACCGCGCCATTTCGGGCTACAGAGCCTGTTTTTCCTGCGCTTCGACCAGGCCAACGCCTCGGCCGACTACCGCCTGACCAAGGAGCTGCATCTCTCGCGCCTGCACAACCCCCACGGCAACGAGCTGCACGAGCACTATTGCCGCCGCTGGATTTCGGTGCGCCTGCTGGCCGAGCTGCGCCAGCAGCCCCCGGCCGCCGAAGGGCCCGCTTACACGCTCGGCGCCCAACGCTCGCGCTACCCCAACGGCGACGAGTACCTGTGCCTGACGCTGGCCCGGGCCGGCACGGCCACCGAGCCGGCCGTGAGCGTCACCGTGGGCCTGCTCTGCGACGATACGCTGAGCCAGAAAATCCGCTTCGTAACCGACCCCACCATCATCACCAAGGAAGTAAACGAAACCTGCGAGCGGTGCACCATTCCCGACTGCGAAGTGCGCGCCGCCGCCCCCCTGGAAGTGGAGCGCCGCCAGCGCCAGCAGGAGCTGCAGGCCGCCGTGGCGGCGCTGGTGAACGAGGCGTGAGGTGGGTTAGTGGAAGCTAACTGGGCCGATAAAGCAGTAGCCTACAAGGCAGCGAAAAACATGGAGTGGGCCCGCACCAGCTAACGGCTGCCGCTAAGTAATGGAATAGTGGTCCCACTTATAGAAAAGGTTCCCCCATTGGTAGAACGATGCTACTGGATGATAAGTCAGGGATTGAGAATTTGGAATTTTGAACGGGGAGGATGGAGGATCTACCGCATAAATAGAGGGGTTGGGCGAATAATCTTGTGCCAGGTATCTTACCTCTGTAACATTGTATTGTCAATGTGATATAAGCTCGATATATTTAGAATGCTTAATACTGCTGTCAATACACCTTCTTACTCTCTTTTCACCTAACCATTTTTCCCTTTATGGTACTTACTACCCATCCCTTTCACCCGGTTACCGGCGAGCTGCTGTCCGCTCACCGCGACGCCTACCTGCGCGGCGACTTGTCGGGCAAGAACACCGAACTGGTCGATGCTTATCTGAAGGCCAACCCCGAGTACGGCGACGCTGCTTTCCAGCGCTTCTATACCATGAAACAGCAAGGCCATCAGGTGCGGCCGGTGGGCTGGCTGCAGCAGCAGTTCGAGTTGATCCGGACCGAGCCCGCGCGGTTCCGCAAGCGCGCCGGCAGCATTGCCATGCTGGGCCTGCTGATTGGCGGCGCCGTGTTTGCCGGCACCAACCTGCCTACCGAAAATCTGCCTACCGATAACCTGCCTACCGAAGTACCGACTACCCTCGACGCGGCAGTTGCTCCGGCCGAAGCGGAGGCTGCCGCCGTGGCCTTCACCACGCTCCGCGGCCGCATTCTGGACGAGAACGGCCGCCCGCTGGTGGGCGCCACCGTGCTCGACAAACTGAACAAGCGCGGCGTGAGCACCGACGCCAACGGCAATTACACCCTGCTGATTCCGGCCAACCGCGCCTCGCAGCTGCAGTACGGCTACGGCGGCTACCGGGAAGAGGAAGTGGCTGTACGCGGCCGCGCCGCTACCCACAACGTAACGCTGCTACCGCGCGCCAAAGAGCAGGCCAAGCGCCGCTGGTGGCTTTTCTAAGCCTGCCGGTACTGGCTGGTAGGCTCAACTGTCGAAAAGGTAGAAAAACCTGCCCCATTCCCCTGGGTTCATGAACTTCCCCTTTTTCAACCGGCTACAGGTCCGGAAAATTACGGTAGCCGTGCCCGACGAGGCCGGCCGGCAGGCCAGCACCATCCTGGAAGGGCTGCTGCGGGAGCTGCCGGAGTTGCTGATGAGTTGCGTAGTGGATGTACAATCAGGTAAAATCATTGCTTCCTACACCGTTCATAGCAGCTACAACCCCAACCACGTCAGTCTGCGCTACGCCCGGGCTTTGCGTTCCATGCAGGAAGCACTGGCCCGCAAGGCCTGGCCCGGTGGCCCCCTGACCGATGTTTCGGTTTTGCTCGACGAGCAGCTACACCTGCTGTATCCGCTTGCCAACGGGCAGCGCTACTGCCTGCTGGTCGTGAGCACCACCGACGCCAACCTGGGCCTGGCCAAGGATATCATGCGCCGGTGCGTGGAGTGACCACCTCTTTTTTTAATCAACTTTTTTTCAACCTCATTATCATAGCACCTAATGTCAACTCCTAAAGACACCATTCAGGGTATTGTGGGCGAGCTGCCCACGCTGCTGGCCGTAGCCGTAGTGGAAACCGAAACCGGCATGCCCCTGGCTTCGCACACCAACATCGCCGATTTCGACATCGAAACGGCCGCCGCTTACAATACCGAAGTGGTAAAGGCCAAGCTCAAAGCCATTCAGGCCCTGAAGCTGAACCAGACCGTGCAGGACATCCTGCTCACGCTCACCGACCAGCTGCACCTGCTCAAGCTGTCGGCCGACGGCTCGAAATTCATCTATCTGGCCGTGAACTCGCGCGACACCAACCTGGCCCAGGCCCGCCAGATCATGAAGGCGCACTCGGCCTCGCTCAACTAAGGCTGCCGACTTCAACGAAGTCTGAAAGTCCTGCCGCCCGTTGGGGAGGCAGGACTTCTTTGTTGGCCCCAGGCCGATGTGGCCCAGCGCAAATACTGTTTCTTTGCACTGCAATCCGCCCCATCTTCGCTCTCACTCCTGCACTTTGCGCAAAACCTGGCTTATCGTTCTGTTGACCTGCGGCCTGCTGATTCTGGCGGGGCTGGGCGCCGCGTGGTGGCTGCTGCAGCGGCCCAACGTGCGCGAGTCGGCCTTTGGGCCGGCCTACCTGTACATTGGTACGGGGGCAGATTATGGGGCAGTGCTCGATTCGTTGCGCCACTACGAGCTGCTGCAGGACGAGCAGACGTTTGACCGGGTGGCCCGCTGGTACAACTACCCGCAGCAGGTGCGGCCGGGGCGCTACCAGCTGCGGCCCGGCATGGGCAACCGGGCCCTGGTGCAGATGCTGGCCCGCGGCGAGCAGGATACGGTGGCCTTCACCCTGAACGCCTTCAAATACAAGCCCCAGCTGGCCCGGCAGCTGGCCCGCGCCTTCGAGGCCGACTCGGCGAGTCTGCGCCGCCTGCTGAACGACAACGCCTACCTGCAGCGCCGCTACCAGCTCGACACTACCACCGTGCTCACGCTTTTTCTGCCGGGGCCCTACCGCCTGCTCTGGAACTCCTCGGCCCCGCAGCTGCTCGATTCGGCCGCCGCCACCTACGCCCGGTTCTGGACGCCCGAGCGGCGCCGCCGGGCCGATTCGCTGGGCCTCTCGCCCACCCAGGTGCACGTGCTGGCCAGCATCGTGCAGCGCGAAACGGCCAAGCCCACCGACAAACCGATTATTGCCGGCGCCTACCTCAACCGCCTGCGCAAAGGCATGCGTCTGCAGGCCGACCCCACGCTGCTCTGGGCCATCGGTAATTTTGGCGTGAAGCGGGTACTCAACAAGGATAAGCTGGTGGATTCGCCCTACAACACCTACAAGCACAAAGGCCTGCCGCCCGGCCCCATCACGTCGGCCAACCGCCAGAGCCTCGACGCCGTGCTGCGCCCCACGCGCCACAACTACGTGTTCTTCGTCGCCCGCCCCGACGGCAGCGGCTTCTCCGACTTCGCCGAAACCTACGCCGAGCACCTGCAGAACGCCCGCCGCTACCAGCGCCGCCTGGATAGTCTGGGGGTGAAGCGGTGAGAAAAGGAAGTGTCATTGCGAGCGGAGCGAAGCAATCCGGCGGGGCAATGAGCGAAGCCCTGACAAGCTGAAAGCCCCATTGTCCGTGCCGACAGCCGGAGCTTTCCGCTTATCTGGGCTTGTCATTTTGTACGAACAGATTGCTTCGCTCCGCTCGCAATGACGTTCCTTCACTACTCACTACTCACCTCATATACCCGCAGCTGGGCCGAATCCTGGCGGGCCTGCTGCTGCCGGTGCAGGGTTTGCTGGTAGCTGAGGCCGGTGTATTCGGAGTGCTCCAGAAAGAGCAGGGGCGAGGTGAGGGCGGGCTCGGGCCAGGCGGCCAGCGGCGGGCGGTGGCGCAGCGAATCGAACTGCGGCACATTGGTTACGCGCCAGTAGGCATCGAGCAGCACGTAGCGGTAGCCTTGGCGGGCCAGGGCGGGTAGGACCTGCTGGCTCGTTATGGAACGCACCGTATCGGGGCGGAAGGGGGCGAGGCCCAGCCCAACGGTGCTGGCCACGGGGCCGCTGCCGTGGTGCGCCGCCAGCCACGCGGCCACGGCCGGGTAGCTGGTAGGGCGAACGTACGCGTACACTTCGCGCTGAAGGCGGTAGAAGTTGCCGACCAGCGCCGCCAGCAGCAGCGCGGCCAGCACCGGGCCTGGCAGCCGCCGGCCGCGCCACGATTGCGCCAGCATCAGTAAACCCAGCGCGTACCAGAGCCCGTAGGCCCACAGTAGCCCCCGCGGCGCCTTCAGCAGCAGCGACATGCCCGCCAGCAAACACCAGCCCCATACGGCCAGGTACAGCTCGAAGGGCAGCGGCCGGCCCCGGCCGAGGCGGCCCGTTCGCCACTGCCGCCCCAGCAGCGCCAGCGGCCCCAGCAGCCCCACCCACACCAGCCAAGACTCGAAATCGAGCAGGAAACGGAAGTAGTACAGCAAATCGAGGTGGAGCGTGGCGGTGCGGCCGGCGGCGTTGCCGGCGCCCGGGAATAGCACGTTGTAGTACACCGCCACCCAGGCATACCAGCGCAGGCCCGCCAGCCAGCCCACCGCGCTCAGCACCACAAACGGCGTGGCCAGCAGCGCGCCCACCCGCCACCATCGGCCCCGTTGCAGCAGCAGCCCATCGGCCTGCCACCATTCCAGTACGGCCAGAATGGGCAGCACCAGCAGGAACTTGTAGTTGAAGCTCAGGCCCAGCATCAGCCAGATGGCCGCCCGGTACAGCGTGGCGGAACCGGGCTCCCGGAGGCGGCGGTAGTAGGCGGCCAGCAGCCCGGCAAAGCACAGCAGGCTACCGGCACTCATCGTAAAGTCGCGGCCGCCGTAGGTGAGGAAGGTGGCCGTGCCCATCAGCAGCGTGAGCAGGCCGGTTTGCCAGCCCGGCAGCCGGGTTTGCCGGGCTACAAAGGCGGCCAGCAAACCCACGGCCGCCACAGCCAGCAGCGCATTGAGCACCAGAAACACCCGGTAATCAGCCGTAAACCAAGACACCGGGGCATAGAGCAGCATAAATAGCGGGCTGCCGTGCCGGAACAGGTGGCGCAGGTCGCCGGCCGCTACTTCCTGCACAATCTGCCAGTTGCGCACCGAGTCGTAATCGGGCAGGGCCATCTGGGTGAGGCCGTGCAGGCGCACGGGCACCAATAGCAGCAACGCCAGGGCGAGGTAGTGAGCTGGTAAAATGGTGAGCTTGGTGTTCAAGCGGCGCTGGCTGGGGCAGGATTAATTAGGTAAAAGTACGACTGTCATCCTGAGCATTTGTCATCCTGAGCGCAGCGAAGGACCTATACAGAAGCTATTACTTGATACTACCTTCTGTACAGGTCCTTCGCTCCGCTCAGGATGACAGCCGTACTTTTACTCACTACTCACTACTCACTACTCACTACTCACTACTCACTACTCACTACTCACCACTTATGCGACTAGTACTTCAGCGCGTCCGCCACGCTCGCGTTACTGTGGAAGGCCGCGTTACCGGCCAGATTGGCCCCGGACTGCTCGTGCTGGCCGGTTTCGCGCCCGACGATGACGCGGCCATCCTCGACCGGCTGGCCCGCAAAATGGTGCAGCTGCGCATCTTCGCCGACGACGAAGGCAAAATGAACCGCTCGGTGCTGGATGTGGGAGGTGAGGTGCTGGTCGTCAGCCAGTTTACGCTGCTGGCCGATACCCGCAAAGGCAACCGCCCCAGCTACATCGGGGCCGCCCCGCCGCCGCTGGCCGTGCCACTCTACGAGCAGTTCGTGGCCCTGGTAGCCGGACTGCTGGGCCGGCCCGTGGCCACCGGCGAGTTCGGGGCCGACATGCAGGTGGAGTTGCTCAACGACGGCCCGGTAACCATCGTGCTCGACAGTTAATTTTGGCCGGGCCTGGCACCATCACCCTCTCAAATTCCCAATCTATGACCATCGAAGAAGCCCAGCAAACCGTAGATGCGTGGATTACGACCACCGGCATCCGGTATTTCAACGAGCTGACCAACATGGCCATGCTCACGGAGGAAGTGGGCGAGGTAGCCCGCATCATCGCCCGGCAGTACGGCGAGCAGTCGTTCAAGGAATCCGACAAGGACAAGGTATTGGCCGATGAGCTGGCCGACGTGCTGTTCGTGGTAATCTGCCTGGCCAACCAAACCGGCATCGACCTGACCGACGCCCTGCACCGCAACCTGGCCAAGAAAACCCAGCGCGACGCCATGCGGCATAAGAACAACGAGAAGCTGCAGTAACAAAGATTAGTAAAAAAGGCATCAATCTGAGCGCAGTTGGAGATTGCGCCCAGATTGATGCCTTTGCCTTTCATTATCCCGTAAGATTTTTACCTCTCAAACGGCCCGGCTACGCTTGCGAAATCCAGATTGTGCTTCTGGGCGGTTTCGGTAAGAAGCTGGTGCTGCCAGGGGCGCAGAACCTGGTCGGCGCCCTGCTCGATGATGTCGTTGATGAGGCGGTTGCTGAGCACGAGGTTGGCCATGATGGGGCTTCGGTCGGCGGCCAGGTGGGTTTTGAGGGTGGTGAGCAGGGCTTCGCGGGCGTCGGCTTCGGCGGCTTTGGCCCCGCTCAGGCGGCGGCGCGAGGGGAAGCCCCGGCGGTCGGCGGGCAGCGGCGGCTCGGGCGCCCGGTCTTCCTGGCTCAGGGCCACGAGGCGGTCGGCGAAGGTGCCGCGCTTGAGTTCGGGGTGCAGGCCGTTGACGTTGCGCAGGTGGCCGGTGCTGGTAACGGGCAGGCGCGTAAGTTCAGCCAGCCGGTCGTTGCTGGCAATCATGTACGAGGGCCGGTCGATGTGGCGGGCCACCTCATCGCGCAGCAGAAACAGGTCGCGGAACATTGGCAGCTCGGCGGGCTGAATGCGGTATTTGCCGGCCAGGCGCATGTACGGGCGCTCATCGCGCGAGTAGCGCACTTCTTCGAGGGCGTGGTTTTCCTGCTCGGCCCAGGCCGTGCGACCCAGGGCAGCCAGCTTGGCACTGAGGCGGTCAGTCAGCTCGAACAGGTAGAGCACGTCGTTGGCCGCGTACTGCTTCTGGGCCTCGGTGAGGGGGCGCTTGAGCCAGTTCGACTTCTGCTCGCCCTTGTCTACCTCCAGGCCCAGTTCCTCCTGAATCAGGCGGCCTAGCGAGATGTTGTTGTCGGCCTCGGCCAGCAGCGTGTGCTGCACGCTGGTATCCACAATATTGCGCACGTGTACGCCATAGAGCTCATCGAGCAGCAGAATATCGGATTTGCAGCTGTGGAACACCGTGGTAATGGCCGGGTCGCGCAGTACGCTCCAGAGCGGTTCGAGGTCCTGAGCCTCGTTTTCGAGCTCCAGCGGGTCAATGAGATACACGGTGTGGCCATCGAATACCTGAATCAGGGCCAGGTGACGGCCGTAGCGGTGGCGCATGTCGTCGAACTCCAGGTCGAGGGCAATGCGGGTGCTTTGGTGCAGGTGGCGGGCCGCTTCGGCCACGGCCGCCGCATCCGTAATAAACTGAATATCGGGCATTAAGTAATCAGCAAAAATGGAAGCCCGCACGAGCCGGCGGGCAATGGTAGTAAAGGTAAGTAGCGGCAAACAAAGCGTTGGCGGGGCTGGTGCCCGCTACTCGTCGTCCTCGTCGCGGCTGAAGTCCAGCGTCGGGACCAGCTGCAGGGCTTCGGCAATTACGTCATCCATCAGGGCCCGGGTGTCGGCGTCGAGGGTGCGCTCGAACAGGTGCAGCACCTGCTCGCCGTCTTCGTTCACGTAGAGGTTGGCGTAGAGGCGGTCGAAGGTGGCGGCGCCTTTCTGCATGGCCTTGTCGATACCGGCTACTGAGGGGGCCTGCAGCGCGTTTTTGAGCACGTCGAGCACCTGGCGGGCTTCCTCCAGGTCGCCCAGCTCGGCCAGCAGCCGCAGCAGGGCCAGGGCTACGCCCAGGCGCACCCGCTCGAAGCGAAAGGCCAGGTCGGCGGGAGCGGCCTGCCCGAAGGCGTGGTAGGCCTCGCGGGTAGCCGGGGTGAGGTATTGGCTGGCGGCGGCCGGCTCGGCAAAGGCGAGTTCGAGCAGGCGCTGGTAGGCGGAAGTGGGCATCGGCAGCAAAAGTAGCGCCGGACAAGAACGGCGAATCGGGCGTGAAAACGGGAACCTTGCGCCACAAAGGTACGATTACAGGGGTGGCAGTAGCCAAAAAGCCGGGCGGCCGGTTATCTTAGCAACTTCCCGCTCGTTCTGTTCAATTCCGCATCCGTAGCTCTATCATGACGCACAAAGAAAAATGGCTGGCCTTCGCTCCGGCCGGCCTCGTAGCCATCGGCCTGGGCACCTGCCTGGTGCAATGGGCCGCCGATAAAAAACGCCGCCGCGAATCAACCGCCGAGTGGGTGGCCGCCGGCACCGGGGCCCTGCTCGTGCTCAACGCCGGCATCAGCCTCTTCGGCCGCGGCGTGGTCGAAAAGGTCAAGCACGACCTGCGCCACCACATCCCCGAACCCGACTACGGCAACGTAGGCCGGTTGTAAGGTGAGGTGGTGAGGTGGTGAGGTGGTGAGTTGACGTTCGAAAGGCCTGTCATCCTGAGCGGAGCGAAGGACCTGTCCAGAAGCTAACATCAAAAGAGAATAGCTTCTGGACAGGTCCTTCGCTCCGCTCAGGATGACAGCACGTCAACTCATCATTTCACCACCTCACTATTTCACCTTCAGAGCACCCGCACCTTCAGCTGCGAAGCTTTGGCGGGCGAGTGGTAAAGGCGGTGGAAGGCGGTCTGGAAGTCCTTTTCATCGGCCTCGTTGATGTTGGGCACGAAGGTCTGGGGGTTGCGGTCGACCATCGGGAACCAGCTGCTTTGTACCTGCACCATCAGGCGGTGGCCCTTGCGGAAGGTGTGGCACAGGTCCTGGACCGTGAAGGGCACGGCCGTTACCTGGCCCGGCACGAAGGCTTCGGGCTGGCTGAAGCTGTTGCGGAACCGGCCCCGCATCACCTCCGAACGCACCATCTGCTGGTAGCCGCCGAGTTTCACGCTGGGGTTGAGGCGCGGGTTGTCGGGCGCGTCGTTGGGGTACACATCAATAATTTTCACCACCCAGTCGGCGTCAGTGCCGGTAGCAGCCACTTGCAGCAGTGCCTCGATGGGGCCGGCCAGCGTCAGGTCGTCGGTCAGCACGTCGGTCTGGTAGGTGAGCACGTCGGGGCGGCGCGAGGCGAAGCGCTGGTCGTCGGTCATGTACTCGCGGGTCATGCCGGTGGCCATGTTTTCGTTGGCGGGCACCGGGTGGGCCGGGTCGCTGATGTATTGGTCGAACTCGGCCATGCCGCCAGTGGGCGCCTCAAAACCGATTTTGCCGTCGGCCTGGAAGTACATCGTGCGCTCCTGGGCCTGCTTGGGGGGCCAGGCATCGAAGGTGCGCCAGCGGTTGGTGCCGCCCTCAAACACGGTGGCCTCAGGGATATTGGGCCGCTTGTTGTCTTTCAGATAAGCCTTGAAGAAGGGCGCTTCGATTTCCTTTTGGTAGTAGAGTGAAGGCGACTCGCCGTAGGCCACGTTGCCCACCAGCTCGCCGGTGCCGCGGGCCCAGCCGCCGTGCACCCAGGGCCCCATCACGAGGCCATTTTGCATGCCGGGGTTCTGCTTTTCGATGCTCTCGTAGGTTTTCAGGGCCCCGAACAAATCCTCGGCATCGTTGAAGCCACCCACCGTGAGCACGGCGGTTTGCTTATTGAGGTTTTTGAGGTGGGGCCGCAGGTTGCGGGCCTGCCAGAATTCGTCGTAGTTGGGGTGGGCCATCATCTCGTTCCAGAATGCCACCTGCCCCTTGTAGTAGCGGGCATCGGCGTTCTTGAGCGGGCCCAGCTTCATAAAGAAGTCGTAACCGTCGGGCGTGCCGTGCTTGAAGCCGGGGTTGCCGGTAGGTGTGGGCGCGGGCCGCGGCAGCCCGAACGAGGCCAGGAAGTTGAAGGCGTGGGGCAGGAAAAACGCGCCGTTGTGGTGGAAGTCGTCCCAGAACCAGTCGGCAATCGGGGCCTGGGGCGAGGCCGCCTTGAGGGCCGGGTGGCGGCTGAGCAGGCCGACGCTGGTGTAGAAACCCGGGTAGCTGATGCCCCACTGGCCCACGCGGCCGTTGTTTTTGGGCCCTTTTTTCACCAGCCACTCAATGGTGTCAAAGGTGTCGGTGCCCTCGTCGATATCATTCTTGCCCTTGGGCGCGTCCTTGGCGGGCCGCATATTCACGAACTCCCCCTCCGACATGTAACGCCCGCGCACGTCCTGATAGGCGAAAATGTAGCCTTCGCGCATCATCGTGGAGCTGGGGCCGAGGCTTTTCTTGTACTTGCCCGCCTCGTAGGGTCCCACCGCATAGGGCGTGCGGCTAAGCATGATCGGATAGCGCACCTTGTCGGCGTCGTTGGGCGCGTACACCACCGTGTAGAGCTTCACGCCGTCGCGCATAGCAATGCGGTACTCGGTTTTGGTGTAGTGCTGCTGAATGTAGAGCGTATCGGCCAGTAGCTGGGCCATCTGCTGCTTATCGGTTTCAGAGGGCAGCGGGTACGAAACGGGCTGCTGGGCCTGAGCTGTAAAGCAGCCGGCCGTGAGCAGAGCCGCCAGCAGGGTGGGGCGGAAGTAGGCGTGGGGCATGGTTGGTGGGTAAAGTGTGGGGAGCAGAGAGGAAGAGCAGATAGATTTAGAAGCTAGCAAACTAGCTCCCCTCCTTGGAAAGGAGGGGTTGGGGGTGGTTGATGCTGCCTGAACGATGATACCAGATATTGCGGAGTCGTCCAACGCTAGTCAACCACCCCCAACCCCTCCTTTCCAAGGAGGGGAGCTAGTTTTCTAGCTTCTAGTTATCGTAAATGTTGTAGCCCAACAGCTGCTGATTAGCTGCTGGCCTGCCCAAATATGCTTTCTTTGGGCCAGAATTCCCTTGGCCTTGCCGCTTTACTTTCGCTGCTTGATGAAAAACCTTTCCCCGCGGGCCCTGGGCCTACTATTGCTGGGGCTACTGCTGGCTTTCAGCAGCATGGCCCAGACGCCGGCCTCAACTACGCAACCTAACCCGCTGGCCGGCCCGGCCGATGGCCCGCTGCTGACGCCCGCCCAGTTTCTGGGCTACGAGCTGGGCGCCCGCTTCACGCCCCACGCCGACCTGCTGCGCTACGTGGCCCACGTAGTGGCCCACAGCCCCGACCGCATGAAGCTGGAGCGCTACGGCTCGACCTACGAGAACCGTCCGCTGGAGCTGGTGTACGTGGCCTCGGCCGCCAACCTGGCCCGCCTCGACGATATCCGGCGCGACAACCTGCGGCTGGCCGGCCTCGAAACCGGCACCGTAAGCGGGCCCACGCCGGCCGTGGTGTGGCTCAGCTACAACGTGCACGGCAACGAGGCCGTGTCGTCGGAGGCCGTGATGCAGGTGCTGTATGATTTGGCCAACCCCGCCAACGCCACCGTGCAGGGCTATCTGCAGAACTTGGTGGTGCTGGTGGATCCCTGCGTGAACCCCGACGGGCGCGACCGGTACGCCAGCTGGTACAACCGGGTATCCAACCGCCAGCCCAACGCCTCCCCCCTGAGCTGGGAGCACCGGGAGCCCTGGCCCGGCGGCCGCTACAACCACTACTACTTCGACCTGAACCGCGACTGGGCCTGGCAAACCCAGCAGGAAAGCCGCCAGCGCATTGCCGTATACAACCAGTGGCTCCCGCAGGTACACGCCGATTTCCACGAGATGGGCCCCAATAACCCGTACTACTTCTCGCCCGCCGCCAAGCCCTTCCACGCCGACCTCACGGCCTGGCAGCGGCAGTTCCAGGACATCATCGGCGACTACAACCGCCGGGTGTTCGATAAAAACAACTGGCTCTACTTCACCCGCGAAACCTACGACCTGTTCGCGCCCTTCTACGGTGACACCTGGCCGAGCTTCAACGGCGCCATCGGCGTTACCTACGAGCAGGGCGGCGGTGGCGTGGCCGGCGTGGCCTACGCCAAGCCCGATGGTGACACGCTCACGCTCAGCCAGCGCATCGAGCACCACCACGCCACCAGCATAGCCACCATGCAGGCCGCCGCCGAGCGTCATCAGGACCTGACCCGTGAGTTCCAGAAGTTCTATACCGAGGCCCGCACCAGGCCCAAGGGCGAGTACAAGTCGTACGTGCTGGCCGGCTCCTCCGACCCCGGCCAGGTGCGCGCCCTAACCCAGTACCTCGACCGTCAGCAAATCAGCTACGGCTTCGCCGCCAAGCGCAGCCGCCAGGCCGGCTACAACTACGCCACCGGCCGCACCGAAACCGTACAGGTGGAGCCCCAGGACGTGGTTATCAGCATGTATCAGCCCAAATCGACGCTGGTGAAAGTGCTGTTCGAACCCCAGGCCCAGCTCGAAGATTCGCTCACCTACGACCTTACCGCCTGGTCGCTGCCCTATGCTTTCGGCCTGAACGGCTACGCCCTCAAGGGGCAGTTGGCAGTCAGTTCAGTTGCCAGTCGCCAGTCGCCAGTTGCCAGTTCGGGCAGCCACAACAAACCGGCCACTGATAAGCCTTATGCCTACCTAGCCCGGTGGAACAACCTGCAGGCTGTGCGCTTTCTGAGCCGGCTGCTCCAGCAGGGCGTGAAGCTGCGGGTGGCCGAAGAGCCCTTTGAAACGGAGGGCCAGAAGTACGGCCGCGGCACGCTCATCATTGCCCGCACCGGCAACGAGCGGCTCGGCGCCCGGTTCGATGAGTTGGTGCGCGCCCAGGCCGACTCGGCGGGCGTACTGGTGCAGGCCGTGCAATCGGGCCTCTCCACCAGTGGCGGCGACCTGGGCTCGCGCTCGGTGCGGCCCGTGGCCATGCCCACGGTGGCCGTGCTGGCTGGCTCGGGCGTCGATGCTACGGCGTTTGGCGAAGTCTGGCACTTTTTCGAGCAGCAGGTGGGCTACCCCGTCACGGTGCTCGGCACCGACTACTTTGGAAGCGTACCGCTCAGCAAGTTCGACGTGCTCATCCTGCCCGATGGCCGCTACGACGACATCCTGACCGAGAAAATCCTGGCCGCCGTGAAGACCTGGGTGCGCGGGGGTGGCCGCCTCATCGCCCTCGAAGGCGCCTCCCGCTTCCTGGCCGGCCAGAAGGATTTGCTGCTCAAAACCAAGCCCTCCGCCGACTCCGCAGCCACTGCCGCGGCCCGCAAAAAGGACCCCTACACGGCCCTGCGCCGCTATGCCGATGCCGAGCGCGAAGGTATTGCCGACCGGGTGCAGGGCAGCGTGTTCCGAGTGCAGCTCGACAACACGCACCCGTTGGCCTTCGGCTATGGCAACACCTACTTTGCCCTGCTGCGCGAGGTGCCCAACTACCGCTTTCTGCCCCAGGGCGGCTGGAACGTGGGCGTGCTCAAAAAGGACAGCTACGCCGCCGGTTTCGCCGGCCGCGGCACCCGCGCCGGCCTCACCGACAGCTTCGTGCTCGGCACCCAGGACTTAGGCCGCGGCCAGATTGTGTACCTGGCCGATAACCCGCTGTTCCGGGCTTTCTGGCAGGGCGGCAAGCTGCTGTTCGGCAACGCCGTGTTCCTGCTCTAAATTATTGATTCCCGAATCACTGATTTTCGCTGATTAGTCGTGATTTCGCTGATTGCGGATGAAACGAAAAAGAGCTTGCCTACTGGCAAGCTCTTTTTCGTTTTGGGCATGTGGCTTTGATTAGTCAACGATGTCGACGGCCTTGTTCTTGACGGCTTTGGCGCCTTTTTTCGTGGCGCGGGCGGCCTTCTTGGCGGCGCGGGCGGTTTTTTTGGCGGCCTTCTTGGCGAAGCCTTCGGTGGCTTCTGCGCCGGTTTCTACGGCGTTGCCGGTGGCGCGGGCGCCTTTCTTCACAGCGTGGCCGGTTTTGTCGGCGCCGGTTTCGATGGCGTTGCCCGTTACCTCGGCGGCGTGCTCGGTGCCTTCCTTGGCGTCGTGGATAACCTCACCGGCTTTGGTGCGGTCTTCGGTCGTGGTGGTTTGGGTGGTCTGGGCTGAAGCGGCGGCCGTAGTGAGAGCAAAGGCGGCCAGCAGAAATATCTTTTTCATGGTTGAAAGGCAAATGGAAAGGTAATGTACTTGGGGCCTTGTACGGCAAAAGGCGCAAGGCAGCGGAAAAACCGTCCATAAAAAAGCCGCTCCTCCTATCAAATAAGAGAAGCGGCATTGCCGGAGTGACGCTCCTAGCTGGCATATTTTCTCCTGCGAGAAGCTGCCGGAAGCAGTTTTCGCAACCTGCCAGCCGCTTCCGTAACTCTCGCGCCTCCGGCTGGCTCAGGGCAGCAGCAGCGACGAGTCGCCATAGCTGAGGAAGCGGTAATCGTGGGCCAGGGCGTACTCGTAGACGCGACGCCAGTCGGGGCCCAGCAGGGCGGCTACCAGTAGCAGCAGCGTGCTTTCGGGCTGGTGGAAGTTGGTGATGAGCCCGCTTATCAGCCGGAAGCGGTAGCCGGGCGCAATCAGCAGCTGGGTGGTGGCGTGCAGCGTGTCGGAGCCGGTGAGCTCCAGCTGGGCCAGCAGCGCCTCCAGGGCCTGCCGGGTTGGCACCTCGGCGGCTGGCTCGTAGGGTTGCCACTGGCTTACGTGCCAGGCGGGCAGCGTGGCCGGGCGCTGCACCAGCGCCGCGCCCAGCCAGTACAGGCTTTCGAGGGTGCGCAGGCTGGTAGTGCCCACCGGAATAACCGGGTGCCCTTCCGCCAGGTGCGCCAGCAGCCGCCGCAACGTGTCGGCCGTTACGCTGAAAGGCTCGCCGTGCATGGGGTGGTCGGCCATCTGGTCGGCCTTTACCGGCTGAAAGGTGCCCGCGCCCACGTGCAGCGTCACGCGGGCGGCGGCGGTGCGGCGCTCAGCCAGCTCGGCCAGCACGGCTTCCGAAAAATGCAGCCCGGCCGTGGGAGCGGCCACCGCGCCCTCGTGGGCGGCGTATACTGTTTGGTAGCGCACGGTGTCCACGTCCGTATCGGGGCGGTTGAGGTAGGGCGGCAGGGGCAGATGGCCGGCGGCGCGCAGCACCTCGGCAAACGGCAGGTCGGCCGGCTCCCAGCTGAAGGCAATCAGGGCGTAGCCGTCGTGCTGCTCGGTGCGCTCGGCCCGCAGCGTGGTGGGCTGACCGTGGGCCTCAAACTCCAGCGTTACGGGGCCGTCTTTCCAGCGGCGGCCGTTGCCCACCAGGCATTTCCACACGCAGGCGCCGGTTTGCTGCATGGCCGGCTCGATGGCCCGGTGGGGCGCCACCGGCTCCAGGCAAAACAGCTCGACCATGCCGCCCGTGGGCCGCCGCGCAAACAGCCGGGCCCGCACCACCTTCGTGTCGTTGAACACCAGCAGGCTGTTTTCCGGCAGCAGCGCGGGCAGGTCCTGGAACGTCCGGTCGCCCAGCAGGCCCCGCTGGTACACCAGCAGCTTCGACTGGTCGCGGTTGGCCAGCGGCTCGGGCGCAATGCGCTCGGGCGGCAACTGGTAGGTGAAATCGTGGATGGAAAGCCGGCGCGGGTCAGTCATTTTTTAGGAGCTACAAGCCGCAAGCTACAAGCTGCAAGCCTTTTTAAGGCCCTATCAAATCTATAAGATGACAGTGCAGCAAGGCGTGTATGTACGAACATGCTTGCAGCTTGCGGCTTATAGCTTGCAGCTCACAAACCCTATTTCTGGAAAAACAGCAGGTGCTGCTGGGGCAGGGTTTCTACCGAGTCGGTGAGGCGCAGGCCCACGGCGGCCATTTCGCGGCGGGCCTGGGCCACGCTCATTTTGTGGATGCGCTTGATGGGCACGTTCGGGTCTTCGGCCCGGTACTCAACCAGGGCCAATCGGCCGGTGGGCGAGAGGGCCTGCTTGATGGCGCGGGCCATTTCGCGCGGGTAGTCAAACTCGTGGTAGGCATCCACGATGAGCACCAAATCCACTTCGCCGGCGGGCAGGTTGGGATTTTGGGTGGTGCCGCGCACCGGAATCACGTTGTTGGCCCCCAGCTTGGCCCGGGTCTGGCGCAGGCTCTCCAGCATCTCGGGCTGAATATCGACGGCCAGCACCTTGCCCTGGGGCACGAGCGCACTCATGCGGAAGGTGAAAAAGCCCGTGCCGGCTCCAATATCGGCTACTACGTCGGTGGGCTTGAGCTTGAGCTCGCGCAGAAGTTGGTCGGTGCCTTCCTCCTGGGCCCGGTCCGAGCGGTCGAGCCACGAAGCGCCCTCGTGGCCCATTACGTGCGCAATCTGGCGGCCCATGTAGTATTTACCGATGCCATTCAGGTCCTGCGGGGCCCGGCGCTCGTAGCCGCTAGTGTCGGGCGCGGCCGGAGCCGGGCGCCGCTGCTCGGGGAGCTGCGTGGCGGCCCGGCTTTCGGCCAGTGGCTGCGTGCAGGCGCCGGCGCCCAAAAGCAGGGCGCCCAGCGCCCCGAGAGGCAGAAAAAGTCTTATTTGGTTGACCATATTTCAGAGTGGGAATGTCGGGCTTGGGGCTAACAAGCAGCCCGTCGGAACGGTTCGGCGGGCCCCGATTTGCGTGGCGGTGGTGGCAGTAACCTCCTGATCGACTGAGCTAAGCTAAAGCCGGTGGCAGAGAATTGGATAATTTATCGGTTTGTATATGCTTATTTTCTAATTTAGCCCGTACAAACTCCGCTCACATCTTCCACTTTTCCTCCTTTTCTTATGAAACACCTGTCCAATCTGTTGCGCAAACTTACCGCCGTAGCGGCAATCGGTATTGCCCTAACGAGCTGCAACCGCGCCGAGTATGCCATGCTGCCCAAAACGGGTTCTTCGGCCTACCACGGCACGCAGCGCGCCACCATCATCAAGCCTGCTCCGGCTACTGCCGCTGCTGAGGTTGCCGTAGCGCCGCAGGTTGCTCCCGAGGCCGTAGCCGCGCCCGAAGTTGCTGCTGCCCCTGTAGCCGCGCCGGCCGCCAAGCCCGCAGCTGTTGCCAAAGCGGCTAAGGCTGCGCCGGTAACTGCCGCCGCACCAACCAAAGCGCCCAAAATGAACTTCATGCAGAAGGCGCTGGTGCAGAAAATTGCCAAGAAAGCCGATAAGCTGGCTGCCAAAGCCCAGCTGAACAAAGGCTCGGAAACGGCTTCGGCCAACCGGCTGGAGGGCAAGCTGCGGCAGGGCGTAATCCTGCTGCTGGCCGGCCTGCTGATTGAGGTGCTGGGCGCCATCACCGGCATCAGCATCATCTATGTGCTGGGTGCCATTGTGGCCCTCATCGGCGTCGTGCTCATCATCCTCTACCTGCTCGACGAAATTTAAGCGCGCCCGCTCCATTGCAAAACGCCCCGGTTGCCAGTTGGCAACCGGGGCGTTTTCTGTAAAGTCTGATTTTTAAGCCTCTCACAGTATTGTAAGCAGCCTTAAAGGCGCGACTATGCGCTTCTGTAAAATCTGATTCAGCTTAAAGCAGGATAGATTGTAGAACGCATTGCAGTACTTTCCGGCATCCAATAAAGAAGGATTTGGTTTCGGCTGCTGCTGCAAAAAAACTGCCGCCCGCCATACGATGACCACAGCCGCACGCTCACCCCATTTTACCGGATTTATCTTTCTGAAATTTTATGGTGAGAAACACCGCCCTGACTTTCCTGGTAGCCTGCTCTTTGCTGATGGGATGCCAAAGTGCCCGTTTCTCGGCCGTCCTTCCGCGGGTCGATGAATATGGTGCGGCCCGGGCGCAACCCGGCGCTGCGCCGCAACTGTTCGCTGAACCTGCTGCTGAACCGGTGCTATCCGCCTCGCTGCCCGGCTCCGGTTTGAGTGGGGTTGACAGCCAGAAACCTCCTGTATCAGAACTGCTAGTCAGCAAATCGTTGTCCGGGCAGGCCGCTCCGGTAATTGCCGTTCCCGACACCGCACTGCAGCGCCGGTTGCAACCGGCCCCCAAACTCCCGGCCGATCCGGCAACAACCGCAGTAAACATTGTTGGTGGAGTAACCGTTGCCGTTGGTCTGGGCGCGATGATTACCAACGGTTTCGATGGTAAGCCCGACGAACCAAGCCTGGCGCCGGAGTCCAGTATTTTAGTTGGTTTGGGTTTACTGGTTGTTGGGCTGGGTCTGCTGTTCTTTCAGGGGAAGAATGGCCGCCTGCGAAAATTGCGCGAGGCCCGCGAAGCAGCTGTAGCTCCAACAGCCGCAGCTATGCGGTCCCAAAACTTCAAAACGGGTTTGCGCAAAACCGGGCGGGTAATTCTTATCGTGGGGGGCGCACTGCTACTATTGGGCGTAGCAGTACCCTATGGTATATATCTGCTGGGCTTGCCGGCAATTGCGCTGATATTAACCGGGCTATTCATGGTTGCCTTCAGCAATTAAATGCGACCAATTAGCAAGCCAGGCGGCGCACTACGCTACATCGGGTCTACGTCGGCGGCCAGGCGCACCTGCTTGAACTCCTTCTGGTCGCGCACTACGTCCATGGCGGCCATAATGTCGGCTTTGGCGGCTTTGAGGACGGTGTGCTCGCGGCTGAGCTTGATGGTGATTTCCTGCAGGTAGAAATTGCGGATGCGGAAGATGTAGGGCGCTTCGGGACCCAGCACGGCCTCGCGCCCCAACCGGTCCACCAGTTCCTGAGTCAGCAGTAGCGCCGCCCGCTCGCCCACCGCCACATCCACGTGCTTGACGGTGAGGCGGATAATGCGCATGAAGGGCGGGTAGCCGTGCTCCCGGCGCTGGGTAATCTCATACTCGTAGAACTCCAGATAATCGTTGCGCATCACCTTGTCGAAGATGACCTGCTCGGGGTCGGCGGTCTGGATAATCACGCGGCCCTTCTTGCCCTTGCGGCCCGCCCGCCCGCTCACCTGCACAAACATCTGGAAGGCCCGCTCGTGGGCCCGGAAGTCGGGGTAGTGGATGATGGAGTCGGCGTTGATGATGCCCACCAGGCTCACGTTGGCAAAGTCGAGGCCCTTGGTGACCATCTGGGTGCCCACCAGTACGTTGGTTTTCTGCTGCTCGAAGTCGCTGATAATCTGCTGATAGGCGTTTTTGGCGCGGGTCGTGTCGAGGTCCATGCGCTGTACCTGGGCGCCGGGCAGCATCACCTTTAGGTCGTCCTCAATCTTTTCGGTGCCGAAGCCTACCGTTTTCACGTTGCGCGAGCCACAGGCGGGGCATTGGGCCGGCATCCGGTCGTGGTGGCCGCAGTAGTGGCAGCGCAGCTCGTGGGCCTGTTTGTGGTAGCTGAGGCTCACGGCGCAGTTGGTGCATTTGGGTATCCAGCCGCAGTCGAGGCAGTTGATGAAGGGGGCGTAGCCGCGGCGGTTCTGGAACAGAATCACCTGCTCCTGCTGGGCCAGCTTGCTTTCCATTTCGGCCATCAGCTCGGGCGTGAAATGGTTGAGCATGGTTTTCTGCTCCCGACTCTTGCGTGTGTCCACGAGCACGATTTCGGGCAGGCCGGCCTCGCCGAACCGCTTGGTCAGGCTCACCAGCCCGTAGCGGCCGGCGCGGGCCTGATAATAGGTTTCTACGGCCGGCGTGGCCGAGCCGAGCAGGGTTTTGGAGCCCTGGAAGTGGGCCATCATCAGGGCCACCTCGCGGGCGTTGTAGCGCGGGGCGGGGTCGTACTGCTTGTAGCTGCTCTCGTGCTCCTCATCCACAATCGTGAGGGCGAGGTTATCGAAGGGCAGAAACACGGCCGAGCGCACGCCCACCACCACCTGAAACCGGCCCGCCAGTACCCCATTCCACACTTCCACCCGCTCGTTGTCGGAGAACTTGGAGTGGTACACGCCCAGCCGCGAGCCGAACACGCGCATGAGCCGGGTCACAATCTGGGCCGTGAGGGCAATTTCGGGCAGCAGGTACAGTACCTGCCCGCCGCCATCCAGCGCCTGCTTGATCAGGTCGATGTAGATTTCCGTTTTGCCCGCGCCCGTTACGCCGTGCAGCAGCACGATGTCCTTGGTCTGGAACTCGCGCATCACCGCGTCGCGGGCCTCGGTCTGGGCCTCAGTCAGCGTGAAGTGCATGTTGGCCTCGGCGTCGTCCTCATCCAGCGGAAAGCGCGACACAATCTGGTCGAACTGTTCCAGCACGCCGTTTTTGATGAGCGTATTGACGGCGGAGGGCGACAGGTGCGGAGCCGAAGTCAGGGCCGCTTTGTCCATGCCCCGGTGGTTGGCGTGCTCGTTCTGGTACACCGGCACGCGCTGCAGGTAGCGCATCACCACGTCGAGCTGCTTGGCCTTGCTGGCCAGCTGCCCGAACAGTTCCTCCAGGGCCGCCTCGGCTACGTAACGGTGCACCAGCCGCACTTTCTTCACCACTTTAGGCGCGTACTTGTCCTTGAGATGCTCGAACAGGAACACTACGTCCTTCTGCATCAACGACTTGATGTACTTGTGGAAGGACGCAATGCCCAGCACCTCGCCCACCTCGGTAAACGTCAGCGACTTGCCCTCTTCCTGGCCCGAACTCAGCGCGTCCACCACCTTCTGCTCCTGCTCGCCAAGCGGGTAGGGGTGGGTGTCGGGCTCGAAGGCCGGATGCAGCTGCACCCGGCTCTCGGAAGAGAGCTTGAGGGCGGAAGGCAGGGCCGCATTTATCACCTCGCCCAGCGTGCAGAGGTAGTACTCGGCAATCCAGGCAAACAGCTTCAGCTGGGGCTGCGTGACGACGGGCGCGTCATCAATAAACTCCAGAATATACTTGGCCTGGTAGGCAGCGGGGGGCATCTGGTGCACGGCCGCCACAATGCAGCTCAACGTCCGCTTGGCCCCAAACTGTACCAGCACCCGGCCCCCGATAACCACCTGGTCGTTCAGCTCGAACGGCACGCGGTAGGTGTAGAGGCGGGGCAGCGGCAGGGGCAGAATCACGTCGGCAAACAGCGTAACGCGGTCGGCCGCCGGCTCCGGCGCGGGCTGCACAAAATCAAACGAAAGACTCAACAGAAGGCAACAACAGAAAGACAAACCCCGGCCGGTGGACAGCGGCCCCCGACGGCGGTACAGTAAGTAAAGATACGGCACCCGCCGCCCCCGTGGAAGTGGCTAAGCTAAATTCCGGCTGCCGCTACCGCCGAGCTGAGGCTAACAAACAACCCTGGATGCCATTAGCTACTTCGTAGCCCCAAGCAGTGCTTTCCAGCCGTCAGCAGCCGGTCAGTGAGCTATAAATGGACATGAAGCAAAGCTTGGCGCTGGAGCAAACTCAAAAACAAAACCCAGCCGAGCGGGCTGGGTTTTGTTTTACTGGCCTTCCGGAGCTTCCGGGTTGGCTTTTTTAGCGGTTTTGGCAGCCGGCTTCGCTCGGGACTTGGCCGGTGGCTTCGTAGGAGCTGGTGGAGTATCCGCCGCCTCCTCAGGGGCCGTGGCGGCTGGCTTAGGCTTAGCCGCCGTTTTCTTGGCTGCTGGCTTAGGTTTAGCGGCTGCTTTCGGAGCCGGTTTAGCTTTCACAACCTTCTTAGGAGCTGCCGCCACCACTGGTTGCGGGACAGCTGTTTCGGTGAGTGCCTCGGCTGTCTGGGGCTCAGCTACAGACTCAGCAGCAGCGGCCTTCGGTTTGGCAGGCGCCCGCTTCTTAACCGGGACCTTAACCGGCTTCGGAGTTGGCTCGGGTTGGGTCGCCGCCGAAGCAGACGTTGCCGCCGCTGTTGCTGACTCCGCCACAGCCGCGGGCTCAACCGTCGGCGCTTTGGGTTTGGCGGCCTGCTTGCGGCGGGCTGGCTTCGCGGGAGCAGTTTCCGTAGCGGCTGGCTCTATAGCAGTTGGTCCGTCCGTGATTGGCGTATCCGGGCTGATTTCAGCCGCAGCCAAAGCAGGCGCGGCAACCGGTTCAGGGGCGGTCGGTTTTGGCGTTTTTGCACGCGCGGGCCGCTTTTTGGCAGTGGGCTTAGCTGCACTGGCCGCATTGTCGTCGGTAGCGGCAGGCGCGCTTGCTTCCGTTGCCGCTGGTGTTGCGTCAGTGGCCGGTGCTGGGGCGGGCGTTACTGATTCAACCGGGGCAAAAGTAGGCGTAACGGCTTCCGCTATCGATTCAGTTGCCGCGTCTACTGAGGGCGAAGCTTCAGGCTCAGTAGGAGCCGCGCTTTCCGCATCTACCGCGTACAGCGGCTGGCGGCCGGGCCGGCCACCGTAGCGCGGGGCCTGCTCGCGCTTGTTGCCGCGCCGGTTATTGCGGCTCCGACGGGTGGCCGGCGCGGGCTCGTCGGTATCAGGGGTAGCCTGTCCGGCTTCCGTATCGTCGGTGTCTTCAGTAGCCGCAACGGCTGCTTCGCTGGTTTCGGGCCGTGGGCGGGGCTGGCGCAATTCCGCTTCCGTTACATACACCACATCCGAGGCGGGCTCGTCGCTGGCCTCAGTGTCTTCAGCTCCTTCGGCTGGGGCGCTGGTGGTTGGTACGGGCTCATCGGGCAGGGGGGCGGGCGCGGTGGCTACGGCACTGTCTTCGGGCTGACCTTCCATTGCGGCCTGCTCAGCGGCCAGGCGGGCGTGCTTGCGCTTGGTGCGCTTGGCCCCGCCCCGCGAACGGCGCTTTTTGCGGCGGGCTGCTTCCTCTACGGTTTCGTCCGGGTTGGCTTCTTCGCTGTCGTCCGCCTCGTCTTCGTCAGTTTCGGCTTCGTCCGTCAGGTCAGTAGCGGTAGGGGAGTAGGCGTGGTCGTAGGCCGAATCGGCCGATACGGTGGTTTCGTCAGTATCAGTGTCCGCTTCTTCGGGCTCCGTTTCTTCGGCATCTTCTACCAGCAAACCAGCACCGGCCTGCAGCAGACTGGCCTGGGATGTAAGCCGGGTTTTGGCAAATACCGCCGCTCGGCTAACCTCCTTTTTGCCGTTTTCCGGCTTACCGGCTTCTTTCTTCGGCACTGATTCCGTAACGGCGGCCACTACCGGCGCTACGGCTACGGGTTGGGCTTCATCAATGGCGGCCTGATCATCAAACGAGCCGATGTCGATACGCTCTTCGCCATCGTCGTAATCCTCTTCCTCCACGGGCGCGGCCGATTTGGGCTCGGGCAGGTTGGCCAGCTCGCGCTCCACATGCAGCAGCTCCATGCGCACATCGGCCGTGCCGCTGAGCTTGCGCAGGCGTTCCAGGGTGCTTTCCAGGAAGGCGCGGTGCTCGGGCGCGGCCGGATGCAGCGGGCGGTGGCCCAGGTTCTGGCGGATGCCTTCCCACTCCTTCTTGAAGCGGCCAAAAGCAGCATCGAAATAGGTACGCGTAAACTTCTCCCACACGTAGTTCTCGGCCGATTCCGACAGATGCAGCATGTCGGTGGCATAGAAGCGGTAGTCGCGCAAATCGTCCAGCAGCAGCTCGTAGGCCGGGAAGTACGTTACGTCGGGCAGCAGCTCACTCAGGTAGTGGCAGGCCACGCGCAGCATCGCCTTGCTGGCCGAGTTCAGCACCAGCGTATCCTTGAGGTGCCGCACGGGGCTTACCGTGAGCACAAACCGCAGCTTGGGGTTGATGCGGCGCAGGTAGGCGTGGGTTTCGGCCACGGCTGCTATAATATCGTCAGCCGTCAGTAGTTCCTTATCGAACTGATCGGCCGGCACCTTGTGGCAGTTGCTGATCAGCTCGCCGGTTTCGTGCAGGCGGTAGGCGTAGGCCGAGCCCAGCGTGAGCACCACCACATCGGCCGTAGCCAGAAACACGCCCACCTCGCGGGTTAGCCGGTTGATGTGCTGCAACAGGTCCACCGGCGAGTCGGCCCCAATGCCGGCGTGCAGATCGTAGCTCTGCCAGCGGCCCCGGGCCTCCACTAAGTGCTGCTGCCAGTCCACATCCTCGCCGGCCGCCGCGCGCAGCAGCTTGCAGGCCGAGATGGGATTGAACACGGTGCCGAACGGATTGACCAGCGTCGCGACCTTGAACTCGGTCAGGCGCGCGCCGATGGAATCCGAAAAGCAGGACCCCAGCGTGAGTACCCGCGCCGAGGGCGGCAGCTGCTGGGAGAGGGGCGTAAGCGGAATTTCGGTACGAAACATTGGACTGGATACGGCCCCGGATGGGCCAGCGGGCGGCAGACAACTTTCCTGAACGGCCCGCGGCGGCCCAAACGGGCCGGCCAGCAGGGCGCATCCCTCGGAACGGGACGCGGCTCGGTTGCTGCTTTGAAGATGGGAGAGAAACGCCGCCGGCCACCCCAAAAAGGTAGCCGACTCGGCAGTTATACGAACAAAGGTCGTAATAAGTGCTGCAGTATACGGCGCCGCCGCCAAACAAAACGCCCGGCTGCCAAAGCAACCGGGCGTTTCGTGGGCCTCAAGGGTGTTTCAAGGGCAGCCTACTCGGCTACTACGTTGAAGCGAATCTTGTGCTTTACCTCGCGGTGCAGGTCGGCCGAAGCAGTGTACTCGCCAACCGACGTGGGGTCGGAGTCGAACGAGAGACGCTTGCGGTCTACCTCAATGCCTTTGGCCTTGAGGGCGTCGGACAGCTGCAGCGTGGTTACGCGGCCGAAAATCTTGCCGCTCTCACCCACCTTGGCGGGGATGTCGAGCACCATGTCGCCAATCTGGTCGGCCAGGCTCTGGGCGTCGCCCTTCACCTTGTCGGCCTTGTGGGCCGCCTGGCGCACGTTCTCGGCCACGATTTTCTTGTTGGTCTTGTCGGCCAGTACGGCCAGGCCCTGGGGCAGCAGGTAATTGCGGCCGTAGCCGGGCTTTACCGTCACGAGGTCGTTCTTGTAGCCGAGGCCCTTAACGTCGTCTTTCAGAAATACTTCCATGAGTTTGTTTAGTTGTTAGGTCTTAGGGATTAGGTCTTAGGTTGTGGCTCTACCCAGCTGGGTAATGCTGAATTCTAAGTTCTAAACCCTAAGCCCTAAGCCCTACCATCTATTTCAACGAGTCGGTTACGTAGGGCATCAGGGCCAGGTGGCGCGCCTTGGCAACGGCCTGGGCTACTTTACGCTGGAACTTGAGGCTGGTGCCGGTGATGCGACGGGGCAGAATGCGGCCCTGCTCGTTGACGAACTTCAGCAGGAAGTTCGGGTCTTTGTAGTCGACGTACTTGATGCCGGCCTTCTGGAAGCGGCAGTACTTCTTACGGGCGTCCTGCTTGTGCAGACGCTCGTTGGCGAGACTCATTTTACGTTGCTTAGCCAACTGCTTCGGACGTTTTAGGTTGGGGTTGATTCATTTCGCCTTTGCGACGACGGCCCGCGTACTCTACGGCGAACTTGTCGAGCACCGTGGTGAGGAAGCGGATAACGCGCTCATCGCGACGGAAAGCCAGCTCCAGTACATCGACGATGTTGCCTTCGCCGGTGAACTCCACGAGGAAATAATACCCGGTGTTTTTTTTCTCGATCGGGTACGCCAGCTTACGCAGGCCCCACTGTTCAAGGTTGATGATGTCGGCGCTATTTTCCTTAAGCACCTGCGAGAACTTCTCGACCGTCTCTTGCACTTGGCTCTCGTTCAGCACGGGAGTCAGAATGAAGACCGTCTCGTAATTTCTTACTGCCATTACGACGGGGTGGAATGTGATGTGAAAAAATAAATGAGGGGCAAAGGTAGCATTTTCTGCCACAACAACCGCCTGTCGGAAAGCATTTTGGAGTAAAAGTTTCAGGGCCCTATCTTTAGTTGCTCTCGCGCCCAACCTTCTCCTTATAGTAAGGTTGTTTTGCCGGTGAGTGGGACCGGCCGCCGAGGCTGTGGGCGGGTGGTTCGCTACTGCTGAGATTCACAAGATCTTAACGGGCAAAAGCGGGGCAGAACAGGCGTTTAGAATGATTCTAAGCTTCCGGCCAGGGGCGAAAATTAGCCCCTTCTGGTTTGTCGTCTGGCTTTCCCAAGCTACATTTGTGGCCTTGAAGCACCCCCGCGTTTCTTTTTTTTAGCTAATCTGTGCGATGGATAGCATCCGACTACGTTCCCTTCCCCGCCTCTTTCTCGCTCTGCTTCTGTTCTTTGTCAGCTTTGGTTTTGCCATGGCCCAGGGAGAGCAGCCAGCCGCCGGTGAGGTAGGTACTTCCAAAAACCCAAGCGAGGCCGGCGTAACGCCCGGTGGCGTAGCCGCCGCTGCCCCGGCCGCTGCCGCTGGCACCACCACCGGCGACCCCGCCGCCATTGCCGCCGGTGATGCGCTGTTCAAATCCAACTGCGCCCAGTGCCACGCCATCCACGATGTAGTGGTGGGGCCGGCGCTGGCGGGCGTCAGCAAGAAGCATTCCATGCCGTGGCTGATTTCCTGGATCAAGAACTCCAGCAAAATGGTGGCCAGCGGCGATGCTCAAGCTGTGAAAATCTTCAACGAGTACCAGAAGCAGCAAATGCCCAGCTTCCAGCTCTCGGATGCTGAAATCACCTCGATCATTGCTTACGTTGATGCTGAAACGGCTAAGCCCGCTGGTACTCCTACCGGGCTCACCGCCAATTCGGGCGACCAGGCGGCCGTAGACGGCACGGCTGGTGGCAGCGCCGACTCGGGCAGCGCCATGAATATCCTGCTGATTGTGCTGGTGGTGGTGCTGATTGTACTGGTGGTGACGCTGGTGATTATCGCCAACATCATGAAGGACGTGCTGCGCGGCCGCAAGGACCTCGACGGCCGCGACCGGGAGCAGATTGAGCAGCGCTTCGATTACAGCCGCATCTACAAGTCGACGGCCGTGCGCGGCATCGTGGGCACCGTGTTCGTGCTGGCCGTGCTCTACGAAACCATTCAGGGCGCCATGGGCGTGGGCCTGAGCCAGGGCTACCAGCCCACCCAGCCCATTGCCTTCTCGCACAAGCTGCACGCCGGCGAAAACCAGATCAACTGCGCCTACTGCCACACCTCGGTGTACAAAGGCAAATCAGCCAACATTCCGTCGCCTAACATCTGTATGAACTGCCACTCGCAGATCAAGACGGAGTCGCCGGAAATCAAGAAAATCTACCGCGCCATTGAGCGCAAGCAGCCCATCCAGTGGGTGCGGATTCACAACATTCCCGACCTGGCCTACTTCAACCACTCGCAGCACACCCAGGTGGCTGGCCTGGAGTGCCAGACCTGCCACGGTCCGATCGAGAATATGGAGGTAGTGTACCAGTATTCGGCCCTGACCATGGGCTGGTGCATCAACTGCCACCGCGAAACGCCGCTCAACACCAAGGGCAACGGCTACTACGACAACCTCGTGAAGCTGCACGATGCCAAGAACGGCGCCGTACCATTCACGGTATCGTCGAACGGCGGCACCGAGTGCTCGAAGTGCCACTACTAATTGGTTAACGGGGTTCTGACCGCCACCCGCCGTGCGCTGGTGCTGCCGGAGCCCCGCCCCCAGAATTACCTTCAAATAAGCCAAGCATTGCACTTGCGGACGACCCTGGTACCCATCCCAGTCCCTCAGTCCCCAAGACCCTAAGTCCCCAAAACAAATGCAAGAGTCGCCTAAGTACTGGAAGGGAATTGAGGAGCTGGAAAATTCGCCGGAGTTCGTAAAGAACGCCCTGACGGAGTTTGCTGACTTCCTGCCGGTGAAGGAAGCCCATGGTTCGACGGACGCCACGGTTGCCCCGCGCCGCGACTTTCTGAAGCTGATGGGCTTCGGACTGGCCGCCGCGACGCTGGCCAGCTGCGAGGCGCCCGTGCGCAAGGCTATTCCCTACCTCAACAAGCCCGAGGAAGTTGACCCCAGCATCGCCAACTTCTACGCCTCCACGTTCTTCAACGGCCAGGATTACAACGCCGTGCTGGTGAAGACCCGCGAAGGCCGGCCGATCAAGCTGGAGGGCAACCCCGAGTCGCCCGTTACCCGTGGTGGCCTGTCGGCCCGGGCTCAGGCCGCGGTGCTGAGCCTCTATGACAATGCCCGCCTGCAGTTCTTCACCAAGAAGGGCCAGCGCATTGCCACCGACCAGCTCGACCAGGAAGTGCGCGCTGCCCTGGCCGGCGCCGGCCGGGTGGCCATCGTGTCGCCGACCATCATCAGCCCCTCGACCAAGAAAGTCATCAACGAGTTTGCCGCCCGCTTCGGCGGTGCCGAGCACGTGATGTACGACGTGAATTCGAGTTCGGCGCTGCTGCGGGCCAACGGCGGCGTGCTGCCGGCCTACGATTTCAGCAAGGCCAGCGTCATTGTCAGCCTCGATGCCGACTTCCTGGGTACCTGGATTTCGCCCGTCGAGTTTGCCCGTCAGTACGTGGAGAACCGCAAGGTGTCGAGCCAGAAGCGCACGATGTCGAAGCACTACCAGTTCGAGACCAACCTCTCGCTGACCGGTTCCAACGCCGACGTGCGCGAGTCGTTGAAGCCCTCGGCCATGGGTGCCGCCGCTGCCGACCTCTACAACGCCGTAGTTGGTGGGGGAGGAGCTCCGGCCTCGAAGAAGCTGGCCGAAGCCGCCGCCGCGTTGCGCCAGGCCGGCTCGGGTGGTCTGGTGGTGTCGGGCATCAACGACCCCGGCATTCAGGCCCTGGTAGCCGCCATAAACACCAAGCTGGGTTCGGCGGCCGTTGATACGGCCAACCCCTCGTTCGTTCGCCAGGGCGACGACGCCCGCATGGCCCGTTTGATTAAGGACATCATCGGCGGCCAGGTTGGCGCCGTGATTTTCTACAACGCCAACCCCGTATACGACCACCCGATGGGGGCCGAGCTGGGTAAGGCCCTGGCCGCCGGCAAGGTGCGCACCAGCATCTCGCTTAACGACCGCCTCGACGAAACCGGCAAGCTCTGCCTGTACGCCGCGCCCGACCACCACTTCCTGGAGTCGTGGAACGACTACGAGCCCAAGCGTGGGTACCTGAGCCTGGCCCAGCCGGTGATTACGCCGCTGTTTGCCACCCGCCAGGCGCAGGATTCGCTCCTGACCTGGGCCGGTAACCCCAACACGTACTACAACTACCTGCGGCAGCAGTGGCAGGGCCTGCTGGGCGGTGCCAACTTCGCCAAAGCCTGGGACCAGGCCGTGCACGACGGCGTAGCCCGCGGCTCGGCCCTGCCAGCCCCGGCGGCCCAACTGGAAGCTCCGCTCGACGTGAACAGCGCCATGAGCGCGGCCCGCGCCAACAAGGGCGGCGGCATCGAGCTGGCCATTTACGAGAAAGTAGGCCTCGGCAACGGCGCCCAAGCCAACAACCCCTGGCTGCAGGAGCTGCCCGACCCGATTTCCAAGGCTACCTGGGGCAACTACATAACCATCACCCGCGCCTACGCGCTGGAGCAGAAGCTGGAGCAGGGCGACGTAGTGAAAGTGACGGCCAACGGCCACAGCGTTCAGCTCCCCGTGCTGATTCAGCCCGGTCAGGCGGCCGGTACCATTGGTATTGCCATCGGCTACGGCCGCGAGGCGGCCGGCAAGGTGGCCGACCAGATTGGCGCCAACGTGCTGCCGCTGGCCGTGATGCGCAACGGTGCCATCAGCTACACCACCCCGGTGCAGATTGAAGCCACCGGCACGCAGTCGCCCATTGCTCAGACCCAGACCCACCATACCATTATGGACCGGGAGGAGGTGGTGCAGGTGGCGTCGCTGAAGGAGTACCAGGAAGACCCCAAGAAAGTAACCGAGTACGTGAAGGTTTCCACCCCCGACGGGCTGGAGGCGCCGCAGAAAGTGTCGCTGTGGCAGGACTACGAGTACAAGAACCACCACTGGGGCATGGCCATCGACCTCAACTCGTGCATCGGCTGCGGCTCGTGCGTGATTGGTTGTCAGGCCGAGAACAACGTGGCCGTAGTAGGCAAGCAGGAGGTAATCAACCGCCGCGAGATGCACTGGATGCGCATCGACCGCTACTACAGCTCCGACACGACCAAGAACGACTTCGAAAGCAAGGGTAAGCTTGACACCTACGCGGCCATGGAAGACCCTTCGGAGAACCCGTCGGTCGTGTTCCAGCCCCTCATGTGCCAGCACTGCAACCACGCCCCCTGCGAAACGGTTTGCCCGGTACTGGCCACTACCCACAGCTCGGAAGGTCTCAACCAGATGACCTACAACCGTTGTGTAGGTACCCGCTACTGCGCCAACAACTGCCCCTACAAGGTGCGTCGCTTCAACTGGTTCTCGTACTACTCCAACGAGAAGTTCGAGGCTGTAAACGGCCACATGTTCACCGACCTGGGCCGCATGGTACTCAACCCCGATGTAACCGTTCGGGCCCGCGGCGTGATGGAGAAATGCTCGCTCTGCGTGCAGCGGATTCAGCTCGGCAAACTGGAGGCCAAGAAGGAGAAGCGTCGTCCGAAGGATGGCGAAATCGTTTCGGCCTGCGCTCAATCGTGCCCCACTCAAGCCATTGTGTTCGGCGACATGCGCGACCCCGAGTCGCGCCTCTCGCAGCTGTTGCGCCGCGAAGATGGCGAGCGGGCCTTCCACGCCCTGAGCTCCATCAACGTGCAGCCCAACATCACGTACCTGACCAAGATCCGCAACACGGACCAACTTGATTTTAACGTTTAATCTCGGCGCTTAGCTTGTTGGGGATTTAGGGAGTTGGTTTTCAGCGCCAGTTCGCCCGCCACGAAGCCAAGTCCCCGAATTCCTGAAGCCCCAACAACCAAATTCAACCACTATGCAGCACGTATCACCTGTACGGGAGCCGCTCGTTACCGGGGGGAAAACGTACCACGACGTTACCCAGGACGTGTGCCGCCAGGTAGAAGCCGCCCCGAATATTCGGTGGATGGCCGCCCTGAGCGTCGCCCTTCTGCTCCTTGGCGTCTTCTTCTACTCCGTTTACCGCACACTGTGGTACGGCATCGGCGAATGGGGCCTGAACAAAACCATTGGCTGGGCCTGGGACATCACCAACTTCGTGTGGTGGGTAGGTATCGGCCACGCCGGTACCCTGATTTCGGCCGTACTACTGCTGTTCCGTCAGAAGTGGCGGACCTCCATCAACCGCGCTGCCGAGGCCATGACCATCTTCGCCGTAATCTGCGCGGCTATGTTCCCGGTACTGCACATGGGCCGTCCGTGGCTGGCTTACTGGGTGTTCCCGCTGCAGAATACGTTCGGCTCGCTGTGGGTGAACTTCAACTCGCCCCTGCTCTGGGACGTGTTTGCCATCTCGACTTACTTCACCGTGTCGCTGGTGTTCTGGTACACGGGTCTGGTGCCCGACTTCGCCACCATCCGCGACCGGGCCAAGGGTCCGATTGCCAAGGTAGCCTACTCGCTGCTGAGCATGGGCTGGAAAGGCTCGGCCAAGCACTGGAGCCGCTACGAAACGGTCTCGCTCATTCTGGCCGGTGTTTCGACCCCACTGGTACTCTCGGTACACACCATCGTATCGATGGACTTTGCTACCTCGGTGGTACCGGGCTGGCACACCACCATCTTCCCGCCCTACTTCGTGGCCGGCGCTATCTTCTCGGGCTTCGCGATGGTACTGACGCTGATGCTCATTACCCGGGTCGTGTTCAAGCTGGAAGACTACATCACCATTGAGCACATCGCCCTCATGAACAAAATCATGATGGTAACCGGCTCGATTGTGGGCGTGGCGTACATCACCGAGTTCTTCATTGCCTGGTACTCGCAGGTGGAGTACGAGTCGTACGCCTTCATCAACCGCGCTACCGGTCCTTACTGGTGGGCTTACGCGGCCATGATGACCTGCAACGTGATTACGCCCCAGCTGGTGTGGTTCCGCAAGGTGCGCTACAGCATCCCGCTCACGTTCATCCTCTCGATTATCGTGAACATCGGTATGTGGTTCGAGCGTTTCGTAATTATCGTGACCTCGCTGCACCGCGACTACCTGCCCTCCTCGTGGGCTATGTTCTCGCCGACCATTATCGACATCGGCATCTATGTGGGTACGATTGGCCTGTTCTTCACGCTGTTCCTGCTGTTTGCCAAGTTCTTCCCGGTAATCAACATGGCCGAAGTGAAGTCGGTGCTCAAGTACACGGTCGACAATGGCCCGACCTACACCGGCCACGACCCGCACCACGCCCCTCAACCCGTTACCACCCACGGTGTGCCTGCCTCGGCCCCAGTAAACTACGATAAGCATGACTAAGCGCTTCGCCCTCGGTATTTTCGAAGACGAGGACGTGCTGCTGCACGCCGTGGAAAACGTCCGGGAAGCCGGCGTTAAAATCTACGAAGTCTTCTCCCCGTTTCCCATTCACGGCATCGACGACGCACTGGGCATCGAACGCTCGCGCCTGCCTATTGCCGCGTTCTTCTTCGGCCTCACTGGCCTGGCTTTCGCCCTGTGGCTGCAGATTTACACGCTGGGTTTCGACTGGCCGATGATTATCGGTGGTAAGCCCCACATTGCGCTGCCAGCTTTCATTCCCGTGGCTTTCGAGCTGACCGTGCTCTTCTGCTGCCACGGCATGGTGATTACCTTCTATACCATCAGCAACCTTTACCCGCGCTGGAAAACGCCGGTGCTGGATGTGCGCTCGACCGACGACAAGTTCGTGATGGCGATTGAGGTAAATGAGAACACCGATATGAACAAGCTCACGCAGATTCTGCGCGAGAACGGCGCATCAGAGGTCAACCAAAAAGAAATGTCCAAGTTCTAATGATGCACTCGCTGAAAATATCGCTACAGGCGTCGGCGGTGCTGCTAGCTGCGGCGCTGATGACGGGCTGTAATGAGGCCAACGACCCGGGCCTGGAATACGCCCCGGAGATGTACACCTCCATTCCGTACGAGCCGCTGAGCCAGGTTGGTGCCAACCACATCAACCCGATGGGCATCAACGAGCGCACGCCGGCCGTGGGCACCGTCCCACGCGGCAAGCTGGCCTACTACACGCACATCGGCAAAGACGATGTGGAGACGGCCGCTAAAGTCCTGACTAATCCTTACGGTTACTCCAAAACGCATCTGGAGGAAGGCAAAGTGCTATACACCCGCAACTGCCAGCACTGCCACGGTGAGCAGGGCGACGGGCAGGGTCCGGTGGGCATTAAGTTCAAGGGCGTGCCCAACTACTCGGCGGGTTCCTACAAAACCATGAACGATGGCCACATCTACCACGTCATTCAGTGGGGTAAAGGCCGCATGATGCCGCATGGCTCGCAGGTAAACCCCGAAGAGCGCTGGAAGATTGCCATGTATGTTCGGGCCCTGCAGCTGGGCAAAGGCCCCGATGGACTGGCCGATATGGTGAAGGAAGGCAGCCCAATGGCCAACGTGCCCACGGCTGACTCGACCATGACCTCGGGCCAGATGAAAAAGAACCCTACCAAGGCTGGTTCAAACGAAATGTCGAAGAACCCCGGCGCGGGTGATCCGGCGCGCAACGGCGAAGCTATTTAACCCCTTTCTTCTATGGCAACTCTGACGCATCAGGAAAACCTAACGGCGGAATACCTGGAAGTAACTCCGGGGGCCCGTAAGAACTTTATGTTCATCATCATTGCCGGCGTAGCCGTGCTGGTGCTGGGCGTTATTCTCTCGCTGCTCGGCATCGGGAGCCATCACGAGGCCGCCGAAGGAGCTGCCGCTGCGCACGGAGCCGCCCATGGCGGGGCCGAGCACCACGGCAGCGCGCCCTGGCTCAAGCGCATCATCGTGAGCTTGTGGCATAACAACGTGTTCTTCACGGGCGTGTCGGCCATCGGCACCGTGTTTATGGCCATTCAGTACGTGGCCTACGCCGGCTGGTCGGTGGTCGTGAAGCGCATCAACGAGGCGCTGAGTGCCTGGCTGGTACCGGGCTTGGTGATTATGCTGGTCGTGTTCGGCCTCAACTACATCAACCACGACCTGTTCCACTGGACCACCCCCGGTATCATGGAAAAGGGCAATGCCAATTACGACGCCATCATTGCTGGCAAGCAGGGCTTCCTGAACCCCATCTTCTATGTGATTCGGATGGTGCTGTTCCTGGGCCTGTGGATTTTCTTCACCAAGCGCCTACGCGACCTATCGCTGGCCGAAGACCAGATTGGTGGCACCTCGTTTTTCCACAAGAGCATCAACGTGTCGGCCGCCTTCCTGGTAGTGTACGCCGTTAGCTCCTCGATTGCTGCCTGGGACTGGGTGATGTCGGTTGACACCCACTGGTTCTCGACCATGTTCGGCTGGTACGTATTCGCCTCGTGGTGGGTATCGGGCATTGCGGCCGTTACACTGTGCGCCATTATCCTCAAGCAGGCTGGCTACCTGCCGCTGCTCAAGCCCGACCACCTGCACGACCTGGGTAAGTTCATTTTCGGCTTCAGCATCTTCTGGACCTACGTGTGGTTCTCGCAGTTCATGCTCATCTGGTACGCCAACCTCCCCGAGGAAGCTGTGTACTTCAACCAGCGTCTGGGTGGCTTCAACGGCCAGTATACTTGGATCTTCTACGCCAACCTAGTAATCAACTTCGCCTTCCCCTTCCTGGTGCTGATGACGCGCGATGCCAAGCGGCAGATGATCATGCTTAAAATCGTGTGTATCGCCATTCTGGTAGGCCACTGGACCGACTTTTATTTGATGTTCATGCCCGGAACGATGAAGGCCGATAACGGGTTTATTATCGAGATTGGTATTGCGCTGATTTTCCTCGGCAGCTTCCTCATTCTGATGACCAAGCGCCTGGCCCAGGCTTCGCTTACTCCGGTGCACCACCCGTTCCTCGACGAAAGCGTTCATCACACCACCTAATCCTGAAGAAGCTAGGAGCTGGAAGCTGCAAGACTGGAGTTGTGCTGACTGGCTGGCTTCGCTCTTCGATATTCCGTCTCCTAGCTCCTAGCTTCTAATTCCTTTGCCAAATGACTACTCTGAGCATTATTCTGGTTCTGGCGCTGTTGCTGGTCGTATTCGGCCTGTTGTTTCGCCTCCAGATTCTGACTTCCATCTTCTCGGGCAGCTCCAAGCGGGATGTAGGCGTCAGCAACCGCGTTAACGCCATTCTGTTCCTGGTTTTCCTCATAGTAGGCGGGGCCTGGTTTGCCTGGTCGTTCGTGGAGAACTTCGACAAGATGAACCCGCCGATTGCTTCGGTGCACGGTCTGGCTACCGACAAGATGTTCTGGGGCTCGATGACCATTCTGGGTGTGGCCTTCGTGCTGACTCAGGTGCTGCTGTTCTGGTACTCTTACCGCTACCAGCACAACGATAACCGCCGGGCCTTCTTCTTCCCGCACAACAACAAAATCGAGATTATCTGGACCCTGATTCCGGCCATCGTAATGGCAGCCCTGGTGTTTGCCGGCTGGAAGGAGTGGACCCGCATTACCGGCCCGGCCCCCAAAGACGCCGTAGTGCTGGAGATTATGGGCAAGCAGTTCAACTGGATGGTGCGCTACCCCGGTCGCGACCAGAAGCTGGGCATGGTAAATTACCGCCTGATTGACGCCACGAACGAGTTTGGCTTCGACCTGAGCGACCAGAACGGCATCGATGACTTCACGGCCGGCGAAATCCACGTTCCCAAGGGCCACCCCGTGCTGCTGCGCATTCGCTCGCGCGATGTGCTGCACTCGGTGTACATGCCGCACTTCCGGGTGCAGATGTATGCCGTACCGGGCATGCCCACCAAGTTCTGGTTCACGCCCACCAAAACGACCGACGAAATGCGTGCCCAGACGGGCAACCCCGCATTCAATTACGAACTGGCCTGCAACCAGATTTGCGGCCGTGGTCACTTCGCCATGAAGATGAACATCATCGTGGATGAGCCCGACGACTACGTAGCCTGGTTCGCCAAGCAGGAGTCGTTCTCGTCGCAAAACCCCGAGGTGTTGGCCAGCTTCAAACAGAAGTCGAACAAACTGGTTGAACAAGCACCGGTTGCTCCGGAAGCCGCTGCGGTAGCAACGACTCCTACGGCTGCCAAGGCTTCGCTTTAAACATTCTTACTGCACGATTTACCTATGGCAGCTAACTTTCCCATGCAAGAGCAGGTGCAGGGTGGCATCGGGGCAACCGAACCGGGCCACGACCACGCGCACCACGATGAGCACCACGAGCAGAGTTTTCTGCAGAAGTACGTGTTCAGCACCGACCATAAAATGATTGCCAAGCAGTTCCTGATTACAGGTATCTTCTGGGCCATCGTGGGCGGCACGCTTTCCAGCCTCTTCCGCCTGCAGTTGGGCTGGCCCGAGGCTACCCTGGAGTGGCTCAAGCCATTTCTGGGCAAATGGATTGAGGCCGGCAAACTGAACCCGGAGTTCTATCTGGCCCTCGTAACGATGCACGGTACCATCATGGTATTCTTCGTGCTGACGGCCGGCCTGTCGGGTACGTTCTCCAACTTCCTGATTCCGCTGCAGATTGGCGCCCGCGATATGGCTTCGGGCTTCATGAACATGCTATCGTACTGGTTCTTCTTTGTATCCAGTGTGATTATGTTCGCCTCGCTGTTCATTGAAACCGGACCCGCAGCGGCCGGCTGGACAATTTATCCGCCGCTCTCGGCCCTTCCGCAAGCCATTCCGGGCTCGGGCGCGGGTCAGACGCTCTGGCTGGTTTCGCTGGCGCTGTTCATCGTGTCGCAGCTGCTGGGTGGTGTAAACTACATCACCACCGTTATCAACCTGCGTACCCAGGGCATGAGCATGAGCAAGCTCCCGCTCACCATCTGGGCCTTCTTCCTAACGGCTGTGCTGGGTCTGCTTTCGTTCCCGGTACTGTTCTCGGCTGCCTTGCTGCTGATCTTCGACCGCTCGTTCGGCACGTCGTTCTTCCTGTCCGATATTTACATTGCCGGTCAGGCACTGCCTAACACCGGTGGTTCGCCCATCCTGTTCCAGCACCTGTTCTGGTTCCTGGGTCACCCCGAGGTGTACATCGTGATTCTACCCGCTATGGGTATGGTGTCGGAAATTCTGGCTACCAACTCCCGTAAGCCCATCTTCGGCTACCGCGCCATGATTGGCTCGCTGCTCGGCATTTCGCTCCTGTCGTTCGTTGTGTGGGCTCACCACATGTTCGTAACCGGCATGAACCCCTTCCTCGGTTCGGTGTTCATGTTCCTGACGCTGATTATCGCCGTGCCTTCGGCGGTAAAAGTGTTCAACTGGCTGGCTACCATCTGGCGCGGCAACCTCCGCTTCACCACCGCCATGTTGTTCTCCATTGGCTTCGTGTCGCTGTTCATTGCCGGTGGTCTGACGGGTATTGTGCTCGGTAACGCGGCCCTTGACATTCAACTGCACAACACCTACTTCGTGGTAGCTCACTTCCACTTGGTAATGGGTTCGTCGGCCTTCTTTGGCCTGTGGGCCGGGGTCTACCACTGGTTCCCCAAGATGTTCGGCCGCATGATGGACGAAAAGCTGGGCTACCTGCACTTCTGGCTGACGTTCATCGGGGTGTACCTCGTGTTCCTGCCGATGCACTACGTAGGTATTGCCGGTTTCCCCCGCCGTTACTACGCCTGGACTGGCTTCGACACCTTCAGCCAGTTTGCCGACCTGAACAAGTTCATCTCGGTAGCCGCCATTGTGGCCTTCCTTGGTCAGTTCATCTTCATCTTCAACTTCTTCTGGAGCATCTGGCGCGGCCGTCGGGCTACCGAGAACCCTTGGAACTCGAACACGCTGGAGTGGACTACGCCCGTGGTTCCCGGCCACGGCAACTGGCCCGGCGATATTCCCGCCGTACACCGCTGGCCCTACGACTACAGCAAGCCCGGTGCCGAGCAGGACTTCATCCCGCAGACCGTACCATTCTCGCAGACGCAGTCGTCGAACCTGCCTTACGAGAAGGAAATGGAGTAGTCGCCCTCCGGCGCAAGCATTTCAAAACAGGCCGCCGTACCAACGGCGGCCTGTTTTTTTGTGGCTGGTCGGGGAAGCAATCGGCTGCTGAAATGGTTGTATAGAGGAGTATGGAAAGTAGCAGAAGCGCATCAGGTTGGTGAGCTTTGCCGGCGCCGTACCTTGCGTTTTTCATAGGGAAGCTGCCAGCCCAAGGCTGCCAGCAAACAGCTTAAGAAATGGCAATTCCTGCTTTTGTCCGCCGCTTTCGGTTCGTTGGCATTCTCACGGTGGCGGCCGTGTACGTTCTGTTTCTGGTAGGCGGCATTGTACGCAGCACCGGCTCGGGCATGGGCTGCCCCGACTGGCCCAAGTGCTTTGGCACCTGGGTACCGCCCACCCACGTCAGCCAGCTGCCCGCCGATTACAAGGAGATCTACACGGCCCAGCGGGTAGCCAAGAACAAGAAGCTGGCGGCCCGGCTCGAAGGTCTGGGTTTCCACCAGGTGGCGGGCGATATTTTCGCCCATCCTTCGCAGTACATCGAAACCGATTTCAACCCGGTGAAAACCTGGATCGAGTACGTTAACCGCCTGGTGGGCGTGCTGATTGGGCTGTTTGTGTTTGCCACCGTGCTGTTTGCACTGCCGTACTGGCGGCGCGACCGACCAGTGTTTTGGTTAGCGCTGGCCTCGTTTCTGCTCACGGGCGTGCAGGGCTGGCTGGGTTCGTTGGTGGTGTCAACCAACCTGCTGCCCATCATGGTAACGGTGCACATGGGCCTGGCCCTCGTGATTGTGGGGTTGCTGCTGTACGCCGTTATCCGGTCGCAGCGGGCGGCGGGCATAGCCGAGGAGCAACTGCCGCTGTTGCCGGGCCTGAAAACGGCGCTGGCGGTGGCCGTGCTCTTTACCTTCGGCCAGATTGTGCTGGGCACCCAGGTGCGTGAGGAAGTGGATCTGCTGGCCTCCGCCAGCCACTACCTGGGCCGAGCCGGCTGGATTGACCAGCTGGGCCTCAACTTCAAGGTGCACCGCTCGTTTTCCCTGCTGATTCTGCTGCTGAACGGCTATCTGGCCTACCGCCTCTACACGCTGCCTTCGCGGGGGCTACACCGACTGGCTACGGCTATTCTGGTGCTGATTGGCGCCGAAATCGTGGCGGGCATCACGCTGGCCTACTTTGCCTTCCCGGCCTTCGCCCAGCCCATCCACCTGACGCTGGCTACCGTGCTCTTCGGAGCCCAGTTTCAGGCCCTGGTAGCCTACAACCGGGCCACGAAGATGCAGCCGCAGGGGGCTACTCCGGCCGTTGTTGCGTAACTTTGCAGCCCCGTTGGGCAGCGGCTTGGTGCCGCATACTTCGTTTTTCCTCCGTTAATGAGTAAGGCTAAGGCGTACTTCCAGTTGATTAAATTTCGGCTGGCCCTCACGGTGGCTTTCTCCAGCGCCATTGGCTACCTGCTGGGGGCCAACGAGCTGCACTGGGGGCGGGCGCTGCTGGTGATGGTGGGCGGGCTGGCCGTTACGGGAGCCGCCAACACCATCAACCAGATATTTGAAATCCACCTTGACCGCCAGATGAAGCGCACGGCCCAGCGCCCGCTGCCGCTGGGTATTCTGAGCCCCTTGGAGGCTTGGGTGTTCACGTTCGTGCTGGGTGGGGCCGGGCTGGCGCTGCTGGCCCTGGTGTTCAACCCGCTATCGGCGGCGCTGGCGTTGCTCTCGCTGATTCTGTACGGGTTTGTGTACACGCCGCTGAAAACCATTTCGCCTATTTGCGTGGCCGTGGGCGCCATTCCGGGCGGGTTGCCGCCGCTTATTGGCTGGGTGGCCGCCACCGGTTTCCTGGGCCTGCAGGGCTGGATTCTGTTCGGTATTCAGTTTATGTGGCAGTTTCCGCACTTCTGGGCCATTGCCTGGGTGCTCGACGACGACTACAAGAAGGCCGGCTTCAAGATGCTGCCTTCGCCCGGCAAGAAGGATCTGCGCACCGCTTTCCAGATCATGACCTACACGCTGGTTCTGATTCCGCTCAGCCTGCTGCCCTTCTACTTCGGCATGACCGGCACCGTGTACCCGATGGTAGCGGCCATCTGCGGCGTACTGTTCCTGATGCAGACCTTCTACCTGATGCGCACAGTGAGCAAAAAAGCCGCCATGAGCATCATGTTCGGCTCGTTTCTGTACCTGCCCATCGTGCAGATCGCGCTGGTGCTGGACAAGATGTAATCTTTGCCTGGAAGTGAGATTTGAAACCTGAGAAGTGAGACAAAAGGCTCGCTTTTTATGTTGAAAACAAGCGGACTTATCTGTTCCCGCCTAGGGTTGGATGTCCGTCTCACTTCTCATATCTCACCTCTCACTTCTAGAAATATGCTTGCTAACGAAGCCCTGAACACCAAGGAGCCGGCCACCGGAATACATCCGACCCGGTTTCTGCTCATGCTGATGATGGTCAGCATTTTCATGATTTTTGCCGCCTACACCAGTGCCTACATTGTGCGGCGCAACGAGGGCAACTGGCTCGAATTCGATTTGCCGGCCGGCTTCCTCTACACCACCATTCTGCTGGTGCTGAGCTCGGCTACGGTGCAGTGGGCCTGGCTGGCCGCGCGCCGCAACGACCTCAAGCAGGTGCGCCTGGCGCTGGTGCTCACCTTCGGGCTGGGCCTGGCATTTTTAGTGGGCCAGTGGCTGCTCTGGGGCCAGCTTATCGACCAGCGGGTGTTTTTTGCGGGCACCGATTCCAACCCTTCCGGCTCATTTCTGTATGTATTAACCGGGGTGCACGGTTTTCACCTGATTACCGGGCTTATCTTTCTGCTGATTGTGGTGCGGAAAAGCTTTAAGTATCAGGTGCATTCCCGCGAAATGCTCTCCATTGGCAACGTTACCATCTACTGGCACTTCCTGGGCGTACTTTGGTTGTACCTGTATTTGTTCTTACTTTTGAACCACTAGATTGTTGTAAACTCCCCCGCACGCTATGTCCACCATTTCCCCGACGACGCAGGCAATTCCCGATTCCGCCCTGGACAAGCCGCGCACCGGCACCTGGGACGGCGGCAATGAGCCCCTCAATGCCAGCTATGGCAAGCTGATGATGTGGTTCTTCCTGCTGTCGGACGCCTTCACGTTCGCTGCCTTCCTGACCACCTACGGCCTCATCCGCCACAAGTACCTAGTGTACGAGGGTGCGGCGGAGAACTTCGTCACCTCCACGGCCTACTGGCCCATTCCGGAGAAAATCTTCAACGCCTTCCCCGGCCTGCACGGCCTCGACCTGCCACTAGCTTTCGTGGCCCTGATGACGATGATTCTCATCTTCTCGTCGGTAACGATGGTACTGGCCGTGGAAGCCGGGCAGCGTTTCGACCGACAGGACGTGCAGAAGTGGCTGTTGTGGACGATTCTGTTCGGCGCCACCTTCCTCAGCTGCCAAGCCTGGGAGTGGAGCCACTTCATCGCCGGCACCGATAAGGGCATGCTGATGAACGATGGCACGGTGATTCATGGCGCCAACCTGGCCGTGAACGAGTACGGCCCCGTACTGTTTGCCGACCTGTTCTTCTTCATCACCGGTTTCCACGGCACGCACGTATTCTCGGGCATCTGCCTGCTGATTTACTGCTTCATCGCCACCACCAACGGCACGTTCGAGAAGCGCGGCCACTACGAGATGGTGGAGAAAATCGGCCTCTACTGGCACTTTGTGGACCTGGTGTGGGTGTTCGTTTTCACCTTCTTCTACCTGGTTTAATTTTCCTGGCTCCGTAGCCGGCTGGCACCCCAAGGGGCCGCCAGTCGGCTGCCGCGTTTATCCTCTCTACTCATGGCTAACCACACCACCCAACTACCGGCCCATCCCGGCGAGATTCCCAAGCCCAACACGGCCTGGATCTGGAAAACCTTCTGGGTTATCACGGCTATTACGGCGCTGGAATTCCTGATTGCCTTTACGATGCCTTCGAGCACGCTGCGCAATTCCATCTTCATCATCCTCACCATCTTCAAGGCCTTCTTTATCGTGGCCGAGTTCATGCACCTTAAGCATGAAACCAAGGGACTGATCTGGACGATTATGATTCCGATGGGTTTGCTGATCTGGCTGCTGGTGGCCCTCATTACTGAAGGCAACGCCATCCATAAAGCTATTTTCTAGCCCATGCGGCCCCAACAAGTTCTGCTGTTGGGCCTGATGTTGCTGGTTCCGGTACTGGCTTTTCTGTTTCTGAAAAGCTTTGGCACCAACCGTTACGCGCTGCCTTTTTACCTGCCCGAGCGTGTCGATTCGACGCTTGTGGCCGGAAAATGGCAGCGCGATACTGTTTTCCACCAACTGGGTCCCTTCCGGCTGCGCGAGGGCGCGGGTGGGCGCGAGGTGTCGGGCGCCGAACTGCGGGCTGCGGGCCTATACGTGCTCAGCACCCTGCCGCCCGGCTGCCCGCCCGATTGCCAGCGCCAGACGGCCCAGCTGGTGCGGGTGCAGGAGAAGTTCCGGCAGGACCCGCGCGTGCGGCTGGCCTCGGTGCTCACCGGCTCCGACTCGGTAGCCGCGGCTGCCCGCTATGCCGAGCAGGCCGGGGCCATTGCCGGTAAATGGTTTTTCCTGACCGGAAACGAAAGCACCGTGGCGCGGTTGTTACAGCAGGAGTTCCGGCTGCCCGCCGCCAGCGCTACGCCGCCCCCCGCAGGCACCCCGGCGCTCGTCGTGCAGCTCATCGACCGCGACGGCTACGTGCGTGGCCGCTACGACGGCACCAGCGAGCGGGATATGAACCGGCTCATCACCGAGATTACCGTACTGCTTTACATCTATGAACACCCCTGACCCGCTTGTTAACCCCGCCGTTGGTGCCACCAAGTACAAAGTGCTGGCGGCCGTGCTCGGGGTAGTGGTGCCCGTGGCAGTGGCCGTGCTCTACTATTTTCCCGGCGTGTTCGTCATTCCCGGGCTCAATGTGAAGTCGCTGCCGGCCGTCAATGCCGGGCTCAACTCGCTCACGGCCGTGTGCCTGATGCTGGGCTACTACTTCATCCGGCGCCAGCAGGTGGCCCGTCACCGGGCCATGATGGGCCTGGCGTTTCTGCTGGGCTCGTTGTTTCTGGTTTCCTACGTGGCCTACCACTCGCAGGTAACCAGTGTGAAGTTCGGGGGCGAGGGGCTGATTCGCTACGTGTACTACTTCATCCTGCTCACGCACATTCTGCTGGCTGCCATTACGGTCGGGCTGGTGCTGTTCACGCTGTATTTTGCCCTTACCGAGCAGTTTCAGAAGCACCGCCGCATTGCCCGCTGGACCTATCCGGTGTGGCTGTACGTATCGGTAACGGGCGTTATCGTGTATTTCATGATTGCGCCGTATTACACCTCCTAGAAGTTGCCGCGGCCGAACCTTCGGGGCCGGCTTTGCGGTTAGTATAGTATCACGCTTAACCTTTCTTTGCCATGAAAAAACTTGCCATCACGGGCCTCCTGGCCCTCGTCGTTACCCTGCTGCTGAGCGTGCTGGTACCAGCCCCGGCGCAGGCCCAGTGCACGCTGTGCAAAACCCAGTTGGTTGCGGGCGGCAAAGACAAGGACAGCTACGACACAACCGGCCTCAACAAGGGCATCGTGTACCTAATGACCATTCCGTACATTCTGATTGGCAGCGTGGGCTTTTTCTGGTACCGTCACACGCATCAGCAGAAAAAGAAAAAGGCGGCGGCTCATGACGGAATCTAGCGCTTACCCCGCGGCGGCCGGCTCGGCACTGGCGGGCATTGTGCAACAGCGCTGCCCGCGCTGCCGCCGGGGGCCACTGTTCACGCATTCGGCCCTCAACCTGGCCCACTTCACCGAAATGCCGGCCCACTGCCCCGTCTGCAACCTGGCCTACGAGCCTGAGCCGGGCTTTTACTGGGGCGCCATGTACATCAGCTTCGGCTTCTCGACGGGCATGATGCTGGTGATTGGCTTTCTGGTATACCACCTGCTCGGTGACCCCGATACGTGGGTGTACATCACGGCGGTGGCGGTAATGGCCGTGCTGATGACGCCGTTCAGTTTGCGCTACTCCCGTACTCTGATGCTGTACCTGTTCGGCGGCGTCGACTACAACCCGCGCTATGCGGCCGGCTCCTGACTCCAATCAGGCAAGCCGGATGCTGCAATAAATCAGTTGAAATCTGCGCCACCTTCGGGTGGCGTTTTTTTTTGGCCCCAAGGTTGTAGGTTTACGGGGCTGCCCTGCAGGCATTGGCCGCAAAGCACCGACCGTGGCTTGGCTAGTGCCCATTTATCCATCAGATTGCAAGCGGATAGCTGGCAGCTAAAGGCGAACAGCTCTACATGAAATTTCGTCGCTATCTTCCGCTACTGCTGTTGCTGCTGGGTTTGCAGTGCTTTGTGGCGGCTTACGTGAGCAACCGCTTCGGCCAGGATCCGCAGGTGCTGCTGCGGTCGTCGGCCGCGCGGTTGCAGGACGTGCTGATGGAGGCCGAGTTTACGGGCGAGCGGGAATCGACCGATGTGCTGCAGCGGCTGGCCACGGGCCGCGTGGATTTTCGCAGCCTCACCAGCCACACCACGTACCCCACCTTCGTGTTCCGGGGTGAGCAGTTGCTTTACTGGTCCGACCACGCCGTGCGGCCCGATGTGGAGCAGGCCACCCAGCGCTACCACGAGCGGCTGGTAGAAACCCGCTACGGCAAGTTTCTGGTGCTGCGCCACGCCGAGGGCGCCTATGTGCTGCTAACCTACATTCCGCTCGAAATCAGCTACGGCATCAGCAACCGCTACCTGCGCGACGGCAACGGCCAGGGCATTTTCCAGGGCCAGAATGTGCGGCTGGTGGTGGAACGCACTGACTCCGGCCGGCCCCGGCTCATGTCGAACGAGGGCAACTACCTGTTTTCGGTCGAAAGCCTGCAGGCCGATGCCATTACGGGCAAATACCTGCCCCTGGGGCTGCTGCTGCTGGGCGTGGGCAGCTACGTGGCGGCTTGGCTGCTGTGGGCCCGCCGCCGGTTTGCCCACGGCCAAGCCCTGCAGGGCGTACTGCTGGTGGTGCTGCCGCTGCTGGCCCTGCGCGCGGCCATGCTGCAGCTGGGCCTGCCGTTTTCGCTGCTCGAAATCCGCCTCTTCGACCCGCGGGTGTACGCCGCCTCCTGGCTCTCGCCTTCGCTCGGCGACCTGCTGCTGAACGCGCTGCTGCTGGGCCTGGCGGCCTGGTACGCGCTGCGGCTGTTCCGGCGCTACGGTTTGCCGCGGCAGGTGCAGCAGTTGCGCCGCTGGCAGCTGCGCATGGCGCTGGGCGCCGTGGTCGTGCTTGGTTTCTGGGGGCTGCTGGAGCTGCTCTACGATTTCTACACCAGCAGCTTCAGCAACTCGCAGCTGCTGCTCGACATCACCCAGGACATTCAGGTAAGCCCGTTTAAGGCGCTGCTGGGCTTGGCTATTGTGCTGCACACCGCCAGCTACGTGGTGGGGTTTTACATGCTGGCCCAGCTGTTTGTGCGGGTGGTGCGGCCCTCTACGCGCTACGTGGGCGTGGTGGCGCTGCTGCTGTCGGCGGTGCTGTTCCTGACGGTCGGGCTGGGCTGGCAGCTGGTGCATTGCACGCTGCTGGGCCTTACGCTGGTCTTTTTTCTGGGGCTGCGGTTTACGGGTCTGAAATCGGGAGTAGCGGCGGTAATGCCCTACCAGCTCTACCTGTTCGTGTTCGTGCTGCTGGCCCTTAGCTCGGCGGTGGGGGCGCTGGCCCTCTACGAGCACTTCAACCGCCAGCTCACCCTCAACAAGCAAAGCCTGGCCGGCAACCTACTCACCGACAACGACCTGCAGGGTGAATACCTGCTGGTGGAGCGCGGCCGCGAAATGGCCCGCGACCCGGTGCTGCGCACCATGCTGGCCAGTCCCTTCGTCAACCTCGACCTCATCAAGCAGAAGGTGGTGAAATACTACCTGCGCGATTATTTCGACAAGTACGAGGTGCGGGTGCTGCTGTTTCGGCCCGAGGGGCGGGGCGTGGCCATCGGCGGCAACCTGCAAACCACCCGCGACTACCTGCTGCGCAACGCCAGTCCCACCGACCACCCCAACATCTACCTGGTGCGCGACGGCAGCCGGGCCTTCAACTCGCGGCGCTACGTGGCCTTTATTGCCGTGCCCGCCCCCGAGGCCGCGCAGGGCAGCAGCACCATTGCCCTGGAGCTGACACTGAAAAAGCTGACCGCCAACAGCGTGGTGCCCGAGCTGCTGGTCGACCAGAAGTTCTTTCAGCCCCGCCTGGGCACCGACCTGAGCTACGCCGGCTACGACAAAGGCCAGCTGGTGTACAGCGAGGGCGATTTCGACTACATCAACGAGCTGCCCGCCCGGCTCTTCGACGACCCACGCCTGTTTTCCACGGGCCTCGCGCTCAACGGCTACCACCACCTGGCCGTGCGCAGTACGGGCAAGTCGGGCCGGCTGGTAGTGGTATCCACGGCCACGTACTCGTTTGTCGACTGGCTGGCCAATTTCTCATTCCTATTTCTGCTCTACAGCTTCTGCTGGCTGCTGCTGATGGGCGTTATCCTGCTGGCCCGCGGGCGCTACCGCTCGCTGCTGCGCACCAATTTCAGTACCAAAATTCAGGTGTTTCTGAACCTGGGCGTGCTGGTGCCGCTAGTGGTGGTGAGCGGCGTAATTGCCGGGCAGGTAACCAACTCCTACAAGCGCGATTTGCTGCGCTCCTACCTGCGGCGGGGCCAGGCCGTGCAGGAAAACCTGCTCAAGAACCGGGCGCTGCTGGCCGAAGATGCCAACCGCGCCGACCTGGTGGAGCTGGCCGAAAACGTATCGGCCCTCACCGAAACCGACCTCAACCTCTACGACGCCCACGGCGAACTGCTCGTCAGCAGCCAGCCGCTCATTTTTGAGGCCAGCCTGCTGAGTACGCTGATGAACCCGCGGGCCATCACCGAGCTCAGCGAAGACGAGCAGCCCCGCGCCCTGCTCACGGAGCGGGCCGGCACGCTTTCGTTCAACGCGCTGTACCTGCCGCTGCGCGCCAGCGTCGTGCAGGGCGGGCGGCCGGGGCCGGTACTGGGCTACGTGGGCATCCCGTTTTTCGACTCCGAAAAAGACCTCGACAACAAGCTTACCGAGCTGGTGAGCACCATTCTGAACATCTTCACGCTGATGTTCATTCTGTTCCTGGGGCTGGCCTTCCTGGCCTCGCGCCTGCTGACCGAGCCGCTGAAGCTGCTGACCGAAAAGCTGCGCCAGACTACGCTAACGGGCCAGAACGAGATGCTGGCCTACGAGTCGGACGACGAGATTGGGCTGCTGGTGCGCGAGTACAACCAGATGCTGCTCAAGCTGGAGGAAAGCAAGCAGGAGCTGGCCGTGCAGGAAAAGGAAGCTGCCTGGCGCGAAATGGCCCGGCAGGTAGCCCACGAAATCAAGAACCCGCTCACGCCCATGAAGCTGAGCCTGCAGTTTCTGCAGCGCGCCATCCAGGACAAGCGCCCCAACCTGGAGGGGCTGCTAACCAAGGTGTCGCAGACGCTGATTACGCAGATTGACGTGCTGACCGACATTGCCACCTCCTTCAGCAACTTCACCAACCTGCCCGCCATGCGGCCCGAGCGGCTCGATGTGGTGCCCATTCTGCGCCGCTGCGTGAACCTGCACCAGAGCCGGCCCGGCGGCGGCGGCATCCGCCTGACGCTGCCCCCAGGCACCGAAGCCGGCCAGTACGTGGTGTTTGCCGACGAAAGCCTGCTGGTGCGCACCTTCAACAACCTGCTTATCAACGCCCTGCAGGCCGTGCCCGACGACCGCGCGCCCGAAGTGGTGGCCATTCTGGAGCCCCTGAGCGACGAGCCCGGCCAGGGCCGCGTGCGCATCTGCATTGCCGACAATGGCACCGGCATCCCGGCCGAGGTGCAGCCCCAGATATTCGTGCCCAACTTCACCACCAAGGAAACCGGCTCGGGCATCGGGCTGGCCGTGGCCCGGCGCGGCATCGAAAGCGCCGGCGGCCACATCTGGTTTGAAACCGAAGACGGCGTGGGCACCCGGTTCTATATTGAGCTGCCGCTGGCGGGGTGATATGGGAAGTAAAAGAGAAAAGTGAAACTGTATAAGTGGCCTGACGCGCAGGAATGTTGACGCCGGCGACGGGCCTTTATTGGCGAAAACAGCCATCCGGTGCGATGCCGGATTTTATCCGGGCCGGCAGACGTTGCCGCCTGGCCCGGCGTTAGGTAGAAGCCCCACGGGAAACCGCTCTGGAATGGATGATCTTTAATCTGTCCTTGCTGCTTGTTGACTTGCGGCGCCTGTGGAGGCGGCCGCTAGGGCTGCTGTGGCTATTGCTACTGCTGTTGTCCGCCGCGGCCCAGGCCCAGCAACGACCCGCGCCCGCCGCTGCCGATGCGCCGCCCAGCACCCGGCGCTGCGTGTGGGTACGGCTGGCAGCGGGGCAGGATACCACCCTGTTCAGCCTGCCCGATACGCTGACGGTGGTGCCGGCCTCGGTGAGCCTCAACGGCCGCTCGGTAAGCTACGACCCGGCCACCGACCAGTACCGTTACGTGCGGCCCAGTTCGCGCTTTCCCAGCCCCGAGCCCGGCCGTCCCGATATTGTGCTGCCGCCCGCCGGGCCCGACTCGGTGCTCGTGTGCTACCGGGTGCTGCCGCTGCGGCTGGCCGCGCCCCGCTACCGGCGCCCCCGCAGCCTGCTCGACACGCTGGAGCTGTGGCGGCGGCCGGCGTTCGGGGAGCAGGATTTTTCGGTGAAGGAGCAGATTCTGAGCACGCCGGGCATCAACAAAACCGGCAACCTGTCGCGGGGCATCTCGTTCGGCAACGCCCAGAACGTGTTCGTCAACTCCTCGCTCAACTTGCAGCTCGAAGGCAAGCTCACCGACAACATCGACCTGACGGCGGCTATATCCGACCAGAATGTGCCCTTCCAGCCCGAGGGCAACACCCAGCAGCTGCAGGAGTTCGACCGCATCTACATCACCCTCACCAACCCGCGCTGGAGCCTGACGGCCGGCGACGTGGTGCTGCGCAACAAGCCCGACTACTTCCTGCGCTACTACAAAAACATCCAGGGCGGGGCCGGCGAGGTGAATTTCGGGCAGCTGCCGGCCGGCGGTTTTGGCGGTGGGGTAGGGGCGGGCGTCAGCAACCAGCAGCTGTTTCAGTACCCCAACGCGGCGGGCGGCAGCACCGGCACGTTCATCACCAGCCCGCCCACCGTGGCCCCGGCGGCCGGCTCGGGCCAGCAGCAGCCCGGCATCAGTCCCAGCCTGCCTACCGACCCCTACGCGCCGCGGGGCGGGGCGCTGACGCCCAACGGTACCGGGCCCAACGCCAGCCAGAGCGTAACTACCCGCCGGGCGTCCGGGGCGCGCCAGCCGCTGCTGTCGGTGGCGAAAGGGGAGGCGTTTGCCACCACGTCGGTGGCGGCGGGCGGGGCCAAGGGCAAGTTTGCCAGCATCGATATTGCGCCCCTGGAGAACGTGCAGGGCCCGTACCGGCTGCGCGGGCCCAACGGCGAGCAGTTCATCATCGTGCTGGCTAACTCCGAGCGCGTGTACCTCGATGGCCGGCTGCTGGCCCGCGGCTTCGACGCCGACTACATCATCGATTACAACCAGGCCGAGCTGACGTTTTCGCCCCGCCACCTCATCACCAGCAACACCCGCATTAAGGTCGATTACGAGTATTCCGACTTCAACTACGCCCGCTCGCTGCTCACGGCCAGCCACTACCAGCAGCTGGGCCGCCTGCAGGTGCACGCCAATTTCTACCGCGAAGCCGACAACCCCGACAACTCGCCCAACCTCACGCTCAACGACGGCCAGAAGGCCCTGCTGCGCCGCAGCGGCAACGTGAGCCGCGTAACGGCCCCCGGCGATACGCTCGTACCCTACGACCGGCGCCAGATTCAGTACCGCCGCGAAACCCAGCCCGACCCTGCCACCGGCCAGCCCGTCAGCGCGTTCGTGTATCCGCCTTTGGACACGCTGGGCCTGGTGTACAACGTGCAGTTTACCAACCTGGGGCCGGGCCAGGGTGCCTACAACCTGGGCACCACGCCCGGCGAGGCCAATGCCAACGGCCGCGTGTACACGTTTGTGGGCGCGGGCCGCGGGGCCTACGCGCCGGTGCGGGTGCTGCCCACGCCGCTCAAAAAGCAGCTCCTGACGGTGGGCACCAGCTACGCCCTCGACTCAACGGCCACCGTGTTCGTCGATCTGGCTTCCTCGGAGCTGGAGCTGAACCGCTTCGCCAACGAGGGCGAGAAGGGGCAGGCCATGCGCGTCGGCTACGTGGTGCAGGACCGGCCCGTGAACCTGCCGGGCCTCACGGGCTACCGGCTGCGCAGCAACATGGATTACGAGTACACCAGCCGCCGCTTCACGCCCATCGACCGGTACCGCGACATTGAGTTCGACCGCAACTGGAGCACCAGCAACACGCTCATCAGCAACAACTTCACGCCCCGCGAGGAGAATATTTTCAATGCCGGCGTGGGGCTGATAAAGGATGCCAATAATGCCCTGGGCTACCGCCTGAGCCGCCGCTACCGGGCCGGCGAGGTGAGCGGCGTGCAGCACTGGCTCGATGCGGCTCACCAGTTTGGCCGCCTGCAGGTGCGGGGCAACCTGTTTCTGCTGAACTCCGAGGCCGGCCGGCGCGAGTCGCGCTGGGCGCGGGGCGAGGCGGCGGCCCGCTACGTGGGCGGCGCCCTGGAGCCCGGCTACGCCTACCGCTTCGACAAAAACCGCGTGGCCCGCCCCGCTGGCGACTCGCTCACGTCAGCCAACTACTACGACGAGCACGCCCTGTTCGTGCAGAGCCGCGACACGGCCCGCATCAAGTTCCGGGCTGATTACAGCTTTCGCCGCGACCAGACGCCTAACGCCGAACGCACGGAGTTGCGCGAGCGGGGCCGCGCCCACACCTGGCAGGCTACGCTCAGCTCGCACCTGAGCGCCACCCAGGACCTCAACATCCTGGCCACCTACCGCGACCTGCTGGCCCGCGACACCGTGGGCCAGTCGCGCCCCGGTGCCCCCGCGCCCGGTTTCGTGCGCGACCGGACCGTGCTGGGCAAGCTCGATTGGAACGCCTCTTTCTGGCAGAACACCGTGCGCTCGGAGCTGAGCTACGCCGTGGGCACCGGCCGCGAGCTGCGCCGCGACTTCGCCTACCTGGCCGTGCCCAACGGCCAGGGCACCCACTACTGGAACGATTTGGACGGCGACGGCCTGCAGCAGAAAAACGAGTTTTTCGAGGCCCAGACGCCCGACGCGCAGTTCCGCACCTACATCAAGGTGTTTCTGCCCACCGACGACTACCTGCCCGCCTTCACCAACCGCTTCAGCTACCGCCTCACGCTCTCGGCCCCGCGCGAATGGCGCGAGGCCACCGGCTGGCGCGAGCTGCTGGGCCGCTTTAGCACGCTCACCACCGTCACGCTCGACCGCAAAAGCACCGAAAATACGCTCAACGCCCGCCTCAACCCCTTCGCCTTTCAGACCGATGACGCGCTGCTGTTGAGTTTGAACAAACTGTTGCGCAATACGCTCTACTTCAACCGCTCCAACCCTATTTTCGGGGCCGAATTCACAGTGCAGCAAACCCAGCAGAAAGTGCTGCTGACGCAGGGCTTCGACACCCGCAACCTGGCCAGCCAGAACCTGCTGCTGCGCCGCACGCTGGCCCGCTCGTTCACGGGCCGGCTCAACGGCACCCGCGCCATCCGCGAAAACCAATCCAGCTACCTGGAAACGCGTAATTTCCGGGTCGAGCAGTACGAGCTGGCGCCCGAAGTAAGCTACCAGCCGTCCACCGTCTGGCGCTTTACTACCACCTACCTGTTCACCACCAAGCGCAACCTAGCCGGCTCCGATGTGGGCACGAAAGGCACCTTCCACGAACTGGGCCTCGAAACCCGCGTCAGCCAGGTGGGCAAGCGCACGCTCTCGGCCACCGGGCGCTACGTGGGCGTGGGCTTCGCGGGCAACCAAAGCAGCCTCGTGGGCCTGGAAATCCTCAACGCCCTGCGCCCCGGCACCAACTTCACCTGGAACCTGAACCTGGAGCAGCGCCTGAGCAACGGCCTCAACATCACGCTGGCCTACGACGGCCGCAAGCCCCAGGGCCTAGCCCCCATCCACACCGGCCGCATGCAGGTGGCGGTGCTGTTTTAATGAAAATTCTACCTGAAAATGAAAAAGCATTTCCTTCTCCTCTTTCTATTAACAGGCAATTTTGTTTCATGTATCGTAGTTGATGATAGATTAAGGGTAATCAATAAAACGAATGCTAGTATTGTGGTTGAAACTTACCAGGATACGGTTCCTAATTATGCTAATACTAATAACAAAGAATATTATCTTGAAAGGTGCATAGCTCCAAATGACAGCACAAGGTTATTTCGTCCAACTAAAGAAGGATGGCCTCAATTCGTGGAGCATGCCAATCAGAAGCAACTAAATTTGGTTATGTATTCCTGCGATACTTTAGAGAAATATTCTTCTATAGATACATTGATAATTCGCAAAATTTATAGGAGGAAGCAGATAAATTACAGTGTTTTAAAAGGTAAGAAGCAATGGAGAATAGTCATCGAATGAATTTATAAGATTATCAATTCTAATCATTTTGATTTGAATGTCGTGGTTATACTACCGCAACTCTACCAACCGCCGGATAGCCGGCAGCACCGCCAGCTCCGTCTGTCCGGCCGGCTTATTTAAGGCATCCAGCTGTTTCAGCGCGCTGGCCTGCCACTCGGTATCGGGTTGTTGCTGCTTTTCCAGCAGTGCCAGCCGCTCCAGGCCCAGGGCGGCGGCGGCGCTCAGGGCGGCCGAGAGCGGGGCGTACTCGGTGAGGGTGGGAGAGGAGCCCAGCCGCGGAATCAGTTTAGAGTGGTTGGCCTGCCAGGTTTGTAGCTGCTGGCGCATGGCTAGAGCAGTTCGGCGGCTGTCGGCAACTAGAAATATAGGTCCGTAGGAATCCGAATTCGTATAAATCCTTAAGCTGTCAACCATACAGTTGAAGTCGCGGGCCACGTCCGATTCGGCCGGGGCGGCATCGACGAGGCGGTTGAGGGGCGTGCTGGGCGTGTAGGTGAAGCCCTGGAAGTGGCGCTTGTACTCCTTGACGGGCTCCAGCACCTGAGCCAGCGTGCGCAACGTGCCCACGTCGGTGGGGCCGGCCAGCTGCCGCAGCAGCTGCTCGGGGGCGTTGCGGTGCTGCAGCCCCAGGCCCTCCAGCTGCCGCGACACGGCGGCCAGGCGGCGGTACATATCGGCGGTATTGTTCACGTCGCGGGCCGACCACAGCCGCTCGGCCACGGCGGCGGCGCGGGGCCAGATGCGCGAATCGACAATCACGCTGTCGGCAAACTCGCTCCACATGGCGGCTTCGCCACCCAGAATCAGCTTCTGCTGCGCCGGGGTCAGCGGGTTGTCGGCCGGCAGCGGGTCGGTGCCGTAGGCGTTGGCGGCCGACAGGTTAAGGTCGAGGTAGTAGCCGTTGGAAAGAATGGTTGGGTTGCCGGCTTTGGCGGCATCGTAGAGGCCCTTTTTGCCCCGCCAGCTCTGGATGGCGGCACTCTTGGGCAGGCCGGGGCCCAGGATTTCGTCCCAGCCCACCATCTGCTTGTGGTACTTGGTGAGGATGGTGAGCACCCGGCGGTTGAAATAGGTTTGCAGCGCGTGCTTGTCGAGGGTTCTGCCATCCGATTTCAACATCTTCTTCGCCTTGGCAAACGCCATGATGCGCGGGTTGCCCCGCCACTGTCGCCCGTCGTTTTCGTCGCCTCCGATGTGGAAGTAGGGGTCGGGAAACAGGGCCGTCATCTCCCCAAACAGGGTGTCGAGCAGTTGGTAAGTGGTTTCTTTGGTCGGGTCGAAGGCCACGTTGGCCAGGCGCCAGCTCTGGTACACGGTTTTGTAGAGCGTGTCGCCGGAGGCCAGAATGGGGTAGGCCGCCTGCCAGGCGATGGTGTGGCCGGGCACGTCGAACTCGGGCAGCACCCGGATGCCGCGGGCAGCGGCGTAGCGCAGCACCTCGCGCACCTCATCCTGGGTGTAGTACTGCCCGCTCACTTCGTGCAGGCGGGGCAGCGTTTTGCTTTCCACCCGAAACCCCTGGTCATCAGAAAGGTGCCAGTGCAGCACGTTGAGCTTGACGGCCGCCATGGCATCGAGGTTGCGCTTGATGACGCTGACGGGCATAAAGTGCCGGGCCGCGTCCATCAGCAGCCCCCGCCAGGCAAAGCGCGGCTGGTCCTGAATATCAACTTCGGGCAGCAATACGTTGCGGCCGGCGGCCTGGGGCAGCTGCTCCAGCGTGGCCAAGGCCCGCAGCACGCCCAGGCTGGTGGGCGCGTCAATCGTGATGCCGCTGGGCGTTACGCGCAGGCTGTAGCGCTCCTCGTCGAACAGCTCGGCCCGGCCCACCTTGCCGTAGTTGATTTGCAGCGGCAGCGAAGCCGCTGATTGATTTCTGGCCGGCACGTTCAGCCCCAGCCGCGCCAGGGTGCGGGTTACGGCGGCGGCAGTAAGCGAGTCGGGCGGGCCCTGAAACAGCGGCCGCAGCGCAGTTTTGGGCTTCAGCGTGGCCGTACCCCAACGCACGGTGGTGGGCACCGGCAGCAGGTTGCGGGTGTCGGCAGTGGGCTGGCTGAACCCCGGGCGGGCCAGCAGAATGACAAGCAGCAGCAGAAATGAACGCATGGGCAAGGCAGGCGGGTGGTACTGCGAAGTTAGGCTATCAGTTGCCAGTTGCCAGTTGTCAGTTGTCAGTTGTCAGTTGTCAGTTAGGAGAACGTCATTCAGAGCGGAGCGAAGAATCTCGCTCGGGCTCGTTGAACGATTACCGATGAACGACTCAAGCGAGATTCTTCGCTTCGCTCTGAATGACGTTCTTTCCCTAATCCCTAATCCCTAATCCCTAATCCCTAATCCCCTCAAATCAGCCCCCGGGCCTTGAACTCCAGATACTTGTTGATGGTGTTGGCCGTCAGGTTCTGGGGGGCGGTGAGCAGGGCGTGGATGCCGTACTGGTTCAGCTCGCGCACAATCTGGCGCTTCTCCTGGGCGAATTTCTCGGCGACGGTTTGGTTGTACACCTCCTGGGTGGTGGTAGCGGGGGCGTTCAGGTAGGCGCTCAGCTCGGTGTTTTCGAAGAACACGACCAGCAGCAGGTGGCTTTTGGCCAGCCGGCGCAGGTAGGGCAACTGGCGCTGCATGCCGTAGAGCGTCTCGAAATTGGTGAACAGAATCAGCAGGCTGCGCTGGCGGATGTGGTGGCGCACCGTGAGGTAAAGGCGCTCGTAATCGGTTTCGAGGTACTTGGTTTTTTGGCGGTAGAGCACCTCCAGCAGCTGGCGCAGCTGGCCGCTGCGGCGGTCGGCGGGCACCATGGCGCCGGGCTGATGCGAGAAGGTGATGAGGCCGGCCTTGTCGTGCTTGCGCAGGGCAATGTTGCTGACGACCAGCGTGGCGTTGATGGCGTAATCGAGCAAACTCAGGCCCTCGAAGGGCATGCGCATCACCCGGCCCTTATCAATGAGGCAGTACACCTGCTGGGCGCGCTCGTCCTGGTAGTGGTTTACGGCCAGCGCGTCGGCGGCTTCGGGCGTGGTGGCGCGGCGGGCGGTGGCCTTCCAGTTGATGCGGCGCGGGTCGTCGCCGGGCACGTAGGGCCGGATCTGGTCGAACTCCAGACTCTGGCCCACCCGCCGGATGCGCTTCACGCCCACTTCCGTGAGGCGGTTGCTGGCGGCCAGCAGCTCGTACTGCTGCATCTGCAAAAACGACGGGTACACCGGCACCACGCGGTTTTCATCGAACCGGAACCGCCGCCGCACCAGCCCCAGCGGTGAGGCGGCGTACACGTTCAGGGCCCCAAACTCGTACTCGCCCCGCTTGGTGGGTCGCAGCTGGTAACGAATCACGCTCGTCTCGCCCGGCTGCACGGCGGCCCGAAACAGCACGTCGCGCCGCTGAAACTGGTGCGGCACCTCGTCGATGGTTTGCGTCTGGAGCGGGAAGCGGTAGCGGTTTTCGAGGTACAGGGCCACGTCGTTGTCGGAGCCGTTGGCCAGCTTGTCGCCCAGCATGCGCCGCCCGAACACGCCCCCGCCGGTGCCATACAGCAGCACCGCATCCAGCAGCGTAAGCAGCGCCAGCAAACCCAGCGCCAGCTGCAGCGGCACCAGCCAGCCCGGCAGGAAAAAGGCCACGGTCAGGCCGATAACCAACGCTGCGAGAGCCAGGAAAAAGCGAGAGGTGAGAAGAAAGCTGCGCAGAAAGGGCATAACTAAACCAGGGCTAAAAGTTAGTTCCCCTCCTTGGAAGGTAGGGGCCAGGGGTGGTTGACCTCGTTGAACGGTGCAACTGTAAGTCGTTCAGGCGCGCTGTTCAACGAGCCAACCGCCCCAGCGGCGGCCGAGCCGCCGCGTCTCCTCCTTAGCTAAGGAGGGGAGTGTCGTTCTTCGCGCTTTGTGCTTACCGCGGAACTTCAATCTGCTGCAGAATCTGCTTCACTACATCATCCGGGGTGCCGCCTTCCATCTCGCGCTCGGGCGTGAGCTGGATGCGGTGGCGCATCACTACCGGAGCCAGGTACTGGATGTCTTCGGGCGTGATGAAGTCGCGGCCCCGCAGGGCGGCCAGGGCTTTGGCGCCGTTGAGCAGCGCCAGCGAGGCCCGGGGCGAGGCGCCCAGGTACAGGCCCTTGTGGGCGCGGGTCTGGCCCACGAGGCGGGCAATGTACTCCAGTAGCTTGGGCTCGACGTGCTGGCGGCGCACCTGCTCGCGCAACTGCCGCAAGTCGTCGGCCGATACTACGGCCTGCACTGCCTCCAGCGGCGTGCCGCCAAAACCGGCGTGGTGGCCCTGCAGAATGGCAATTTCCTCCTCCACGGTGGGGTAGCCCACATTCAGCTTGAACAGGAAACGGTCGAGCTGGGCTTCGGGCAGGCGGTAGGTGCCTTCCTGCTCGATGGGGTTCTGGGTGGCCAGCACGATAAACGGCGCGGGCAGCGGGTAGCGGGTGCCGTCCTGCGTTATCTGCCGCTCCTCCATCACTTCAAACAGCGCCGACTGCGTTTTGGCCGGGGCGCGGTTGATTTCGTCAATCAGCACCACGCTGGCGAAGATGGGGCCGGGCCGGAATTCAAACTCGCCCTTCTGGGGCCGGAACACGGAGGTGCCCAGCACGTCGGAGGGCATCAGGTCGGGCGTGAACTGCAGGCGGCTGAAGGGCACGCTGAGGGTGCGAGCCAGCAGTTTGGCCGTGAGCGTTTTGGCCACGCCCGGCACGCCTTCGAGCAGCACGTGGCCGTCGGCGAGCAAGGCCGTAAGCAGTAGCTCCGCCAGGTCGCGCTGCCCCACAATCACCTTGCTCAGCTCGCCCCGAATAGCGTCGGCGTGGCGGCTGAGAGGACTCAGGTCGGTGCGCGGGGCGAAGTCGGCCGGAGGGGTTGATGTAGCCGGAGCAGTTGGATCCGCTGCCGTGCCGGTGTCTGCAGAGTCCGTGGTAGTCGGAGCAGCGGGGCCGGCGTTGGGCTGGGAGGTTGGTGTCTGGTCAGCGGAATCCATGTGCAGGTTATTCTCCATATTGAGGCGGGGTTTGCAAAGCAGGGTTGATATAATGCTAGCGTATGCTTCCAGATATTGCCTGAAATGGCTTGTTTGAGGCTTTGAGCTGATGTATTGGAATAATCATAAAGAAGAAAAAGTCAATTTGATACGATAGTGCAATTTAGGCGGCCCGCTGGCGGAACCGGTTAATGGCTTGGTTTAGCGCTAGCAGTTCTTCATCCGAAACCTGAGGGGCGGTGCGGGTGCGATTGATGCGACGCACCAGCTCGTCCAGCTCGGGGCGCGGCACACCGGCCTTTTGGGCCAGCCGCTCGCGGGTCGGCTCGTCGCTCAGGTCGAGGCCGGGCTCATGGTAGCGGGTGCGCAGAAAATCCTGGAACAGCCCGATTTTCTTCTCGGCAATAAGCGCGTGGTTGCGGCCCTGCCGGTAGAGGCTGGCCACGGTGCTCGTAAACAGGAGCGTAGTGTTGGGCAGCGGCCGGATGATGGGGATGATGCGCTGCCGCCGCCGGGCCTCGAACAGTACGAACAGCGCCATGCCCGCCAGCCCCACCCACAAGGCCCAGCGCAACGGCTCGTGCGCCGCCAGCACCCGCAGCAACGACTGCTCGCCCAGGGGCCCCTGCTTCTGGTACTCATCCCAGAAAACCGGCTGCCCCGCCGGCAAAGCCGATAGCGCCGCGAAGGCAAAACCCGCCGTGGCCGGCCGCAGCAGGCGCAGGTTGCTGAAGGCGGCCGGTGTGGAGCTCAGCAGAATTTCGCCCCGGCCCACGGGCACGCGCACCAGCACCGGCCGGCGTCGGGCATCGTGGGCCAGCACCGTGGCCCGGCTGCCGGCAGTGGCCCTAAAAAAGTACGCTACTTCGGCGGCCGGGAATGGGTAGCTTTTGGCGGCGCCGATCGGCGGGTTCACCAGTGTAAGGGTGGTGTTGCGGGCCCGGGCGCCGCTGCCGGCCGGCAAGCCGCCGCGCCGCAGCCGCCGCAATAGCAGCAGGCTGTCCAGCTCCAGCGCCGGCCGCAGCTCCAGATGCAGCGAGTCGAGCAGATTGCCACTGATGTTTTCGCCCGTTATGAGCACGTGGCTGCCCTGGGCCGCGTAGCGCAGCAGCGCGTCCTGGTCGAGGGGCGAGCAGAAAAAGCCGTCGTTGATGAACAGGTAACTGGCCCGGTCGGGGCGCAGGGCGGGCGCCGTGTTGCCGCTGATGGTGGTGTCTCGATTCACATCGGCCCCCAAACCGGGCAGCAGCTCGTTGGCAATGGGCTGGCGCACGGTGCGCACGGGCTGGCCCGGAAACAGGCCCGGCAGCTGGTCGTAGAGCACGTAGGTGCCGTAGGGGATTTTGTCGCGGTTGATGAACGTGGGCGTCCAGTCGGTGGGCTGGGGCCGGAAATACTCCACCGCCACAAAGGCCACAAACAGCCCCACCAACCCCAGCAGCAAAGCACGAAAACGAGTCATTTTTTTGAGCTGCTTTTTTGAGCTATTAGCTGACAGCTGTTAGCTGTTAGCTTTCGTTCTGGTGGCCGACTGAGAAGTCAGGGATAAGGTGAAAAATCTATTCTGTGTATAAAGGATAATGGTTCGTCAGCTTTAAGAGGACAGACAAGCTAACAGCTGTCAGCTAGTAGCTAAGAGCTTTTTTACGCCCGAAATCTGGCCGATAAAGCTTAGCTGCTGCTCGCGCAGCTCGGGGTATTGGCTGGCGGCCAGTGGCAGTTCGCCGTACCAGACGTACTCGAACTGCCGGGTGAGGGCGCGGAAACCGGCGGCCAGCCGCGTACCGGCCAGCTCGCGCAGGTAGTCGTGGTTGGTTTTGTCGGGTTGCCACTGAATGAGGTTGCGCTCGGTGAGTTGGCGTAGCGTCTGCAGATAGCCCAGGCGCAGGGCCAGGCGGTAGTTGCCGGCCTGCTCGGCCCGGTCCAGCTCGGTGGCGAAGTCGATGCCGTGGATGTCCTCGGTCAGGGCCTCGTAGGGCAGGGGCAGGGCCCGACCGCGGCGGCCCAGCAGCCCCGTCAGGTCAAGGCGCAGCAGCCGCAGCAGCACGTAGCCGAATGCCGCTGCAAACAGGGCATACACCACGTAGCGGCCCCGCGTTTCGTAGGTTTTGCCCGAAAACAGCCCGGCCAGCCAGCGCCCGAAGGCCCGCCAGAACCGCGACCATACCGTGTCGGAGCTCCTGTCGGGCTCGGGTTCGGCGTACTGAAACTCGGCCTGCTGGCGCAGCTCCGCCAGTCGGCCGGCGGCCGGGCGCCGCAGCTTGCCGACCGGGGCCATATCGGGCCGCAGGCGCACGTAGCGCGGCGCCGCGGCGGTGGCCAGCGAGTCGGGAGCAGGCGGCAGCATTGGCGGGCGGGGCGGCAGCGGATTCTGAGCGTAGCCGCTGGCCGGCCCCAGCAGCAGCGCCAAGCCCAGCAGCCCGGGCAGCAGCAGAGCGGGGCGACAGCAACGCGGGCAGAGGAGTAGCGGCATGGGGGTGGAACAGGCAGATTGGTGCGGGTGGGTCGGGACGGTGGGCAGTTTGCGGCCCGGGGCGCTAAAGCAAGGAGTGGCCGGGGCGGCTAGTATTCGCCCTCATCATCGGGGCGCAGGGCCTGCGGGGCCACCACGGGGGCCGGAGCGCCGATGGCATCGACCATCAGGCGGGTGCCGGTACCGTCGCGGCGCTCGACGAGGTTGAAGTACTGAAAGCTGATGGCCACGAGAATGAACGGGTAGTAGACCAGCGTAATCAGGCTCTGCAGGGCCGAATACACAATCACCAATAGCCGCACGGAGCCCGTGTCCGCCTGGCCGCTCATCAGCGCCCCGAAAGGCAGGCCCACCACCGACAGCACCGCAATAGAAAGCATGAGAATCAGGTACATAATCAGCGTAATGACCACCAGCAGCCCGAACGTCGACCACCACTTGCCCCACGTCAGGCGGAAGCTGCGCGTGAGGCTGCCGAAAAACCCGCGCCGCTCGCGCAGCCACACAATAAAATACAGGCTCAGCGGCACAATGGCGTAGAACATGGCCACGTAGAGCAACAGCACAAACGGGAAGATCACCCAAGGTGTGGAGGCCGAAGCCAGCAGGCCCCCAATCCCAAACAATACACCCCCGATAACCATCATACCCACCGTAAACAGCAGGCCCAGCCCGATAAAAGAGCCCACCATGCCCAGAAACCGGGCCTTCACCAGCTGCCACACCTCGCCCGCCGTTACCGGCTCATCCGTCGTGCGCTCGGCCTGGAGCACCACGTAGCCCAGTATCACCAGGTGCAGCACCGCAAACAGCAGAATGCCCGAAAGCATCGTCAGCCAGAAAGTGGGCGTGAGGAATACATTTGGAACCAGGCTGCTGCTGAACGTGCTGCCAGGGCTGGAACTTTGCTTAAGCACGCTTAAACTGCTCAGCATCTGGCCCTGCAGCAGGCTGGTGCCGATGCCCGTGAGTAGCGCCAGCGGCAGCACCAGCACTACCAGCACCCGTACCAGCGGTGTGGCGTGCGCCCGGATGAAATCGAAGGTGGCTTCCATTTTCTGGCTGAAGTCGCGGCGGCGCAGAAAATCGGTGGGCCGGTTGAAGGCAAGGTGGCTGCGCATAGGTTTCTTTGAGCTGATAGCTAGTAGCTGCTGGCTGTTAGCTTTTTTCGTTTGGTGATGGATATAATGGAGTAAATTTCGTTTTCAGCTAACAGCTAACAGCTAACAGCTAACAGCTCGTCGGGAAAGCCACCACGGATAGGCCACGAAGTAGCCCAGAATGAAGGTAGCTGAGAGGCCGATGATGCTCAGGCTGGCGTAGAGGGGCATTTCGGTGTGGCGCGTTACGAAGCCTTCGAGGAAGCCGGCCACGATGAACACCGGCACCAGCGCCAGCACCAGCTTCATGCCGTCGCGGGCGCCGCGGCGCAGCGAGTCGCGGCGCGAGTAGGTGCCCGGAAACAGCAGGCTTTGGGCCATGATGGCCCCGGCCCCGCCGGCCAGCACGATGGCCGAAATTTCGAGCGTGCCGTGAATCCAGATGGTGAGCACCGAGGGCAGCAGCAGGCCTTTCTGGTGGAAGAAAAACTGAAAGGCCCCCAGCATCACGCCGTTGCGAAACAGCATGAAAAATGTGAACAGGCCCGCCGTAATGCCCCCGGCAAAGGCATACAGCGCCACGCGCACGTTGTTGAGCGTGATTTGCAAAAACATCAGGCTCTCATCGGTGCCCTTATAAATAGCCATCGGGTCGCCCTTCTCGATGTTGGCCAGCGTCCGGTTCACGTAGTCGTCGCCGAGCACCACGCGCACAAACGTGTCGTCGTAGGCGGCCGACAGGGCCCCGATAAAGCAGGTAATCAGGAAAAAAACCAGCGTAGCCAGCAGCACCCGGTGGTGGCGGATGATAATAAACGGCAGCTCGCGCAGCCAGAAATCGGCAAAGCGGCCGTGCTCCTGCTTTTTGTTTTTATACAGCGACTGGTGTAGCTTGCCCGTCAGCCCGTTCAGGTAGGCCGTGGTGGCCGACTCGGGGTAAAAGGTCCGGGCGTAGGCCAAATCGTCGGTCAGCTCCACGTAGCGCCGGGCCAGCTCGTCGGGGCCGGCCGGTGCGCTGGCTTCGTAGCGTTGCCAGCGGGCTTCGTTGAGCCGCAGAAAGACCGTTTCGCGCATTACTTTTTCCGCCTGAATAAAAGGCAGACCCGATCCGCCGGGCTAAATATACACGATTCCTGTGGGCCGCTACGGCTCTTTTTTTGCGCTTTTTTATGAGTACGATTCGCATCCAGACCACCCAGAACGTGGTGCTCGAATACGAAGCCGCCAGCGTGGGCGACCGGGTGCTGGCCCAGGTGCTCGATGGGCTGGTGATGATTCTGTGGGCGGTGGTGCTCAGCTTCCTCATCCGGCAGGCCACCGAGTCGGCCGACGACCGGCAGATTGCGGCCTACGTGCTTATTGGCATTCCGCTGCTGATTTACCATCCGCTGTGCGAAATCTTTTTCAACGGCCAGAGCCTGGGCAAACAGGCCCGCAAAATCAAGGTCACCCGCCTCGATGGAACCCGTCCCGGCCTCGGCGACTACGCATTGCGCTGGCTGATTGGCCTGTTTGAAATCGGGATGACCATGGGCTCGGTAGCGCTGGTGGCCACGCTCTTCAACGGCCGCGGCCAGCGCCTCGGCGACATGGCCGCCGGCACCACCGTCGTTAGCCTGCGCCCGCGCGCGCCCGGCGTGCAGGCCCTCACGGCCGAAACGCAGGTGCCGGCCGGCTACCAGCCCGTTTTCCCACAGGCCCGCGACTTATCCGACCACGATGCCGCCCTCATCCGCCAGCTGTTCCGCCAGGCCGGCACCCAGGCCGACTACGCGCTGCTCAGTGTGCTGGCCGGTAAAGTCAAGTCCGTCACCACCATCACCACCGACCTGCCCGACGAGTCCTTCATCCGCACCGTGCTGCGCGACCACGCCTACTTCGCCGCCCAGGGAAGCCCGCACGGGTAGCGGCGCGGTGATTGGGTGATTGGGTGAACCGTTCTGTCATCCTGAGCAAAGCAAAGGACCTTATCCCGTAGAAACGGGCCGTTGTTACGGTCGTTCCTGCAGGATAAGGTCCTTCGCTTTGCTCAGGATGATAGAACAGTTCACCCAATCACCAAGTCACCAAATCACTTACTCGCCAATTACCACGCGTTGCGCACCGGCGGGTTGGCCATCAACCAGCAGGCGCAGCAGGTAGATGCCGGCACGGTGGCTGGCGGGCTCCCAACTGAAAGTGTGAGGCCCGGCGGCGCGGTTGCCCAGGCTCCGGCGCTCCACGGTGCGGCCCAGCGCATCGGTCAGCACCAGCTCGGTGGCCCCGGCGCTTGGCAGGCGGAAGCTGACCTGGGCCTGGTTGGCTACCGGGTTCGGGAACAGGTTGAAACCGGTGGCAACGGCCGGGTTGCGGGTGCCGGTCGTGACGCCGGCGCCGGCCGCAATGGCCAGGTCGCGCACCGTCAGGCCCAGGCCAATGGGCTGGGCGCCGGTGGCGGCCCCGGTGGTCAGGTTGAGGGCGTAGAGGCTGGAATTGGCCGAACTGCCGCTGGTAGCTACCAGGTAGGCCGTGTTGGCACCTTCGGCGGTGCTGTAGATGTCCATGTCCACGTTAGGGCCGGCCGTTACGCCCGAGGGGCCCACGGTTTTGAGCGTGCCGTCGTTGGCCGGCACCTGGTTGGCCACAATGTTCAGGGCCTCATCATAGGCGTAGAGTTGCGTGGTGCGGGCGCTGGAGCCCGTAGGGTTGCCCGGACCGCTGTAGCTGTTGGTGTAGGCCACCGAGCCAATGGCCGGCGTGGCGGCGGCGTTGGCGTCGCCCGTGGCGTAGGCCAGGGTACCATCCACGACGGGGGCAGCGGTGCCGTCGTTGGGGTTAAGGCGGAAGTTAGCCCGGTTCACGCCCTCCACCCGAATCCGGTCGACGGTGGGGTTGAAGTCGAAGGCAATGCTGCCCGTACCCAGCGGCAGCGCCAGATTGGTAGTGCCGCTCAGGTTGGTGGCTACACCGGTGGCGGCGTTGAGCGTATAAAGCTGGCCGGTTTGGGTGGTGGCGTTGTAACCCAGCGCATACAGCGCGTTGTTGAGGGGCCGCACGTCCATACCCACCAGCGTCTGGCCCGTGGCCACGCCCGTAACGCCCACCGAAGTACGGATGACGCCGGGCAAGTCGGTGTCGAACGAGAGCAGGTTGCCGCCGGCCAGCGCGTAGGCCAGGTTGCCGGTAATCGGCGCCAGCGTGGCCGGCCGCAGAATCTGGAGGGCAATATCGGTTACCGCTACCAGCGAGCCGGTACCCACGTTGCCCACGGCCGTAGCCGCGCCGGTTGTCAGGTTGACGGTGTAAAGCTTGGTGGTGGCCGAAAAGGGAGCGAGGTTGATTTCCGCCACCGTCAGGTAGCTGGTCTGCACGCCGGTGGTGGGGTTGAGGTAGATGTCGAGGTCGGAGGCGGTCGTCGCGCCGCTGGTCGTAACGCCCAATGGGCCAACGGTTACCAGTTTGCCGTCGTTAGGTGGGTCTTGCTTTACAAGGCGGTTATTGGCCTCGTCGAGCCCGTAGAGCGTGGTGGCGGTGGTGCCGATGTAGCTGTTGGTGTAGGCCGAAGAGCCCACGCCCGGCGTCTGGCCGAAGTTGGCGTCGCCGGCGGCGTAGGCCAACCGGCCGTCGATGGCGGCCAACGCGCCGTTGTTGGGGTTGAGGCGGAAGTCGGCTCCATTGCCGGCCGTTACCCGGATCCGGTCGACGGTGGGGTTGAAGTCGAAGCCGATGCGGTTGAGGTCGGTGCCCAGATCGAGGGTGATGGCCGGGCCGGCGGCCGTGGCTACGGCCGTCGTGCGGCTGATGCTGTACACTTGCGCCTGCGTGCCGGTGGCGTTGTAGCCCAACGCAAACAGCTCGCCGGTGTTGGGCCGAAAGTCAATGCCCACCAGGCTCTGGCCGGCCGTAACGCCCGTAACCGGCAGGTTGGTCAGGAAGGTGCCCGGCGCCGTGATGTCAAAAGATACTAGGTTGGACGTCGCGCTGGTCGTCAGCGAGAGGCCGAAAGCGGTGGTGGTGGTGGTTTGGGCGGCCACGGGGCCGGCGGCCAGCAAGCCCAGGGCGGCCAGCCACAGGCCATTGCGCCGGACCAGGGGCCGGAGGATAGAGAAGGAGCGCATAAGCGGGTAGAGTTTGGTGAATGGAGAGAACTAAAAAAGCGCGAAACGGCCCGCGCCTGCATTCACCTACGCACCAAATAGCGCCGCTGGATTAAGACCTTACTATATTTAATCCGGCTTTAATTTAAATCCTGTACAGTAGCCCTTTCCGCCCCAATAAAGCCCGAATTTCATTCAGGCTGAACACGGCAAAAGCCGCCCGCCAACGAGTGGCCGACGGCTTTTGCCGGGGTACTATTCGGGCAGAGCAACTATCCACCCAGTTGGGCTGCTACGCTACCGTAATGGGCGGGTGCAGAGCCGACGTTTTGGGGGCGCGCTCCTCACCCTGGCTCAGCAGATTATCGTCGCGCTCCGTTTTCTTCACCCAGCTCACCGAGTACAGGTCCTTGCGCCGGTCGCGCAGGTTGCGCACGGCGCCGCTGGTGTTCAGGTCCTTCAGCAAATCCAGGTTGAGGTCGGCAATGAGCGTCATCTCGGTGTTGGGCGTCGCTTCGGCCACAATGGAGTCGTGGGGGAAGGCGAAGTCGGAAGGGCTGAACACGGCGCTTTGCGAGTACTGGATGTCCATGTTCTCGACCCGCGGCAGGTTGCCCACCGAGCCGGTAATGGCCACGTAGCACTCGTTTTCGATGGCGCGGGCCTGGGCGCAGAGCCGCACGCGCTGGTAGGCGTTCTTGGTGTCGGTCCAGAAAGGCACGAACAGGATTTTCATGCCCTCGTCACTCAGCATGCGGCTCAGCTCGGGGAACTCCACATCGTAGCAGATAAGGATGCCGATTTTGCCGAAGTCGGTGTCGAAGCAGCGCAGCTGGCTGCCGCCGCGCATGCCCCAGTAGCTCGCCTCATCAGGCGTTACGTGCAGCTTGTACTGCTCGTCCACGGTGCCGTCGCGGCGGCACAGGTAGCTCACGTTGTGGAGCTTGCCGTCTTCGTAAAGCGGCATCGAACCGGCAATGATGTTGATGTTATAGCTCACGGCCAGCTCCATCATCTTGATTTTGATGGGCTCGGTGAAGGCCGACATCGAGCGGATAGCCACCGAGGGCGACTCCTCGTTGGTGAGGGCCATCATGGGCGCGTTGAAAAACTCCGGGAACAGCACGCAGTCGGACTTGTAGCCCGAAACGGTGTCGACGAAGAACTCCATCTGCTGGAAAAAGTCGTCCAGGTCGCGGGTGGCGCGCATCTGCCACTGCACAATGCCAATGCGCACGTTGGATTTCTGGTTGCCGATGAGCTTCTCGGTTTCCTCCTCGTAGTACACATTTATCCATTCCAGCAGCGTGGCGTAGGCCTTGCTCTCGGAATCATAAGGTAAATAGCCGCGGATAATTTTGCGGACGTAGAAGTCGTTGGCCAGCTGGAAAGTGAGGATGGGGTCGGTGAGCTCCTTGTTGCGCACCATCTCCACGTACTTGGCGGGCGTCATCTCGTTGGCGTAGTTGCTGTAGCCCGGAATGCGGCCACCGGCCACCATGGCGCGCAGGTTCAGGCTCTCGCACAGCTCCTTGCGGGCATCGTAGAGGCGCCGGCCCAGGCGCAGGCTGCGGTACTCGGGGTCCACAAATACGTCCACACCGTAGAGCGTGTCGCCGTTCGAGTCGTGGGTGTCGAACTTGCCGTTGCCGGTAATCTTGGCGTAGGTGTGCTTGTCGCCGAACTTGCTGTATTCCACGATGATGGCCAGCGCGGCGGCCACAATCTGGCCATTGTCCTCAATGCAGATCTGGCCTTCGGGGAATTTCTTGATCAGGGCGTTGTACTCGTCGTGCGCCCAGGAGCCCTCCATGTTGGAGTACACCTTGTCCATGATGGTTTTCACCTCCTTGAAGTCGCCGCGGCGCAGCGTGCGCAGCACCAGCTTGTGGGAGGGTTCGGGCGTAGGCGTAACCACCTCGGGATGCGCGGGCATGCCGGGCAGCGTATTCTTTTTGGCGGCCTTACCGCCGGTTTTTCCGTGTGAACTCGCGGGCATATACTCAGGTATTGATTGCAGAAGATTATAGGCAAAGGTACGGAAGCAGCGGTGCGGGGTTGGCCGAGCCGCTCGCCGGCTCCCCGGCGCGCCGTGCGTATCTTGCGCCATGCCGCTGTCGTCGGAACGCCGTTTGCAAACCCTGGCCGCCGTGCTCGCCGATGCGCAGCGGTTTCCGGCCACGGCCTGGCTGTGCGCGCCGCCGCTGCTGCTGGGCTGGGCCCCCGAAAGTGCCGCCGCGGTCCTGCTCACCGCCTCGCCCGGCCAAACGGTGCCCTGCCCGCCCGGACTGGCGCGGGCGCTGTTTATGGATGAGGTGCAGCTGCTGATGGAGCGCCTGGAGCGGCAGGTTCCCGGTGCCACCGCCGAATTGCGCGTGCAGACGCTCTACCGCTACAAAGTCCACCACGAGTTTCCCGCCCTCACCAGCCACCCCGACGAGCTAGCGGGCCACCTGGCGGCCGCCGTAAAAGCCGGCGCGCTGCCCGCCGCCGCGGCCCTGGCGCACTTTCAGAAGTGCTTTTCCCACTTCACCCTCGAAGCCGCCCGCCACATTCTGGCCCAGGCCATGCTGCGGATTTAGAGCTATTAGCTGAGAGCTTTCATTCAACTGGACATAAAAACAGAACGTCATTCAGAGCATGTGGCGCATAGAGCCAGAGACGAAGAATCTCGCGTGCTGACGTTGAAATACTAATCCAACGACTGCACGCGAGATTCTTCGTCCCTGGCTCTATGCGCCACATGCTCTGAATGACGTTCCTTCAGCTAACAGCTCAGATAGCCATTTCCGGTACTTCGCCTTCGGGAATCACCAGCTTGCCGGCGGTGGCGGCTTTGATTTGCTCGACCGATACGCCGGGCGCCCGCTCGCGCAGCACGAAACCATCGGGCGTTACTTCGATAACGGCCAGCTCGGTTACAATTTTCTTCACGCAGCGCAGGCCCGTGATGGGCAGCGTGCAGGCCGGCAGCAGCTTGCTGGCACCGTCGCGCGAGGTGTGCTGCATGGCCACGATGATGTTCTTGGCCGACGCCACCAGATCCATGGCGCCGCCCATGCCCTTCACCATCTTGCCCGGAATCTTCCAGTTGGCAATGTCGCCGTTTTCCGATACCTCCATGGCCCCCAGAATCGTCAGGTCCACGTGCTCGCCCCGAATCATGCCAAACGAGTCGGCCGAGCTGAACAGGCTGGAGCCGGGCAGCGTGGTGACGGTCTGCTTGCCGGCGTTGATGAGGTCGGCGTCCACTTCGTCCTCCGTCGGGAAGGGGCCCATGCCCAGCAGCCCGTTCTCGCTCTGCAGCTCCACATTGATGCCCTCGGGGATATAGTTGGCCACCAGCGTGGGAATGCCGATGCCGAGATTGACGTATGAATTGTTTTCTACTTCCTGCGCAATGCGCCGGGCAATACCGTGTTTGTCGAGCATGTCTTTGGGAATTATGACTTCTGAGTTATGGGTTTTGAATTGGTGGGGCTGTAAGTCGAGCCAGCCCATTCAAAACCGATAATTCAGAATTCAGAATTTACAATTCAGAATTACACCGTCCGCACCGTCCTCTGTTCGATGCGCTTCTCGTAGTTTTTGCCCTCGAAAATGCGCTGCACGAAGATGCCGGGCGTGTGGATTTGGTTGGGGTCCAGCTCGCCGGCGGGTACCAGTTCCTCCACTTCAGCCACTGTTATTTTGCCGGCCGTGGCCATCATGGGGTTGAAGTTGCGGGCCGTGCCCTTGAAGATGAGGTTACCAGCCGTGTCGCCGCGCCAGGCTTTCACGAAGGCGAAATCGGCGTGCAGGGCGTGTTCAAGCAGATACATCTTGCCGTTGAACTCGCGGCTTTCCTTGCCCTCGCCCACCTCCGTGCCGTAGCCGGCGGGGGTGTAGAAGGCCGGAATGCCCGCCCCGCCGGCCCGGCAGCGCTCGGCCAGCGTGCCCTGCGGAATCAGCTCTACTTCCAACTCGCCGGCCAGCAGCTGGCGCTCAAACTCGGCGTTTTCGCCCACGTAGCTGGCAATCATCTTGCGCACCTGCCGGGTCTGCAGCAGCCGCCCGATGCCGAAGTCGTCGACGCCGGCGTTGTTGCTGATGCAGGTCAGGCCCTTCACGCCCCGGCGCAGGATTTCCTCAATGGAGTTTTCGGGAATGCCGCACAGGCCGAAGCCGCCGAGCATGAGCGTCATACCGTCGGCGAGGCCCTCCAGGGCCGCCTCAGGGCCGCTTACTGTTTTGTTGATCATAGAAGGTGGGTGGAATTTGGATTGGCAAGGTAGCATTTCCCGCAGAGGTGCGCAGAGGATTTCGCGGAGGACCGCAGAGCCGTTCAATCATATCAGAACGGCTCTGCGGTCCTCCGCGAAATCCTCTGCGCACCTCTGCGGGAAATGATTACAGCGCTGCCCGCGCCGCCTCGGCATCCTGGGCCAGCTGGGCCTTCAGCGCGTCGAGGCCGTCGAACTTCTGCTCATCGCGCAGGCGGGCCACGAACTCCACGGTTAGGGGCTGGTCGTACAGGTCGCCCTCGAAGCCGAGCAGGTGCGCCTCCACGGTCTGGGCCAGGTCGCCGGCTACGGTGGGGCGCACGCCGATGTTGAGCATGGCGGGCCAGGTTTGGCCGGCCGCCGTGGTGGCGCGCACGGCGTACACGCCGCGGGCCGGCACCAGCTTCAGCTTTTCGGGGCACTCGATGTTGGCCGTGGGCCAGCCAATGGTGCGGCCCAGCTGCCGGCCCTTCACGACGGTGCCGGTAAACGGGTAATCGTAGCCCAGGTAGCGGTTGGCCGTATCCACGTCGCCGGCCTCCAGGGCCCGGCGGATGCGGGTGCTGCTCACGCCCACCGCGTCCACGTCTTCGCGCGGAATTTCCTCCACGCTCATGCCGTAGCGCCCCGAATGTTCGCGCAGGTACTCAAAGCCACCCTCCCGGTTGCGGCCGAACCGGTGGTCGTAGCCGATGACGAGCTTGCTGGTGCCCACGGTATCGAGCAGGATGCGCTGGATGAACTCCTCCGACGACCAGGCCGCAAACTCCTTGGTGAACGGGATGATGAGCAGGTAATCGACCCCGAACTCGGCCAGCTTGGCGGCGCGCTCTTCCAGGGTGTTGAGCAGGTACAGGTCGCGCGGCTCGGGGTGGGAGAGGGGCGCGGCCAGCACCAGCCGCGGGTGGGGCCAATAGGTTATCACCACGGCCGGACCGCCGCTGGCTTGCGCTACTTCGCTGAGGCGCGCCAGAATCTGCTGGTGGCCCACGTGCACGCCATCGAACGTGCCGCTGGTCACCACGGCATTGCCGAGGTAGGGGAACTGGGCCGGGTCGTGAATAACTTGCATAAGAGAGCTGTTAGCGTTCAGCTACTAGCTGTTGGCCGCCGTTCTGAAAATGAATGCTTTAACTACCGATTGAAGCGCCCGATTGCATAACAATCTATGTTTCATTCGCCAGGGCTGGCCGCTTCAACTACGTTGGTGCAAGGTTACGAATTTTCGGAGCCGGAATCGGGCGGCGGTGGGGCGGCGTGGGTGCTTTGGAAATACTCCAGGCCGGCGCGGCGCTCGGGGCGGGGCTGCCGCTGGCGGCGCGCCCGGGCGGGGCGGTCAGTAGCCGGGCCCTCGGGGCGGGGCGGGGCCAGTGCCTGGATCTGCTCCATCGTGAGGGCGTTGGCCAGCCGGTACTCGCCAATGCGGGTGCGCACGAGCTTGGTGAGATGGGCGCCGCAGCCGAGGGCCGCGCCCAGGTCACGGGCCAGGCTGCGGATATAGGTGCCTTTGGAGCAGCTGATGCGGAAGTCAATTTCGGGCAACTCGATGCGGGTCAGCTCGAACTCGGCAATGGTTACCTGCTTGCTCTTGATGACGGCCTCCTCGCCCCGGCGGGCCACCTCGTAGGCCCGCTCGCCGTTCACCTTCACGGCCGAATACAGCGGGGGCGTCTGGGTGATTTCGCCCACAAACTGCGCCACGGCGGCCCGGATGTCGGCCTCGGTCAGGTGCTCGTAGGGCTGCTCGGCGTCTACGGGCGTTTCCAGGTCGAAGCTGGGCGTCGTCTGGCCCAGGCGGAAAGTGCCGGTGTACTCCTTCTGCTGGGCCTGAATCAGGTCGATCTGCTTGGTTTTCTTGCCGGTGCACAGAATCAGCAGGCCAGTGGCCAGCGGGTCGAGCGTGCCGGCATGGCCGATTTTGCGGATGCGCAGCGCGTTTTTCACCTTGCGCACCACATCAAACGACGACCAGGTAAGCGGCTTATCCACCAGCAGGACCTCGCCGGTTTCAAAATCAAAATCGGCTAGCGTTTTCTCGCTCATATCAACTGTAAATCAATGCCCAAACCAATCATGAGCAGCAGAATACCGCCCACAATGATGCGGTAGATACCGAAAGCGCGGAACCCGAATTTGGTGACGAAACCGATAAACAGCCGGATGGCCAGCAGTGCCACCACGAAGGCCACCACGTTGCCTAACACCAGCAGCTTCACCTCCTCGGCGGTAAACAGCTGGGCCAAGTCTACACCCTTGCTAATCATTAGTTTGTAGTAATCATACAAGTCCTTGGCCGCCGCCGCCGCCATGGTGGGCATGGCCAGGAAAAAGGCGAATTCGGCGGCGGCCTGACGGGTGAGACGCTGGGTGAGGCCACCGATGATGGTAGCGGCCGACCGGCTGGTGCCCGGCACCACAGCCAAGCACTGAAACAGGCCAATCACAAAAGCCTGTCGGAAGCCAGGGTTAGTGAGCTGGTGGCCACCTTCCTGCGGGGTTTCCTGCGGAAACCATTTATCAATGAAAAACAGCACAATACCGCCCACCACTAGCATCACGGCCACGATCGTTACCGATTCCAGCATGGCGTCGATATAATCTTTCAGCGTGAGCCCTGCCACCACTACCGGCAGAAAAGCCACCAGCAGTTTCAAGTAAAAATCAAAGCTCTGAAAAAACCGTTTCCAATATACTACCAGCACCGACAAGATGGCGCCGAGTTGAATGACAACCAAGTAGAGCTTGGTGAAAGGGGTAGCCGGCACGCCCATAAGGGCCGAGGCAATAACCATGTGTCCGGTACTGGAAACCGGCAGAAATTCGGTCAGGCCTTCAATGATAGCCAGAATTAGTGCGTGCCAGTAGGTCATTTAGGAGAGCGGGAGCCGAATTACGGGGCAAAAGTACGGTCATCCTGACGAAGAAAAGACCTTATACTACTAGTACTGCCGAAATAACGACGTGCGCCAGTAGTATAAGGCCCTTTACCGACGCATGCCGGCAAGAAAATGATGGGGAGTTTGCGGCCCCACTTATCGCTTATAAGTAGGGGCGGCAGGCCCAACAGGCGTAGCCACGGGCTGCGAGGGCACGGTGGTTACCGTGGCTTCGTCGCGGGCCACTACGGACGTGGCGCCGGGGCGGGCCATAATGGCCCAGAACTCGATCAGAAAGCCCACGGCCAGCAGAATCGGGCCCAGCGTGATGCCCAGAAACCCTTCGCCATAGTCGGCCGAGTCGAGGGTCATGGTGATGAAGCCGGCCGCCAGCACGGCCAGCCCGATAAACATCAGGCGGTAGTTGCGCGGCCCAAAGGCGAAGCGGGGAGTAGTCGGTTCCATAGCAGCAAAGGTAGCGGAGTTGCAGCAAGCCGCCGCCGAAATTCAACGAATGCGGGATTTGGGGGAACGAGTAGTGGAATTATTCAGGTGTTGGGACAGAACGTCATTCAGAGCGCAGCGAAGAATCTCGCGTGCTCACATTGAGCTACTATGGCAACATCAGCACGCGAGATTCTTCGCTGCGCTCTGAATGACGTTCTGTCCCAACAACCCCTAATACAGCTCGTCCAGCGACATGCCGGTGTACTTGCGCACAGCGCGCCAGGAGCTCAGAAAGCCGATGCCCATGCCCAGCGCCACCAGCAAAATGCCCAGCGCGGCAAACAGGCGGTCGTCTTCGAGCAGGCGCAGTTCGTTGAGCTGCAGGTAGGCGTATTGCAGCAACGCGGCCAGCAGCAAACTGGCCAGAATGCCACTTACGAGGCCCTGCCACACCGCCCGGCGCAGAAACGGCCACTGGATAAAGCCCGGCGTAGCGCCCACCAGCTGCATGCTCCGAATCAGGAAACGCTGGGAAAACAGGGCCAGCTTGATGGTATTGTTGATGAGCACGACCACCACAAACGTGAGGATGGCCGCAAAACCCAGCAGCACCAAACTCGCGGTGCGCAGGTTCTCGTTCACCGACGTAATCAGGCTCTCCACGTAATCAACCTCGAACACGCCCGGCAACTGACTGAGCTCCTGCTTGATGCGGCTCAGGTTTTTAGTGTCGGCGTAGTCGGCGTTGAGCTTGAGCAGGTAGGCGTCGCGCAGGGGGTTGTCGCCCAGAAACTGCTGGAAATCCTCGCCGGTCTGGTCGATGAGCTGCTTGGCGCCTTCTTCCTTCGACAGAAAGCGCACCTGCGGCTCGTTGTTTTTCTGGGCCACGTAGGGCTTGCGGGCCAGGTCCTGCTGCAGCTGCAGCAGCTGGGTTTCGGGCAGGTCGCGCTGCAGGTACACCTGCATCTCCAGGTTTTCCTTCACCAGCGTCGACACCTTGTGGGCATGAATCAGCAGCAGCCCGAACAAGCCCACCACCAGCAGGGCCAGCGTAATGCTGAACACCACCATCAGGTGCGGATAACTACCGAGCTTCTTTTTGCGGGTGGGCTGCTTCACGAGGTGAGATGGTGAGGTGGCGAGATGGTGAGTTTGACGTTCAGTGGGCCCGGCGGCGCAGGCTGCAGAAAGCAATCAGCAACAAAGAACGTCATTCAGCGCGAAGCGAAGAATCTTGCCCACTCTCGCTGAACGATAATTGCGCCACGATTGCGGGCAGGATTCTTCGCTTCGCGCTGAATGGCGTTTTCCAGGTCCCGAGGTTCGTTGAACAGCAACTAACCATCGCACCACCTCACTATTGCACCGCCTTATATATCCGTGCGCGGGTCGTTATCCACCTGCAGCTCGCGGGCCTTGCGGGCGTCCCGGTCGCGGCGGCTCAGGCGCTTGCGGGCAAACAGCTCGCGGAAGGTGTCGAACTGCTCGGTGTGCAGCAGCGAAATGCCGGCGCGGGCCTGGTTCTGGCTTAGGGCCGTCAGGTCGCGCGGGGTGGTTTCGTAGCGTAGCTTGGCCCGGAACTTTCCGTCGGGGCGCAGGTAGTATTCCAGGCTCAGGTCGCCGATAACCGAGTTCTGGTTGGCGCCCACCGGCACGCCGCCCACGCCCGTGCCGGTAGTAGTGTTGCTGCCAAAGCTGCCGTCGCGGGTGATGCGCAGGCGGCCGTTGAGGAACGAGTAGCTCAGCCGCAGCTGCAGGGCCGCCAAATCGTCGGCCGTGAGGCCGTTGATGTTGAAGCTGATTTCCAGGTTGGGGTCAATCTGCGAAGTGAGCAGCCCGAGCTGGGTGCTCAGAATCTGGCCCAGACTGTTGCCCAGTGCGTTGTTGCCGCCCTCCAGCCGCGTCACGGCCAGCGAGCCGGGCGGCGTCAGCTGCCGGAACACGACCAAACTGAACACCTGCCGGTTCAGCTCCTGCTCGTCGTTGCGGATGGCCGACAGGAAAGGGGCCAGGTCGCCTTCCAGCGACGACGGAATGTCGTTGAATTCGAGGTTGAGCTTGATGATGGGCTGCAGAATCGGGCCGGTCAGGTTCATCACGGCCGTTACGGGCACCAGCGAGGTGTTGGGGCTGGAGCTGCCGGTTTGGTAGAGCACGGGGGCCAGGCTGGTGCGCTGGGTGTAGGTGGCCGTCACGTTCAGCTCGCCGGCCAGCGGGTCGCCGTTCCAGGCAATGGTACCGCCGGGGCGCACCACAAACTCCTTGTTCACCAGCCCCTGCAGCGTGAAATTGTAGGCCCCGCGCACCAGCTCAATCTGGCCGTACATGTTGAAGTCGCCGCGGGTGTCGATGTTGAGCCGCAGCTGGCCGGTGGCGGTGCCGCGCATGATGTCGCCGGTGCTTTCATCGAGCAGCAGCTCTACGTAGGCATCGGGCGTGATGTCGAGGTTCATGTTCAGCCGCAGGCCCGACAAATCGACCTTGCCGGTGGTTTCGCCCTTGGGGTTCTGGGCCGCCAGCACCGCCCGCGCCGAGTCGGAGAGGTTGCGGTTGACGAAGCGGATGTAGCTGGCCTGCTCGGCCTTGGCGGCGTTGTCAAACGGCAGCGACATGCGCGTGCCGGCCTCGCTGCGGGCCGTTACGTTCACAAACAGGTTGTCGGCCGGGCCGCGCACCACGGCCGTGCCGGTGGCGTAGGCCTGCCCGAAATACAGCTCGTTGTCGCGGCGGGTGGTGTTGAGCACCTGCAGCTTGCGGAACGAGGCGCTCAGGTCGAGCCGCATATCCTGAAAGCCCCGCTCGTAGATGTTGCCGTTGATGACGCCAGAATTGCCCTGCGGGTCGCGCACGGTAATGTTCTGGAGCGCAATCCGGTCTTCCAGAAACCGGATGCGGTCGGCGAAGGTGTAGGTGGTGCCCAGGTAAATGAACGTGAGCTGGCCGTCGGTTACGTCGATGTTGCCGGTGAGCACGGGGGCCGCAAACAGGCCATTCACCCGCAGCGTGCCCACACCCGTGCCGCTCACATCCCTGAAGAGCGTGTTGAGGAAGGGCTCGGCCAGCTTGATGGGCGTTTTTTCCAGCACGCCGCTCAGATTCAGCTGCTGGGTGTCGGAGCCGGGCGCGATGTAGCCCGTTACGGCCAGCACCCGGCGGGCGTCGCGGGCCACATCGAGGTTCACGTTGAGCCGGTCGAGGGCGTTGTCCCAGTCGCCGCGGCCCTGCACGTCGCCAATCAGCGTCTGGTCGAGCGTCAGCGAATCCACTTTCAGCGTCGAGTTGATAACCAGCGCGTCGTACACGCCGCTGATGGTGCCCAACGCATTCACCCGGCCCCCGAACTGCTGGCTGCCGGTGAGGCCGTTAAGCGTGGCCAGCTCGAAGTTGCTGACCGTGAGAGCCAGGGGCTTGTTGGGGTTTTCCGACACGAAGCCCTGGGCGCTGATGCTCTGCTCGCCGTTGCTGAGCGTTACGTTCTGGAAGTCCAGCTCGCGCCCGCCGCCCGCAATTATCAGCGAGTTATCGGGCGCAATCGTCCAGTTCTTGCCCAGCAGATTCACGCCCGATTGCCGGAAAATGACCTTCACGGCATCGTCCAGAAACACCAGCGCGCCGTTTATCTGGGCCTTGTTGGCGGTGCCGGTCTGGGCCAGCGCGGTCGAGAAGTTGATTTTCTCCTGGTCCCACACGCCTTCCACGTAGAAGTTCTCGGTGCGGCCCAGCCCCGGCAGCCGCTGCCGCTCCGAGGTAATGCTGGCCTGAGCCAGAATTTCGGGCTGGTAGGGCAGCTTGGACGTCGTCAGGTCAACATCGGCATTGAACACCTGCACGCTGTCGTAGCGCACGCTCGCCAACTGCCCGCCCAGCTGGAAAATGGATGTCTGCCCGTTGCGGAACGAGCCGTCGATGCGGGTCGAGTCGGCAATGGTGAGCTGGGGCACAAATAGGTGCAGCAGCGGGTTGGGCCGCTTGAGGTAGAGGTTGAGGGCAATCTGGTAATCGGGCAGCGGCTGCTGACGCTTGCGGCGGTAGTAGGCGGCAATGGCGTCGTCGTTGCTCTCGAAGTTGAGCTTGTACTCGTGCACCAGCGTTTTCACGTCGCGGATAACGGTGCTGGGCGTGAAGTCGCCGGCCAGGCTCAGGTTGAGCACTTCCGAGCGCACTCGCACCCGGCGCTGCCCGGCTTCAAGCAAACTCAGCACGTCGAGCGTATCAACTTCCACGGTGCGGCCGGCGTAGCCCACCCGCGAGTTGCGCAGGTGCGCGTAGCCCAGCAGCGCATCGAGGCGCAGGCCCTCGAACTTCACGTCGGCGGTGGTGGCCACGGTTACGCTTTCGTTGGTCAGGCCCAGAGCCCGCAAATCGGCCTTGCGCACCCGCGCCCGCAAATCGAAGGCCTGCTCGCGGGGCCGCAGGTTGATGGTACCGTCGGCGTCGAACTGCAGGTTGGGGTCGTTGGCGGCCAGCTTGCCCGTGAACGAGCGGTGGCTGAACACGCCGTTGGTGCTGATGTTGCGGTAGCGGTAGCCGTTGAGCCAGATGCTTTGCACGTTGGCGTTGGCCGTGAGCCGCAGTGAGTTGGCCTCGAAGCCCACGCCCTCGACCCGGCCATTGAAGGCCACATCGCGCACCACGCTCTCGTCGCCCAGCAGCTTGCCCAACTGAAAGCCGCTGGTGCGGATTTTTCCCTCGTAGCTGGACAGCCGCGGGTTGTCTTTGAGCTTGATGTTGACGTCGGAAACGACGTTGCCCAGCGCCGTCTGGAACGAGCCGTTGGCCACGAAGTCGTTGTAGAAACCCAGGAACTGCCCCTTGAGCTTCGCGGTGCCCAGCCGTTGCACGTAGGGCCAGCCCTGGTCGGGGATGTAGGGCCGCAGGTCGGCGCCGCGCAGCACTGAGGGCTGCAGGCGCATCACAATAAAGCTTTCCTTGAAATTGGGCAGCCCTTCCACGTTAATGTCGCCGCGCACCCGCGTGCCCTGGCCGTAGCGGATGTCGAGGTCTTTGGTGGTGAAGTTGCGCACGTAGCCCTTGGCCTGGCCCGAAATGAGCACGGTTTCGTGCAGGTCGCGCACACTGGGCTGGGGCGCAAACTTGGCAATGTCATCGGAGTAGATGCGGCTCGGCTCCAGCCGGGCAATCACCTTCATCGAGTCGTTGAAATCGGTGAAGTTGAGGAAGCGGCGGTACTCAAAGCGCAGGTAATCATGGATTTGGCTGCGACCCACCCGCAGCATCAGCTTGTCGAACTCCCAGAACCTGTCGGCGTAGGTCATGTTGGCCGTCAGCTCGCGCAAGCGGGTGCCCGAGGGCGTATCGACGGTGCGCAGGCCCTGGATGTTGGCGTGGATGGAGTCGCCCCGAAACCAGAGCTGGTCGGCATCGGCGTAAATGCTGTCGAGCCGCATGTGGGCGTAATCCATCGTGCGGCCGTACTCGGGTATGCGCGGCTCGTCCTGGCGGTCGAGCACGAACTGGCCGTTGCGCAAACTCAGGGCCTGAATCTGGAAGTCGAACGGCTTGCTGACTTTGGTGGTATCGGAGGGGCCCAGCAGCCGCTTCACGGCCCCGATAAACTGGTCGAGCGTGGTCGAATCGGGGTTGTTCTTATAGGTAACCAGGTGGAAGCGCGGCTCCTCCAGCGTAAGCCGGCCCACATGCAAATGGCTGGGGTCGAAGATGCTGAACAGCTTGATGTCGGCATCGGCCCGGCCGATGTTGAACAGCTCGTTGCCGCGCCGGTCAAGCACCCGTACGCCCTCCAGCAGCACCCGCGAAAAGGGCCGCACGTCCACGCGGTTCACCAGCACTTTCTGGCCGAGCTTTTCGGTGAGCATGAGGGCCGCGCGCTGGGCCAGGTTGGTTTGCACGCTCGGCACCCGCAACGCCACCAGCGCCCCCACCACGGCCAGCACCAGCAGCAGCAGCAGGCCGAACAGCACTTTGAGAATAATGGATAGAAACCGGGGCACGGGACAAAGATAAGAGAGCTTAGAGCTTAGATGGGAGAGCTTGGATTGTAGATCTTAGAGTTAAAGAAAGCGGAGAAAGGAGATGCACAAACGAAGCATCCGGCCGGTGGTGGTAGTTTTGTAGACTAGTGCGGCCTTTCCCCGGCAGGTTCTAAGCTCTAAGCTCTCCCATCTAAGCTCTAACAACATGACCATTCTCGCCATCGAATCCTCCTGCGACGACACGTCGGCGGCCGTACTCGTCGACGGCGAGATACGCTCTAACGTGGTTGCCACCCAGCAGGTACACGAGCAGTACGGCGGCGTGGTGCCCGAGCTGGCCTCGCGGGCCCACCAGCAGCACCTGGTGCCGGTGGTGGAGGCCGCCCTCAAAAAGGCCGGCGTCAGCAAAACCGACCTCGACGCGGTGGCCTTCACGCAGGGGCCGGGGCTGCTGGGCTCGCTCCTGGTGGGCGGCATGTTCGCCAAAACCCTGGCCCTGGCGTTGGGCAAGCCCCTGATTGCCGTCAACCACATGCGGGCCCACATTCTGGCCCATTTCATTGAAGAGCCCCGGCCCGAGTTTCCATTTCTGTGCCTTACCGTGAGTGGCGGCCACACCCAGCTGGTGGTGGTGCGCGGGCCGCTGGAGATGGAAATTATCGGCCAGACCATCGACGATGCGGCCGGCGAGGCCTTCGACAAAACGGCCAAGCTACTCGGCCTGCCCTACCCCGGCGGCCCCCACCTCGACAAGCTGGCCCGGCAGGGCGACCCACTGCGTTTTGCCTTCCCGGTGGGCGCCATGCCGGGCTACGATTTCAGCTTTAGCGGCCTGAAAACGGCGGTGCTCTACTTTATCCGGAAGGAAACCGCCAAAAACCCCGGCTTCGTGCAGGAGAACCTGGCCGACCTCTGCGCCGGCATCCAGCACACCATCATCCAGACGCTGCTGCGCCAGCTGCGCCGCGCCGCCACCGACCAAAACCTGACCCAGGTTGCCCTGGCCGGCGGCGTGGCCGCCAACTCCGGCCTGCGCGAAGCCCTGCAGAACGAAGCCGCCGCCCAGGGCTGGCAGGTGTTCATCCCGGCCTTCCAATACTGCACCGACAACGCCGCCATGGTCGCCCGCACCGCCCAGTTCCAGTACGAAGCCGGCGACTTCGCCGACCAACTCGTAAGCTCCGACCCGCGCCTGAAGCTGGGGTAAGTGTCAGTTGTCAGTTGCCAGTTGTCGGAACAGAACGTCATTCAGAGCGCAGCGAAGAATCTCGCGTGCCAAAGTATTCTTCTATCAGAAGTTACCATTGCCCGCGAGATTCTTCGCTGCGCTCTGAATGACGTTCTTTCCCTAATCTCTAATCCCTCCCAATGACCAACCCCTTCGGGCCCGGCGATGAGCAGACCTATCAGCTGACCGTGACGGCGGCCGACTTTGCGGTGCTCAACGGCCGGCTGATTCATCCGGTTCTCAGCACATTTGCGCTGGGGCAGGCGCTGGAATGGACCAGCCGGCAGTTTGTGGAGCAGATGCTGGAAGCGGGAGAGGAGGGCATCGGCACGCTGCTGACTGTGGAGCACCGCGGCCCGGCCTTCGAGGGCGAAATGGTAGCGTTTCGGGCGGTATTTGAGGAGCTACGCGGCTTCGAGCTGCTGTGCCGGGTAGAGGCGCGGGTGGGCGCGCGGCTGGTAGCCACCGGCCGCACCGGCCAGCGCATTGTAAGCCGCGAGAAGCTGCAGGCGCGGTTTCGGGAGTTGCGCGGCGGGCAGTAGGCGTGCGTAGCTGACTGCTGCCCGGCTTGCCGGAACTCAGGGTTTCGGCCGCCGCGGCGCGCTGCCAACCCGGGTGGGCGGGCGGCCGTTAAGCCTTTTTTCCGTTCTTGTGCGGCAATCCGGCCCCGGTGCTTTTTCCGGGTGCGGGTTGCCGCCAGCTTTCTATTCCTATGGCCACCGCCAAAGACGACAAACCCAAGCACATCAACATTCAGAACCGCCGCGCCCGGTTCGAATACGCCTTTCTGGTCAATTACACCGCGGGCATCATGCTGCAGGGCACCGAAATCAAGAGCATCCGGGCCGGCAGCGTGCAGCTGCAGGACGGCTTCTGCGCGTTTCACCCCGATGGCAGCCTGTGGGCCCACAACATCACCATTGCCCAGTACACCGAGGGCACCTACAACAACCACGAGCCCACCCGCGCCCGCAAGCTGCTGCTCAATAAGCGCGAGCTGAAGCAGCTGGCCGCCAAAAACCAGGAGCAGGGCCTCACCATCGTGCCCGTGCGGCTGTTCGTGAGCGACCGGGGCTTTGCCAAGCTCGAAATCGCGCTGGCCAAGGGCAAGAAGCTCTACGACAAACGCGACGACCTCAAGGCCAAAGACCAGAAGCGCGAAATGGACCGCGCCCGCGACCATTAATCACTGATTATGCTGATTTCTACGCTGATTAGGCTGATTTGGGCGTCAACAGTTACCCCCTTGGTTTTGCATCCAATAATAGATAATGCAGCCGTTTTGGCTCATTATCCTTGTCTGAATCAGCGTAATCAGCGCAGAAATCAGCGTAATCAGTGATTCATGAAGTTTCTGCTTTCAATTCCGGCCTACACCCGCACCAACCCTATGACGCACTTTGCCGCCGCGGCTCTGCACCTGATGGGGCACGAGGTGGTGGCGTTCAACTATGAGCGCGAAAACCAGCTGGAGCGGATGCGGGAAAAGCTGGGCAAGGCGAAGTTTCATGCCTACAAAAACCGCCAGCTGCTGGAACTGGCCGAGGAAGTGAAGCCCGACGCCTTCTTCACGGTGTACGGCCGTTACCACGATGCCGCCACGTTGCAAGAGCTGAAGCGCCGGGGGCTGCCCACCATCTGCTGGTGGCTAGACGACCCTATTTCGCTGGCTCACAACTATATTCCACTCGAAGAGTACGACTTCTTCTTCTCCAACAGCCAGGGTACGGCGGCCGTTTACCGCCACTACCACGCCCACGAGCCGCACTACCTGCCCGTGGGCGTCGACCCGGCCATCCATCGGCCGCTGGAGGGCGTCGAGCAGCAATACGACATCGTGTTTGCCGGCGACTGGCACCCGGTGCGCGAGCGGGTGCTGCTGGAACTGGCCCGTCACCATCGCCTGACGATTATCGGGCCCTGGCAGCGGAATATCCCAAAAAACTCGCCGCTGCGGGAGCATTTCCTGCGGTTTGGCTACTTCACGCCGGCCGAAATGGCGCTGCTCTTCAACCAGGCGCGCATTGTGCTGAATGTGCATCAGTGGTACCAGCGCTGGGAGTATGGTATCAATCCGCGCCTGTTCGAGGCCAGCGGCTGCCGCTCGTTTCAGCTCAGCGACAACAAAACCGAAATTGCCGATTTGTACGTGCCCGGCGAAGAAATCGGCCTCTATAACGATGCCGCCGAGCTGCCCGAGCTGTGCGCCCACTACCTGGCTCGCCCCGACGAACGTAACCGCATTGCCGCCAACGCCTACGCCCGCACCCTGCGCGACCACACCTACGTGCACCGCATGACGCAAATGCTCCAGGTCTGCGGCCTGAGCTGAACAGTACGGCCTACCCGCCCCGCCGGCCCTCCGGAACATCAAACTCACCATCTCACTATTTCACCACCTCACCATCTTGGAACACGGAATTTGTGCCCTGAGCGCCGTGCCGGTGCGGGCCGAGGCCGCCGATAAGGCCGAAATCGTTACCCAGCTTATTTTCGGCGAGTGCTACTCGGTGCTCATGACGCAGGGCAACTGGCTGCAGGTGCGCCTGGCCGCCGACCAGTACGTGGGCTGGATGGACGCCAAGCAGCACCGCCCCGTGTCGGCCGACTATTTCCGGCGCTGGCAGGCCGAAGACCACCCGCGTACGCTTGATGTGGTGCAGATGGTGAGCGACGACAGCACCAAAATGCCCGTGACGCTGGGTACGCGCCTGCCCTTTTTTGATGGCATGACGCTGCGCCTGGGCGAGCAGACCTACTTCTACAACGGCGCCGCCACCAATCCGCGCAACGGCCACGGCCCCCACGGCCCGGCCGAGGTGCGCCTGAAGCTGCTGCAGAAAATGGCCCTGCAATACCTGAAAGCGCCCTACCTGTGGGGCGGCAAAACCCTGTTCGGCATCGACTGCTCGGGCCTCGTGCAGCAGCTCTACGGCCTGGTAGGCGTACAGCTCCCGCGCGATGCGCACCAGCAGATTGAAGTAGGCCAGCCGGTGCATTTCGTGGCCCAAACCCGCCCCGGCGACCTGGCCTTTTTCGACAACGCCGAGGGCCGCATCGTGCATGTGGGCCTGCTGCTCGACGACCAGCAGATTCTGCACGCCAGCGGCGAGGTGCGCATCGACCCACTCGACCACAACGGCATCTTCCGCCGCGACCAGCAGCGCTACAGCCACAAGCTGCGCCTGATTAAACGCATCCTGAGCGAGGAGTAGATGATGATGTGGTGATTTGGCGACGGGGTGAAAGAGAACGGTCGTTCTGAGCGCAGCGAAGAATCTCGCGTGCCAAAGTGATACCTGACGACAGGGTTACCATTACACGCGAGATTCTTCGCTGCGCTCTGAATGACCGTTCCCTTTCACCCCGCTCTTTTCACCACGTCGCCAAATCACCACATCACCATCTGCAACCAGAACGTTCTGCGGCTTGTTAATGCGCTTGGAATCATCTAGCTTTCTGGCAGAGTAGGTTCTTTTTTCCTCGCGCGGTATGGACCATAAGGTGCTTGTATTGAACGGCGACTACACGGCCATTACGCTGTGCAGCGTCCAGAAAGCTTTCGTGCTGCTCTACCTCGAAAAGGCCGAGCTCATTGCCAAATCGGAGCACGGCGTGTTGCGCACCGTGAGCCGCTCGTACCCCAAGCCCAGCATCATCCGGCTGCAGCGCTACGTGCGCGTGCCCTACAAGGGCATTGCCCTGAGCCGCCACAACGTGATGAAGCGCGACAATTTCGAGTGCCAGTACTGCGGCTCAACCAAAAACCTGACCCTCGACCACGTGATTCCGCGCAGCCGGGGCGGCGACTCCAGTTGGAGCAATCTGCTGACGGCCTGCTCGCGCTGCAACCACGCCAAGGGCCACCATACCCCCCAGGAAGCCGGCCTCACCATCCGGCAGCAGCCCAAAAAGCCCACGCTCACCGGCTTCCTCAAGCTCAGCGCCGGCACCCTCGACCAGAACTGGCACCCCTATCTACAATAAAACCCGGCAGCCTCTACGGCTCGCCGGGTTTTATTTTGAGGGCCTAGGGGCTGGTTTGCCCACCTGTCATCCTGAGCGCAGCGAAGGACCTATACAGAAGCTAACATCAGATAGCACCTTCTGTATAGGTCCTTCGCGGCGCTCAGGATGACAGACTTTTCCGTAGCCTTCTGAGTCCCTAATACCTGTCCGCGGTTTTCTGGATTTCGCCGCCGTGGATGAAGGTAATCAGGTCGCGGTTGAGGCGTTCTTTCTCGGGGATGAACAGGCCGTGCGGGGCGCCGGCGTACTCCACAAACTCGGCCTGGGGCACGAAGTGGGTCATTCGCTCGCCGCTTACTTTGGGCGGCACCAGCGCATCGTCGCCGCCGTGGATGACGAGCGTGGGCACTTTGATCGTGGTCAGGTCCTGGCGGAAATCGGTTTCCGACCAGGCCCGCACGCTCAGAATAGTGGCCCGCGGGTCGGCAATTTCGCACATGTGCTGGGTCCAGTCGAGGGCGGCTTCACTGACGGGGTTGCTCAGCACGCCTACGCCGTAGAACTTCTTGCCGAAATCCTGCAGGTAGTCGAACCGGTCGTCTTCCAGGCCCTCCACCATCTTGTCAAACGTCTCGCGGTCGACGCCCTCGGGGTTGTCGGCGGTTTTGAGCAGGAAGGGCGTCACGGCCGATACGAAGGCCACGCGGCTGACGCGGGCGCCGCCGTGGCGGCCCATGTAGCGGGCCACTTCGCCGCCGCCCATCGAGAAGCCCACCAGTGTCACGTCCTGCAAATCGAGCTGGTCGAGGATGGCTTTCAGGTCGTCGGCGTAGGTGTTGTAGTCGTGGCCCTCGAAGGGCTTGCTGGAGTGGCCGAAGCCGCGGCGCGTGTAGGCGATGACGCGGAAGCCCTGGTTGGTGAGGGCCGTGAGCTGGTACTCCCACATTTTGTAGGTGGCCGGCCAGCCATGAATGAGCACCACCGGCTTGCCCTGGCCGTGGTCGATGTAGTCGAGATTGATGTCGTTGCCGCGGGCGTCCTGCCCCGTAATGATGTGGTTCATAAGAGAATGCGCTGAGGATGAAAAAACGGCCGGCAGCTCCGGTCCGAATCGTGTCTGTACATACGCAGCTGCAAGCTGGACCGATGAATGAATGCCAATAAAATACACGCCGCCGCAGGAGTGCCGCCAATGCGCTTTCTTTGGGGGGTATGAATCAACTCTTCCGCCTCCGTCCTTCTGCGCTGCTGCGGCAGCTGCCCGCTCCGCTGGCCCTCGGCCTGTTGCTGCTGAGCGCCTGTAATTCCGGCACCGAGCAATCGGGCGGCGCCACTGCCACCGAAGGCACCACGGCCGCCGTGCCCGAGCCCACCAACGACACCGGCTCGTGGTACCGGCAGTACCGCGGCCTGCTGCCCGGCACCCCCGACAGCGTAACGCTGCACCTGCAGCGCCTGGGCGTTGAGCCCGGCAACGACGGCCCCGGCCGCATCGTGGGCTTTTTCGCCGGCCCCGACGGCCGCCCCCACGAGCTGGGCGGCGACACCGGCAGCAAGGGCGACAGCCTCAACCTGCGCGACCTGAGCCGGGAGCTGGCCGCCACCGTGGCCAGCGGTTCCGACGATAACGACGACGACCCGCTGGAAGGCAATGCGGAGTGGCTGCTGAAGGAAGAAGGCACCCAGCTGGTGGGCACCCACAAGGGCCAGCCCGTGCGGCTACGGCAGTTGCGCGCGGGCACCGGCATCCGCTTTGCCGCCCGCAACTTTGTGGCCGATGTGCTGCCCCGTCCCGACCATCCCGAAGACAGCATCCGCGGCCACCGGGTGATGCACGCGCTGGTGCCGTTTATGGCGCCCAACCAGGAGGTGCTGGCCGCCAATATCCTGCGCGGCTTGCACGGCGACACGGTGGATACGGCGCCCGTTCCGGCCCTCGACTCCATCTGGCGCGAGCAGTTGCGGGCCTTCACCAAAGACTACCGCTCCGACGCGGCCCCGCTGCTGGCGGCCGCCGCCAAGGATAAGAGCAAGGAGTACCGCCCCATCGAAACGCTGGCCTATGAGCAGGAAGTGAACACCTACGTGCTCTGGAACGAAGGCGACCTGCTGAGCATGGGCTTCTTCGGCTACGATTACTCGGGCGGCGCCCACGGCATTTACGGCACCTACGTGCAGAGCTACGACACGCGCACCGGCAAATCGTTGCGCTACGACGACATCTTCCAGGCCAGCGCCAAGCCAAAGCTGGAGAAGCTGCTGGGCCAGTATGCCCGCCCGAGCCTGGGCCTGGGTGCCAACGAGCCGCTTTCGAAAGCCCTGATGGTGAAAACGCTGCCCGTTACGCGCAACGTGTACCTGACCGGCAACGGCGCCGTGTTCGTGTACCTGCCCTACGAAATTGCTGCCTATGTGTACGGCCAGATCAGCGTGTTCGTGCCATTCTCCGAAATGCAGGGCCTGCTCAAGCCGGGCCTGCCGGTGGGCGAAACCCGGGCCGTAGCCGCCCGCTAGCCTTCGGTTCGACTTATTTTATCCAAGCCCGCGCTTTGCCGGGCCGGGCTCCAACCTGCCGTCGGCAGGGGCGGCCGGGCCGGCAAAGCGCGGGCTTGGGCGTTGCGGCCCCCGCAGCCGGCGCGGGCCGCAGCACGGGGGGCGTGTAAAATACCGGGCTTTTGCGGCCGGCTGGCGGGAAGCGGCGGCGTTGGATGTATTTTTGTAAGCGGAACCGTAACTCCGGCGGCGAGCTGTTTCGCCGGCCCCGGCCGTCTGCCAGTTCCGCGCCCCACTTCTAGCACCACCCACTCATGCACGCTCCTAAATTTGCGGCATCCCGTTCCTTTCATCAGGAGCTGAAACGCCGCACCGCCGCCTATTTCGCCGAGGCCGGCAAAGCCACCACTGGCGGCAAAACCCTGTTCTTCAAGGCGCTGCTGCTCACAACTGCCTTCGTTGGCATCTACCTGCACCTCGTGTTCTGGACGCCGCCCGCGCTGCTGGGCGTGCTCGAAGCCGTAGTGCTGGGGCTGCTGGGCGCGGCCATCGGCTTCAACGTGATGCACGACGGCGCCCACGGCTCGTTCAGCAAGCGCAAGTGGATGAACCAGTTCGCCTCGTTCACCCTCAACGTGATGGGCGGCAACTCCTTCATGTGGAACGCCAAACACAACCTCATCCACCACATGTACACCAACGTGGAAGGCGTGGACGACGACCTCGATGCCCAGCCCTGGCTGCGCCTGAGCCCCGAGCAGCCCCGCCGGCTGCTGCACCGCTTCCAGCACCTGTACTTCTGGTTTTTCTACGCCCTGCTGTTCATCGCCTGGATTTTCTACATGGATTACCAGAAGTATTTCCGGGGCAAAATCGGCGACATGGCCATCAAGAAGATGACGGCTTCCGACCAGGGCGTGTTCTGGGGCTTCAAGGCCCTGCACCTGGTGCTGTTCGTGGTGCTGCCTATCTGGATGGTGGGCTTTGTGAGCTGGCTGGTGGGTTTTCTGGTGTTTATGGCCGTAGCCGGCTTCACGCTCAGCATTGTGTTCCAGCTGGCCCACACCGTCGAGCACACCGCCTTTGTGGTGCCCGATGCCACGACCCGCAAAATCGAGGATGAGTGGGCCATCCACCAGATTCGTACCACTGCCAACTTCGCCACCGACAGCAAGCTCATCAGCTGGCTGGTGGGCGGCCTCAACTTCCAGGTCGAGCACCACCTGTTCCCCAACATCTCGCACGTGCACTACCCGGCTCTCAACAAAATCATCCGGCAGATGTGCCTGGAGTTCAATGTGGAATACCACGAATACCCCAAAATGCGCTACGCCGTGGCCTCGCACGTTGCTCACCTGCGCGAGTTGGGTCGGCGGTAGTTTTTTGAGTTCAAGAGATTGTAGGGTCCCCCGTTCCTGTTGTCGGCTCTGAAGTGCTGACAACAGGAACGGGGGCCTCTCCAGTTATAGGCTGAGCTAATGCCAACCGGGCTGCCCGCTCGGCGGCATACCGTTCGTCGTCATCCCGCTCCCGGCGTCGGCTTTCGGGCAGAACTACCAGAATGATGAGCAGCGTGGAAAGAAGCGGTAAAAGCACCGCCGGCACCGCCCACCACCACGTTCGGTTGTAGGCCCGAGCGATGTAAATAGTGGTCAGCGTTGAAAAGAACCACCCGGCTTTCAGCATATATATTTCCATCGACAGTCAAAATTCACAATAGAAATAACAGCTCCCAGAATCAGCCCCGCACCTTACCGCGCTTGATCAGGTAGGCGTGCAGCACTTTGTCGAATGGTTCGCGGGTGTCTACCGGCACGAAGTCGATTTTGTACTGGCCGCAGCGCAGGGACAGTTCCTGCTCGTAGCGGCGCATGGCGGCCTGGTACTGCTCGCGCACCTGGCTGGGCTGCAGCTTCAGCGTCTGGCCGGTTTCGAGGTCTTCGAACAGGTAGGGGCGGTCCTGGAAGCTGAAATCGGCCTCGGTGGCGCGGTCCATGATGTGGAACAGCAGCACCTCGTGGTGCTGGTGGCGCAGGTGCTGCAGGGCGGCCAGCGTCTCGTCCTGCTCGGCGGGGGCGCGGCCCAGCATGTCGGAAAACAGCACCACCAACGAGCGTTTCGGGATTTGCTGAGCAATGGCGTGGATGACGCCCGCCACGTTGGTGCCCGCCCCGCCCCGGGGCGCGGGCCGCTCCAGCAGTTGCTGCAGCGTGAGCAGCAGCGTGTGGCGGTGGGTACTGGTCGAGCGCACCGGCGTCTGCAGCTCCACGGTATCGGCAAACGTGACGAGGCCCACCGCGTCGCGCTGCTTTTGCAGCAGCGTGGTGAGGGCCGCCGCGCACAGCACCGAAAACAGCAGTTTGTCGTGGCCGGGGGCGGGGTAGTACATGCTCGGGCTCACGTCGAGCAGCAGGTGGCAGCGCAGATTGGTTTCTTCCTCGTAGCGCTTCACAAACAGCTTGTCGGTGCGGGCAAATACCTTCCAGTCGAGGTGGCGGGTGCTTTCGCCGGGGTTGTAGAGGCGGTGCTCCGAGAACTCGACCGAAAAGCCGTGGTAGGGCGACTGGTGCAGGCCCGTGATAAAGCCCTCGACCAGCTGGCGGGCCAGAAACTCCAGATTGGTAAACGAGCGGACGGCGGCTAGATCGAGCGGTTGGGCCATGGCGGAAAGGGCAGGAGCGGGAAGGAAAGCAAGATACGGCCGAATCGGGCGCAACCGGGGAAATTGCCGGGCGGGGCCGGGGGTAGGGTAGCCCCGGGCAGATGGGGGCTACTCAATATAATCTTGTTTCAGATGTGGGGCCTCGTCAAATATGGCTTCGCAAAAAGCCGGTAGAATTCAATCTGGCTCGTCTTTTTTTGAATTACTGTCCCGTAATTGGAAATTTCCGGTCCTGAAACTTCCTAATCTTGCCGCAACTCCGTATTTTGCGTACGACTTAAGCCATCTTGGAAAAACCAAACTTTAACGGAAAGGAAAGTGGAAGACCGCTACGATCAGGAAGAAATTTACTCCCAGCGCATTAAGGCTGGCAAGCGCACGTACTTTTTCGACGTGAAGGCCACCCGCGGGCAGGATTATTATCTGACCATCACCGAGAGCAAGCGCCGCCTGCGCGACGACGATACGTTCTCTTACGAAAAACACAAGATTTTCCTCTACAAGGAAGATTTCCTCAAGTTCGTGGATGCCCTGCAGGACGCCGTGGACTACGTGCGCGAGGAACTGCTCACGCCCGAGGAAGTAGCCGAACTCGACCGCCCGCGCCCCGCCTACGACGAGCGTGACCAGCGCGACAACGGCAACGGCTACAACCGCCCCGACGCCTACTAACCTCACTTTTTGCCTGCTGCCTAGCGAAACAAACTTACTTCCCGCACTCTTCGGCGCGTGCCCGGCTTCGGCCGCGGCACGCGTTGTTGTTTACGGCTGGTGCGTTTGCGTAGCGCCCGTGCTTTCCTTGGAAAAGCCCCGTACCTTTGCCCCCTGAATAGCCCGGCTGCCCGGCCAATTCATAATTCATAATTGAAAATTCTTAAGTAATAGAAAATGGGTCTCCGCTGCGGTATCGTCGGCCTGCCGAATGTTGGCAAATCCACGCTTTTCAACGCCCTTTCCAACGCCAAAGCCGAATCGGCCAACTACCCGTTCTGCACCATCGAGCCCAACGTGGGCGTGATTACGGTGCCCGACGAGCGGCTGCGCATTCTGGAGGAGCTGGTGAACCCCAAGCGGGTGCTGCCCACCATTATCGAGTTCGTGGACATTGCCGGCCTCGTGAAGGGCGCTTCCAAGGGCGAGGGCCTGGGCAATAAGTTTCTGGCCAATATCCGCGAGGTCGACGCCATCATCCACGTGGTGCGCTGCTTCGACGACCCCAACATCGTGCACGTGGCCGGCGGCGTCGACCCCGTGTTCGACAAGGACGTGATTGATACGGAGCTGCAAATCAAGGATCTGGAGAGCGTGGATAAGAAGCTGGCCAAGTCGGAGCGCTCGGCCAAGAGCGGCGACGCGGCGGCCAAGAAGGAAGTAGTAGTGCTGCAGAAGTTCAAGGCGGCCCTGGAGGCCGGCCAGAACGCCCGCGCCCTCGACGCTACCCCCGAAGAGCTGGAAGCAGTGGCCGATTTGCAGCTGCTCACCATCAAGCCCGTGATTTACGTGGCCAATGTGGACGAAGGCAGCATCCAGAACGGCAACGCCCACGTGGCCGCTTTGCAGGCCCACGTGGCCCAGGAAGGTGCCGAAGTGGTGCTGGTGTCGGCCGCCATCGAGTCGCAGATTGCCGAGATGGAGGACCCCGAGGAAAAGGAAATGTTCCTGGGCGAGTACGGCCTCACCGAGTCGGGCCTGAACCGCCTGATCCGCGCCTCGTACTCGCTGCTCAACCTGATTACCTACTTCACGGCCGGCGTGCAGGAAGTGCGCGCCTGGACGGTGCACCGCGGCGACAAAGCCCCCGCCGCCGCCGGCGTCATCCACTCCGACTTCGAGAAGGGCTTCATTCGCGCCGAGGTGATCAAGCTGCCCGATTATCAGCAGTATAAAACCGAAGCCAAAATCAAGGAGGCCGGCAAAATGGCCGTCGAAGGCAAAGAATACGTGGTGCAGGACGGCGACATCATGCACTTCCGCTTCAACGTCTGATTACAGATGTTGCAGATGATTGGATGCCGCAGCTTGCGGTAGGTCTTATTCAAAACGGGGTGGTGCCACGAATTCCCTGCCGGGCTTCGTGGCACCACTATCGTTAGTACATATCCAGCTCAACAGTTAATTCCATGGACGTAAAGGACAGCAACGGCAACCTGCTCGCCGAGGGCGACTCGGTAACGCTCATCAAGGACCTGAAAGTGAAGGGTTCGTCGCTCACGCTTAAGCGCGGCACGGTGGTCAAGAACATCCGCCTCACCAACAGCCCCGCTGAAATTGAGGGCCGGGCGGGCGGCAGCACGATGGTGCTGAAAACTGAGTTTCTGAAGAAGGCGTAGCCGCCGCGCGCCATGCCTTTGTGGTTCTGCCGCGTCTGCGGCCTCGATTACGACGAGTCGCCCTGGGGCCCCGCGGGCCGCACGCCCGACCATACGTGGTGCGGCTGCTGCGGCGCCGAGTTCGGCTACCACGATGCCACGCCCGACGCGGCCCGGCAGTTTCGGGCGCAGTGGCTGGCGGCCGGAGCTAGTTGGTTTTACCCCAACCTGCAGCCTGCCCACTGGCAGCTGGCCGAACAGCTAGCCCAGATTCCGGTTGCTTATCAGTAACCCGCACCTACCGCCCCGCTGCCTTATGGGAGTTATTGATAACCTGCTGTTCGCGCTGCCCGTCTGCCTGCTGTCGGCCCTGATTACCGTCTACATTGCCCACATGTACGGGCGGCGGTTCTGGCCCTGGCTGCTGTTCGGCTTTTTCGTGCCGCTGCTCTCCACCTTCATTGCCATTGCCCTCGGCATCCGCGACGCCCGCCGGAATGGGGAGTGATTTGGTGGTTTGGTGATTTGGTGAGACGTGCTGTCATCCTGAGCAAAGCGAAGGACCTTATCCAGAAGCTATAGTCTGATGCTAGCTTCTGGATAAGGTCCTTCGCTTTGCTCAGGATGACAGACGGACGCACCAAATCACCAAGTCACCACCACTACCCCAACGACTGCCACAGATACTTGCTGGCCAGCGTGCGGTAGGGGCGCCAGGGCTCGGCCAGCTCGATGAGGCGGCGCAGCAGGGCGCGGCCGGTTTCTTCGAGGCCGTAGTGGCGGCGCATGGCGTTCTGGATGCCCAGGTCACCTTCGGGAAACACGTCGGGCATGTCCAGCGCGAACATGCACAGCATCTGGGCCGTCCAGCGGCCCACGCCTTTTATCTGGGTCAGGTGCTGGGTCAGCTCTTCCTCGTTGAGCTGGCTGAGGCGGGCGTGGTCGAGCTCGTCGCGCAGCGCAAAATCGGCAATGGCGCGCAGGTAGCCCGCTTTCTGGTACGAAAGCCCGGCCGTGCGCAGCTCCTCATCCGAAAACGCCAGCAGCGCCACCGGCTCGGGGTAGCCCTCGGGGCCGAACAGGGCCTGGAACTTGCGCCAGATGGCGGCGGCGGCTTTGGTGGAAATCTGCTGGCTGACGATGGCCCGCAGCAACCCCAGATACAGGTCTTCGTGGGCGGCGGGGGCAATGGGCCGGCCGGCGTCAATCAGGCGGGCCAGCACCGGGTCGGCGGCGCGCAGGTGGCGCAGGGCGGCTTCGGTCTCAGGATTGGACATGGGCAGAAAGGGGGTGGGCGGTTACTCCAGGTCGATATCGAGGGGGGAAGTGGGCACCACAAACTCGGCCAGCACCTCGCCGGTTTCGGAGAGGCGCACGCCCGTCAGGCCCTGGTTGAGGTAGGCGCCGGTATCCACGTACAGCGCATTGGCGAGCGGGTCGAGCAGGATTTCACCGTCGGGCGTGGGCGTGTGGCCTACCACCTGGCGGCGGCCTTCCAGGTTCAGCAGCGGCCCGCGCCGCCACAGCACGCCGTCGTAGTCGTCGGCTTCCAGGGGCGTGGGCGTGTCGGCAAACCCCGCGTGGCTGATAACTATGTGGTCGTTGGCCCAGAACAGGGGCCGCTCGTGCAGCCAGGCCAAGTGCTCGCGCAGCAGCCTGGGCCGGCCGTGGTACTGGTCGACGGTGGCCTGGCCGCCCCAGCTCAGCCACGGGCGGTGCGGCCCCTGCGAGCCGTAGTGGCGCAGCATCGAGTGCTCGTGGTTGCCCAGCAGAAACACCGTGCGGTCGGGGTGGGCGGCCTCCAGCTCGCGGGCCAGCGCCACGCACTCGGGGATGCCGTGGCCCCGGTCTACCAAATCGCCCACCTGCACCAGCAACTCCTGCGCCGGCTGCCAGTGCCGCAGCACCGCCCGAAACGTGTGGTAGCACCCGTGCACATCCCCGATAACGAATAGCGTCATGGTTGTTAGTTGGTTAGCTTAGAGCTGCAAGCCGCAAGCTACAAGCGGCAAGCTGACGTTCAACATCAGCTTGCCGCTTGTAGCTTGCGGCTCAAAGCTAACAGCTCAAAAAGTTAATGCATTCCCGGTTCGGCTTCGGTGCTGAGGCCGAGCTTTTTGACCAACGGGCCGATGGTGAGGCCCTGCACGATGATGCTGAACACGACGACCACGTAGGTGATGCCCACAATCAGGTCGCGGGGCATGGTGGCGGGCAACGACAGGGCCAGGGCTACCGAAATGCCGCCCCGTAGGCCGCCCCAGCTCAGCACCCGCAGCGTGGCCACGTTGAAATCGGTGTAGCGGCGCAGAAAGCTCAGCGGCAGCGCCACCGACACGAAGCGGCTCAGCAGCGTGAGCACAATGGCCGCCGCGCCAATCAGCAGAACGGCATTGCTGATGTCAAGCACCAGCATTTCGAGGCCGATGAGCACGAAGAGCACCGCGTTGAGAATCTCGTCGAGCATCTCCCAGAACTTGTCGAGGTACTCGCGCGTCTGGTCCGACATGCCTTTCTCGCGGCCCTTGTCGCCCACAATCAGGCCGGCCACCACAATGGCCAGCGGCCCCGAGGTATGCCAGGCCGAGGCCAGCGCCGTGCCGCCCATCACCAGGGCCAGCGTGATGAGCACCTCCACCTTGTAGTTATCAATGGTGCGCAGGGCCCAGAACGTGGCGTAACCCAGCCCCACGCCCAGCAGAATGCCGCCCGCCGCCTCGCGCAAAAACAGCTCGCCGATAAACGAGGCCGTGGCCTTATCAGTGCCATACACGGCAATTTCGTAGAGGCTGATGAACACCACTACCGCAATGCCGTCGTTGAATAGCGACTCTCCCACAATCTTGATTTCCAGGTTTTTGCTGATGCGCGCCTGCTTCAGAATGCCCATCACGGCAATCGGGTCGGTGGGCGAAATCAGGGCCCCAAACAGCAGGCAGTAGATAAAGGGGGTGTCGAAGCCCATCAGCGGCAGCAGGTAAAACATGCCGGTGGCCACGAGCAGCGTGGAAAGCAGCGTGCCCACCACGGCCATGGCGCCCACGGCCCAACGCTCCTTGCCCAGCGTGCGCACATCCACGTGCAGGGCGCCGGCAAACAGCAGGAAGCTGAGCATCACGTCCATCAGCACCTTATGGAAGTCGATGCTGCGCACGAGCTGGCTGGCACTCATCACCCAGGGTACGCCCAGCCACCCCAGCATGATGGCGAAAAGTGAGGAAACCAGCGCCAGAATCATCAGGCCAATAGTGGACGGCAGGCGCAGAAACCGGTGGTTGATGTAGCCGAAAGCTGCCGCTATTACCAATAGCAGCGTCAGGGTATGATATAATTCCATGCAGTGGTTGAAGGGCAGAAAGTGTCGTAAATGACGCGAATTCAGAATAAATTAGTGAACCGGTACCAGACTGTAGGATTGCAGAGTGCTAAGAGTACGTCATTCAGAGCGCAGCGAAGAATCTCGCGTGCTGACGTCGGATTAGTACTTCAACATCAGCACGCGAGATTCTTCGCTGCGCTCTGAATGACGGTGCCTCGTCACTCCCTACAGCTCGGCCAGCGCCGCTTCCACCCGCGCCAGCATGGCGTCGTCGATGTCGAGGTGGGTGACGAAGCGGATGAACTGGGGGCCGAACGAGGACGCGCGGATGCCGCGCTGCTCCAGATGGGCCAGAAATTGCTCGGCGGGCATCGTGTCGGCGAGGCGGAAGATGACGAGGTTGGTTTCGACGGGCAGCACCTCCGTTACGTAGGGGCGGGCGGCCAGCGCGTCGGCCAGCTGTTGGGCCCGGCGGTGGTCGTCGGCGAGGCGGGCCACATGGTGTTCGAGCGCGTAGAGGCCGGCCGCGGCCAGGTAGCCGGCCTGCCGCATGCCGCCGCCCATCACCTTACGGATGCGCTTGCACTTCTCAATAAACGCCTTTGAGCCCAGTAGCACCGAGCCCACCGGCGCGCCCAGGCCCTTACTCAGGCACACCGAAATGGTATCGAACAGCCGGCCGTATTCGCGCCCGTCTTGGCCGGTAGCCACCAGCGCGTTGAACACGCGGGCGCCGTCGAGGTGCAGGGGCAGGTGGTGGCGCCGGGCTACGTCGGCCAGGGCTTCCAGCTCGGGCAGGGCGTAGCAGCTGCCGCCGCCGCGGTTGTGGGTGTTTTCCAGCGAAATCAGCCGCGTAATGGGGTAGTGCACGTTTTCGGGGCGGATGGCCGCTTCCACCTGCGCGGCCGTCAGGCGGCCCCGGTCGCCGGGCAGCAGGGCCACCGAGGCGCCCGAATGGAAGGCAATGCCGCCCACTTCCCACAGGTAAATGTGCGAGGTCTGCTCGCAGATTACCTCGCTCATGGGCTCGGTATGGGCCTTGATGGCAATCTGGTTGGTCATGGTGCCCGAGGGGCAGAACAGGCCGGCTTCGAGGCCGAAGCGGGCGGCGGTTTCGGCCTCCAGGGCCCGCACGGTGGGGTCCTCGCCGTACACGTCGTCGCCGACGGGGGCCTGGAACATGGCCGCCAGCATGGCCGGGGTAGGGCGGGTAACAGTATCGGAGCGCAGGTCGGCGGCGGGTAGGTTCATGGCAGGTAGAAAAGCTAAAATCGGAGAAAGGTTTTCGGGTGTCAAATTTAGTCGTTACTTTTGCCCCTCAATTACCGAAAGACTTAACCGACCCGGAAAAAATGAGCGTTACCCGTCTGAAGCGGAAGCACCGCAAGAACATTGCCCGCGCCAACAACAAGCAGCGCATCATCAAGCAACTCCTCCTGACGCCCGTTCTCAAGAACGTAGACCTCGACGAGCTGAAGGCCAGCTTCGGTGGTGGCCGCCCTGATATTGCGCCCAAGACGGAGGCCATTGCTGCCGCCATCCACGAATCGGAAGCGGCTACGGAAGCTGCTGCTAATTCGGGCCTGAGCCAGCTCGAGTCGGCCGACTAACCCCCGCGCGGCCACGGCATCCACGGTCGGTGCTACCCCATGCCCCGCGAGGTAACCAGCAGATTTTATAAAAGTGCCTTTCCTGCGCAAGGAAAGGCACTTTTTCTTTTTGTCCGGAAATCCGATTCGCGGCGGAGCCCGTCCCGCTGCTCATTTCTCCGTTCGGGCCCCCAGCTCCACGGCCTGCAACTGCTGCACCTTGCCGCCTTCCACCTCGAAAAGCAGCAGTGTGCGCACCTTATGGAAGCCGTGGCGGCCGGCCGCGCCGGGGTTGAGGTGCAGCAAGTGCCGGGCTTTATCGGGCATTACTTTGAGAATGTGCGAGTGGCCGCTGATGAACAAACCGGGCCGGTGCTGCTCGACCAGGGCGCGGCCGGCGGGGCTGTAGTGGCCGGGGTAGCCGCCAATGTGCGTCATGAGCACTTGCAGGCCCTCCAGCTCGAAGCTTTGCACCAGCGGCTGGCTCAGGCGCACGTCGCGGCCGTCGATGTTGCCGTACACGCCCCGCAGCGGCGCCAGCGCCTCCAGCGCCTCCACCACGGCCGCGTTGCCGAAGTCGCCGGCGTGCCAGATTTCGTCGCAGCCGCGCAGGTGGTGCAGGATCCGGTCGTCGAGGTAGCTGTGGGTGTCGGAGAGCAGGCCGATTTTTTTCATGAAGCGAAGGTAAATGGTGAGGTGGTGAGTTTGACGTTTCGGAGTCCTGATTACGGCATTGGCGCCCCTTGCGCTGGTAGGGCCCCGGCACGTCAAACTCACTATTTCACCAGCTCACAATCTCCCCGCTTGTCGAACTCAACCGGCTACTTCGCGTATCTTGCCCGGCCCGGAGGCCGTTTCGTTTCCGGAGAAATATGCTGTGCTTTGCAGCCAGCCGCTTTCCTTTTTATTTGCCTCCTGCTCACCCCGCCGCGATGAACGTCTTCATCAACGACATTCCGCTGATTATCAAAAAAAACAGCGAAAAGATTTACAAGCACAAGTACGACCTGATTCTGAATCCGGAAGACGAGTTTTCGTCGAAGGACCTGATGGGCGATGTGCTGGTGCGCGACGTAACCGATGGGTTCGTTGACCGGCTGCTGCGGCTGATGGAAGTGAAAAAGCTGAAAAAGCTCACCTCGCTCACGCTGCTGGCCCGCAAAAAAAAGCGCCTCATCCTGCACCTCAAAGACCAGTTCCGCATCGTGAAAGCGGCCGGCGGGCTGGTAGAGAAGGACGGCATGGTGCTCATGATTTTCCGCCTCGGCAAGTGGGATTTGCCCAAGGGCAAGCTCAAAAAGGACGAAGACCCGGCCCTGGGCGCCCTGCGCGAAGTGGAGGAGGAGTGCAATGTACAGATTGAGCTGGGCGAAAAACTGCCCAGCACCTGGCACTCGTATGCCTACAACGGCAACAAAATCCTCAAAAAAACGAACTGGTACATTATGCGCTGCCTCGACGACACGCTGATGAAGCCGCAGGCCGAAGAGTACATCGAGGAAGTGCGCTGGATGACGCCGCAGGAAGCGCTGAGCGTCCTCGACGACTCTTACGCCAGCATTGCGCTGGTGGTGCGCCACTACCTGAGCAAAATGGCCGGCCAGACCCCGGCCGGCCCCGAAAAAACTTCGCAGTCTTAACCCGCCCGCCCATGCGCCCAAACCTGTACTTTGCCCTGGCCCTGCTGGCCGCCCTCACCAGTGCCTGCAGCGGCTCGCAGAAAGCCGGCGAGCGGAGCACTCCGGCGCCCGGCACCACCGAAAACAGCAGCGTTGTGGTGGATGTGCCCGCCCTGGTCGGCCGCAACATCGACCAGCTGCGCCGCACGCTGGGCGCGCCCAAGGAAACCCGCGAGCAGGCCATCGGCCTGGAGCCCACCGCCGCCCAGATGAAGGCCACCCGGGGCCAGGACTGGATCAACACCTTCGAGCAAAACGGCACCACGCTGGTGGTCACCTTCGACGCCAACAACCGCAAAGTGCGCGACATCGTGCTGCTCGGCAACGACGAAGAACAATTGCTGCGCGACGCTAACCTGAGCCTGACCTCGGCCGAGTACCTGGTATTGCCCGTGATGAGCCCCGGCAACAGTACCGAACTCATCGGCATGCGCGTGGTGGCCCGGCGGTAGGCCGGAAGCCAGGAAGAAAAAGGCAAAAGGCAAAGCCGTTGAACGGGTCCAGCGTGGGCGTTCAGCGGCTTTGCCTTTTTACTTTCTCTTCCTGCTTTCTCTCCCTGACTTCCAGTTCAGCCTTGCTTATCCGGCAGGGCGAAGGGCACGAAATCATCGACGTTGCCGCCGAAGCGGTGGATTTCGCGGATAATGGTGCTGCTGATGGCGGCCAGGGTGGGGGAGGTGATGAGAAACACGGTTTCGAGGGCCGAGTTGAGGTGCCGGTTGGCCTGGGCAATGGTGTTTTCGTATTCGAAGTCGGTGGTGTTGCGCAGGCCGCGCAGTAGAAACCGGGCGTTTACTTCGCGGGCAAAATCGGCCGTCAGGCCCTTGTACTCGCGCACCGACACCCGCGGCTCGTCGTGGAATACGCCCTTAATCAATTCAATCATCTGCTCCACGGGCAGGTAACGCTGCTTGCTACTGTTGTTGCCGATGGCAATAATCACCTCATCAAACAGCGCCGTACCGCGCCGCACCACATCGAGGTGGCCATTGGTAAACGGGTCGAAAGAGCCGGGAAACAGGGCAATGCGCATGAGGTGAGATGGTGAGTAGTGAAATGGTGAGTTGATGAATTTAGAAGATATTGTCATCCTGAGCGGAGCGAAGGACCTGTACAGAAGGTATCAGCAGATAATAGCTTCTATACAGGTCCTTCGCTCCGCTCAGGATGACAGTTAAAGGATGACAGAACGGCAACTCACCATTTCACCACCTCACCAAATCATCTACTCGCACAGGTGGAGGGCGAACAGCTCGAAGTAGCGGTATTCGAACAGGTCGTTGAGGCGGTAGCTGTAGCCCAGGTCGAAGGGGCGGTTGCCAAAGCGCAGGTGGCGGATGTACTTGCGCAGAATCGTGAACAGCTCCGAGTCGTGCATCAAATCACCCCAGATAACTACCGGGTCCTGGTCGGGGTCGAGCTGCAGCTCCTGCATCACCAGAATCACGTAGTAAATCAGGTCTTCGGCGGTGCTGAAGGAGTACACGTTGCACAGGCGCGGCTGCTTGCCCTGCATCACGAGCACCGTGAGCTGGCCGGGGCCGATGCTGAGGTAGATGCGCCCAGCGCCGCTGGCCTCGCTCTGCTGCACCACGCCCTGCAGCAGGGCGCTGGTGCTGTGCACGAGCCGGCCGGCCGGGTACGTCTGGCCAAACCAGCTGGTCAAGTCCTTATCAGCCGCAAAAACGCTCACACTATCCAGCCCGCTGTGGGCGTAGGCGTGCACCGATTCGCGTTCGGGGTTGAGGGCGTGGTGCAGGCGCAGGTAAGTGGCCTCGTCGCCGGGGCGGAACAGGGCGGCGGGCAGCAGCGTGAAGGCGCGGTTGTGCACCGCCAGCCGCACGCGGTGCCAGCCGGCGCGGCCCAGCAGGTCGTGCTCGGCGGCCAGCGCCGCCAGCTGCTGCGCGTAGCTGAGGCCGGCTTCGGGCGCCGCGTACTCTTCGAGCACCAGAAACTTGTTGCGGCGCGCATCGGCCACACCGAGGCGCAGGCCGGCCGGCCCGGCCGTGATGTAGAGGTTGTAGGCGGCCAGCTGCTCGGGGTCCAGCGTTTCGTCGCGCAGGCGGTGCAGGGCCGCCGGGGCCAGAGAAGCAGGAGCAGAAGTGGGCATGAGCAGCGGAAGAGAGAACAACAAATAGAAAGGGCCGAAACGCCGCCTGGGCAGCGTTCAGGCCCTTAAAGGTACAAAGCCCTGGGTTCTACTGAAACCGGATTTGCGGAATGAATACGTCGTCGGGGCTGATGAGGTCGCGCAGCACGGGGTGTACCTGCTGGGGCAGCAGCCGCCCCAGCTGCCGGGGCGCCACAAACTCCAGCTCCGTCAGCAGCTGCTCGTCGGGGCAGTGCTCGGGGTCGCGGCCGAGGCGGGGCACGGCGCTGGCATCGAGCGGCAATACCTCAAAAAACAGCTCCAGCGCCTGCAGCCCCGGCCCCTGGTACTCGTGCAGGTGCAGAAACCGTCCCACCGTCACGGCCAGGCTGGTTTCCTCTGCAAACTCGCGTTGCAGGCACTCACGCAGCGTTTCGCCAAACTGCCAGCCGCCGCCCGGCGGCGACCAGAACGGCAGCCCGTCGGGCAGCAGGCCGCGGTGGGCCGTGAGCAGCAGCCGGCCTTCGCGCACGAGCAGGCCGCACACCCGCACCCGGGCCCGGCCGGCGTAGGCTTCCAGCAGTTCGGTGGGCGGGGTAGTAGAAGAACGAGAATCCATGAGCGCGCAAAGCTACGGTACGGAGCCCTAACGCATCCGGCGGCCCGATATTTCGTGCGCCGCCCGCCCGAAAGCTGCCACGCAACCGGCCGAAAGCCCCAACTTTGCGCCATGCAAACCCCCAATTCTTCCGCCGAGTCCCTCGAAGTCCTGCAGGCCCGCATCCGCCGCAAGCTGGTCCGCCAGCACTTCATGCACCACATCGGCGCCGACCTCACCCTGATAGAACCCGGCCGCGTGGAGGCCGAACTGCTGCTCGAAAAGCAGCACCAGCAGCACACCGGCTTCGCCCACGGCGGCCTGGTAGCCACCATGGCCGACCTAGTGGCCGGTTTTGCGGCCGTTACGTTGGTGCCCGAGGGCACGGGCGTCGTCACGGTAGAGCTCAAAACCAGCTACCTGCACCCCGGCATCGGCCAGCGCTTGCGGGCCGTGGGCTGGGTGCTCAAAGCCGGCCGCCGCCTGCACTTCTGCGAGTCGGAAGTGTGGTGCGACGACAAGCTGATTGCCAAAGCCACGGCCACCATGGCCGTTATTGAGCCGATTAGTTGAGCTGTTGAAAAGAACTGTCATTCTGAGCGAAGGCGCAGCCGTAGTCGAAGAATCTCGCGTGCCACAGTAACCCTATCGTAGGAAATTACTTTGGCACGCGAGATTCTTCGACTACGGCTGCGCCTTCGCTCAGAATGACCGTTCCTTTATCAGCTAACAACAGCAGCTCAAAGAAGCGGTATCTTTGCCCAGTATGTTAACTGTCAGAACCCCGTCCGTCCGCGACTATTTCCCCTTCGAGCCCACCCAGGATCAGGCCGCCCTGTTTCAGCAGCTCGATGGGTTTTTGAAGGATGATTTGCCGGGCCGCAAGGCGTTTGTGCTGCGCGGTTACGCCGGTACGGGCAAAACCACCGTGGTAAGTGCCCTCGTGCAGTGGCTGCACCAGATGGGCCGCAAATACGTGCTGATGGCCCCCACCGGCCGCGCCGCCAAGGTGATGGGCACCTACTCGGGCGTGGCCGCCAGCACCATCCACAAGAAAATCTACCGTCAGACCAGCGGCCAGCCGGCCCAGGGCCTCACGTTCCAGCGCCAGCCCAACCGCGCCCAGGACACGCTTTTTATTGTTGATGAGGCCTCGATGATTTCTGACGAAAAGGCCTTCGGCTCAACCGGCCTGCTCGACGATTTGATGGGCTACGTGTTCGAGAAGCAGAGTAACCGCCTGCTGCTCATCGGCGATACGGCCCAGCTGCCGCCGGTGGGCCAGCTGCTCAGCCCCGCCCTCGACCCCGATTTGCTGCGCGACCGGTTCCGGGCCGAGGTGGGCTCGGTGGAGCTGCGCCAGGTGATGCGCCAGGCCGAAAAGTCGGGCATTCTGATGAACGCCACCGTGCTGCGCGAGGAGCTGCGCCAAGACGAGCCCAACATCCAGTTCTTTACCAAAGGCTACCCCGATATCTTTTCGATGGGCACCGACAAACTCGAAGATGGCCTGCGTTGGGCCTACAAGCACTTCGGCTACGAGAACAGCACCATCATCTGCCGCTCCAACAAAAACGCCAACCAGTACAATCAGTACATCCGCCGCATCCTGTTCGAGGCCGAAGACGAGATTGAGTCGGGCGACTACCTGATGGTGGTGCGCAACAACTACTACTGGCTCCCGCGCGACTCCGACATCGGTTTCCTGGCCAACGGCGACTTCGTGCAGGTGGTCAAAATCATCCGCCTCACCGAGGAATTCGGCTTCCGCTTCGCCGATGCCCGCGTGCGTCTCGTGGATTACCCCGACGAGCCCGACCTGGAAGTGAAGCTGCTGCTCGACACGCTGCACACCGAAAGCCCCGGCCTGCCTGCCGACCGCAACAAGGCCCTCTACGAAGCCGTGAGCGAGGATTACAACCACCTCGAAACTAAAAAGGAGCGGAGCGCGGCCCTGCGCAAAGACCCGTTCCTGAACGCGCTACAAGTCAAGTTCGCCTACGCCCTCACTTGCCACAAAGCCCAGGGCGGCCAGTGGCAGGCCGTGTTCGTCGACCACGGCTACCTGAAGGAGGATATGGTGAACTCCGAATTTGCCCGCTGGCTCTACACGGCCGTCACGCGCTCCTCGGAAAAGCTGTTTCTGCTCAATTTCAACCAGAAGCTGCTCGGCGACCCGGCCGAGGATTGATAAGGCGGGCGCTTTGCGGTGAACTTCCGCTTCTGCCCACTACGTTAGGCGTCGGCAGAAGCTGGCCCGAAACTTGGCAGGCGGACCGCCGTGGAATTTTTCGTACTTTTAACTGTCATTTACTCACTTGTCTTATGAAAAATGTTCTTTTCCTGGCTCTGTCGCTGTCGGTGATGGGCCTGAGCGCGCAGGCGCAATCGGTGAAGCCGGCCAACGCCCAGGCGAAAGTAGCTGGTCCGCAAATTCAGTTTGAGGAAAGCAAGTTCGAGTTCGGCGCTGTGAAAACCGGCGACGTGGTCGACCACACCTTCAAGTTCAAGAACGTGGGCACCCAGCCGCTGGTCATTTCCAACATCGGCGTTACCTGCGGCTGCACCACCCCCGAGTGGACGCGCGAGCCCATCATGCCCGGCAAATCGGGGACGGTAGTGGCCAAGTTCAACACGGCCGGCAAGTACGGCATGCAGAACAAGGTGCTCACCATCGAGTCGAACTCGGTAGGCGGCAACGCCATGGTGGCCCTGGTGGGCGACGTGAAGGAAGCCAACGCCGCCTCGTCGATGCAGGCCGCCCCTGCCGCCGAGTCGATGGTGGACCAGTCGGCTCCCAATGGCAAGCAGAAGCTGAAGATGGACGACAATAAAATTAAGGCTAAGAAGAAGTCGTAAAACGGATTTTTGCCATATAAAAAGGCGCTTTCCTGCAAGGGAAGGCGCCTTTTTTGTGTGAGTTAAGTAGCGCTGTCAGAACGAAAGCTGACAGCCAATAGCTAGCAGCTAAGAAAGCCTACAACTGGCGGGCAGCCAGTAGCAGCATAATCCAGCCGGCAATAAAGAGCACTCCGCCGATGGGCGTAACGGCCCCGAGCTTGGTGATGCCCGTCAGGCACAGCACGTACAGCGAGCCACTGAAGATGAGGATGCCGCCCAGCCACAGCCAGGCCACGGTGCCCAAACTCTTCAACTCCGGCCGCATCAGCAGCAGCACCCCGATGCCCAGCAGCGCCAGCGTGTGGAAAAACTGGTAGCGCACGGCCGTTTCAAACGTCTCGAAACGCCCGGCGGCCTCCAGGCTCTTGCGCAGCCCGTGCGCCGCAAAGGCCCCGATGCCCACGCTCAAGGCGCCCAGCAGCGCCGCCAGTTGAAGGATGATTTTAGCAGTCATGTGGTTGGTTTTTGGAGGGTGGTTTTTGGTTTTTGGCTGACGTTGTGGGGGTTCAAAACCAAACCTTATCGGCGGCCAAAAATAGCGCTGCCCACCCGAACCAGCGTGCTGCCCTCACGGATGGCCAGCGGATAGTCGGCGCTCATGCCCATTGATACTTCTTTAAATGTGGGCTCGTCGGCGAAATACAGGGCCTGGAGCTTGTCGAAGTAGCCGCGCAGCTGCCGGAACTCGCGGCGTACCTGGTCCTCGTCTTCGGTGTTGGTAGCAATGCCCATCACGCCGGTCAGGCGCACGTGGCGCAGGGCGCGGTACTGCTCGGAGCGCAGGATTTCTTCGGCTTCGGGCAGCGTGAGGCCGGTTTTGGTGTCCTCGTCGGCAATCTGGAACTGGAGCAGCCCCTCGATTACCCGGTCGTGCTTGGCGGCCTGCTTCTCTATTTCGAGCAGCAGCTTGAGGCTGTCCACGCTCTGAACGGTGTGCACGAAGCCGGCAATGTACTTGACCTTGTTGGTTTGCAACTGCCCGATGAGGTGCCACTGCACATCTGCTGGTAGCTGGGGCTGCTTCTCAGCCATTTCCTGGGCCCGGTTTTCGCCAAACAGCCGAGCCCCGGCGTCGTAGGCTTCCTGCAGCAGCGCTACGGGGTGGGTTTTGGTAACGGCCACCAGCCGGGCGTTGGTGCCGGCCAGGGTTTGCTCGATACGGTGCAGGTTTTCAGCAATGGACATGCGGGCAAGTTCGGGGTTTTGGGGCGAAAGGGCGCTGGTGCGGCTGTTGAGAGTGTCGCCGCTTCATAAGCAACCCAGGAGGCGGCTGTTGTGTTGGAACCGGCTCAGCTCTGTATTTTTATGCACCGGCCACGGCGGGGCATAACATAACGTTGATTAATCAACTGCCAACGATGCTTACTCCAACAAAACAGATAATTAGAACCAAGGATCATCTGGGTACGGGTACTATGAATAAGGTTTTGAGTCAAGAGGAAATCGGGGAATTGCTTGGTTTATATGCTGCAATTAAGAATCGGTTTGCTGAGCTGTTACTTGAAAGAAAGCTGCAGAAGCCCGGGCTACTGGCGTTTCTGAGTGATCTGCTGTCATCCAAACGCACCAATAGCAGCCTGCCTCTACCTCTCTGGAGACAGGAAACGGAAGATATTATCAGGGCACTTGCCGCCCATGACAGGCAGGAGTTGGCGTCGCTGATGAACCTGCACGCTTTGAACGCCGCTATAGAAGCCGCACGTTTTCAGGATTCAAATCTGGCCCGGTATGCGGAGGCGCTACGCCGCTTTTCAGAAGAGGCCAGAAACTTTATAGCCAAGCAATAAGCAACCTTTTCATTCCTGCCCCAAACTCCGTATCTTTGCGGCCCTGCCAGGGTGGCGGGCCGGCGCTTTGGCGTTGGGTATCAAGCAAAAACGCGCTGCGGAGGCTGGTCCCGCTCCCGGCGTGTACATCGGGGCCAATGCTACAATCATGGCAGAATTAGTTGACAATTTCGACTGGGACAACGTAGACGCCAGCGGCTTCGGAGGTAACTATACCGCCGAGCAGCGCGCCGAAATGGAGGAGATGTACAGCGGTACGCTCACCACCGTTCAGGAAGAAGAAGTAGTAACCGGCACCGTGGTGGGCATGACCGACCGCGACGTGATCCTGAACATCGGCTTCAAGTCTGATGGTCTGGTGCCCCTGTCCGAATTCCGCGACCTGCCCGACCTGAAGGCCGGCGACACGGTGGAGGTATTCATCGAGGAGCAGGAAAACGCCAACGGCCAGCTTATCCTGAGCCGTAAGAAAGCCAAAATCAAGCAGGCCTGGAAAGCCATCTACGACGCGCTGGAGAACGACTCCGTGCTCGAAGGCGTGGTGAAGCGTCGTACCAAAGGCGGCCTCATCATGGACCTCGACGGCGTAGAAGCATTCCTGCCCGGCTCGCAGATCGACGTGAAGCCCATCCGTGACTTCGACATTTATGTTGGTCGTCGCATGGAAGTGAAAGTGGTGAAAATCAACGCCGCTTTCGATAACGTAGTTGTTTCGCACAAGGTGCTCATCGAGAAAGACCTCGAGAAGCAGCGCGAAGCCATCCTCAACAACCTGGAGAAAGGCCAGATTCTGGAGGGCGTTATCAAGAACATGACCAACTTCGGCGTGTTCATCGACCTCGGCGGCGTCGATGGTCTGCTGCACATCACCGACATCTCGTGGGGCCGTATCGCCCACCCGAGCGAAGTACTGCAGCTCGACCAGAAGCTCAACATCGTGGTGCTCGACTTCGACGAGGCCAAGAAGCGTATCAGCCTCGGTCTGAAGCAGCTGACCCCGCATCCGTGGGATTCGCTGCCCGAGGACATGGGCGTCGGCACCAAGGTGAAGGGCCGCATCGTGAACGTAGCCGACTACGGCGCGTTCATGGAAATCATCCCCGGCGTTGAGGGCCTGATCCACGTGTCGGAAATGAGCTGGAGCCAGCACCTGCGCAACCCGCAGGACTTCATCAAGCAGGGCGACGTAGTAGAGGCGCAGATTCTGACCCTCGACCGCGAAGACCGCAAGATGAGCCTCGGCATCAAGCAGCTCAGCGAAGACCCCTGGACCCGTGGCGACTTCGCCGACAAGTACGCCATCGGCAGCAAGCACAACGGCCTGGTGCGTAACCTCACCAACTTCGGCCTGTTCGTCGAGCTGGAAGAGGGCGTAGACGGCCTCGTGCACGTGTCGGACCTGTCGTGGACCAAGAAGATCAAGCACCCCTCCGAAATGGTGAAGGTAGGCGACCGTCTGGACGTGGTAGTGCTGGAGCTGGACGTAGCCAACCGTCGCCTGGCCCTGGGCCACAAGCAGCTGGAGGAAAACCCCTGGGATACGTTCCAGACGGTGTTCACCCCCGGTTCGGTACACACCGCTACCATCATCGACAAGAACGACCGCGGCGCGGTGCTCGAATTGCCTTACGGCATCGAAGGCTTCGCTTACCCCAAGTCGCTCCAGAAGGAGGATGGCTCGATGGCCGAGAACGGTGAGTCGCTCGAATTCCGCGTGATTGAGTTCTCGAAGGACGACCGCCGCGTGGTGCTTTCGCACCAGGCCGTGTACAACAAGCAGGCGGAAGAGGAAGGCCGCGCCGCTAAATTCGCCAAGAAGAAGTCGTCGGCTACCGGCGCTGCTCCCCAGGGCGAAGGCAAGCTCAGCGACCTGAAGAAGACCACCCCGGCCGAGAAATCGACCCTCGGTGACCTCGACGCTCTGTCGGCCCTGCGCGACAAGATGATGGACAACGAGTCGTAAGACTTCGCGTTCAGCTGCAATAGGAGAGGCCCCGGCGCAAGTCGGGGCCTTTTTTTGGCTTACGGTAAGAGAACGTCATTCAGAGCGCAGCGAAGAATCTCGCGTGCTATCGTTGAAACGATTTGCAACAGCAACACGCGAGATTCTTCGCTGCGCTCTGAATGACCGTTCGTTATACTCCTCAATCCCTGAAAAAGAAGCCGCACGTCGCCAACTACTTACCCACAGTTGCGCCCGAAATGCGGCGTTGGCTTTGGCGTAAGTCAGATTAAGGCGTATGTTTGCATCCTCAAAGACCACTAGGGTGACGTGACCGAGTGGCTAGGTAGAGGTCTGCAAAACCTCCTACGGCGGTTCGAATCCGCCCGTCACCTCTTCTGTAAAACCCCGATTGATGCGTTTCAATCGGGGTTTTTTGCGTCAATGCCTCCCGGACCGGCTCAAGTGGAGACGGTAGTTGGAAGTTGGGGCGCGGCGGGCTTAAATTGAACGGGATTTAGTGGCCTCTTATGATTTAGCCGCGCTTTATCCCTACATTCCGTTCCTGCGTAGAACCGCGCAACCCCCTGTTTCTCTCTTCTGTCTCCCTTTATGAAAATTGTGAACCTGCGCACTATGCGCGGCCCCAGCTTCTGGTCTGTTAAGCATTACCGGCTGATTGTAATGAAAGTGGATTTGGAGGAGCTGGCCGACAAGTGGTCGAGCAGCGTGCCGGCGCTGGCCGAGCAGCTGCCCGGCCTGCTGCCCCGGCTGACCGACGCGCCGCCCTCCGATGCCGACAAATCCATCCTGAAGAAGCCCCCGCTGACGGCCGAGCAGCTGACCGACGGTGAGCCGCTGGGCTACGTGATTCAGCACGTGGCGCTGGCGTTGCAGCGTACGGCGGCCATGCCCGTGTTCTGGGGCAAGTCGTACCCGGCCGAGCACGAGCCGGGCGTGGAGTTTGTGGTGTTTGCCTACCAGGAAGAGCGGGCGGGCCGCGTGGCTGCCGAGGCCGCCGTGCAAATCGTGGACGACATCTGCCAGGGCCGGCCCGTGAATATCGAGCGCACCATTGAGGAATTGCACGAAATCCGGGAGGAAGAGTTCTTCGGGCCCAGCACCTGGAGCATTGTATCGGAGGCCGCCTCGCGCGATATTCCTTACATCCAGCTCAAAAACAGCAACATTATCCAGCTGGGCTACGGCGTCAACCAGAAACGCATCTGGGCCACCACTACCAGCTACACCTCGCACGCGGGCGTGGAGGTGGCCGGCAATAAAAACCGCACCAAGGCCATGCTCGACGCGGCCGGTGTGCCCGTGCCCAACGGCACCACGGTGTACTCGGAGGACGAGCTGCGTGAGGCCATCGAGGAGCTGGGCTTTCCCATTGTCACCAAGCCGCTCAACGGCAACCACGGCCGCGGCGCCACCATCGGCATCAAGAGCTGGGCGGAGGCCGTCGAGGGCTTCCAGGCCGCCCGTGAGCATTCCAAGAACTCGCGCGCCGTTATTGTCGAGCAGCTCGTGCAGGGCCACGACTTCCGGTTGCTGGTGGTGAATGGCAAGCTGATTGCCGCCGCCAAGCGCACCCCGGCCGCCGTTACCGGCGACGGGCAGCACACCATCCAGGAGCTGATTGACAAGGTAAACGAGGACCCGCGCCGCGGCATCGGCCACGAAAAGGTGCTCACCAGCATCAAGGCCGACCAGCACACCCAGGATTTGCTGCTCAGCCGCGGCCTGAGCCTGGATTCGGTGCTGTCCGAAGGCGAGGAGCTGTACCTGAAAACCACGGCCAATATCAGCACCGGGGGCACCGCCACCGACGTAACCGACCTCGTGCACCCTTACAACGTGCTGCTGGCCGAGCGCGTGGCCGGCATTGTGGGCCTCGACATCTGCGGCATCGATTTGCTGACTTCTGACATTGCCATTCCGCTGAACGAAACCCGCGGCGCGGTTATCGAGGTGAATGCCGCGCCCGGCTTCCGGATGCACATTTCGCCCACCCAGGGCCTGGCCCGCAACGTGGCCGCCCCGGTTATCGATATGTTGTTTCCGGCCGGCAGCAAGTCCCGGATTCCGATTTTTGCCGTTACCGGCACCAATGGTAAAACCACTACCTCGCAGCTGCTGGCCCACATTGTGGCTTCCAAAGGCTATAAGGTAGGCTTCACCACTACCAACGGCATCTACATCCAGGGCGTGCAGCTGCAGAGCGGCGACTGCACCGGCGGCCAGAGCGCCGAATTCGTGCTCAAAGACCCCACGGTGAACTTTGCGGTGCTCGAAACGGCCCGCGGCGGCATGTTGCGCTCGGGCCTGGGCTTCCACACCTGCGACGTGGCCATCGTGACCAACGTGGCCGCCGACCACCTGGGCCTGCGCGACATTTACACCGTCGAGGACATGGCGGCCGTAAAGGGCGTGCTGCCGCGCACGGTGCGCAAAAACGGCTGGGCTGTGCTCAACGCCGACGACGACCTGGTGTACGCCATGCGCGAAAAGCTCGACTGCCGGGTGGCCCTGTTCAGTATGGACGAGCACAGCCCCCGCATCCGCGAGCACGCCGAGCACGGCGGACTGGCGGCCGTGTACGAGGAAGGCTACATTTCCATCTACAAAAACAGCTACAAGCTGCGCATTGATAGGGCCGCCGAGTTCCCGATTACCTTCGGCGGGCGGGCCAGCTTCAACATCGAAAACTCCATGGCGGCCGCCCTGGCCTGCTACTGCTACGGTTTCGATAAGGACGACATCAAGTCGGCGCTGCGCACGTTTGTGCCTTCGGGCGTGAAGACGCCGGGCCGCATGAACGTGTACAAATTCCCGCAGTTCGAGGTGATTGTGGATTACGCCCACAACGCCCACGGCATGGGCAAATTCGCCGATTTCCTCGATGCCACCGAGGCCACCCACAAAGTGGGCGTGATTTCGGGCCTCGGCGACCGGCGCGACGAAGACACGCTGGCCTTCGCCCGCATCGTGGGCCGGGTGTTCGATGAGGTAGTGCTACGCCAGGACCGCGACCTGCGCGGCAAAACCGCCGAGCAGCTCAAAGACCTGATGACCGAAGGCCTGCGCCTCGACGCCCCCGACATCCCCATCACCTACATCGAAAACGAGATGGATGCCATGGACCACGTGCTGCAAACCGCCCGCCCCGGTTCGCTGATTGCCATGTTCACCGAAGACATCACCTCCACGCTCAAAAAGCTCGACGAATTCGAAGCGCAGCTTGCCGCGGATCAATCGTAGTCACCCTGATTCTCAATCACTGATTGCCACTGATTGCCACTGATTAACCGTGATTTCGCTGATTTTATGTTCTGACTAATTTAGCTGGTAAACAAAAGAGCCACTCCAATTTGGAGTGGCTCTTTTGCTTGGGTGCGAACATCAAAAAATCAGCGAAATCACGGTTAATCAGCGGTAATCAGTGATTTATTTGAGTGTGAACGTCGTCTTTCCAATCAACACGCCGCCTTCGTAAAGCTCGACGGTGTGCAGGCCGGTTTTGTAGGGCGCGCCCTTAGCGTAGATGAACTGCACGGGCTGGCGGGTGTTGTCGTACACGAGCTCCTGCTTGGCCGTGTAGAAAGCCTCCGAGCCGTCGATCATGAAGGTGCCGCCGCCGGTGCTCAGGTTGTAGAGCGCGGCGCCGTCGGGCTCAATCAGGCGCATCATGATTTCCTTGGTTTCCTTCGGCGACACATCGTTGCGGGCTAGGTTGAAGGTTACCTTGATTTTCTCGACGCGCTTGGCTTTGAACTCGTTATCGGTGTCTTCTTTCTCTTTGTCGCGGCTGTTGATAACGCCCACACGGATATTTTCGGCCTGCAGGCGCGAGGCCACGGCCACCTTCTGGCTCAGCTCCTGGTTGGAGCGCACCACCGACGAAATGGTATCGGTCAGCTTGTTCTGGCGCTCCTTAAGGGTGGTGGTTTCGGTGTAGAGGGCCTCGTTATCGGCCTTGAGCTGGGCAATTTCCTCGTCCTTTTTGCGCAGCTGGGTTTCGAAGTTGGCGGCGCGCTGCTTGAAGCGGCGCTGCTCGGCCACGCTGAAGCTGCTGGCGCGGAACGAGCGAAGCTTGAGCAGGTCGGCGTTGATCTGGGCCAGCTTGGCCACCAGCGAGTCGTTGGCCAGGCCCATGCCCTGCACTTCCTGGCTCTGGCGCTCGTAATCCGACTTCAGGGCCTCGTACTGCTTGATCTGGTCTTCGAGCTTGGCATCCTTGCTCACCACGTCGGCCTGTAGCTGCTCGTTCTGCTTGCTCTTCTGCTGGTTCATGTAAAACAGAAACCCGTTGATGCCCAGCAGCACCAGAATAAGGGCCCCAATCAGGAGTAGGCGGTTATTGTTCTTTGGTTCGGGGCTCTGATCTTGTTCCATACAGAAAGGGTTTGGGTGGAGGCCCGGACAGTCCGGACGCGGTAGTACCTTTGAGGCAAAAATAACGGGGTTTGCCACCCCGGCAAGTGCCGAAGGTACAACCCCGCCACGAAATGCAGCCCGTCCCGCCCCTCGATACCGCCTACTGGCAGCAGCGCTACGAAATCGGCCAGACCGGCTGGGACACGGGCGCTATAACGCCGCCGCTGCGCGAATATTTTGCTCAGTTGGGCCCGCCCGACTCGCGCCGCATCCTCATTCCGGGGGCCGGCCGCGGCTACGAAGCCGAGTTTCTGCACCGCGCCGGCTGGCCCAATGTGCTGGTCGTCGACCTGGCCCCGGCGGCGCTGCAGGCCCTGCAAACCCGCGTGCCTAGCTTCCCGGCGGCCCACCTGCTGCTCGCCGATTTCTTTGCCCTGGAGCCATCCCCGGCCTTCGACCTTATTGTAGAGCAGACCTTTTTCTGCGCCCTCGACCCCGCGCTGCGGCCCGCCTACGCCCGGCAGTGCGCCCGGCTGCTGCGGCCCGGCGGCACGCTCATGGGTCTGCTTTTCGACACTGAGTTTAGCCAGCCCGGCCCGCCCTTCGGCGGCTCGCGCGCCGAGTACCGCCCGTATTTCGAGCCATATTTCGATTTCGTTCATTTCGAAACCGCCACCAACTCGCTGCCGCCCCGCCAGGGCCGGGAGCTGTTCATCTGCTTGAAACGGAAAGCAGATTCGATTAATATGAACCGAACCGACCTGTCATCCTGAGCCCAGTGAAGGACCGATCCAGAAGCCAATCAATGGATGTAGCTTCAGGACAGGTCCTTCACTGGGCTCAGGATGACAAACGACTGCCACTAACTAAGTTTCTCCGCCCTCAACTACCCAAATCCATGCTCGAAGCCCTTGCCAACGTGCTGCCGCACTTTCGGAACACCAATTCCGGCCAGTTTTTTCTGATGGCCGGCCCCTGCGTGATTGAGGGCGAAGATATGGCCCTGCGCATTGCCGAGCGCATTCAGCACATCACCGACAAGCTCCAGATTCCGTTCATCTTTAAGGGCTCGTATCGCAAAGCCAACCGCTCGCGCCTCGACTCCTACACCGGCATCGGCGACGAAAAGGCCCTGCGCATCCTGCAGAAAGTAAGCCGCGAAATCGGCGTGCCCACCGTCACCGACATCCACGAATCGGGTGAGGCTGCCATGGCCGCCGAGTACGTTGATGTGCTGCAGATTCCGGCGTTCCTGTGCCGGCAGACCGATTTGCTGGTGGCCGCCGCCCGGACCGGCAAGGTTGTCAACGTGAAAAAAGGCCAGTTTCTGAACGGCGAGGCCATGCAGTTTGCGGTGGACAAAGTGCGCCAGTCGGGCAACGACAACGTGCTGCTCACCGACCGGGGCAACTCGTTCGGCTACTCCGATCTGGTGGTCGACTTCCGCAACCTGCCCGCTATGCGCGAATTCGGCGTGCCCGTAATTATGGACGTCACGCACTCGTTGCAGCGGCCCAACCAGAGTAGCGGCGTCACGGGCGGCCAGCCGGCCCTCATCGAAACCATTGCCAAAGCCGCCATTGCCGTGGGCGCCGACGGCCTGTTCATCGAAACCCACCCCACGCCCGCTACCGCCAAATCCGACGGCGCCAACATGCTACCGCTCGATCAGCTGGAAGACCTGCTGACCAAACTGACGCGGGTGCGCGAGGCGGTGCGTTAGAAGCAGGTAGGTACTAAACGCCTGTCATTCAGAGCGCAGCGAAGAATCTCGCGTGCAATAGTAACCCTAGTGCTAGGAGTTACTATTGCACGTGAGATTCTTCGCTGCGCTCTGAATGACGTTCCTTAATCTCTAATCACGCCCCAAACACCCGGCTTAGCTCCAGCAGCTTATCCACGGGGTTATCGAAGCGCAGCGTGAAATGCTGGCGGGGCAGGCTGGGGCGGAAGAAGACGAGGCCGATGTAGAACAGGTCCACCGTCAGCGTGACGTCGGGGTGCCAGCGGATGGCCTCCCAGGCCCGCTCCATTTCCCCCGACCAGTGAATATCGTCGAGCACAAACACGCTGTCGGGGGTGCGGTGGGCGTTGAGCTGCTCGAAGTAGCGCAACGTAGGCTCGTAGCGGTGGTTGCCATCGAAGAAGGCAAAATCGACGGGTGCGGGCAGGGCCGCCAGGGTGGGGGCGAGGGTGTCGTCGAGGTTGCCTTCGATGAGTTTGACGTTTTCGGCGCCCACGGCCCCGAACGTCTGGCGGGCCACGGCCGCCGTGGCGGGGCAGCCTTCGAAGGTGAAGACTTGGGCCCGCGAGTCGGCCAGGGCGAGGTAGGCAGTGGTGAGGCCCAGTGAGGTGCCCAGCTCCACGATGGTGCGCGGCTGGTAGTGGTTGACGAGCCGGAACAGCAGCTGCCCCAGCTTCGGCGGCTTGGCGGCGGTGCGGGCAATGTCGCACAGGCGACGAGAGCGGCCCGCCCCGGCCACCCGCGAGCCGGCCCCGAAGTCGCGCACCGTAATGGCGGTAGAATCGGCGAGTAGGGCAGCCCGGCGGGCCTCTACGGCCTCGTAGGCGGCAAACCGGCCCGAGTGGTGGATAACGTGCGCGTACAGGCCGAAAACAAAGGGCGAGTGCAGCCCGTGGGCGTTGCCCGAGCGCCCCAGGAAGCGGAGGTAGCTGAGAATCTGGAAAAGCAAGGCGGGGCGGCGGGAGGTTAGAGTTTCAGGCCGAAAGGTAGAAACCGTTTGTCATCCTGAGCGGCGCGAAGGACCTTACTGGGCTAGAACGACCGTGGCAGCGCCTCGTTTCAACCTGATATGGTCCTTCGCGCCGCTCAGGATGACAGGGAGGCTTTTAGTTTCCAGCCCACAAAAAAGCCGCCCGAAGGCGGCTGTAAGCAGTTCAAAGCCAATCCAACGCCTTAGTTGAGTCGGTAAGGCACGATGAGCGTGAACTCGGGAATCTCCACGTCGAACTCGTGGCCGTCCATCACGCGCTCCATCTGGTAGGTGCCGCGCATCTTGCCCACGCCCGATTTCAGGTTGCAGCCCGACACGTACTGGTGCGACTCGCCGGGCTCCAAAACCGGCTGCTGGCCCACCACGCCTTCGCCTTCCACCTCGCGCACCACGCCATTGGCATCCGAAATAAACCAGTGGCGGCGCAGCAGCTTCACGGTATATTCGCTGTTGTTGCGAATATCAATTTTGTAGGCAAAAACGTAATGCTCCTGACCCGGGCTCGAATAGTCGGGCAAATAATTGGTGGTAACGCTGACGGTTACGCCCTGAGTGGTGGTCGTATTCATAACGGCGGAGTTCCAAAAGAGAAAAAAGCTAACAGTGCGGGCCCGGGTTTGGTTTACTTGCCTTCCTCTACGGAGTCCGGGCTGCCAATGCCGTCTCAAACTAACACAAACTAACAAATAATCCTGGTTCGCATGTCGGTTAAGATTGAAGAAAGCTGGCGGCAGGTGCTGGCGCCCGAGTTCGAGAAGCCCTATTTCCAGCACCTGATTGCCTTCGTAAAGGGCGAATACGCTACGGCCGAAGTGTTTCCGCCCGGCCCGCAAATTTTCCACGCCTTCGAGGCCTGCCCGTTTGATAAGCTGAAAGTGGTGATTCTGGGCCAGGACCCCTACCACGGCCGGGGCCAGGCCCACGGCCTGAGCTTCTCGGTGGCCGAGGGCGTGCGCACGCCGCCTTCGCTCCAGAACGTATTCAAGGAGCTGTACGCCGACCTGCCCGACACGGCTCCGGCCCCCAACGGCAACCTTGACCGGTGGGCCCAGCAGGGCGTGCTGCTGCTCAACGCCACGCTCACGGTGCGGGCCAAGGAGCCGGCCAGCCACCAGAAAAAAGGCTGGGAGCAGTTCACCGACGCTGTTATCCAAACCATTTCCGACCAGAAGGAGCACGTCGTGTTCATCCTCTGGGGCGCCTCAGCCCAGAAAAAGGGCGAAGTCATTGACGCCCGCAAACACCTCGTGCTAAAAGCTGCCCACCCCTCGCCCTACGCCGCCGACCGGGGCTTCTTCGGCAGCCGCCCCTTTAGCCAGACCAACGCCTACCTGCAGCAGCACCACGAGGCGCCGATTCAGTGGTGAATCACAGATGTTGCAGATGTTGCAGATGAAAAAGGATGCCGTTCATTGGTGGATATCTGCTGATGTTGAACAGTACCCAAAACTCAAAAGCCACCCCCTAGGGGGTGGCTTTTGAGTTTTTCATTAGTTGCAGTTGCAAAAACAGGGCCTCATCTACTATTGAACGGCATCCTTTTTCATCTGCAACATCTGTGATTTTAGTGCACTAAGTTGAACAGGCGGTTCCAGCGGATTTTGCTCAGGAAGCTGCCGTTAGGGTCGACGGACATCCAGATGAGCACGGCCTTGCCCACGATGTGGTCTTTGGGTACGAAGCCCCAGAAACGCGAATCGAGCGAGTTGTGGCGGTTGTCGCCCATCATGAAATAGTAATCCTGCTTGAAGGTGTAGCTCGTGAGCGGCTGGCCGTTCTGCAGAATTCGGCCCGCCCCATCGACGGTGATGCCCTCGTTGTGCTCGTAGCGGGTGATGATTTTCAGGTACTGGGGGGTGTTCTGGGGCGTCAGCTGCACGGTCTGGCCTTCTTTCGGGATTTGCAGCGGGCCGTAGTTGTCCTTGTTCCAGCTGGGGTAGGGCGGGTTCTGCAGGGCCTGGCTGTAGGGGTAGTCGGGGTTGTTGGGGAACACCTCCTGGCCCTCGCGCTGGCCCACGGGCGTTTGCAGGCTGATGATGCCCTTCACGTAGGGCTGCTGCTTGAAATAGGCGTAGGCGGCCGGCGTCATGCTGATGAGGTAGCCGGGGCCATACTCGGCGCTGTTTTCCTGGTAGGGCCGGCCGTCGGGCGTGTTGTACTCCACAATGCCGTGCTCCTTGAAGGCGGCGTACAGGTCGTCGTTGGCCTGGGGCACCTGCAGGTAGTAGCTGCTCTGCATCTCGGGGAAATTCTCGGCCGGCTTGCCATTGATGAACACCTGGCCCTGGCGCACTTCCAGCACGTCGCCGGCAATGGCCACGCAGCGCTTGATGTAATTGGTGCGCAAATCGGCGGGGTGCTCGGCCTCGAAGGGCACGTTGAACACTACCACGTCGTTGTTCTTCACCTCCGAAAAACCCGGCAGCCGGTAGCTGGGCAGCTGGATGGCCTCGGAGTAGCTTTTCAGGTTGGTACCCCAGATGGTCTGGTGCGTGAGCGGCACCTGCAACGGCGTCTGGGGCGTGCGCGGGCCGTAGTGCAGCTTACTCACGAACAGGTAGTCGCCCACCAGCAGCGTGTGCTCCATGCTGGGCGTCGGGATGGTGTAGGCCTCAAACGTAGCCCAGCGGATGAGTGTGGCCGCAATAACGGCGAACAGAATGGCGTCGCCCCACTCCCGAATCGGGCCCTTGCGCTTCTTGGGCACGGGCCCGCCCGCCGGAGGCGGCGTGCCGGCCGGATTCTTTTCGAGGTATTTCTCCCAGGATTGTACTGCCATGATGCAAGTGAGCCAGAAAAAGCGCCTTACCGGCCAGAACCGGGACGCTGCGGTTTAAACGATGGAAGATGCGAAATAATGCGCGAACTGTGATTTGGCGACTTGGTGATTTGGTCAATCGTTCTGTCATTCGCCAAATCACCAAGTCACCAAATCACAGCCCCAGCATATCCTTCATGCCGAACACGCCCTGGCGGCCGGGTAGCCACTCGGCGGCCAGCAGCGCGCCCTGCACGAAGCCCTCGCGGGTGTGAGCCTCATGCTTGAGCTCGATGGTGTCGGCCGGGCAGGAGTACGTGACGATGTGGGTGCCGATAACCGCGCCCTCGCGCTCCGACAGCACCGCCAGCTCGTTCGGCTCGGTGGTGGGCTCGTTGCGCCAGGTGGTTTTGCCGGGGAAGTGGCGCAGAATGCCTTCGGCCACCGTGAGGGCCGTGCCGCTGGGCTGGTCGACTTTCTGGGTGTGGTGGATTTCGCGCACCTGCACATCGTAGCCGCCGAACTGGTGCATTTTGGCCGCCATGTACTCGCTGAAATGAAAGAACAGGTTCACGCCCACGCTGTAGTTGGAGGCGTAGAACAGCGGCGTGCCGGTTTCGGCACTCAGGGCGCGGGCCTCGGCAAAATGGTGCAGCCACCCCGTGGAGCCGCACACCACCGGCAGGCCCTGGCGCAGGCAGGCGGCCACGTTCTGGAAGGCCGCATCGGGGTGGGTGAACTCAATGGCCACATCGACCTGGGCGGGCGTGAAATCGGCGATGCTGGTGCCGGGCCGGCTGGGGTCGATGATGCCGGCTAGCTGGTGGCCCCGCGCCCGGGCCTGGGCTTCGATGGCCCGGCCCATTTTGCCGTAGCCAATCAGGAGAATATTCATGTTGAGAAGAGAAGCTGGGAGTGGGAAGCTAGTGGATAGAATAGGGGGAAGCTAAGGTGCACAGGTTTTGATGAGCAGCAGATGAGGCAACCGGCCGGAAGCACGCTTGGTGCCTGTTGCCTTCTACTTCATCGAGAACGTGAGGGCCAGGCCGGCACGCGGGAACTGGCCCGGCGTGGGTAGCACCGCCGGGTCGAGGCGCAAACTCAGGTCGTCGCTGATGTCGAAGTTGCGCAGGTGGGCGTCCACCAGCGCGTCGAGAATGGTGATGCCGTACACCACGGCTGTGTAGGCAATAAACGTGTCGCGGTTTCGGCGGTAGAAATTAACACCCACCTGAACGCCTTCGCGGGTCTTTTCCTTCTTTACCCGTTCACCATTAAGGTTTTCACTGATAAACTCCGCCGGATTCTTGTTGTAGTCGATGGGGTTATTATCAATTACGTTGCGGCCCTTCACGTATTCGCGGTAGCGCATCTGGCTGTAGTACAGGCCGTAGCCTACGCCGGCCAGTCCGCCGTACACCAGCGGCAGCTTCCAGTAGCGGCGGTTGTATACCTGGCCCGCGCCGGGTATCAGGGCCAGCAGCGTGGCTTTCTGGGGCCGCGTTACGCGCATGCCCAGCAGCCGCTCGGTGCGCCGCGTAGTATCGACGGCGGTCGGCTTGGTGGCTACCTGCACCGAATCGGGGCCGGCGGTGGTGACCACCTGGGCCGAGGCCCCCGACGGCCGCAGCGCCGCCAGCGGCAGGCCCAGGGCGAAAAGCAGAGAATAGCGAAACCGAAACATACGAACAGAGCAGAGAACAAGCCGCGCGGGCAGGGGAAAAACCGAACCAACCCGGCCGGCACCGATGCAACGCGCTACGCACCGGCCTTGGTATGCAAGGCCGGCCGCGGCTAGGAGGGTTGCAGAATGTGCAGAATCCGCTGCATGTCCTCCACCGAGTCGAAGGCAATCTTGATTTCGCCCCGGCCCTGGGGTCCTGGTTTCACCAGCACCCGGCTGCCAAACCGCTCCGAGAGGTGCCGCTCGGTGCGCTTGATTTCGGCCACCGGCACCACCGGCTCCGGCGCCGCGGCGGCTTTCTGGCCGGTTTCGGCGCCCGCGGCGCTGCCGCCGTTGCGCACCAGCTGCTCCACCTTGCGCACCGACAGGTCTTCGGCCACAATGCGGCGAAACAGCTCCAGCTGCTGGTCCTGGCTCTCAATGCTGATCAGGGCGCGGGCGTGGCCCATGCTGATCACCGTGTCGCGCAGGCCGATCTGGATGTCGGGCGGCAGCTTGAGCAGGCGCAGGTAGTTGGTGACGGTCGAGCGGTTTTTGCCCACCCGGTCGCCCAGCTCCTCCTGCTTGAGGTTGCACTCGCTCACCAGGCGCTGGTAGCTGAGGGCAATTTCGATGGCGTTGAGGTTTTCGCGCTGGATGTTCTCAATCAGGGCCATTTCCAGCATCTGCTGGTCGTCGGCCTTGCGGATGTAGGCCGGAATGGCGTCGAGGCCGGCCAGCTTGGAGGCCTGCAGGCGCCGCTCGCCCGAAATGAGCTGGTAGGAGTTGGTGCCCGTCTGGCGCAGCGTTACGGGCTGGATGATGCCCTGCACCCGAATGCTCTCGGCCAACTCGCGCAGCGCGTCCTGGTCGAAGTGGGTGCGGGGCTGGTAGGGGTTGGCCTGAATGTGGCCCACCGGAATCAGCCCCACCGAGTTGACGGGGTGGGGCACGAGGCCCAGCCGCTCACTTTTCTTCTCGTAGCTGCCCTCAATCAGGGCGTTCAGGCCGCGGCCCAGGCCCCCGGCCCGGCGCTTGGGCGCCGCCGCCGGAGCGTTCTTCTCTTCGTTTTTTTCAGACATACCGACAAGCCGCCCTCACCCAATAGCACGGAGCAAAAGCGGGAGTCAAAAATACACAAACCCGCGGGAAGCCCGGCTAAAAATGTTCCACGGCACCAGAAAAACCGTGAAACATGCGGCGCTGAGCCACTTAGCCAGCGAAAAGGCCGGCCGCTACGGCCGAGCTTCTAACCCAACCTAGAAAGACAAAACGGCCCAGACCGGCGCCGGACCGGGTTACGGCTGCTGAAAGGGCCGGCGCTTGAAGCTGACGTTGCTCTGCAAATCCTTCTCGTACACGGCCAGACACTTCGTCTGGAACTCGGGCGCGAAGGGTATCGGGCCGGGCTGCAGCTGCCGGGGCGCCGGGCGGGCGGCGGCGAAGAAATACACCCGCGTGTTGCCGTACTTGGTGTGCGGCATATACTCGCCGTACTGCTGCATTTCGGCCCAGCGGACGGTGTCGGCCACCGTCACGGCATAAATGCGCTGCACCGGGCCGGTGTTGTTTTCGTTGCGGTACAGGGCCACCTCGGTAAAGTCGCCGTCGAGGTCCTGGGGGCCGGGCTGCGTCAGCGCATCAAACACGAACCAGAGCAGGAGCAGGGCCGCGGCCCCACCCAACAGGTATTTAGGACGAATCGGCATTTTAATAGGGTAGGTAGATGAATGATAAAAGAACGTCATGCTGAGCCCCGCGAAGTATCTCGCGTGCTGACGTTGTGCTGGTAACGCAACGTCAGCACGCGAGATGCTTCGCGGGGCTCAGCATGACAGTTTTAGTGTGTCTTCTAGCTCCTGGCTTCTGACTACTAGCTTCTCAAAAGCAGCCTACGCCGCGGCGTCTTCGCGCTCCTCGTTGCCGGTGCCGTTGAGCACTTCGATGTTCTTCTCCACGATTTCGCGGGCCAGGTTGAGGTAGCTGATGCTGCCTTTGCTCTCGGCGTCGTGCAGGATGACGGGAATGCCGAAGCTGGGCGACTCGCTCAGCTTCACGTTGCGCGGGATGATGGTGTCGAACACCAGCTGCTGGAAGTGCAGCTTCACTTCCTCGACTACCTGGTTGCTCAGACGCAGGCGCACGTCGTACATCGTGAGCAGGATGCCCTCGATTTCCAGCTCCTCGTTCAGCCGGCTCTGGATAATTTTAACGGTGTTGAGCAGCTTGCCCAGGCCTTCGAGGGCGAAATACTCGCACTGCACCGGGATGATAACCGAGTGCGCGGCCGTGAGGGCATTCACTGTAATCAGGCCCAGCGAGGGCGAGCAGTCGATGATGATGAAGTCGTAGAGGTCAGCCAGCGGGCGCAGGGCGTCCTTCATCTTCTCCTCCCGGTTGGGTAGGTTGATCATCTCCACCTCGGCGCCCACCAAATCAATGTGGGAGGGCATCAGGTCGAGGTGGGGCAGTACGTTGGTTTGCAGGATGATGTCCTGGGCATTGATGCCGTCGACCATGCACTCGTAGATGCTGTTCTGGATGTCTTTGGGGTCGAAGCCCACGCCCGAGGTGGCGTTGGCCTGCGGGTCGGCATCCACAAGCAGGGTCCGGTACTCCAGGGCCGCCAGCGAGGCGGCCAGGTTGATCGAGGAGGTGGTTTTACCCACGCCGCCTTTCTGGTTGGCTACGGCAATGATTTTGCCCATGAGGTCGAAATAAAGCTGTTAGCTGATGGCTGCTAGCTGTTAGCTTAGTTCAGGTGGCGGCCAGGGTTGGTGCGGCGCCGTACAGTGGCGCGGAAGCAAATCCCGGCCGGGAAGATACCTTTGGCAAATATACACGGTTTCATGGTTCCCCTGCTTCCAATTCTGGCCCGCGCCGCGGGATTTGTGCGTTTCCGACCCCTGCGGCCCCTACTGGGCGGCCGCCGGCCGGCGGTGCTGCTGGCCCTGCCGCTGCTGCTGGCTCTGGCCGCCTGCACCGATTCGGCGGCCCCGACCGATGCGCGCCGGGTGTTCCGCTACAACCAGCCCGAAAGCCTCACCTCCCTCGACCCTGCCTTCGCCCGCAACCAGGCCAACACCTGGGCCACCACTCAGCTCTACAACGGCTTAGTGGAGCTCGACGACAGCCTGCGCCCCGGCCCCAGCCTGGCCCGGCGCTACGAAATTGCGCCCGACGGCAAAACCTACACTTTCTGGCTGCGCCCCGCCGCCCGCTTCCACGACGCCGACGTATTCGCGGGCGGCAAAGGCCGGCGCGTAACGGCCCAGGATTTCGTGTACTCGTTTAAACGCCTGCTCGACGGGGCCACGGCCAGCCCCGGCGGCTGGATTTTTCGGGGCAAGGTGCTGGAGCAGGCCGGCGGCGAACCGTCGGATACCTGCTTCGTGGCCGTGAACGACTCGACGCTGCGCATCCACTTGAAGGAGCCGTTTATTCCCTTTCTGGGCATCCTGACGATGCCTTACGCTTACGTGGTGCCCCGCGAGGCCGTGCAGAAGTGGGGTAAGGACTTCCGGGCCCATCCGGTGGGCACCGGGCCGTTCGTGTTCAAGGAGTGGGACGAGGGCAATGCCATCATCTACCACCGCAACCCCAACTACTGGAAAAAGGACGCCCAGGGAAAACAGCTGCCCTACCTCGACGCGGTGCAGATTACCTTCATTCAGGACCGCAAAACCGAGTTCCTGACCTTCATGCAGGGCAAGCTCGATTTCCTGAGCGGCATCCGCAGCGGCTCGCGCGACCTGATTATGTACCCCGACGGGGAGGTGCGGGAGGATTTTCGGGGCAAGTTCCAGCTGCAGAAGGTGCCCTACCTCAACACCGAGTACATCGGCATGCAGCAGGACCTGACCAACCTGCGCGGCGACAACCTGCAAACCGGCCGCGCCCTGCAGGATAAGCGGGTGCGGCAGGCGCTCAACTACGCGCTCAATAAGCCCGAGCTGCTGGCCTACTTCCTCAACAACGTGGGCCGGCCGGGCAATTCGGGCTTCGTGCCGGCCTCGCTGCCCTCGTTCAGCGCTGCCAAAGTGCCGGGCTACACCTACGAGCTGGCCAAGGCCCGGCAGCTGCTGGCGGCGGCCGGCTACGGGCCGGGCAAGCCGCTGCGTCTGCGCCTCAACACGGTGGCCGAAACCAAGGAGCTGTGCGAGTACTACCAGAAAAAGTGGGCCGAAGTGGGCGTGCTGGTCGAAATTGACGTGAACCAGGGCGCCGCCCACGGCGAGCTGATTGACAACGGCCGCGCCGCCTTCTTCACCCGCAGCTGGCTCGGCGACTACCCCGACGCCGAAAACTACCTAGCCCTGTTCTACAGCCCCAACTTCGCGCCCGCCGGCCCCAACAAAACCCACTTCCAAAACGCCGCCTACGACCGCCTCTACCAGCAGGCCAAACTAGAGCAGGACGACACCAAACGCTACGCCCTCTACCAGCAGATGGACCGCATCATCGTGGCCGAGTGCCCGGTTATCAGTGTGTATTACGATGAAGTGGTGCGCCTGACCCAGAACAACGTGCGCGGCCTCACACCCAACCCCATGAACCAGCTGGTACTGGAAAAAGTAATCAAGAATTAGGGATTAGGAATTAAGAATTTCGCCCTGTCATCCTGAGTGGAGCGAAGGACCATATCACGTTAAAACAAGCCGTTGTTACGGCCGTTCTTGCGTGATAAGGTCCTTCGCTCCACTCAGGATGACAGGGCGAAATTCTTAATTCCTAATTATTAATTCTTAATTATCCCGCTAGGGATTCGTGCTCCACATGCTGGCTTCCTTGATGAAGATGCGGCGGTTGAGGCGCAGCTGGCTGATGACGATTTCGGCCAGGTCTTCGGGCTGCATCACTTTGTCGGGGTTGCCGTCGGTGAGGTTGTTGGTGGTGGCCAGCTCGGTGGCGACGGTGCTGGGCGTGAGGGCCGACACACGAATATTCTGCTTGCGCACTTCCTGCATCAGGGCTTCGGTGAGGCCCAGCATGCCGAATTTGGAGGCACTGTAGGCGCTGGAGCCCGCCGAGGCCCGCAGGCCCGAGGTAGAGGCCACGTTGATAATGTCGCCGCTCTGGCGCTGTTGCATCTGGGGCAGCACGGCGCGGGTCACGTAGTAAGTGCCCAGCAGATTCACCTGAATGATGTGCTCCCAGTCGGTGGGCGCCATATCCATGAACTTGCCGAAGGTGCCGATGCCGGCGTTGTTGATGAGAATATCGATGCTGCCGAGCTGCTCCAGGGCCTGGGCCACGGCGGTATCCACGGCGGCGCGGTCGGCCACGTCGGCGGTTACCAATACGGCGGCGGGGCCGTTGGCTTCCTTGATTTCCTGGGCTACGGTTTGCAGGTCGGTTTCGGTGCGGGCCAGCAGGGCCACGCGCACGCCCTGGGCGGCCAGGGCCAGGGCAATGGCGCGGCCGATGCCTTTGCCCGCGCCCGTTACGAGGGCGGTTTTGCCGGTTAAGTCTTCCATAAAGTCAGGTGGTGTTGAGTTGTAGGTGCGTAAATAAGCAGTTACAACTCCGGCCCGCCCCAAAGGTTGCCTTTGGGCCCAGGGGGCGCGCAATTCACAGTTCTGCTTACCTTTCCTGCTCCTAAACCTGCGCGCCGGCTTCGTCCGCTCAAACTGTTGCCCGCCGCGCTAACTCCTGCTCCTGTGAAGAACTTTATTCTGCCTGCGCTGCTGGCCGGTGCGCTGCTCAGCGGCTGCAATCAGCAGCAAAAAGCGGCCGATGAAACCGCCGCTATTTTCGCGCCCAACCTGAAAGATGTGAAGGACATCAACAAGTTGTTTGATTACTACTGGGAAGAAAACTCCCGGCTGTTTCCGCTCGATGCCACCACCCAGGGCGACAACCGCTTCAACGACCAGCTGCCCAACGATGGCACCCGCGCGTTCCGCGAGCAGCTACGGGCCTTCTACCAGAAATACCTCGACGGCCTGCACCAGTTCAAGCGCGAAAGCCTGTCGGTGAACGACAAAACCAGCTACGACATCCTGGAGTATGACCTGCAGAACAAGCTCGAAGGCCTGAAGCTCAACAGCTGGATGATGCCGTTTCAGCAGTTCTGGGGCCTGCCACTCACGATGGGCCAGTACGGCTCGGGCGAAGGCGTGCAGCCTTTCAAAACGGTTGAGGATTACGACAACTGGCTGGGCCGGGTGCACGGTTTCACGCCCTGGACCGACACGGCCATTGCCAATTTCCGGCAGGGCATGGCCGCGGGCGTAGTGCTGCCCAAGGCGCTGGTGCTGAAGATGATTCCGCAGATGCGGGCCATGGAAACCAAGGACCCCACCCAAAGCCTGTTCTACGGCCCCATCAACAAGCTGCCCGCCGATTTGCCGGCCGCCGACAAGCAGCGCCTCACGGCTGCCTACCAGAAGGCCATCCTCACGGAGCTGGTGCCGGCCTACAAAAAGCTGGGCGACTTCCTCGAAACCGAATACCTGCCCAAAGCCCGCCCCAGCACCGGCATTTCGGCCATTCCGGGCGGGCCCGACATGTACCGCTACCTCGTGAAAACGTGGACGACCACCGACAAAACACCGGACGAAATCTACCGGACCGGCCAGGCGGAAGTGGCCCGCATTCGGGGCGAGATGGAGAAGGTGAAGCAGCAGGTTGGGTTCCAGGGCGACTTGCCGGCGTTCTTCGCCAGCCTCAAAACCAACCCCGAGCTGATGCCCTACAAAACGCCCGAAGAGGTGCTCGACGGGTTCCGGGCCATTCAGGCCAAAATAGAGCCCAACCTGAAAAAAATGTTCGGCCGGGTGCCTAAAACGCCGTTTGAGATCCGGCAGACCGAGGATTTCCGCGCCGCCTCCGCCTCGGCCGAGTACAACCAGGGCGCCCCCGACGGCTCGCGCCCCGGCATCTTCTACATCCCGATTCTCGACGCCACCAAGTTCAACATCACCTCGGGCATGGAGTCGCTGTTTCTGCACGAGGCCATTCCGGGCCACCACTACCAGATTTCCTTGCAGCAGGAAAACACCGACCTGCCCAAATTCCGGCGCTTTGCCTGGTACGGGGCCATGGGCGAGGGCTGGGCGCTGTACTCGGAAAGCCTGGGCAAGGAGCTGGGCCTCTACACCGACCCCTACCAGTACATGGGCTCGTTGGGCGACGAGATGCACCGCGCCGTGCGCCTGGTGGTGGACGTGGGCATGCACACCAAAAACCTGACCCGCGAGCAGGCCATCAAGTATATGATGGCCAACGAAGCCATCAGCGAGGAAGGCGCCACGGCCGAAATTGAGCGCTACATGGCCATTCCGGGCCAGGCGCTGAGCTACAAAATCGGGGCCCTGAAACTGCGCGAGCTGCGCCAGAAATACGAGCAGCAGCACGGCGGCAGCACCACCCGCCTGCGCGAAAAGTACGCCGGCCAGAACCGCGCCCACTTCAACCTGAGCGACTTCCACGACGAGCTGCTGCGCGACGGCGTGATGCCGCTGGCCGTGCTGGAGCGCAAAATGGATACCTGGGCCGCCAATGAGAAGTGAGGTGGTGAGAAGCTAGAAGTATAAGAAGCTAGAAGTTAGAAGTCAGGAGATAGAAGTGGCCGCCGGCCGTTCTGAGGCTGCACAGAGCCCTGTTTCGCAAAATCATTCGTTGATACGGCCGTTTTTGCGTAGTAAGGTTTTTAAGCGATTCAGAGCGGCAGACGGCCGCTTCTATCTCCTGACTTCTAACTTCTAGCTTCTTTTATTATGACCAAATACCAATGGCAAACCATCGGGCTGGGCACGCTGGCCGGCTTCCGCAGCATGACGGCCCCGGCGCTGCTTAGCAGCAACCTGCTCACCTATCACCCCAAAGCCCTGGCCGGCTCGCCGCTGCGCTACCTGCAAAAGCCCTGGGTGGCCCAGGGCCTCAAGCTGCTGGCCGCCGGCGAAATGGTGGGCGACAAATTGCCCGCAACCCCCGACCGTATCGCGCCCCCCATTTTGCTGGGCCGGATAGTTTCGGGGGCGCTGGTGGGCGCCGCCATCTTCCGCATCAACCACGATAAAACCCTGAACGGGGCCGTACTGGGCGGTCTGGCGGCCGTGGCCGGTACTTACCTCAGCTTCTTTTTGCGCAAGGAGGCCACCCAAGAATCGGGGCTGCCGAGCGCCGTAACCGGCGGCTTCGAGGACGCCCTGACGCTGGGCATGGGCCTGGCCCTGACCAAAGGCACCGATGTGGGCAAGCCCCAGCCCCGCGCCTGGGACCTGTAGCGTCGCCTGCGTTTATCAGGCGCGCAACCCGCCAACAAAATGCCCCGCCGGATAATCCGGCGGGGCATTTTGCTTGGGAGGAAAGAAGGAGATAAGTAGGGCGATAATGCCGGAGAAATCCGGTTGGGGGAGCGGCCGACGGGCCGGGGAATCGGCTTAGTTTTCGCGGGTGGTGGCTTTCACCTCCGGGTTGGTCTGGGGCATGGAGTTGACGGGAGAAGTGCCCTGGTCGTCCGTAGTAGTAGAAGTTTTCTGGTCGGCCGCCGAGCCTTTGCCGATGGGCGTGTAAGCGTCCTGACTATTGCTGATGCTGTCGAGGTCGGTGTCGGCGGCGGTGGCTCTGGGGCCGTTGGTGAAGTCCTGGCTGAACTGGGGCTCCTTGCCGGGGCCGTTATCGTAGTCGCAGGCGGTGGTAAGGCCGAGGCCCAGGGCAGCAAACAGGCAGAGAGAAAATAGGCGGTTCATAGGTAGAGCGGTCAGGAAAGAGAAGTCGGAAGCGGCTTCATCGGGCAAACGTGCCGGACGGGGCCGGGGTTGCGTTGTACCTTCGCCCGATGGCTATTCCGACGCTGATGAACTGGAGCGGGGGCAAAGATTCGGCCCTGGCGCTCTACCACGCCCTGCGCGACCCCGCGCTGCACCTCACCGACCTGCTCACCAGCGTAAACGCCCACCACGGCCGCGTATCCATGCACGGCGTGCGCACGGCGCTGCTCGAAGCCCAGGCCCGGCGCATCGGCCTGCCCCTCACGCAGCTGCGCCTGCCCGAAACCCCCGATATGGCCGAGTACGAGCAGCTGATGCACGCCACGCTGGCGCCGCTGCTGGCCCGCGGCGTGGCCCGGTCGGTTTTTGGCGATATTCACCTGGAAGATTTGCGCCGCTACCGCGAGCAGCAGACGGCCACGCTGGGCCTGGAGGCCGTATTCCCACTCTGGCAGCGCCCCAACACCGAGCTGCTGGCCGAGTTTCTGACCCTGGGCTTCCGGGCCGTAGTAGTGTGCGTCAGCGAGCAGCACCTCGACCGCAGCTTCTGTGGCCGCGAGCTGGATGCCGATTTCCTGCGCGACCTGCCGGCCGGCGTCGATTCGTGCGGCGAAAACGGCGAATACCACAGCTTTGTCTACGATGCGCCGTACTACTCAGGGCCCATTGCCGTGCAGCGCGGCGAGCAGGTGCGCCGCGCCTACCCGGCCCCGGCCGGCAGCGCCGCCCCCGAAGCCGCCTTCTGGTTTCAGGATTTGTTGGTAATAGAATAAAAACGCCATTCAGAGCGCAGCGAAGAATCTCGCGTGAGTCATTCGGCGGTAATCCTTCAACGACTACAAGCGAGATTCTTCGCTCCACTCTGAATGACGTTCATTCAGCTAACAGCTAACAGCTAACAGCTAACAGCTAACAGCTAACAACAATATGGTTATTCTCTTCGACGGCGTCTGCAACCTGTGCAACGGCTTTGTGCAGTTCGTAATCCGGCACGATGCGGCCGGGCAGTTCCGGTTTGCGGCGCTGCAGTCGGCGGCGGGGCAGGAGCTGCTGCGGACCCACCAGCTGCCCGCACCTACCGAGCCCGACTCGGTAGTACTGCTGGCCGATGGGCAGGCGTACACCCACTCGGCGGCGGCGCTGGGCATTCTGGCCCGGCTGGGCGGGCGCTGGGCGGCGCTGGCCCGCGCCGGCCGCTGGTTTCCGCGCCCCCTGCGCGATGCCGTGTACCGCCTCATCGCCCGCTACCGCTACCGCTGGTTCGGCCGCCAGGAAAGCTGCTGGCTGCCCACACCCGAGCTGCAATGCCGGTTTCTGTAGCTGGTTTCCGTAAAAAAGAACGTTATGCTGAACCCCGCGAAGCATTTCGCGGGCTGACGTTGCAGCTTTGGTGATTTACTGCTGCAGTAGAGATGCTTCGGCCGCGCTCAGCATGACGCCCGTATTTTTACTCACTACTCACTACTCACTATTCACTACTCACCACTCACCACTCACCATCTCACCCCATGCAAGCTCTTGTTCTTTCCGGAATTGATCAGGCCGTAGCCCTGCAGGATGTGCCCACACCCACGCCTGCCGCCGGCCAGGTGCTGGTGCAGCTGCACGCCGCCGCCCTCAACCACCGCGACGTCTGGATTCAGAAGGGCCAGTACGCCGGCCTCAAATTCCCCATTATCCTGGGCTCCGACGGCGCCGGCACGGTAACGGCCCTCGGCGAAGGCGCTCCGGCAAGCCTGCTGCACCAGGCCGTGCTCATCAACCCCGGCCAGAACTGGGGCGACAACCCCCGCGCCCAGGGCCGCGACTTCCGCATTCTGGGCCTGCCCGATGATGGCACTTTCGCCGAGTACGTGGCCGTGCCGGCCGCAACCGTGCGGGCCAAGCCGGCGCACCTAAGCTTCGAACAGGCCGCCGCCCTGCCCCTGGGCGGCCTGACGGCCTACCGCGCCGCCTTCACGCGCGGGCAGGTAAAGGCCGGCGAGCGGGTACTCATCAGCGGCGTAGGTGGCGGCGTGGCGCTGCTGGCGCTGCAGATGGTAGTGGCCGCCGGCGCCGAAGCCTGGGTGACGTCGGGCTCGGAGGAGAAAATTGCCCGGGCTGTGGCGCTGGGCGCCAAAGGCGGCATCAGCTACAAAACCGAAAAATGGCCCTCCACGCTTACCAAACAGGCGGGCGGCGGCTTCGACCTCATCATCGACAGCGCCGCCGGCCCCGGCTTCAACGACCTGATTGACGCCGCCGCGCCCGGCGGCCGCATCGTGTTCTACGGCGCCACCCAGGGCGACGTGCCCGAGCTGGCCGCCCGCAAAGTGTTCTGGAAGCAGCTTTCGGTGCTGGGCTCCACAATGGGCACCGAGCAGGATTTCGCCGAAATGGTCGATTTGGTCGAGCAGCAGAAGCTGGTACCGGTCATCGACGAAACCTTCGCGCTGGCCGAGGGCGAGCAGGCCCTGCGCCGCATGGACGAAGGCGTGCAGTTTGGTAAGATCGTGCTAAAAATAAAGGCCTGAAAATATCCGCTGAACGCATCTTTAAAGAAGAAAAATTCGTTTTTGGAGGGAATCAAATTGCTGCTAATTTAGTTAGCTTTACATCCGCCAACCACGAAGTTTTCTGCCTTATGAAGATGCCCGCCGAATACCTCGCCTGCCCGGTTTTTGAGCTGACCTACCCAACCGGCGAAGCTGCCGAATCGGTGCCGGTAGTGGCCTACACCGACGCCCTGCAGGCCGTGGAAGCCGCCCTGGCCGACGCCGAAAAATATAAGTACCTGCTCATGCGCGCCCTGCGCCGCAGCGGCCCGGCCACCACGCAGCAGTACCCCGAGCTGCCCGCGCTGGCCTTCCCCGAGCCCGGCACCGATACCCGCGTGCTGCCGCTGTATCCGCCCAACGAGTTGGCCGCCTAAGCAAGCCGCGGCTCCGACGGGCCGGTTTTTATTGTCATTTATAGAAAAAGCCCCGCTTCCGGTTTCGGGAAGCGGGGCTTTTTGCGCTTCAATAAGTTGCCGCTACGCCTCGGTGCGCTCGGAGTGTTCCAGCTGACGCAGGCGTTGGCCCAGCAGCCGGGCCAGCGTAACGGCCTGGGCACGCAGCTCGGGCACGGCCGTCGACTCGAAGAAGGCGGGGCGGCGGCTGGGGCCAATGGTAAACAGCGTGCCGGAGGCCCGGCCATCCGCATTGAGCAGGGCGCCATTGACATCCGTAAGCAGGCCCAGGCCCAGCGGGTCGGGCACCAGCCTGCCGGCTTCGCGCAGCTGCACCACCAACGGCTCCTGAATGCGGCGGTAGTCGAGCAGCGGGCCGGTGCAGGTGATGACGTGCCGGGCCGTAACCTGCCGGTCGGGCTGGCCGGCGCGGCTGATGGTAACCAGCAGCCCGTCGTCGGTGGGCACTAGCTGGCGCGCCCGGCCCCGCAGCTGCTGCACGCGGCCCGAGGCCAGCAACTCCTCGATGGTAGCGGCGTTGCCGGGCGGGCTGCGGTGGCGCAGCACCGACCACATGCCGGCCAGATGGCGCAGAAAGCGCGCCTGCTCGGCCAGCGGCCAGCCGGCCCAGATGCGCGGCAAATCGGGCCGCAGCGAATCGAGCACCGGCTGCCAGGCAAGGCCCTGGGCCTGGGCGGCGGCTACGTGCCGACGCACCACCCGCATCACCTCGCCCACGGTGTTCAGGCCGGCCAGCTCGGGGTAGAAGCTGGGGTAAGCGGGGGCATCGGGCACGGCGGCCGTGGGCCAGCGGCCGTGCTGCGAAACCACCGTCAGGCGCCCCTGGTGGCCATCGGCCCGCAACCCCAGCAGCACATCCACGGCCGTCAGGCCCGAGCCGAGCAGCAGCACATCGTCGGTTGATTTGATGCTCGACAGCGCGCCCGACAGCCAGGGGCTGCCGTGGAAGCCCGGGTGCCTGACGTAGTCGTGGGGTGGGGGCGTGGGCAGGGCGGGCGGGAAATTGCCCAGGGCCAGCACCACCAAATCGGAGCGGATAAGCTCGCCGTTGCGCAGCCGCACCACGGCGCCCGGCCCGGCCGGGTCGGGCTCCACGCTCAGGGCCGAAGAGTTGTGCCACTGGCAGTTCATGCCGTTCATGGCGGGCCACTCCAGCACCTGGCCCACCAGCTGCTGCAGGTAGCGGCCATAGCTCTGGCGGGTACAGAAAACCGTCTGGCAGGTGTGCGCCGCGCCCGTCACGCGCAGCCAGTTCTGGAAATGGTCGGGCTCCTCCGGAAAGGCACTCAGGGCTTTGCAGGGCACATTAAGCAGGTATTCGGAGCGCCGGGCCGTGTAGGCCAGGCCGGGCCCCGGGGCGGGGCGCGGCTCTATCAGGTGCACATCACAGTGGTAGGGCTGGCCCGCCAGCCGGGCCAGTTGCACGGCCAGCATCGAGCCCGAAAAGCCGCCCCCGATAATTGTAATGCTCCTGCGCTGCATAGCCTGATTGGTTAAGAGCTTTTAAGATAGCACTCTCGCCGGAATGTTTAGTAGAAAAAAAATTGCAGCCGCGGCCAGACGGCCCGGCCGGCAACAGGTCAGCCACCGGCCAGAAGCTAGCCGCCACCATTCCGTTCCTGACTCCGCAGAGCCCCAGCTGCCGTCTTGCTGCTACCAGTAGCCAACTCCGCCGGGGCGGGCATCCGGCCGCTTAGTAGTAGGCGCCGGGCACCAGGTAGTTGCGCACGTAATCGTTGATGCCGTCTTCGAGGCGGGTGAAGGGCCGCTCGTAGCCGATGCCGCGCAGCTTGCTCATATCGGCCTGGGTGAAGTACTGGTAGGTGTCGCGGATATCCTCGGGCGTGTCGCGGAAGTGGATGTCGGCAGTGCGGTCGAGGGCGGCGAAGGTGCTCAGCGTCAGGTCGAGGAAGGTGCGGGCCTCGCCGGTGCCTAAGTTGTAGATGCCCGAGGCGCGGCGGGTCTGCATCAGAAACATGCACACGTCCACCACATCCTTCACGTACACGAAGTCGCGCTGCTGCTCGCCGTCGGCAAAATCGGGGTTGTGCGAGCGGAACAGCGTCATTGAGCCCGTTTCCTGAATCTGGCGGAAGGCGTGCAGAATAACCGAGGCCATGCGGCCTTTGTGGTATTCATTGGGACCGTACACGTTGAAAAACTTCAGGCCGGCCCAGAAAAACGGCTTTTCCGGCTGCGCCACGGCCCAGTTATCGAAATCGTTCTTCGACTCGCCGTAGGGGTTGAGCGGGCGTAGCAGCGGCAGCAGCACGTCGTCGTCGGAGTAGCCCAGCGTGCCCGAGCCGTAGGTGGCCGCCGACGAGGCGTACACCAGCGGCAGCTGATAGCGGCAGCAGGCCTGCCACATCTGCTTGGAGTACTCCAGGTTGAGGATGTTGAGCAGGTCGCGGTTGGTTTCGGTCGTGTCGGTGCGGGCCCCGAGGTGGAAAATGAACTCCACGTCGGCGTGGTGGGCATCGAGCCACGGAAAAAACTCCTCGCGGTCTACGTACTCGGTCAGGTGCTTGCCCGAGAGGTTGAGCAGCTTCCGTTCGTTGGTGAAGTTATCGACCACCACGATTTCGTTGAAATTGGCGGCGTTGAGGCGGGCGACGAGGGCACTGGCAATAAAGCCGGCAGCTCCGGTGACGACGATCATAAGGCAGAAGTTTAGGCCCAAAAGTAACCAGCAAGCCGCGAACGGCCGGCCAGTGGCGGGGCAGGCAGGAAGATAGCAGGTAGAGAACGGGCATCCTGCGCGGCGGTTACCTTTGCGCGCATGCTCCGCCAATTCATCCGCCGCTTCGCCGGCTTCAGCCTGCTGCCCCTGCTGCTGCTGGCCGCCTGCCGCCCCGATACTTCCGAAACCAATACCACCCCCGCGGCCGAAACCGCGGCCGGCCCCCAACAGCTGCGCGACGACCTGGGCCGGACCCTGACCGTGCCGGCCCAGCCGCGCCGCATCATGGCCCTGGCGGCCTCCATGACCGAAATGCTGTTTGCCGTGGCCGATACGGCTACCATCGTGGCCCGCACCCAGGTCTGCGACTACCCGGCCGCCGCGCTGCGCAAGCCCGTCGTCAACAGCTACCCGCTCGATCTGGAGCGCCTCGTAGCCCTCCGGCCCGACGTGGTGTTTACCACCACCGGCATCACTTCTGAGGCTGATGCCCAGCGGCTGCAGGAGCTAGGCATTCCGGTGTATTATCAGCAGTACGAAACGGTGGAGGATATTTTCCGGGGCCTCACTGACCTGGGCCGCATCCTGAACCGCCAGCCCCAGGCCCGGCAGCTGGTCGATTCGTTGCGCCGGGAGTTGCAGGCCGTGGAGGCGCTGCCCAAAGCCGCGGCGGCGCCCAGCGTGCTGGCCATCACCTGGACCGACCCGATTTACGTGTATGGCCAGAACACGCTGTTTACCGACAAAATCCGGCTGGCCGGCGGGCAGAACGCAGTACAGGAGAAATTCGCCCAGCCTTACCCGGCCCTCACCCGCGAATACATCCTTAAAATGAACCCCGATATACTGCTGGGCGGCTCGTTCGGCAAGCTCGACAGTACCTTTTTCCGGCTCTACCCCGAACTCAAGCGCATCAAAGCCTACCAGACCCGCCGCATCTACGCCCCCACCGACGACCTGATGTCACGCCCCGGCCCGCGGGTTATCGAGTCGGTGAAGGAGTTGCGGGAGCTGGTTAGGTGAATGTGCGAAATGTGCTGAGAATGTGGCGAATGAGAGGATAGAACTAAATGCACCTTACGTAACAACGGTACTTAAATTCGGCCTTTTCGTGCGCAGCCTCATTCCGCGCATCCCGCACATTTCCCACATTCAATTAAAATGACTCGTCCCGCCCTGCCTTTCATTCTGGCGAGCCTGCTGCTGACGGCGGGCCTGTTGGCCGTGGGGCTGCGGGTGGGCAGCTACGAAACCGATTATGCCCTGATCGGCCGGGCGCTGCTGCACTACGACGCCCGCGACCCGGCCCAGCTGGTGCTCATCGAGTTGCGGCTGCCGCGGCTGCTGCTGGCGCTGCTGGCCGGGGCCGGGCTGGCCCTTAGCGGCTACGTAATGCAGGCCATGGTGAACAACCCGCTCGCCGACCCCTACCTGCTGGGCACGGCTTCGGGCGGGGCGCTGGGGGCCAGCCTCACGTTCCTGTTCGTGCCGGGCCTGACGATATTCGGGCTATACGCGCCCCCGCTGGCCGCGCTGGTGGGGGCGCTGGGCGTTACGCTGGTGGTGGTGGTGATTGGCAGCCGCCGGGGGCGGGTGGTGCCCACGCTGCTGCTGCTGGCCGGCGTGGCCATGGGCTCGTTGGTAACGGCTGTGGGCGGGCTGCTCACGTTTCTGGCCGCCACCGAGGAGAAGCTGCGCACCATCACGTTCTGGTCGCTGGGCGGGTTTGAGCGGGCCAGCTGGGCCACGCTGCCCTATCCGGCCGCCGCCGTGGGGCTGGGGCTGGGGGCGCTGGCGCTACTGCGGCCCCGCCTGAACCTGCTGCTGCTGGGCGAGGAGCGGGCCACGGCGCTGGGCCTGCCGGTGGCCCGCACGCGCTGGCTGCTGCTGCTTATTGCCTCGGGCCTCACCGGGGCCGTAGTGGCGCTGTGCGGGCCGATTGGATTCGTGGGCCTAGTGATTCCGCACATCACGCGCTGGCTGCTGGGCACGGTGGGCCGGGGCAATATGGTGTTCTGCGCGCTGCTGGGCGGTAATTTTCTGGTGCTCTGCGACCTGCTGGCCCGGGTGCTCTACCCGCCCGCCGGCCTGCCCGTGGGCCTGGTCACGGCCCTGTTCGGCGTACCGTTCTTCGTATATTTGCTGCGCAAACAAGGAGGCTAGGTAAGCGCGCCTCCAACATCTTAGTAATGATCTACATCAGCCGCCAGGAACACTTCAACGCCGCCCACAAGCTGCACAACCCCAAGTGGAGCGACGAGCGCAACAAGGAAGTGTTCGGCCCCTGCGCCAACGTCAACTGGCACGGCCACAACTACGACCTCATCGTGACGGTGAAGGGCCGCCCCGACCCGGAAACGGGCTTTGTCATCGACCTCAAGGAGCTCAGCACGCTCATCCGCACCCACGTCATCGACCAGGTCGACCATAAGAACCTGAACCTCGACGTGCCCTTCATGGCCGGACAGCTGGCCAGCACCGAAAACCTGATTGTGGCCTTCTGGAACATCCTGCAGCCCGCCATCGAGGGCATTTCGCCGGCCCGCCTGCATTCGCTCAAGCTCTACGAAACGCCCCGCAACTTCGTGGAGTATTTCGGAGAATAATTATTAATTACTAATTCTTAATTACTAATTAGCAAAGGATGAAGTACTACCTGATAGCGGGCGAACGGTCCGGGGATTTTCACGCGGCCAGCCTCATGCAGGAGTTGCGCCGGCAGGACCCTGCGGCCGAGTTCCGCTTCTGGGGCGGCGACCTGATGCAGGCCGAGGGCGGTGAAATGGTGCGCCACTACCAGGAAATGGCCATTATGGGCTTCTGGGAAGCCGCTACCAGCGTGCTCAAGTTTCGCGGCTACCTCAAGCAGGCCCAGCGCGATATGCTGGCCTGGCAGCCCGATGTGGTAATTCTGGTAGACTACGCCGGCTTCAATATGCGGGTGGCTAAGTTTGCCAAGGAAGCCGGCCTGCAGGTGTTCTACTACATCTCGCCCAAAATCTGGGCCTGGAACCAGGGCCGCGTGCACCAGGTGAAGAAGGTGGTCGACCGCATGTTCGTGATTTTGCCCTTCGAGCAGGAATTCTACCAGCGCTTCGATTACAAAGTCGATTACATCGGCAACCCCATTGCCGACAGCGTGGGCGAGCACCAGAAATCGGACGACTTTTACCAGCGCAACCAGCTCGACCCCGCGCGGCCCATTATTGCGGTGCTGCCCGGCTCACGCAAGCAGGAAATCGAGGAGATGCTCTACGAGATGCTGGCCATTCTGCCGCCTTTCCTGAACTACCAGTTCATCGTGGCCGGCGTCGATAACCTCGACCGCAACTACTACGCCCACTTCGAGCGCAACAACGTGCGCATCCTCTTCGACCAGACCTACGACCTGCTGGCCCACGCCACCGCCGCGCTGGTAACCAGCGGCACGGCCACGCTCGAAACGGCCCTGTTTAACGTGCCCCAAGTGGTCTGCTACCGCACCAGCGCCGTGTCGTACGCCATTGGCAAGGCCGTTATCAAGGTGCCGTTTATTTCGCTGGTGAACCTGATTGCGGGCCGCGAAGTCGTGAAGGAGCTTATCCAGGGCGATTTCAACTCCCGCAACCTCGTAGTCGAGTTGAAGAAAATCACCGAAGACGAAGCGTTTATTGCCCAGCAGAAAGTCGGCTACGCCGAAATTTGGGAGAAGCTGGGCCAGCAGAAATCGGCTGAAAAGGCGGCGGCCCTGATGGTGGGCTATCTGCGGGAGCGGAAAACGGCGTAGGCTGGCCGGGTTTATAACGGCCAGTGGCCGGGTGGTTTTGGCAGGGCGTTGCGAGGAGGAATAAAGGCGCTATCTTGTTGACCGCTCGTTCTTTCAACCTGCCCTGAAACTGCTTTATGAAAACAGTTAGTCTGCTCCTGCTACTGGCCTTGCCGACGGCGTCCGTGGTCTTTGCGCAAAGCCCGGTTCTCCCGGCTACCCGGAGTTCTGTCTCTCCTCGCCCTCGCCAAACGCCCCGGCAACTCTACCAGGCCGCAGCGGCAATGGCCCAACGCAACGAGCCGCGCATGGCCCTGCGGCAGTTGAAGCAGGCCGTAGCAAGTGGCTTTTTCTCGGCCGAACAGATTGAGGCAGATGCCGATTTCGCGCCGTTGCGAACCCTGGGTGGCTGGCCGCAGCTGCTGAATTCCGCCCGTGCCCGCCAGCAAAAGCACGAAGCCGCTTTCGATCCGCAATTGATGGCGCTGATTAAAAAAAATCCACTACCAGGACCAACACTACCGCAGGATAGCCACGGCGGCCGAGCGGCAGTACGGCGTGGATTCGCCCCAGGCCCGAGCGGCTGACCACGAACAGAGCCGCCTCGACCCCCAGCTTATCCGGCAAGTCGACAGCCTGATTGCTATTCACGGCTACCCTGGCAAAAGGCTGGTGGGTGGTTACCAAACTGATGTAGCCTTTTTCGTTATTCAGCACAATCCCGATGAAAAGTATCTGCCGCTGCTTACTGTTGCCGCTGAGAAAGGCGATGTCAGGCCATCGGAGCTAGCCATCTTCACCGACCGCATCAGGGCACGGAAAGGAGAAAAACAGCTTTATGGCTCCCAATTAGGGCCGGCCGTGAAGGGCAAGTACACGCTCGACCCCATCGAAGACGAATCCAACGTAAACGGGCGGCGGGCGGCGGTGGGTTTGGAGCCGCTAGAAGACTACTTGAGCAAATACTACAACATTGCCTACCAGGTGCCCACCGTCACCCATAACCCCAACCCGCCCGAACTTTACACCCAGCCCCACACCGACAAGTCGCCGGTGGAGCCGATTGGCGGCTACGAAGCCATCTATGCCCGCCTGCAATACCCGGCCGAAGCCCGCCAGAAAAACATCAGCGGTAAGATTACGGTGCAACTTACCATCGACCCCCAAGGAGTGCCGCAGAACGTAGCCGTGGTGCAGGGCCTCGGCGCCGGCTGCGACGAAGAAGCCCTGCGCGTTATGCGCGCCGCCCGCTTCACCAACCCCGGCGGCCAGGACCACGAGATTCGGATGAACCTGCCGTTTCCATACGAGGCGACGGCGGGGAAGTAAGGCGTTGTGTTGGAGGCGCTCCGAAAGTTCTTGAACCCGATGCGACCGGCTTCGGATCGGCCGCTAACTCACGGCTGCTCGCCCAATGCCTGCCGGAGCACGTAGGCCACCGAACTGCTGTAGCGGTCGGGCGTAGCGAGCAGGGCGGTGAGGTCGGCGTGGGCGGCTTGGTGCCAGGGCGCGTGCCGACTCAGGTGGCCCAGCAGCAGCACGGCCCACTGCCGGCCCAGTTCAGTAGCCTGGTTGTTTAGGGCTACCTGCACCAGCACGCGGCGCAGCCGGCTGATAAGGGAAGTGGGCAGGGGCGCCAGCAGGGCCAACAGGGCCGCCAGTGCGGTGGGGGCGTCGTCAGTGCGGCCGGTGGTGTCGAGTAGGTCCCACAGGTGCCGTTTGATGTCATACGGATGACTATCTACCTCCCAAAAACCATATGTCTCCCACCGGGCCGTCAGCGCATCGATAGTTTCCAGGCTGGTTACCAGGTAATCCACGAAAGCTTCGGCCGAAGCGAAGTACTTCGTAGCGCCCCGTTGCGTAAAGCCCAGGCGCGAGCCGGGGTCGTCGCGGGTGCCGTAATACCAACTGTGCAGCAGTTGAAAAACCTGCTTCTGCATTTTCGGAGCCGCATCGCCAACCCACACCAAATTGCGCAGAAACTGATGTAACCGCAGCTGCTCGGCGCGGGGCGCGGCAGTCAGCCAGTGCTTGACCATCTCCTGCAAGCCCACCGCGGAGTTTTCCGGTGCGGTGCGCAGGTTATCGATAATCAGCTGAACGGGTAGGGCACCTTGCTCCAAAAGGGGGCGGAGCGCCGGCAAGTTGGGGAAGCTGAACAGGTCGCGCGCTATCAAATCGTGCGCCAGCGCCGGAACTTCGCTGGCTGGCAGGGCCGGCCAGCCCAGGATGGCGTTGATGTAGGACAGGTCCTGGCGAAACCGGTACGCGGTGGGGTCTGCGGCTGTTTCCTGGAGCAGCTGGCGGGCATCGTTGGGCTCCAGGTTGAGCACCCGGATACTTTGTAGCGTTCCGCGCAGCTCGTCGGGCAGGTCGGGGCGCCGGAGCAGCGGCTGCAAAAAGGGACGTAGCCGCAGGCGCGGCATGCCGCGCTGAATCATCATACTAAACAGGTTATTGAGCTGACTATCATTGAATTCTGCCAGTAAAGGCCCTAGCTCAAACTCTTGGTTGGTCCGGATCAACACCAAGGCCGCCGCAAAGCGCCGGCGCGGGCTGCGCAGGGCCGCGTGCAGTGGGTCGGGCAGGGCGGCGGCCAGCGCCACCCCAAAGGCCAGGTCGTCGTCGCCGGTTGTTAGCGCCTCGGCCGGTATGGGCTGCGACTCCCGGCCCCAGGCGGTGTTCAGCAGGGCCGACCCCACGGCCGCTTCCAGCGGGAGTACCTTGCTGAGGGCGTAAAGCGCGGGCCGCAGCTCGGCATCGTACCTCCGGAAGTGCAGGTTGACCAAGTAGTGCCAGTGGCTCAGAATGAGGGTGGCTTCCAGTTGTAGGGCGTCATCGGTCAGCTTCAGGGCCTGCACCGCCAGCTCGACATCGGGAAAGTAGGTTTCGTCGTAGGCTGTGGGTTCTAGGGCCCAGAGGCGCAGACGGGCCAGCGCGGCCAGCACCCGGCTAGTGCCGAAGGGCGAGTTCAGGCGGGTTTCCAGCAACTTTTCGGCTTCCGTAACACCCTGATGCGGGGGGAGCGTAAGGGCTTGCAGCTCGTCATCGGGCAGGGGCAGGCGGGGCAGCAGCTCGTTTTCCAGCGCCAGCGCCCAACCGCGCTGGCGCAGCTGGCTTTCCGCCCGGGCCAGGTCATCCAGGTGGCGCTCGGCCACGATGGCGTGGCGCTGGTAGAGGCGGTCAAAATGCTCGGCCTGATCGGGGGGCATGGCGGCCAGGCGCTCGGGAATCACGAACTGGTCGGAGCCCACGTGCTTAAGCCAGCGGGCAGGCCCGTAGTGCTCGTCGGGCACGAGGCCGGAGCCGCAGTGGCGGCAGTATTTACCGGCGGGCGTCAGCTGCACGCACCAGTGGCAGCGTTTCTCGCGGCGCACCACACAGCCGCACTGGCCACACAGGTCGCCAGGTTTCCAGTCGGGCGGTTGCACCTGACCACAGTTCTCACAAGTAGCACGCATATTTTCTCAGACAACCAACTGTTTGAAAACTAGATGCGCCCCCGCCGCACGCGGCCCCACAGCTGGTCTTTCTCTTCGGCCGTAGCTTCAGCCAGCCGGCGCGGAATATCGTCCTTGGCCAGCCCGTCGCGGCGCAGCAGCAGGGCCAGAGGCAGTTCGGCTACTGGTACAAAGGCGGCGCCGCAGTTGCGGCAGCGGCGGCCGGGCCCGCTGGAGCCGCACCAGAAACACTGCTCAATGGGCTCGGCTTGGCGGCCGCAGTTCACGCACAGGTCGCCGGGCGTGTAATCCTTCGGTTGCTTGTAGTTGCAGCTGGCGCAAAACACAGCGTCGGACGAGTCGACGTTGATGGTGGGGGCTACCACAGCCGTGCTGACGGCCGGCGCTTCGGTTACGGCGGCGGGCACGGCCCACTCCAGTACCCGGGTGGCCACGGCCGGGTCGAGTTCGGGCAGTAGTTCCAGCAGCGTAAGCACCGTGCCCACCTCGCCGAAACTGGCGCGGCTGCTGACGCCCATATCGACCAGGTTGGTGAGTTGCTCTTCGCTCAGACCTTTGGCTTTGAGGATGTTGCGTTCTAACAGAGTGAATTCGGAATCCATAAAGAAAGATAAGGCAAGGTGGATAGTTGGTAAGATAGCAAGGGAGGACCTTTTCGCACACAACGGCCCGCGAACAGAGTGACATCAGCTCACCGTACCGTCACCAACTCCGGACTTTCCAGCATCCGAACGGGCGAAATAACCCGCTCATTTAGCGGCAGCTTGGTGCCGTACCGCTCAAGCATTTTGGCCTGCACGGCGGGGTGGGAGAGGTCGAACTCGCGGAGCCGCTGGAGCTGGCCGATTTCGCGGCCGGTGGCCTGCTGGTACATTTTCCAGATGAGCTCCGAGCAGTAGATACGTTCATCCGACCAGCCAAAGTACAGGTCGTAATTGCGGCCCCGGTACTGCTCGCCGGCGGCCTGCAGCTTGCGTAGCACGGCCGGCGTGAGCACCTTTTCAGCATCGCGCAGGCGTTTGACCACAAACTGCCTGTCTTTGCCCCGGGCCACCCAAGCCGCCAGGGAAGTTTCGCTTACCGGCTGCACGGCTTCAAATACGCGCCACTTGCCGTTTTTATGGAACAGGATACCGCAGTGGCTGTACGCCGAGTGCGTGGCCAGCTGAATAGCTTTACTCTGGGCCGACTGCGAAGTCTGAAAAATCAGGTCGCCGTTGCGGAGCCGGGGCGCAATGCTTGCCGCGGATTGGCTGGCAACTTGGGCAACCTGGTAGCGCTTGAAGTAGCGCTGGGCGCGTGGAAATGCGGCCAGCGCAAGGGTGAACAGCAAGAACAGCAGCAACACTCGGCGCATGGTGTTTTAGAGAAAAGTGAAGGATGGGCAAGTGAAATCTCACAAAGTTTACAAGCTTACTTCTCAATATCGGCGCAATAGCTAGGAGTCTTTGCTTTCAAGGCGCCTATCAAGCGCACGCTACTGATAAAACGAATTATACTGAGCACGACAAGTGCATCGACAGATATCAAGGAAGCTGTAGAAAACCTTTATCAAGTATTTGCCCGCTACCCGCTCAACCCGGCAATGGAAGCCAGCCCCGTTTACGGCGACACTATCCAGGCCTGGAATCGGACGCTAACGGCTAACCCATTGCGGGCGCTAACCGAAGAGGACCTGCGAATCTTCTACTTCAAAGCCCTTACAACTTGGGGGAACCTGAGCGACTTCCGGCACTTTTTGCCGCGCATTCTGGAATTGTTAACAACCTTCAGCGGAGATTGGGAAGAGTGGGTCGCACTCAATAAACTGAACTACGGGCACTGGCAAACCTGGTCCGAGGCCGTGCAAAAGGCTATGCGCCGCTACCTGCGGGCCCTATGGCATGAGGTGCTGATATCCGACGTCGAAATGGTTGATGTCGTTTTTGGGGAATACACAGCCGGTATTGCCGAGGTATATCCTGATTTTGGCCAGCTGCTCCAGCATTGGTTCGAGGTTGAGAGTCCTTATAAAGTCCCCCGGCTGGTCTACTTCGTGAATGGAAATTCCAAGCAACTTTTAAAGAAGCAGCGACTGAGTATGTTTACCGGAACCAGTGAGCAAGGCCCGCTTTTCTTCTCGTGGCTGACCAGTCCGGCACTAATTGAATATCTCACAGCCGACTTCTTCCGCAACCCATCATCGGCCTACGCTGCGGAGCTTTCAGCCGTGATTCAAATGCTCGAAGTCGCCGCTAAAAAGTAAACCCGATGCCAGCCTCACGGCCAACATCGGGCAAAAAACCAGGCCAACAGTCGCTTACGTCAGCATGCCGCCATCGACCTGCAACACCTGGCCCGTAATGTAGGCCGAGTCGTCGGAGGCCAGGAAGGCGGTGGCTTTGGCTACGTCGTCGGGGGTGCCGCCGCGGCGCAGCGGAATGGCCTTGCGCCACTCATCCACCTGCTTGGCGTCGAGGGCATCGGTCATTTCGGTTTCGATGAAGCCGGGGGCCACCGCGTTGCAGCGGATATTGCGCGAGCCCAACTCCAGGGCTACCGACTTGGTGAAACCGATGATGCCGGCCTTGGAAGCTGCGTAATTGGCCTGCCCTGCGTTGCCCTTCACGCCCACCACCGATGACATGTTGATGATGCTGCCGGCTTTTGCCCGCATCATGGGCTTGGTGGCGGCCTTGGTCAGGTTGAACACCGACTTCAGGTTCACGGCCATTACCTGGTCCCACTGCTGCTCGCTCATGCGCATCAGCAGCCCGTCCTGGGTAATGCCGGCGTTGTTTACCAGAATATCGAGCTTGCCGAACTCGGCTACCACGTCCTCCACCAGCTTTTCGGCTTCAGCGTACACTGAAGCATCGGAGCGGAAGCCTTTTACTTTGGTACCGGCGGCCGAGAGCTCCTGCTCCAGCTGCTGGCCTTTTTCTACACTAGAGAGGTAGGTGAAAGCCACCTGGGCGCCCTGCTGGGCAAAATACGCCGCAATGGCGCGGCCAATTCCTTTCGAAGCGCCCGTAATCAGGGCCACTTTTCCGTCGAGCAGTTTCGTCATATCTTTGGTTAGAGCTACAAGCGTCAGGCTGCAAGCTACAAGCTTTGCTGGTTTAGGTGCAAGTGAGGAGCTGCAAGGCACCGGTTATTGGCGCGCGAGTTGTCAGTTTTAGGCTGGCAGAACCTAAGCTTGCAGCTTGTAGCTTGCGGCCTGAAGCTCAAAACATGACTATCTGTATTCTCGGGGCGGGGCCGGGCGGGGCCACGGCGGCTCTGCACCTGGCTAATGCCGGCCACCGCTGCCTGCTGCTCGACCGCGCCACCTTCCCGCGCGATAAAGTGTGCGGCGACGCGCTCAGTGGCAAGGTGCTCAGCGAATTGCGCCGCATTGATGAGGAGTTGCCCGCCCGCCTAGCTGCCGAGCCCGCCCAGCTCCCCAGCTGGGGCATCGACTTTTACGCCCCCAACGGCCGCCGGCTGGCCGTGCCCTTCAAGCCCCACTATAACCCGGCCACCGACCGCGCCGCCGGCCACATCAGTAAGCGCATCGACTTCGATAATTTCCTGATTGAAGAAGTGCGCCGCCGGCCCGAAATCGACTTCCGCGAAAACACCGACGTGGCCGCCCACGAGCAACTGCCCGACGGCCGCTGGCGACTACTGGGGCCCGACAAGCAGGAACTAGCCACCGCCGATGTGCTGCTGGTGGCCAACGGCGCCCAGTCGAACTTTGCGCGCGTGGTGGGCGGGCACGCGCTGGAGCCGGCCCACCACTGCGCCGGCCTGCGGGCCTACTACCGCGGCGTAACCGGCCTGCACCCCGACAACTTCATCGAACTGCACTTTATCAAGGAGTTTTTGCCCGGCTACCTCTGGATTTTCCCGCTGCCCGACGGCCAGGCCAACGTGGGCGTGGGCATGCTCTCAGAAGCCGTAGCCAAGAAAAAAGTGAAGCTGCGCGAGCGGCTCGACGAAATCCTGCGCACCCACCCGGCCCTCCGGGGCCGGTTTGCCAGCGCCGAACGGCTGGGGCCGGTGCGCGGCTTCGGGCTGCCGCTGGGCTCCAAGCGCCGCCCGCTCTCGGGCCGCAACTACCTGCTGCTCGGCGACGCCGGCTCGCTCATCGACCCGTTTTCGGGCGAGGGCATCAGTCACGCCATGGTATCGGGCCGCCACGCCGCCGACTGGGCCACCCGGGCCGTGGCAGCCCAGGACTTCTCGCCGGAGTTTCTGAAGGGCTACGATGCAGCCGTGTACAACCGGCTGTGGCAGGAGCTGCGCCTGAGCCGGGCCATGCAGCGGCTGCTGGGCTACCCGTGGCTGTTCAACTTCATTGCCAACCGCGCCGCCAATAACCCCACGCTGGCCGAAACCATCAGCAACATGTTCCTCGACCTCGACCTGCGCGAACGGCTGCGCCAACCGAGTTTCTACTTTAAGCTGTTACTGGGCAAGTAGGGGAGGAGGTGATGAGGTGATAAGTGAGGAGGAGGTGAGGGGATGAGGAGGTGATGGGTAAGGGCGTAAAAGGCGTGTCATTCTGAGCGGAGCGAAGAATCTCGCGTGCCACAGTAATTTCTAACGTTAGAGTTACCATGGCCCGCGAGATTCTTCGCTCCGCTCAGAATGACAGGCCTTTTACGCCCTCAGCCCAACACCTCCTCACCTCCTTACTTTCTCACCCCATCACCTATTTATCCTTGTTGCCCACATACCGGCGCAGGCTTTTTTCGGCGGCGGGGTTGAGCTGGGTGGCTTTTTCGAGGTCGACGCGGGCTTCCTTGAACTTGTTGATGGACGCGTAGCTGATGCCCCGGTATTCGTAGGCGTCGGCGTAGTTGGGGTCGAGGGCAATGGCCTTGGTGAAGTCGGGAATGGCCGAGCGGTAGTTGTAAATCTGCATCTTGGCCGAGCCCCGGCCGAAGAACGCGTCGCGGTCTTGGGGGTTGTATTTGGTGGCCTTGCCGAAGTCCAGGATGGCGCCGCTGTAATCCTTGGTTTCCAGACGGTTCAGGCCGCGGTTGTAGTACACGTTGCTGTTGGTGGGCTCCAGCTGAATGGCCGCGTTGTAATCAACCATGGCCGCCTTGTAGTCTTTCAGCTCGCTTTTGGCCCGGGCCCGCATCAGCAGGGCCTCCACATTGCGGGGTTCGGCTTCCAGGGCGGCATCGGCCGCTTTGATGTCCTTGCGGTGGTCGGGGGCCGTTTTGCGGGCCGCTGGGTCGATGTAGGCCGAGGAGCCGGACGATGACGGGACACTGGCGCCCGCATCTGTTTCGGCAGCGGTACCGCGGGCCGAAGGGCGTTCGATGTCGGCGGTGCTGCTGCGGGCGCAGGCGCCGGCCAGCAGCAACGTGGTACCAGCAAGCAGGGAGAGGAAGGGTGCTTTCATGAAAAAGTAACGTGTAGTGGGTAAAACGCCACTTCAGCCGGGCGGCTAAGGTGGCGGCGCGCCTTTGTACGGCCGCCGCATCCAAAGGGGCAAAGACGGGGCCGGAATTTTGGGGCGCCCGTTTTCAGTAGTCGTACCAAGCGCCGCGCGCCCGACTGCCCCGGCCTGCCTATCTTTGCCCGGCCGGACGTGGGCGTTACCTGCGGCGGGCGCTTCTTTTACTTCTCAACCGAACACAATATGGCATTGCAATACGACCTGGTCGTTATCGGCAGCGGCCCGGGCGGCTACGTAGCCGCCATCCGGGCCTCGCAGCTGGGCTTGAAAGTAGCCGTGATTGAGCGCGAGTCGCTGGGCGGCATCTGCCTCAACTGGGGCTGCATTCCCACCAAAGCCCTGCTCAAGAGCGCCCAGGTATTCGAATACCTCAACCACGCCGCCGACTACGGCCTGAGCGCCGAGAACGTGGCCTACGACTTCGGCGCCGTGATTCAGCGCAGCCGGGGCGTGGCCGATGGCATGAGCAAGGGCATCAACTTCCTGTTCAAGAAGAATAAGATTGATGTCATCATGGGCACCGGCAAGCTGCTGGCGGCCGGCAAAATCGAGCTCACCAAGGCCGACGGCGGCAAGGATACCGTGGAGGCCAAATCCATTATTCTGGCCACCGGCGCCCGTTCGCGCGAGCTGCCGGCGCTGCCCATCGATGGCCAGAAAATCATCGGTTACCGCCAGGCTATGGTGCTACCCGAGTTGCCCAAGCGCCTCGTGGTGGTGGGTTCGGGCGCCATCGGCGTCGAGTTTGCCTACTTCTACCGCACGATGGGCTCGGAGGTGACGGTGGTGGAATACCTGCCCCGCATCGTGCCCGTGGAGGACGAGGAGGTGTCGCGCCAGATGGAAAAGTCGTTCCGCAAAATTGGCGTCAAGGTGCTCACCAGCGCCGAAGTAACGGCCGTCGACACCAGCGGTGCCGGTTGCAACGTAACCGTAAAAACGGCCAAGGGCGACCAGCAGATTGAGTGCGACGTGGTGCTGAGTGCCGCCGGCGTAGTCACGAACATCGAAAACCTGGGCCTCGAAGAGCTGGGCATCAAGGTAGAAAAAGGCCGCCTCGTGGTGGACGATTTCTACCAGACCAACGTGCCCGGCATCTACGCTATCGGCGACATCGTGCCCGGCCCCGCACTGGCCCACGTGGCCTCGGCCGAGGGCATTATCTGCGTCGAGAAAATCGCCGGCCACCACCCCGAGCCGCTCAACTACCAGAACATCCCCGGCTGCACCTACGCCTCGCCCGAAATTGCCTCCGTGGGCATGACTGAGGCCGAAGCTAAGGAGCAGGGCTACGAGGTGCTGGTGGGCAAGTTCCCGTTCTCGGCCTCAGGCAAAGCCTCGGCCGCCGGCGTGAAGGACGGTTTCGTCAAAGTCATCTTCGACAAGAAGTACGGCGAGTGGCTGGGCGCCCACATGATTGGCGCCAACGTAACCGAAATGATTGCCGAAGTGGTGGTAGCGCGCAAGCTCGAAACCACGGGCCACGAAATCATCAAGGCCGTGCATCCGCACCCCACCATGAGCGAGGCTATCATGGAAGCTGCCGCCGCCGCTTACGGCGAAGTAATTCATCTGTAAGCCAGTTGCTTTATACCCAGCAATAAAGAAGCCCTTCCGACTTGCGGAAGGGCTTCTTTTGTATATTGGGGCTCCATCCATCTAACCACTGCCCGCTATGAAATGGCTGCCTTCCTTCGTTCGCTTATTTATGCTGTTTGCCCTGGGCCTGTTGCTGACTTTTCTCGGTGCCATGGGCTCTATAAATCATATAGGAGAAGGCTCCGGTACTTTATACAGTTTTGCCCGAATTCTTGGTTTGCTTCTATCGGTACTCGCCCCGCTGCTGATACTGCTGAAGTTTTTCTCCCGGCTCGACCGCAAAAAAGCACAGTAATTACCGATTACTGCGCCTGGTATTTGCTTTTGATGAAGCCGGGCATATCCTGGCCGTAGTCCTCGGTTTTGGTAGCTTCGGTTTTCCAGAGCGCCTCTACCAGCAGCAGTAGCAGGGCCGTTTCTTTGTCGGCGTCGGCGTATTCGAGCTGCGCGAAGGCCTGCCGGAGCCGGACCGGCAGCGGGCGCATAAACCGCTCGTGCTGCTGGCGAGCCATTTCCGAGTCGGCCAGGCGGTACTGCAGCTTCCAGAAGTGCGGCTCGTCGCGCACCAGCTTGAACGGCAGCTCAATCACACTGTGGATGAACGTGAGCGGGTCGGGCTCGGTGAGGCCGCCGCGGTTGGCTTCGATTATTCGCTTGTAGCCGCTGCGAATGACGAATTCCAGCAACAAATCTTTGGAGCCGAAGTGCTTGAAAATAAGGGCTTCCGATACGCCGGCCTCGCGGGCAATGAGCTGGGTAGAGCTGTTGTCGAAGCCCCGCTCCCCAAAAAGCCGCAGGGCCACGTCGGCAATGTGCTGTTTGCGGTTGGTCATGGCAGGCAGGGGCGGAGCGGGTGGGCCAGCGCCCGGAGTGATTGAACCCGCAATTACGGGTGCAAAAGCCTAAATACGTGCAGCGGCCGCAAAATAAGTGCTTCCCCGAAGCCCCAAAAAGAAGCCGGCCGATTCGGGGATTCCGAATCGGCCGGCTGCGTTTGTTCCGAAAGCCAGCGGGCGGCAGCGCCGGGGCAGGGCCGCGCGGCTTTCGGAGAGGCCGGCTGTGGGTGGGAGTGCAGCCGGGTAATCAGGGCGGGGAATTGGCCATCGGTGCCTAGTGGGAGTCAGCAGCCGTTAGCGGGAGCAAACTTACGCAATGATTCCGAAACCCAGTAAGTGTTAGCTCACTTTCGCAGGGTGAGCAAACACTCACCAGCCTGGCGCAAGTGATAAGCTGCTGAAATTCGACTTGTTATCAGGAGGTGTAAAATTTTGGCTCAGGTGAGCTACACCGGTTTTCAGGTCAGTATAGGACTTGCGGGACCGGCTGGTAGTAACGCGAACTTTGTAGTTCGCGCCCGCGCGCCGTTCGGGCAGCCCTGCTGGTTCGGGGACGACGCGAACTACAAAGTTCGCGCTACATCTAAACGATTGGAAACCTCCGCTAGCTGCTCGCCTGTGCCCCGCCGAGGCGACTACCGGCCCGAAACCGCGCCACTTTGCCCCGGATTTCGGCCAGCCCCAGGTTGTGCACGCTGCCGAGGTGGGTGGTTTGAAATTCGCGGTGCGGCTCGTAGGAGCCGTCTTCCACGGCCCGGCCCACCTGCCGGTAGGCCTCCCGGAACGGCACGCCGGCCTGGATGAGCTGGTTGATATTCTCCACCGAAAACACGGCGTCGTACTTGGTCTGCTTCAGCAAATCGGGCTTGATGCGCAGCTCAGGCAGCGCAAACAGTACAATGTCGAGAATGTCGAGCAGCTGCGTCATGGGCCCGAACAAGGTTTCCTTGAGCAGCTGGAAGTCGCGGTGGTAGCCGCTGGGCAGGCCGGCGGTAGCCAGCAGCAGCGTGTTGGGCAGCGCCTGTAGCACCTGGCAGCGGCCCCGAATCAGCTCGAACACGTCGGGGTTTTTCTTGTGGGGCATGATGCTGGAGCCGGTGGTAAAGGCGGCCGGCAGCTCCACGAAGGCCAAATCCTGGGAGTTGTAAAGCACCAGGTCGTAGGCCATTTTGGCCAGTGTGGCGGCCATACCAGCCAGGGCGAAGGCAAGCGTGCGCTCGGTTTTGCCGCGCAGCATCTGCGCCCCCACGCTGCTCACGGCCAGGCTGCCAAAGCCCAGTTCGCGGGTGGTTTGCAGCCGGTCGATGGGGAAGGAGGAGCCGAAGCCTGCGCCGGAGCCCAGCGGGTTCTGGTCGGCCACGGCGTAGGCGGCCTCAAACAGCGAAAGGTCGAGCAGCAGATGCTCGGCGTAGGCCGAAAACCAGAGCCCGAATGAGCTGGGCATGGCCGCCTGAAAGTGCGTGTAGCCCGGCATCAGGTCGGTCTGGTGCGCCTCGGCCTTGGTCAGCAGCACCTCCACCAGCTCCAGCGTGAGGCTCGCGGTGCGGCGGCAGTAGTCCTTGATGAACAGCTGCAGCGCCGTGAGCACCTGGTCGTTGCGCGAGCGGGCGGTGTGGATTTTCTTGCCCGCGTCGCCGAATTGCTCGGTCAGGTAGGCTTCAATTTTGGAGTGCACGTCCTCGTACTCGGGCTCGATAACGAACGTGCCGGCGTCCAATTGCTGCTGAAGCTCCTCCAGGCCCTGCTGGAGCTGCGCGTTTTCGGCCGCCGTCAGCAGGCCCGCCGCCGCCAGCATGTTGGCCTGGGCCCGCGAGGCCTGCACATCGAACGGGGCCAGGTACAGGTCCAGCTCCCGGTCGCGGCCCACGGTAAACTGTTCAATCTTCTGATCGACGGCAATGCCTTTGTCCCAGATTTTCATACTTGATTTTTAGGCTTTTAGCTGACAGCTGCTAGCTATTAGCTGCTGTTTATACGACTCGGGCTGAATACTTTGCCGGGCCGTTCAGGTGGTTTTCTCGCAGAGGTTCGCGGAGGTATGCGCGGAGGTAAAAAAGAGGTATGACGGCCTGCTGAGGATGATTTGAGAGCGACGCTAACAGCTACTAGCTAAAACCCAGTTGGTTCAAAACCATTCAGCAACTCCACGTAGCCCCGTACGCCGGCCCTGATTTCGCTGAGCAGGATATACTCGTCGGGGGTGTGGGAGCGAGCCGAGTCGCCGGGGCCGATTTTGACGGTGGGGAAGGGCATCATGCTCTGGTCGGAGAGCGTGACGGAGCCGAACGGGCGGCGGCCCAGCGCCCGCGCGCGCTGCACCAGCGGGTGCTCCGGAGCGATGCGCGAGGAGTTGAGGTGAGTGGAGCGCGGCACTACCTCCGAGTCAAGCAGACCCCGCACCAGCTCCACCACTTCCTGGTTGGTGTACAGCTCGTTGGTGCGCACGTCGGCTACGAAGGTGCAACGGTCGGGCACCACATTGTGCTGGCTGCCGGCCTGAATTTGGGTAACTGTCAGCTTCACCGGCCCGAGTAGCTCCGAAACGCGCTCAAACTGGAACTCGCGCAGCCGCTGAATATCGTTGAGGGCTTTGTAGAGGGCGTTTTCGCCCTCGTCGCGGGCGGCGTGTCCTGTCCGGCCGTGGGCGGTGCAGTCGAGGACCACGAGGCCTTTTTCGGCTACGGCGAGGTCCATCTGGGTGGGCTCACCTACGAGGCCCAGCACAATTTCGGGCAGCAGCGGCAGGAGCCGACGGATGCCGTCGGGACCCGAAATTTCCTCCTCGGCCGTGATGGCACAAGTGAGGTTGAAGGCGGGCGGGTGCTGCTCGAAATACAGAAAAGTAGCCAGCAGGCTCACGGCCGCGGCCCCGGCGTCGTTGCTGCCCAGGCCCGTCAGCCGGTCGCCCGCCAGCACGGCCCCAAACGGGTCGGCGGTCCAGCTGGGGCCGGGCTGCACGGTGTCGTGGTGGGAGTTGAGCAGCACCGTGGGCCGGGCCGGGTCGTAGTGCCGGCTCACGGCCCACACGTTATGGGCATTGCGCTCGGGCCGGGCTCCGTGGAAGGTCAGGAAGCGCACGAGGTGGGCGGCCGTCTGGTCTTCCTGCCGCGAAAACGAGGGCGTCTGAATCAGCTGAATCAGCAGCTGAATGGCGTCGTCGGTGAGCTGGGTGAGCAGCGGCTCGTTCAGCGGCTGGGTTAGCTCCGGCATAGCACGGTTTTTACGGGTTCGTGGAGGCGGAGCGCGTTTTCAATCACCACGCTTGCCACGCCGGCATTCAGCGCCGCAAAGGCGTTATCGAGCTTGGGCACCATGCCGGCGGCTACTGCGCCGGCCGCTTTCAGCTGGGCGTAGTCGGCGGCCGTCAGGCGCTCAATCACCGAACTATCGTCGTTCACATCGGCCAGCACGCCGTCTTTCTCGAAGCAGAAATGCAGCTCTACGGCCCGCCGCGGGGCCAGCGCCACGGCCACGGCGCTGGCAATGGTATCGGCGTTGGTGTTGAGCAGCTGGCCCTGGCCGTCGTGGGTGATGGCGCAGAGCACGGGCAGCAAACCGGCCCGTAGCAGCAGCTCCAGCAGGCCGGTGTTCACGGCGTCGGCCGGCAAATCGCCCACAAAGCCGTAGTTGATGGCGCCCACCGGCCGGCGCACGGCCCGGATGGCGTTGCCATCGGCCCCCGAGAGGCCGAGCGCGTTGACGCCGGCCGCCTGCAGCCCGGCCACCAGCTGTTTGTTGGTTTTGCCGGCGTAAAACATCGTTACAATGTCGAGCGTGGCGGCGTCGGTGATGCGGCGGCCCTGCACCAGCTGCGGCTCGTGGCCCAATTGGGCGAGAAGCTGGCTGGCCCCGCGGCCGCCGCCGTGCACCAGCAGCCGGGGCCCCGGCACCTGGGCCAGCGCGGCCACAAAGCGGCTCAGCTGGGCCGGCTCGTCGAGAATGGCGCCGCCGATTTTATAGATTTTCAGGGTTTCAGCCATAGCACGCTTGTGGGGAGAATGAGCAGACGGCCGCCGGGGCAGGGCCAGTCAGTGGGGCCCGCGGAATTTTTTTTGCGGCTGCCGCGGCAAAGTTTCCGAAAAAAAACATTTACGTTTGCAACGCTTTCCGGCATTCGCTCACTTTTAAATCCGGAAAGCCCCGCCGCCCCGCGGCACTCGCATATGATTCACCTCTCTACCCCTGCGCTTCTGCGACGACCAAACCTGGTCGTGCGAATTATGCCAGCTTAAGCTGGCCGCACTGGTATTGCCGGGTTCTTCGTCGCCGAAGAGCCGGTTCGGGGCCCGCCCATCGGCCCGCCCCCGAGAAATTCCCCGAATCAACTGCCCCCTGGTCCGAGTGTAAGCTTCCGCGTGTTTTTTCCGGCCCGGTGCCGGAACGCCCCGCCCTCCCGGTTCGCCGCCGCCGAGCCCGCCGCCTAAGCGCGGCGGCCGGTTGCTTTCGGCGCCTGCTGCTCCGCTGTTTCTGCGAGCCGGCGCTGCCTGCCTACGTTCGTGTTTCCACGCCTGCGGCCCTGTTGGGCCGCTAACCGACCCTCCGACATGTTGCTCCGAGTCGCCGAAGCTGCCGATGCGCAGCACGCCGAAACCCTGTGCCACTGGTATGCCGAATCGGCCCGTCAGCGGGGCGTGGGCATTGCCAAGCGCGACCCTAACTATCTGATTAAGAAGATGGAAAAGGGTGATTCCATCATCGCCTTTCTTGACGGGGCGCTGGCTGGTTTCTGCTATATCGAGACCTTTGAAGACGCCAAGTTCGTGGTCAATTCCGGGCTGATTGTGAACATGGAGCTGCGACAGGAGGGCCTGGGGCGCGCCATCAAAGAGCGCGTGTTCGAGCTGTCGCGCACGAAGTATCCAGCGGCCAAAATCTTCGGCATCACCACCAGCGCGGCCGTGATGAAAATCAACTCCGAGCTGGGCTACCGGCCCGTTACGTTTCCCGAACTCACCCAGAGCGAGGATTTCTGGAAGGGCTGCGCGAGCTGCAAAAACTACCCGATTCTGCAGGAAAATGAGCGGCGTATGTGCCTGTGCACCGGCATGGTGTACGACAAACTAAACGACCGTTTCAGCCAGCAAACCATCTCAGTATTGAGTAGTGAGACGTGAGTAGTGAGTATGAAAAAGTGCGGTGGCTTAACTCATTTAAGGGTTTGCCCGGCTCGTTCTTTCCCACTCGTCATTCCTCTCACTACTCAATACCCACTACTCAATACTAGACATGAAAAAGAAAGTCGTTTTAGCCTACAGCGGCGGCCTCGATACCTCGTTTTGTGCGGTGTACCTGACCCGCGAGCTGGGGCTGGAAGTGCACACGGTTATCGTGAATTCGGGTGGGTTTTCCGCTGCCGAGCTGGCCGCCATTGAGGCGCGGGCCTACGAGCTGGGCTCCTCCCGGCACGAGGTAATCGACGTAACCCAGCGCTTTTATCGGGACTGCCTGCGCTACCTGATTTTCGGGAACGTGCTCAAAAACGACACGTATCCGCTGAGCGTAAGTGCCGAGCGCATGTTCCAGAGCCTGGCGCTGGCCGAGTACGCCCGCGCCCATCAGGCCGACTACATTGCCCACGGCAGCACCGGCGCCGGCAACGACCAGGTGCGCTTCGATGTGGCCTTTTCGGTGATTGCGCCGGCCACTGAAATCATCACGCCCATCCGCGACCTTAAACTTTCGCGGCAGGCCGAAATCGACTTTCTCAACCAGCACGGCTTCGAAATGAGCTGGGAAAAGGCGAAATACTCTATTAACAAGGGCATCTGGGGCACCAGCGTGGGCGGCGTCGAAACGCTGACTTCGCGCGAGGCCCTGCCGGAAAGTGCCTACCCGTCGCAGTTGCAGCGCCAGGATTCGGAGCGCGTGGAAATCACGTTTGAACGCGGTGAGCCCGTGGCTTTGAATGGACAGAAAATGGAGCCGGTAGCCCTGATTCAGCAGCTGAACGAGCTGGGCGCGGCCTTTGCCATCGGCCGCGATACGCACGTGGGCGACACGATTCTGGGCATCAAGGGCCGGGTGGGGTTTGAGGCGCCCGCGCCGCTCATCCTCATCAAGGCCCATCACCTGCTCGAAAAGCACACGCTCAGCCGCTGGCAGCTGCTGCACAAGGATTACGTGGCCAATTGGTACGGCACGCTGCTGCACGAGGCCCAGTACCTCGACCCGGTGATGCGCGACTTCGAGGCCCTGCTCGAATCGAGCCAGGCGCGGGTGTCGGGCACGGTGTTCGTGACCTTGCAGCCCTACCGCTTCGAGCTGCAGGGCGTGGAGTCGAAGTTCGACATGATGCAGTCGAAGGTGGCCACCTACGGCGAGGAAAATAACGCCTGGGACGGCCGTGACGCCCAGGGCTTCATCAAAATTTTCAGCAACCAGCTGAAGATTCATTCCTCTTTCGACGATGAAAATTAAAGTCGGCATAGTGGGCGGCGCGGGCTACACGGCTGGCGAACTAATCCGCATTCTGCTCCATCATGAATACGCCGAATTAGGCGCCATCGTGAGCTCCTCCAACGCGGGCAACGCGGTGCACCAGGTGCACGACGACTTGGTGGGCGAAACGGAACTGCGCTTTGCCACCGAACTGGCCGGCGACGAGGACGTGGTGTTTTTGTGCCTGGGTCACGGCAATTCCAAGGCGTGGCTTCAGAAAAACACGCTGCCCGAAAGCACCGCCATTATCGACCTGAGCAACGATTTCCGCCTGGCGGCCGATGCGGAATTTGCCGGTCGCGAGTTCGTGTACGGATTGCCGGAGCTGAACCGCAGCCGCATCCAGCAGGCCCAGAGCATTGCCAATCCGGGCTGTTTTGCCACGGCTATTCAGCTGGCGCTGCTGCCGCTGGCCCAGGCCGGCCGGCTCACGGATGATGTGCACGTGTCGGCCATTACGGGCAGCACGGGGGCGGGGCAGGGGCTGGCAGAAACGGTGCATTTCTCATGGCGCAGCAACAACGTGTCCATCTACAAGCCCTTCACGCACCAGCACCTCGGCGAAATCGGCGAGAGTCTGGCGCAGCTCCAGCCGCAGTTGGGCGCGGATATTCACTTCATTCCCTACCGGGGCAATTTCGCGCGGGGCATTTTCGCCAGCGTTTACACGCCCTCGGAGTTGACCCAGGACGAGGCGCGGGCGCTGTACCAACAGTTTTACGCCGACGCGCCGTTTACCACGGTGTCGGATAAGGAAATTCACCTCAAGCAGGTGGTTAATACTAATAGGTGCCTGCTACATGTGCAGAAGGTAGGCAAGCAGCTGCTGATTACCTCAGCAATTGATAATCTGGTGAAAGGCGCGTCGGGCCAAGCGGTGCAGAATATGAACCTGCTATTTGGGCTGCCGGAAACGACGGGGTTGATTTTGAAAGCGGTTAATTTCTAGCATTCCACCAATTACCCAAGCTGTAAATGGCACTCCAAATTTGTCCGAAATGCAAGGAGCATGCCTTTACCTGGTACATATCAGAAAACAATGCGGGTGGGGAAGTTACCATCTGGCAGTGCGCGAGTTGCGAATACTACGCTTTCGAGTATGACGAGCGTATGTCAAGACCTTGTCCACACTGTGGCTCAGGACAGGAGTCAAAATTACTCGACCAGGAGAATGAATACTGGTGGTGCTACTGCTGTAACAGTACTAATGTGGTTGCTTCGTTTAAATAGTTAATAGCCCAAAAACCATGGAGCTTTTCAACGTGTATCCGCTCGTCAACATCACGCCCGTGCGCGCACTCGGCGCGAAACTCTGGGACGATAAGGGACAAGAGTACCTGGATTTCTATGGTGGCCACGCCGTTATTTCCATCGGCCACAGCCACCCGCACTACGTGCAGCGCCTCACCGAGCAACTGCAACACATCGGCTTCTACTCCAACTCGGTGCAGATTCCGATTCAGACGGAGCTGGCCCGCAAGCTGGGCCAGGTATCGGGCTACGAGGACTACGCGCTGTTTTTGTGCAATTCGGGCGCCGAGGCTAATGAGAATGCGCTGAAGCTGGCTTCCTTCCATACCGGCAAAACCCGCGTAGTGGCCTTTCGAGGCGCGTTTCATGGCCGTACCAGCGGCGCGGTGGCCGCCACCGACAACCCCAAAATTGTGGCGCCATTCAACGCCGGCCACGCCGTCAGCTTCCTCGAATACGACCTGGCGGCGGTAGAAGCCACGCTGCAAGCCGGGGGCGTGTGCGCCGTAATTATCGAGCCGATTCAGGGCGTGGGCGGCATCATCATGCCTGCCGATGAATTCCTGCAAGGCTTGGCAGCGCTGTGCCGGCAGTATGGCGCGCTGCTCATTGCCGATGAGGTGCAGAGCGGTTACGGCCGCAGCGGCAAGTTCTTTGCCCACCAGCACGCCGACATCCGGCCCGATATTATTTCGGTGGCCAAGGGCATGGGCAACGGCTTTCCCATCGGCGGCATCCTGATTTCGCCCGAGTTAAACGCCTCCTACGGACTGCTGGGCACCACCTTCGGCGGCAACCACCTGGCCTGCGCCGCTGCCCTGGCCGTGCTCGAAGTCATCGAGAACGAAAAGCTGCTTACCCACGCTACCGAGCTGGGCGGCTACCTCCGCACGGAGTTGCTGGCCCACGCCGGCGCCGAAGAAATCCGCGGCCGGGGCCTAATGGTGGGCATCAAGTACAACTTCCCCATCAAGGAAATCCGCGACCAGCTGCTCACCGAGCACCACATTTTCGTGGGCAACGCCTCCGACCCCACGGTGCTCCGACTACTGCCGCCGCTCAACATCACGCGGGCCGAGGTTGACCGGTTTTTTGGGGCCTTGTACGCGCTGGTGCCGGTTGCAGTCAGAACGGTGTAGAGACGCATACTTGCGTCTCGTCGTTGAACGGCCCACACCCGAACGACCCCAGTTTACCAACAACGTCAGCAACGATTGAGACGCGAATACGCGTCTCTACACCCCACGCCATGTCCCAAACAGTAAAACTTGTTCTCGAAGACGGCACCGAAATCCAGGGCGAGTCCTTCGGCGCGTTCACCTCCGCCGCGGGCGAGGTGGTGTTCAGCACGGCCATGACGGGCTACCCCGAAAACCTGACCGACCCGTCCTTCGCCGGCCAGATTCTGGTGCTGACTACTCCCATGGTGGGCAACTACGGCGTGCCTGGCGAGGAGCTCTACGAATCGATTTCCCGCATTTTCGAGTCCGACAAAATCCACGTGGCCGGGCTGGTGGTCAACTACTACTCCCAGGAGCACAGCCACTGGAACGCCGCCAAATGCCTGGGCGACTGGCTGAAGGAGTACAACATCCCCGGCATCTGCGGCGTCGATACGCGCATGCTGACCAAGAAGCTGCGCGAAAACGGTGCGCTGCTGGGCAAAATCGTGGCCGACGGGCAGGACCTGCCCCTGCACGACCCCAACCTTGACAACCTGGTGGCCCAGGTGAGTCCGGCCGGGGTGCAGCACTATGGCCACGGCCAGCACAAAATCGTGCTCGTCGACTGCGGCACCAAGACCAACATCCTCCGCTGCTTCCTGGAGCGCGACGTGGAGCTGATCCGCGTGCCCTGGGACTACGATTTCACCCAGCTCGACTACGACGGCCTGTTTCTGAGCAACGGTCCCGGCGACCCCAAGCTATGCGAAGCCACCATCGGGCACCTGCGAAAAGCGCTAACCCAGGACAAGCCGATTTTCGGCATCTGCCTGGGCTCCCAGCTCATGGGCCTGGCGGCGGGCGGCGACACGTTCAAGCTCAAGTACGGCCACCGCAGCCACAACCAGCCCGTCAAACTCACCGGCACCCAGCGCTGCTACATCACCAGCCAAAACCACGGCTTCGCGGTCGATACCGCCACGCTGCCCGCCGAGTGGCAGATGCTGTTTGAGAACCTGAACGACGGCACCTGCGAAGGCATCAAGCACCAAACCAAGCCGTTCTTCTCCACCCAGTTCCACCCCGAGGCCGCCGGCGGGCCAGAGGATACGGAGTTTCTGTTCGATGACTTTTTGACGGCGGTGGCGGAGTATAAGAGTAGCGCTGGAAGATAATAAGCGAAGATGCTTCGGCTCCGCTCAACATGACATTCTGATTGCTCCTCCAGACGTTCAAAAAGAACCCAACCCTTAGAATGACCAAACCCAACAAAGTCCTCATCCTCGGTTCCGGCGCGCTCAAAATTGGCGAGGCCGGCGAGTTCGATTATTCCGGCTCGCAGGCGCTCAAGGCGCTCAAGGAGGAAGGCATCCGCACCGTGCTCATCAACCCCAACATTGCCACCGTGCAGACGTCGGAGGGCATGGCCGACGACGTGTACTTCCTGCCCGTGACGCCCTACTTCGTCGAGCAGGTCATCCAGAAAGAGCAGCCCGATGGCATTCTGGTGGCTTTTGGCGGCCAGACGGCCCTGAACTGCGCCGTGGCCCTGTACCGGGCCGGTGTGTTCGAGCGCTACGGCGTGCAGGTGCTGGGCACGCCCGTGCAGGCCATCATCGACACCGAGGACCGGGAGATTTTCAAGGAGAAGCTCGACCAGATTGGCGTGCTCTCGGCCCGCAGCGTGGCCTGCACCTCCCTGGAGGAGGCCCTGGCCGCCGGCCAGACCATCGGCTTTCCCATCATCGTGCGGGCCGCCTTTGCGCTGGGCGGGCTGGGCAGCGGCTTTGCCAATAACCTGGACGAGCTGCGGGCCGTGGTGCAACAGGCCTTCACCACGTCCGACCAGGTGCTGGTGGAGGAGTCGCTCAAGGGCTGGAAGGAAGTGGAGTACGAGGTGGTGCGCGATGCGTATGACAACTGCATCACGGTCTGCAACATGGAGAACTTCGACCCCATCGGCATCCACACCGGCGAGAGCATCGTGGTGGCCCCCTCGCAGACGCTCAGCAACCGCGAGTACCACAAGCTGCGCTCTATCGGCATCCAGACCATCCGGCACCTGGGCATTGTGGGCGAGTGCAACATCCAGTACGCGCTCGACCCCGCCTCGGAAGACTACCGCGTGATTGAGGTCAACGCCCGCCTGTCGCGCTCCTCGGCCCTGGCCTCGAAGGCCACGGGCTACCCGCTGGCCTTCGTGGCGGCCAAGCTGAGTCTGGGCTACTCGCTTTCGGAGCTCAAAAACAGCGTCACGCAGACTACCTCGGCCTTTTTCGAGCCGGCCCTGGACTACGTGGTGGTGAAGCTGCCGCGCTGGGACCTGGGCAAATTCTCGGGCGTCAACCGCCAGATTGGCTCGGCCATGAAGAGCGTGGGCGAGGTGATGGCCATCGGCAAAACGTTCGAGGAAGCCATCCAGAAAGGCCTGCGCATGCTCGATACCGGCAAGCGCGGCTTTGTGGCCAACCGCCCCGAGGAAGGGCTGGATAACGCCGCCATCGACCAGCTGCTGCGCGAGCCCAACGAGGAGCGCATCTTTGCCATCAACCAGGCGTTTGAGGCCGGCTACTCGCTGGAACAGGTGCACCAGCTCACGCGCATTGACCACTGGTTTTTGCAGCGCCTGCTGACCATTTTCCAGCTGGGCCGGCAGCTGGCCGCCGGCCGCGCCACCGGCGGGCTTGATGGGCTGGAAACCAGGCTGCTGCGCGAGGTGAAGAAGGCCGGTTTCTCCGACCAGCAGCTAGCCGTGCTGCTGCTGGGCGAGGGCGACGTGAAGGCGGACGAGCTGCGGGTGCGGGCCCGCCGCAAGGCCCTGGGTGTGCTGCCCGTTGTCAAACAGATTGACACGCTGGCGGCCGAGTTTCCGGCCCGGACCAACTACCTCTACCTCACCTACCACGGCACCGAACACGATTTGGCGCCCGAAACCGAGCAGTCCATCCTGGTGCTGGGCTCGGGCGTGTACCGCATCGGCTCATCGGTCGAGTTCGACTGGTGCGGCGTGCAGGCTGTGCAGACGGCGGCCGGGGAGGGCTACAAAACCATCCTCATCAACTACAACCCCGAAACTGTCAGCACCGACTACGACGTCTCGGACCGGCTGTATTTTGAGGAGCTGAGCTTCGAGCGGGTAATGGACGTGCTGGATTTCGAGCAGCCCGGCGGCGTTATCCTAAGCACCGGCGGCCAGATTCCCAACAACCTGGCCATGCGCCTCGAAGAAGCCGAAGCGCCTATTTTAGGCACCACGGCCGCGCACATCGATGAGGCCGAGAACCGCCACAAGTTCTCGCGCATCATGGACGAGCTGGGTATTGCCCAGCCGCGCTGGAAGGAGCTCACGTCGCTGCAGGCCATGGAGCAGTTCGTGCACGACGTGGGCTACCCCGTGCTCATCCGCCCGAGCTACGTGCTGTCGGGCGCGGCCATGAACGTGGTGTCCAACGCCTTCGAGCTGGAAGCGTTTCTGCAAACGGCCGTGGAAGTAAGCGCCGAATATCCGGTGGTGGTGTCCGAGTTCATGCAGGAAGCCAAGGAAATCGAGCTCGACGCGGTGGCCGATAAAGGAGAAATCGTGAGCTACGCCATCAGTGAGCACGTCGAGTTTGCTGGCGTGCACTCGGGCGACGCGACCATGTACTACCCCCCCCAGCGCGTGTACGTGGGCACCATCCGCAAGCTCAAACGCATTGCCGAGCAGGTGGCCCGCCGCTACGCCATCAGCGGCCCGTTCAACATCCAGTTTCTGGAGAAGAACGGCGCCATCAGCGTAATCGAGTGCAACTTGCGCGCCGCCCGCAGCTACCCCTTCGTCTCGAAGATATCGGGCAACAACCTCATCCAAAAGGCCACGCAGGTGCTGCTGGGTAAGCCCGTTGCCCGCGACGAAAGCGAGCGGGTGTACGATTTGCCCTTCGTGGGCGTGAAGGCCCCGCAGTTCTCCTTCACCCGCCTGCCCGGCGCCGACCCGGTGCTGCGCGTGGACATGGTCAGCACGGGCGAAGTGGGCTGCCTGGGCGACACGGCCGAGGAGGCGTTGCTGAAGGCCATGCTGAGCGTGGGCTACCAGATTCCGCAGAAGTCGGTGCTTATCAGCGGCGGCCCCATCACGTCGAAAGTGGCGCTGCTCTCCGTCACCCAGCTGTTGGTGCGCAAGGGCTACCAGGTGTACGCCACGCTGGGCACGCACCGTTTCTTCACCGAAAACCACGTGCCCAGCTCCCTGCTCTACTGGCCCGACGAGCTGCAGGAGCCCAACGTGCTGACGTATCTGAAGGAGAAGAAAATCGACCTGGTCATCAACATTCCCAAGAACCTGAGCAAGGGCGAGCTGGACAACGACTACACCATCCGCCGCGCCGCGGTGGATTCGGGGGTGGGCCTGCTGACCAACGCGCGGCTGGCCAAGGCCTTCATCAAGGCCTTCTGCACGCTGGAAATGAAGGATTTGAAGATCAAGAGCTGGGGGGAATATCGGGCGATGTAGTGACGCATATTTACGTCTCGTCGTTGAACACTATGAAAATATGAATCTCTCTCATCTTAAAGCCGCTTGGGAAAAGGCTCATATCAGGGCTGCCCGACCGGCCAGTCGGGCCGAAATCCGTGCTTTTGAAAGAAAGTACAGCGTACAACTTCCGAAAGATATGTTCGACTACTTCAAACTGGTTAATGGAATGATGGACGGAGAAACTGACAATGAGCTATTCGCTTTCTATTCTTTGGATAAGCTCGAAACAGTTGTCAATAAGTTTAGCGACTGGCACGGAATACCCAAATACAGCGACGCCTTAACCACTCTTGATAGGCCAGAAACCCTTTTTTTGTTTTCGGACTACTTCATTCATCTTGAGGCCTTTGCTATTCGACTGGATAAGTCAAGTATTCTCAATAACCATGTTTATGCTATATGCGGCGGAATGTATCAGGTTGTAGCAGTGTCATTCTCAGCATTCATTGATTTATACCTGCAAGATTCTGAGGCGTTGATTATTTGACTTCGGATTCAGCAGCCTATTCTCACTCAGCTCTCACATTACCCCATGAAAAACTTCACCTCCTTCGCCGATGCCGGCGACTATAAAGCCCTGTTGCAGCAAGCCCTCGAAATCAAGGCCAACCCGTACGGCTACCAGCACATCGGGCGCAACAAAACCGTCGGGCTCATCTTCTTCAACCCCAGTTTGCGCACCCGGCTTAGCTCGGTGAAGGCGGCCTACAACCTGGGCGCGCAAGCCTGGGTGCTCAACGCCGGCACCGATTCGTGGACACTGGAAACGGCTGACGGCGCCGTGATGGATGGCTCGACCCAGGAGCACATCAAGGAGGCCATTGCCGTGATGAGCCAGTATTGCGACGTGCTGGGCGTGCGCACCTTCCCCACGCTCACCGACCGTGAGGCCGACTACGGCGAGGTGTTCTTCAACAAGATTCTCTCCTACGCCACGGTGCCCGTCATCAGCCTCGAAAGCGCCACGTTGCACCCGCTGCAAAGCTTCACCGACCTGCTGACGGTGGCCGAAACCAAGCAGCAGGAGCGCGTGAAAGTGGTGCTCACCTGGGCCCCGCACGTGCGCGCCCTGCCCCAGTGCGTGCCTAACTCGTTCTGCGACTGGTTCACCGATATCGACTGGGTTGATTTGGTCATCACCCACCCCGAGGGCTACGAGTTGGACCCCAAATTCACCCGCGGCGCCCGCATCGAGTACGACCAGCACAAAGCCCTGGCCGGCGCCGACTACGTGCAGGCCAAGAACTGGAGCAGCTACCACGACTACGGCCAGGTGCTGAGTACCGACCCCTCTTGGATGCTGACAGCTGAGCACATGGCTGGCACCAACGATGCGAAATTCCTGCACTGCCTGCCCGTGCGCCGCAACGTGGAAGTGTCGGATGCCGTGCTCGATTCGCCCAATTCGCTTATCATTCAGGAGGCCGGCAACCGCACGTTCGCCATGCAAACCGTGCTACACGAGCTGCTTAAATAAGTTGTTCTGACGTGGCGCCTCACCCCCCCGGCCCCCTCTCCTCAACAGGAGAGGGGGTGCGTTCAACGGCCACGCACGCCATCAACCAAACGAGCCGACGTGGCTCCCCCTCTCCTGTTAAGGAGAGGGGGCCGGGGGGTGAGGCGCACGCGAAGGGCGACGATGCCTTGCCTTTTTACCCCTAGCTTTGCGGCAATGCTCGTATTGCCCGCTTCCGCCCGCTTCCCGCTTGCCCTGTTGTTGATTTGCTGCCTGCTGATCGGCCTGCCCCAAATGGGGCGCGCCCAGGACGCCGGGGTGCCGCCCAAGCGGGAGCTGCGGGGCGTGTGGATTGCCACCGTGGAGAACATCGACTGGCCCAGCAGCCGCAACCTAAGCCCCGAGCAGCAGCGCCGCGAGTACCGCCGGATTCTGGACGACCACCAGCGCACGGGCATCAACGCCGTGTTTGTGCAGGTGCGGCCCGCCTCCGATGCCTTCTATGCCAGCCAGTTGGAGCCCTGGAGCAAGTGGCTGACCGGCACCCAGGGCAAGGCCCCCGCGCCCTACTACGACCCGCTGCCCTTCCTGATTGAGGAGGCCCACAACCGCGGTATGGAGTTCCACGCCTGGTTCAACCCGTACCGGGCTACCATGGACACGCTCACGCGCCGGCTCGCGCCCAACCACCCGTTCCGGCAGCACCCCGAGTGGTTTCTGCGGTTTTCGGGCAAGCTGCTCTACAACCCCGGCCTGCCCGAAGTGCGCGCCTACATCAATCGCGTGATTATGGACGTGGTACGCCGCTACGACATCGACGGGGTGCATTTCGACGATTACTTCTACCCGTATCCGGAGGCCCGGAAGGTGATTGAGGACCAGGACGCCTTCGCCCGCTTCAACCCCGACAACCTAAAGCTGGCCGACTGGCGCCGCCAGAACGTGAACCTGCTCATCCGCGACCTGCATGACTCCATTCGCAGCACCAAGCGCTGGGTGAAGTTCGGCATCTCGCCCTTCGGCGTGTGGCGCAACCAGCGCACCGACCCCAACGGCTCCGACACCCGCGCCTTCGAGGGCTACGATGGTCTGTACGCCGACGCGCTGGAATGGACCCGCCAGGGCTGGGTGGATTACGTGCTGCCCCAACTGTACTGGAGCACCGGCTTCGCGGTGGCCCGCTACCCCACGCTGGTGGAATGGTGGGCCCGCAACGCCAATGGCCGCCATGTGTACATCGGCCACGGCGCCTACCGGATGCTCGAAAACACCAAGGCCGACACCGTGTGGCGCAACCCGCGCGAGCTGCCCCGGCAGGTGCGCCTGAACCGCACGTTCCCATCGGAGCTGCAGGGCAGCGTGTTCTTTAGCTCGAAGTCGCTCATGGCCAACCCGCTGCGCACCACCGATTCGTTGCGCCAGCACGAGTTCCGCTACCCGGCCCTGCCGCCCACCATGCCCTGGATTGACGCCGTGCCGCCGCTACCACCCCAGCGCCTGACCCTCACGGCCAGCGCCGCCGCCAACGTGCTGACGTGGCAGCCCGCCCCCACGGCCCCCGACGGTGACCGGGCCGCCTACTACGCCCTCTACCGCTTCACGCCCGAGCAAACGCCCCGCCCCGACGACCCACGCAACCTGCTGGCCCTCGTGCGCCCGCGCCCCGGCACCGGCCTCGTGTTCGCCGACACCACGGCCCGCCCCGGCGAGGCCTACGCCTACTACCTCACCGCTCTCGACCGCCTGCACAACGAAAGCCGCCCCGTGTGGGTGCGCACCACCGGCCGCGCTGCCGAGGTCATCGTGGCTCAGGCCCCGCCCGAACCCACGCCCACGCCGGCTCCCGAGCCCGTAACGCCGCCGGCACCTCAGCCGGCTGTCCCGCCCGTTGCCCCAGCCCCACGCCCACCGGTTGCACGGCCCGCGCCTACTGCCCCGGCTCCCACGAAAGTCAAGGTGAAAACCAAAAGCAAAAAGCGCGGTGGCTTCTTCGAACGCATCTTCGGCGGCCGGCGGTAGCTATTTTGAACTGTTAGCTGAAAGCTATTAGCTGGTAGCTTTTGTGCAGGAAATCATGTTATTCCACGTGAAAAAAGGCTCTGCACCCTATTGAGTGCGGAGCCTTTTCCGTTTTACAGCTAACAGCTAACAGCTAACAGCTAACTACAGGGCCTTTACAGTCAGCGTCAGGGCTACATCGGTCGTTGAGGTGCGGTTGATGCCGGTGACGGTGAAGATGGCATACTGGTCGAGTTCGCGCAGGCGGGCGATGATAACGTCGCCAACTACCACGTTGTCGAGTTGGGCTACCTGGTTGGCGGCGGCCGTGGCCTGGTAGAGCTGGCGGATGCTGCTGAGCGTGGCGTCGGCGTAAGCGGCTGGGCCGCCCTTGGCTATCCGTACAAACTTGGTGGTATTAAGGGCCTGCAGGCGCACGGCGTTGCCGGCTGTACTGGTAATGGCTACGTCTTTGGCTGTTACAGGCTCCGCGGCAGCCACCGGGGCGAAAGTCGTCAGGTCGAAGGCCGCCAGGTCGCCGCCGGTGGTGCCAGTGTAGCTAAGCGTGGCGGTGCGGGCCGCCGCCAGGGGCGTAGCGGCCACTGGCGTAATGGCCGGAGCCGTGGCCGAGGCCGACCGGAAGCTGGCCGCCAGCGGCGGGTTGCGGTCCTGAAAGCGGCTCTTGGCCTCAAAACGAAATACAACGGGCTGGCCCGCGCTACCGGCTGGTAGGGCCACATCCACGTTTACGGTGGTGGCGGCCCCGCTTTGGGTACCGGCTACCGGCACGCGTTGGCGGGCAAAGCGCCGCTCGGCCGCCGTGCCCACCTGCACGTAGGTAATCAGGCTGTCGATATTACTGTAGAGCGTGCCAGCGGCCGTGAGGGAAGAAGCCGCGTTGATGCCGCCCTCGTTGAGCAGCACCGGAAAGCGCACCACGTCGCCGGGAGCTGGGGCAGCCCCCACGGGCAGCGTTACGTTGCTGGAGGCTTTCAGGCTGATGGTAGGCGTGGCTTCGGCCAGCCGGAAGCTGAAGCTGCGGTCCTTGGTCTGGCCATTGTCGCTCACCAGCACGGCGTCCACCTTCACGTTGGCTTTGTTGGCGCCGGCCGGAACCGTGTAGTTCACCACCAGCGTATCGCTCTGGCGGATGCGCGAGAAGGCCGCCGAATACGGAATAGTGCGCACCAGCGTCGAGTCGCGGCCGGGCTCCACTTTCTGGTACAGCCGGATTTCCTTCAGCGGGGCACTCTGGGGCGCGAAGCGCAGCTCGAACTGCACTACCTCGCCCGTGGCGTACTTGGAGGCCGTGCCCAGGGCGTTGGCCGTGAAGGTGGGCAGCTGGGCCCCGACTTCGGAATAGTACGTATCCAGCTCCTTCTCGCAGCTGCTCAGCAGCAGCACCGCCGCCAGCGGCAGCAGCCGGACCGGGCGGGAAAACAAGGATGTAGGGTTCATATCAGCAGGGAAAATAGCGAGGAGAAAATAGGGGAGGGCCGGTTATCCGGAAAAGCCCGGCCCGGACAGTTAGCGGACCGCTGACCTTAGGGCCGGTCGAACCACAGGGGCTTGCCGATGTACTCGTCGTTGGTGGTGGCGCCGGCTTCGGCAAACTGGCGGGCCACTTCCTCGGGGTTGTACAGGGTTTCGGTGGCGCCCGGCAGCAGGCGGCGCGGGAAGCGCAGCTTGGGGTCGGGGTTGGCCGACAGAACCGGGTTTACGCTGTTGCCGGTGGGATACTGGAAGTTCACGTACACGTCGGAGTTGAAATCGTAGCGCCGCATATCAGTCCACGACTCGGGATTGAGGAATAGGGCAATGTACTTCTGCTCCATGATGGCGCGGGGCACAGCGGGGTTGGCAGACGAGGCCAGCTGCTCGGGCGTCTGGGCCACGGCGGCGCTGTTCAGGTAAGCCGTAATCTGGGCCGGCGTGATAGTGGGGAACGTCACGGCTGGCGCGGCAAAGGTGCCGCCTACCCCAATTTTGGTCATGTGCGCCCGGATTCCCTCCTTGTAGGCCATCAGGGCCCGGGCCTTGTTGCCGGCCTTGAAGGCGGCTTCGGCCTCAATGAACTTGAGCTCGTGGTAGGTAATCACCTCGAAGTAGCCCAGGTCGCGGGCGTACCAGCTGGCGTAAAAATCGGTGATGGTGCTGCCCGGCGTGAGGTTGGTGCCGGCCGGCGTGCCCGCGCCGGGAGCTGCCCCGGTGCTGGTAGTGGGCGCCATAATGCCGAAGCGCGGGTCGGTTACGCCCGGGAAGGTGGTGCCGTCGAGGTAGTCGATGAAGTTGTTCGAGAACGTGGCGGAGCCAAAGTTGGCGCGGGTGGTACCGAAGATGTTGGTAGTGTTCACCAACGGAGCCACGGCCGTCTGGAACTGTAGCTGGGCATCGTCGGCGGTGCTCGTAAAGCTCTTGTCTACCAGGGCTAGCACGGCGTTGGGGTCGTAGCTGGCCTTTTTGGTGAGGTGGTTGAGCTGCCGGGCCTTGAGCGAGTAGGCCAGCCGCACCCACTTATCCTTGTCTCCCTTATACAGAATGTCGCCACTCTCGCTGGGTGAACTGCTGTAGAAAGCGCGCTTGTTTTCGCTCGCGGGCTTGTTCATCTCCACAATACCCTCATCAAGCAGCTGGTTGATGGTGGCGTAGAGCTGCTCCTGCGAATCGTACTTGGGCTTGAAGTTGGCCCCGCCCTGGTAGGCCTCCGAGTAGGGCACGTCGCCCATCATGTCGGTGAGGTGGGCCAGAATCAGGGCCTGCATAATCTTGCCCGCGCCCACGTAGTACGCCGAGCCCTCGGCCTCGGCCGCCTTTATCATGGGCGGAATGTTGCCGCCCGACTGGAAGTAGGAGTAGTTGAACGTGTTGGTGCTCTGAGCGTTGGTGAAGCGGTACTGGTCGTTGCCGCCGCTGTTCACGGTGCGGCTCACAATGTACTGCTCGATGTAGGGCGTGCGCAGACTGGTGAACATCTGCGTTTGAATGCCGTTGCTGATGATGTTGGGCAGCAGGAAGTTGGGCGTAGTATCGGAGGGGTTGTTGGGGTTGTCGTTCACGTCGAGGAAACTCTCGCACGAACTCAACGCCCCGGCGCCACCCACAAGTAGCCCCAGAAACAGAAGATACTTTTTCATCGGTTTAAGCAAATTAGTAGCGGTTAGCTGATGGCTATTAGCTGTTAGCTTTAACTGCTGGCCGGGCTTCTGCGGGAACATTCCACGGAAAAGCTAACGGCTAACAGCTAACAGATCAAGATTAAAATGTCACGCGCAGGCCCATGTCCACGCCGCGGGTGGCGGGCACGTTGCCGTAGTCGAAGCCGTTGGAGCCGCCGCCGCGCACGCCCGAGCCGGAAGCTGCCGTTTCGGGGTCGGCACCGCTGTACTTGGTGAGCAGCAGCAGGTTGCGGCCGGTTACGTTCAGCTCCAGCCCCTTGATGACGCCGGTGCGCTCGAGCAGCGCGGCCGGCAGCGCGTAGCTGAGCGTGGCGTAGCGCAGGCGCGTCCAGGAGGCATCCTCAATGTAGGGCGTGCCCACAGCACCCAGAATGTTCTGGTAGTAGCCCTGGGTTAGCTCGGCGGGGCGGGTGTTGGGCGAGTAGCTGCCGTCGGCGTTGGTCACCACGCCATCAAACACCACTTCCTTGTAGCGTTCGGCCGTGCGGGGCCCGGTGCCGGTGGTGGTGCTGTAGAGGTCGTTACCGTTCACCACTTTACCGCCCACCCGGAAGTCAAGCAGGAAGCTCAGCCCCAGGCCCTTGTAGCTGAACGTGTTGGTGAACTGGGTGGTAAAGCGCGGGGCCCGGTTGCCCACGTAGGTGAAGGTGGTGCCCGGAATGGGGTAGCCGGTAGTGGGGTTGATGAGCAGCTTCCCGTAATCGGGGCTGTTGGGGTTGGTTACGCGCTGGAAGTCGTAGGCCGCAATGCCCGTAATCGGCCGCCCCAGAAAGGCGCCGCCCTGGTGCACGTTGGTAATAAAGGCATCCGACTGGAACACCACCGTCAGCGGGAAGGGCAGCGACTCGGTTTTGTTGGTGTTGTGGTAGAAGTTGGCCAGAATATCCCAGTTGAAGCCCGAGGCCGAGCGGATGGGCGAGCCGTTGAGCGTGATTTCCTGGCCTTCGTTGGTCACCACGCCGCCGTTGATGTACTGCAGAATAAAGCCCGTGGCCTGGCTTACGCGCGGGGCAATCAGCTGGTCGCTGGTGCGCGAGAAGTAGTAGTTGAAATCGAGACCCAGCCGGTTTTTAAGGAACTGCAGGTTGATGCCGGCCTCGTAGGAACGGGTCTGCTCGGGCTTGAGCAGGGGGTTGGAACCGAAGAAGTCGTTGCGCGAGCCGCCCCCGATGTAGGTGTTGGTCGTCAGCGGCGACTGCACCCGGTAGGGGCCCGTGTCGCGGCCCACCTGGGCCACCGAGGCCCGCAGCTTGCCGTAGTTGAGGATGTTGTTCTGCTCCAGGCCCAGCGTGCGGGTAAACTCGTAGCCCAGCGCCGCCGAGCCGTAGCCGAATCCCTTACCGAAAATCTTGCCCTCATCAGGCCGCGGCAGCGTTGAGGAGCGGTCGTAGCGGCCCTGCAATTCCACTGTCACCTGGTCGAGGAACGTGGCGCTGAGCTGGGCAAAGTTGCCAATCAGCCGCCGCATGGCCACGCGTTGCAGCGCGCCCCGGTTCACGGTGTTATTGATGCTGATAAAGTCCGGGTTCTGAAAAATCAGGCCTGTGTAGTCCACCGCTTCGTCGCGGCTGTGCTCAATGGTGTTGCCCAGCACCAGCGAGCCGCGCAGGTTTTCGCTGAACGTGTGCCGGAACGAGGCCAGGGTGGTAGCCGTAATCAGCCGGTTCAGGTCCACGGTTTCGGCAATGCCGCCGTTCTGGTTGCCCACCTGCGAAGTGCCCACCGCCCGCACCGAAGTCGAGTGCGTGCTGGCTACGTCGGTGCCGATGTTGTGGCTCAGCGTCAGGAAGGGCAGCACCTTGAAGTTGAGCTGGGTGTTGCCCAAAAAGCGGTTGGTGCGGTCGGTTTGGGGGTTGAAGCGGGCCGACCAGTAGGGGTTGTCGGCGTCGGCGTCGGTGCCGTTGTTGGGCGGCAGCAGGCGGCGGCGGGTGCCGTCGGCATTCAGGTAGTTGCGGGCGTCGTCGTTGCCGGGCCAGTTCAGCAAGCTCAGCAGAAAGCCGCCCGTCGAGCCATACAGGCCCGGCCCCTGCAGGGTGCGCCGCCCGCCCGAGTTCAGGTACTGGGCCGACGCCGAAACATCAAACTTGGGTGAGAGCTGGGCCGTGCCCGACAGGCGCACCGTGGTTTTATCGTACTTGTTTTCGGGCGTCACACCGCTCTGGTCGAGCCGCGAGGCCGATACGAAAAACGTGGCCTTCTCGGTGCCGCCCGACATATTCAGGAAGTTCTGGAAGGCGTAGCCCTTCTCAAAGAAGTTCTCCACGTTGTCGTACCGCGGCTGGCCCGGCGTAAAGCGTGGCCCCCACGAGTTGCGGGTAGTGGCATCGAACACGCCGCCCGAGCCCTGCTGGTACTGGTCCTGGGTTTTGGGCAGCCGGTTCACCTCATCCACCGAAAACTGCGTGCGGTAGCTGATGGTGGTGCGGCCGGCGGTGCCTTTTTTGGTGGTGATAACCACAGCCCCGTTGGCGGCGCGCAGGCCGTAGAGGGCGGCGGCGGCCGGGCCTTTCAGCACCGTCATGCTGGCAATATCTTCGGGGTTGAGGTCGCCGGCGCGGTTGGGCGTGCCCACCGAGCGGCCCAGCAGGCCGTTGAACTGCGAGCCCCCGCCCGGCGCCGTGCTCTCCTGAAACGACGAGTTGTCCATAATCATCCCGTCGATGATGAACAGCGGCTGGTTGTCGCCGTCGAGCGAGGTGCCGCCCCGGATGACGATGGCCGTGCCCTCGCCCGGCGAGCCGCCCGAGGAGGTGATGTTGACGCCCGCCACCTTGCCCTGCAGCGCGTTCACGATGTTGGTCTGGCGCGAGTCGATGATGTCCTTGGCCTTCACCTCCTGCACCGCCGTCACGATGTCGCGCCGGTCCTGGGCAATGTTGTAGCCGGTAATCACCACATCGTTGAGGGCCGTGGTGTTCTCCTTGAGGGCAATGCTGATAGGCCCTTCGCCGGCCTCCACGGCCCGCTCCTGCGTGGTGTAGCCGATAAAGCTGAACGAGAGCGTGCTGCCAACGGGCGCCGCTACCGAGAAGCGGCCTTCCACGTCGGTGGTGGCGCCAATGGTGGTTCCCTTTACGAGCACTGTTACGCCGGGCAGTGGCGAGCGGTCGAGGGCGGCCGTCACGACGCCCGTGACGGTGCGTTGCGCCGGGGTTTGAGCCCGAACCGCCTGCGGTGCCAGGGCCAGCGCGGCCCCCAGCGCGGGGGCCAGCCAGTAGAGTTTCTGCATGGTGAAGGGAGAAGAGAGGTGGGAAAATAGCGCCGCCACCGGCTAAAGCAGGCTGATGTACTGGATATAAAAGGCCCGGATAAAGCGGTCCGAGCGGCCTGTAAGGGTACGAATATGCTGATAAAGTTGAAAAAGGACTAGGTTTAGCCAAAGTATATTGTTCGGCTGCCCGGCCAGCGGCTACCCGGCCGGCGGGCTACGGCAGGCCGCGCCCGGTATCAGCCGCCGCCGGCCGCTGGTCTTTTCTCTGTTCACCATGACAACTGCCACCACCCAGGCTGCTCTCGAAACCACTGGCGCCCAGCCGCTGGCCGAGGCCTCACAGCCGGCCCGCCTCATCAGCCTCGACGTGTTCCGGGGCCTCACGGTGGCAGCCATGATTCTGGTGAACAACCCCGGCGACTGGGGCCACATCTACGCCCCGCTGGAGCATGCCAAATGGCACGGCTGCACGCCCACCGATCTGATTTTCCCGTTTTTCCTGTTCATCGTGGGCGTCAGCATCAGCTATGCCCTGAGTGCGGCCCGGCAGCAGTCGGCCACCCACGGCGCGGCCATGCTGCGGGTGCTGCGGCGGGCAGCCGTGCTGTTCGGGCTGGGGCTGCTGATGGCGCTCTACCCGAAGTTCGAATTGGCCACGGTGCGCATTCCGGGGGTGCTGGCGCGCATTTCGTGGGTGTTTCTGGCCTGCGGAATCCTGTTCCTGAAAACCAGCCGCCGCCAGCAACTCGGGCTGCTGGTGCTGTTGCTGGTGGGCTACAACGGGCTGCTGCAGCTCGTGCCGGTGCCCGGTTTCGGCCCGGCCAACCTTCAGCCCGAAACCAACCTCGGCGCCTGGCTCGACCGGGCGGTGTTCAGCGAAGCGCACCTCTGGAAGCAAAGCCGCACCTGGGACCCCGAGGGCCTGCTGGGCACGCTGCCGGCCATTGCCACCGGCCTGCTCGGGATGCTGACGGGCCAGCTGCTGCGCCGCCGCGAGCTGGAGCCGGCTGTGCGGGTGGCCCAACTGTTTGTGGCCGCCACCGGCCTTATCGTGGCGGGACTCATCTGGAATGCGTGGTTTCCCATCAACAAAAGCCTCTGGACCAGCTCTTACGTGCTCTACACCGGCGGGCTGGCCACGGCCGCGCTGGCGCTGCTCTACTGGCTCTGCGACGTGCAGGGCCACCGCGGCTGGTGGACGACCGTGGGCCAGGTGTACGGCGTGAATGCCATTACCGTGTTTTTCCTCTCAGGCATCGTGGCCAAAACGCTGGGCGCTATCAAGGTCACAGCCGCCAACGTGTCGCTCAAAACCTGGCTCTACAACACATTCTTCACGCCCTATTTCAGCCCCGTCAACGCCTCGCTGGCCGGGGCGCTGGTGTGTGTGCTCATCTGGTTTGGCGTGCTGTGGCTGATGTACCGCAAAGGCGTTATCATCAAGGTATGATTTAGGGAATGAGTTGATAGAAACCGTCTGTCAACTCATTCCCCAAACGAATACCCCGCGAAATCCTCGCGCAACTGGGTTTTGCGGATTTTGCCAGTGGCCGTGTGGGGCAGCTCGTCCACGAATTCCACGGCCTCGGGCACCCACCACTTGGCCACTTTGCCTTCGTAGAACGCCAGCAGCTCCTCGGCTGAAACTGCCATACCGGGCCGGCGCACGACCACCAGCAGCGGCCGCTCGCTCCATTTGGGGTGGGGGCGGCCAATCACGGCGGCTTCGGCCACGGCGGGGTGGCCCACGGCCAGGTTTTCCAGCGCGATGCTCGAAATCCACTCGCCGCCCGACTTTATCACGTCCTTGCTGCGGTCGGTTATCTGCATGAAGCCGGCCGCATCGATGGTGGCCACGTCGCCGGTGCTGAACCAGCCGTCGGGCGTGAGCTGGCCGGGCTCGTCGGTGCCGAAGTAGTCGGCTACCACCCAGGCGCCGCGCACCAGCAGGTCGCCGAAGGCCACGCCGTCGTGGGGCAGCTCCTGGCCGGCGTCGTCCACAATCTTCATATCCACCCCGTAAATCACGCGGCCCTGCTTGGCCAGCAACTCCGCTTGCTCGGCGGCGCTCAGGCCCAGCTGCTGGGGCTTGAGGGTGCTCACGGTGCCGAGGGGCGAGGTTTCGGTCATGCCCCAGGCGTGGCGGATTTCCACATTCAGCTCGTCGCCAAAGGCCTTTAGTAGCGCCGGCGGGCAGGCCGCGCCGCCCACAATCATCTTGCGCAGCGTACTGAACTGCAATTCCTTGTCGCGCATAAAGGCCAGCAGCCCCAGCCAGATGGTAGGCACACCGGCCGAAAACGTCACGCCTTCCTGCTCGAACAGCTCGTAAAGGCTGGCCGCATCCAGCCCCGGGCCGGGCAGCACCAGCTTGCAGCCTAACATGGGGGCGAGATACGGAATGCCCCAGGCATTGACGTGGAACATGGGCACGACGGGCAAAATCACGTCGCGGGCCGAGCAATTGAAGCAGTCGGGCAGGCCAGCGGCGAAGGTGTGCAGCAGCGTGGAACGGTGGGAGTACAGCACGCCTTTGGGCTCAGCGGTAGTGCCCGAAGTGTAGCAGAGCGAGGAAGCCGTATTCTCATCGAACTCCGGCCACGCAAACTCATCCGATTCGGCGTCGAGCAGGTCTTCGTAGCAGCGCAAATCGGGCAGCGTGGTGGTTTCGGGCATGTGGGCCCGGCCCGTCATCAGCACCCAGGCGCGCACGCCGGGGCAGCCGGGCGCCAGCTTTTCGGCCAGCGGCAAAAAGGTCAGGTCGAAGAAAATGGCTTGGTCCTGGGCGTGGCCGATGATATAGGTGAGCTGGCCGGCAAACAGGCGCGGGTTGATGGTGTGACACACCGCGCCCAGGCCCGACACGGCGTAGTACAGCTCCAGATGCCGGTGGTTGTTCCAGGCCAGCGTACCCACCCGGTCGCCGGGCTGAATGCCGAGGCGGCCCAGCACGTTGGCCAGCTGCTGGCTCCGGCGGCCCAGCCCGGCGTAGGTGTAGCGGTGCAGGCCGCCCTCGGCCAGCCGGCTCACAATCTCAGTGTCGGCGTGCCACTTTTCGGCGTGTTCGAGCAGCCCGGCAATGCGCAGGGGCTGGTGCATCATGGGTCCTACCATCGTATCGTTCCTTTAGCTTTCACGCAGTGTCTCGGGGTGGGTGACGCGGTGTCTCGCAGTGCCGTTCTTACAGGCCGTTTACCAATCGGTGCATGTGGTCTTTGAGGTGGGCGACGTTGAAGTTAATGAGCTGGCCGAGCTTCAGGCCGGAAAGCTTAAGATACGTTAGCAGCTGTTTGAAGTGGACTTCCTGCAGGGTTTCTACCGATTTGATTTCGACGATAACCTTGCCCTCAACTACTAAATCAAGCCGAAAGCCTGCTTCCATCTGCACGCCGGCATACACCATCGGCAACGCCAACTGCGTTTGTACCAGCAGCCCCACTTGGCGCAATTCATGCGCCAGCGCCACCTCATACACCGATTCCAGCAGACCCGGCCCCAGAGCCGAATGCACCTTGAAAGCGGCCTTTCTTACCTCGAAAGAAACGTCATTCTCCTGCATAGATGTAGAATGTAAGAACGACACTGCGCTACCCTGCGTCACCCACCCCGAGACACTGCGTGAAAGCTACAAAGAATTACTCCTCCACCGTCGTTTCCACCGCCGACTTCTGCCGGATGCTTTCCAGGGCCACCTGCAGCACGTTGGTGCGCACATTCATCGAGGAAATCTTGTTGTTGCGGCGCGTGGGGTTCACGCGGTTGGTGAGCACGATGCAAATCAGCTCTTCCCTGGGCTCGACCCAGAACAGGGTGCCCGTGAAGCCGGTGTGGCCGTAGCTGGCCGGCGAGGCGCTTTTGGCCGAGTTCAGGGCCGGGTTGGCGGCGGGCCGGTCGAAGCCCAGGGCCCGGCGGTTGTCGGGGCAGAACTGGCAGCGGGTGTACTCGGCCAGCGTTTCGGCCTTGATGAGCTGCTGGCCGCCATAGCGCCCGTTCCAGGCGTAGAGCTGCACGAGCTTGGCCAAATCGTTGGCCGAACCGAACAGGCCCGCGTGGCCCGAAACACCCCCGAGCAGCGCCGCGCCTTCGTCGTGTACCGTGCCGTGCAGCTGGCCGTGGCGGAAGAGCGAGTCGTACTCGGTGGGCGCGATGCGGCTGAGCGGGAAGCGCCGGGTAGGGTTAAAGCCCAGCGTGGTGGCGCCCAGCGGCCGGTACAGCTCGTCGCGCACAAATTGGTCGAGCGGCTTGCCGGAGGCCGCCTGCACGAAGCGCGGGTACATAATGAACGACAAATCGGAGTACACGTAGCCGGGCTTCTCGTTGAGCGGCGACTCGGCAATGGCCTGGGTAATCAGCGCCGGGAAGTCCTGGCGGGCCCACAGGCCGGGGCCGGCCGGCAATGGGAACCGGGCCGACGAATCGGACCGGAAGTAGCGGCGGCTCATTTCGGCGGGCTCAGTAAGCGAAACTTGGCTGGCGGCCGGGCTCTTGCCGAAGAGGCTGTTAAACAGGCCGCGAGGCTTGGTGTAGTCTTTCCAGAACGGAATCCAGGCCTTGAGGCGGGCTTGGTGGGTGAGCACGTCGCGCAGCTTGAGGTCCTGCTTGTTGGTGGCTCTGAACTCCGGGAACAGCTGGCCCAGCGTCATGTCGGGCGAGAATTTGCCTTCGTCCTGGAGCTTCATCAGGGCCGGCAGCGCGGCGCTTACCTTCGTGAGCGAGGCCAAATCGTAGAGGTCGTCGTTGCGGACCGGGCGGGCGGTGGGGCCGTAGGTGAGGGCGCCGTAGCTTTTGCGCAGCACCACCGTGCCGCGGCGGGCAATCAGCACCTCGCCGCCGGGGAAGGCCCCGGCCGCCAGCGCCCCGTTCATCACCGAGTCAACCCGGCTCTCTAAATCGTTGCTCATGCCCACGGCCTCGGGGAAGCTGTAACGCAGCCGCGTGCCGCCCGTGGTGGCCAGCCCGGCCCCGTAGCCGTAGGTGCGCGAAACGGTAACGGGCAGCTTGCCGCGGGCCGAAACGCCGCCGAAAATAGTTTCGGCGGCCACTTCCTGGGCGTTCTGGCTTTCCTGGTAAGCCAGCACCACGGCCCCGGCCCGGCTCACATCACGCAACCGCTCCACGGCGTAGGCCGTGCCGAATACGCTCACCACCAGCTGCTGACCCTTGCCGCCCAGCTCGCGCAGCAGCACGTTCATTTCGGGCGTTACGCCGAAACCGGTGGCGGGCTGGCGGCCCAGGTTGTTGACGCCCACCAGCACTAGGTTGTAGGCTTTTAGCGTTTCGCGCATCTTCATCAGCTCATCGAGCGAGGGCGCGGCGGGCAGCCAGAAGTGGCGCACCGGCGCGTAATCGGCCACCCGGCGCTGGAAATACGTGGTATCGGTGGTGCCGAGCGTGAGCGTGGCCAGCCGCAGCGTGTCGAGGCGCTGCAGCGGCAGCAGCTTTTCCTGGTTGCGCAGCACGGTTACGCTTAGCTCCGACAGCTGCCGGCTCAGGTACTGGTCGTGGGGCGTGTTGAGGTCGGCAATCAGGTTCTTTAGCTCGATGGGCCGGTAGCGGTCCAGGCCCGACCACTGTTTCAGGGCCAGCACCTTGCGGCAGCGGCGGTCGATTTCGGCCTGCGAAATCTGCCCCTTGTTGATGGCCTCGCGTACCATGCGCAGCGCCAGCGGAATATTCTCGCTGAACTCCAGAATGTCGTTACCGGCCAGCAGGGCGCGCACGTCGGCCTCGCCGGCGGGGTACTTGCTGGTCACGCCCTTCATGTTCATGGCATCGGTGAAGATGATGCCCTCGAAGCCCATTTTCTGGCGCAGCAGCCCCTCAATAATCGGCCTGGAAAGGGTGGAGGGTACGCCGGTGGTGTCGAGGGCCGGGATGTTGAGGTGGGCTACCATCATGCCGCCCAGGCCCTTCTGCATCAGCTTCCGGAACGGAAACAGCTCCAGCGTATCGAGCCGCTGCCGGTCCACGCGCAGCAGGGGCAGGGCCAGGTGCGAGTCCACGTCGGTGTCGCCGTGGCCGGGGAAGTGCTTGGCTACGGCCAGCACGCCCGCGTCCTGCATGCCCTGCATGTACTGCAGGCTCTTTTCGGTGACATTCTCGCGGTTTTCGCCCCAGCTCCGGAAGCCGATGACCGGGTTTTGGGCGTTGTTGTTGACGTCGACGACGGGCGCGAAATTGACGTGCATGCCCAGGCGCTTGAACTGCGCGGCCACCTGCCGGCCCATCTGGTAGATGGGGCCATTATCCTGCAGGCCGCCCAAACTCATCTGGAACGGAAAGCGCACCACGCTATCCAGCCGCATACCTACGCCCCATTCGGCATCCATGGCCACCAGCAGCGGCACCCGGGCCTGGGCCTGGTAGCGGTTCAGCAGCCGGCTCTGGCGCACGGGCCCGCCCTGGAAGAAAATCAGCCCCCCGATGCCGTACTTCTGAATCAGCGCCGACACCGAATCCTCATCGGCGCGGGTGCGGTTGGAGTAGGCGGCCACCATGAACAGCTGGGCCACCCGCTGGTCGGGCGTGAGCGTGGCCATCACCGAATCAACCCAGCGCGAGCTGGCCAACTGCCCCGCAAAGGGCACCGGCTGGTTCAGTGGTACGGCGGGCCGGGTGGCCGGGGCGGTGGGTTGGGCGGGGCGGGCAGCGGCGCGGCGCTGGGCCGTGGCGGGCGGGGTAATGAGCAGCAGAAGCAGCAGCGGAAGCGGCAGAAATCGGAGCACGGCGGCAGGGGTTAAGGCGCCAATTTACGCTATGCGCCCGTAGGCCGGTAAATTTCCCGCCGCCCGACCTCACATTTTCCGCGCGGGCCGGTTACTTGCCCATGCCAGAAACTCCCGAGCCCCGCCGTGCCTACCACTCCAACGGCGACGTGCGCCTGTTCAAATTCCTGGGCATCGGCCTGGGCTGCGCCTTTACGGCCGGCCTGGTGCTGCTGGCGGTGGTGCTGTATTTTAGTTTATGAGGCGGTTAGGTGTTAGGGACTTAGGTGTTAGGTCTTAGAACTGTTCTGTCATCCTGACGAAGGAAGGACCTTATCACGCAGGAGCAGCCGTAGCAACGACTTCTGCCTACGTAATAAGGTCCTTCCTTCGTCAGGATGACAGAACGGTTCTAAGACCTAAGTCCCTAAATCCTAATATCTACTTCCGCCCTTTCTTCACCATCGAGCCGAACGCGCCCTTTTTCTCGAAGGCGGCTACTACTTCATCCTCGGCGGGCGTGCGCTTCACCACGGGGTTGTTGGCCCAGAACTCGGGGTCGTAGGGTTTGGCCCGGATGGCGTCCAGGTCGCGGTCGGTGAGGCTGGCCTGGGCGTAGGGCAGGCGCGGGTTGGTGGTGCTCTGGTTGTAGAAATACGTGAACGAGGTCACCTTGATGGCCAGCGGGTCCTTGCCGGGCTCAGTCAGGTCGGTGGTCAGGTCCATTTTCATCAGCTCCAGCGGGGCCACGCCGGCCGCTCCGCCGGGCTTGAAGGCCATTTCGATGGTGAGCTTGGCGTTGGTGAACTTCTGGCGCGGGTTGTTGGTGCTGCCCGTAAAGCTGGGCTGCACCACCCGGTAGCGCACTACCTGGTTGGTTTCCAGATCAATCCAGACGGTGCCCTGGGCCTGGTACTTGATTTCGGGCCGGGTTTCAAAGCTGATTTCGGCCACGCCGCCGGTCGAGTCTTCGCCCAGAATGCCTTTAAGTTCGAGCAGGTAATTCTTCTCTACGTTGGGGCTGAACAGAGCCAGCGACGTGGTGCTGTCCTGCCGGATGTCAAACAGGCCGTAGCGGCGGGTGTACACCGAGAAGTTGCTCAGGCTGATGGGCGCCTGCACGCCGGCGTAGCGGCCCTGGGCCAGCGTGGTGCCCTCGATGCGGGCCGGGTTCGACTTCACGTTCCACACCACTTCCTGCAGCTCGGTGGGCTCGTCGTCGATGCGCGTAATCTGGCGGTAGAAAGCGCGGCCGTAGTAGGTGCGGCGGTAGTTGCTCTGCAGGTTGCGGAAGGCCCGGTCGACGAGCTGGAACGGGAAGCTGGCCACCTTCACCTCGGGCAGCGCCACGGCCGCCGAGGCCAGCGTAATCGTCAGCGCCTCGGCCCCCGAACTCACGCGCACCGTGTCGCGGATGTGGCCCAGCTCCGACACCAGCAGTTGGGCCGGCAACTCTTTTACTACGAGCGTAAATTCGCCCTCCAGGTTGGTGGTGGTGCCGTTGGTGGTGCCCAGCACGGCAATGCTGGCGAAGGGCAGCACTTCCTGCGTTTCCCGGTCACGCACCACGCCGCGCAGCTGCACCTGGGCCTGGCCGAGGTGCGCCAGGCCCAGCAGCACCAGCAGTAAAGTCAGGAAACGAACGGAGGGCAGCGGCAGGCGGGCAATGGCAGTAGTCATAGGGCTGGAACAGGGAGAGAGGCCGGGAAATGGCCGGAAAAGCAAGAACGCGGGCCGCTCCCAAAACCGTGCCCGACAACGTAAAACTACGGCCAAAACCGAACCCGGCGCGGTCGTTGCGGTTTAGGAGTGGTATATTGGTTCAGGATTCGGGCCGCGAAACTCGTTTCTGAGCAGGGTTTTCCGCCCCGTATCTGCGGCGGGCTGCTGCTTCAGAACGAGTCGTATACCCCGAAAACCACCAGCAAACCCAGAAAAACAAACTGCCTTATGCTCAAGCGTGATTTCCTCAAAACCGGCCTGCTCACCGCCCTCGGCGCCCTGGTAAGCCCCGTCGTGCTGGCCGCCGCCCACGACGAAAAGCTGCTGCGCGAAGCCCGCGCGACGCCCATTGCCGACGGCCCTTTCACCCTGCCGCCACTGCCCTACGCCTTCAACGCCCTGGAGCCCCACATCGACGCCCGCACGATGGAAATCCACCACGACGCCCACCACAAGGGTTACGTGAGCAAGCTGAACGCCGCCGTAACCGGCACGCCGGCCGAGAAAATGAGCCTGGCCGAGCTGCTGGCCTCGATGAGCAAGCAAAGCGAGGCCGTGCGCAACAACGCCGGCGGCCACTGGAACCACTCGTTCTTCTGGCAGATTATGGCCCCCAAAGGCGGCGGCCAGCCTACCGGCAACCTCAAAACCGCCATCGATAAGGACTTCGGCTCGTTCGACAAGTTCAGCGAGGAGTTCACCAAGGCGGCCGGCTCGCGCTTCGGCTCCGGCTGGGCCTGGCTCATGGTCGACAAGAAAACCGGCAAGCTCATGGTCACTTCAACCCCCAACCAGGACAACCCGCTCATGGACCTGCCCGGCATTCAGCGCGGCATGCCCGTGCTGGGCATTGATGTGTGGGAGCACGCCTACTACCTCAAGCACCAAAACAAGCGCCCCGACTACATCAAAGACTTCTGGAGCGTTGTCAACTGGCCCGAAGTAAGCAGCCGCTACGACGCCGCCCGCAAAGGCTAGGCCTTCTGAAGGCAAGGAGAAAAAGTAAAAAGTCAAAGCCCGCCTGTCATCCTGAGCGCAGCGAAGGATCTTATCCAGAAGCTAATATCAAGTAATAGCTTCTGGATAAGATCCTTCGCTGCGCTCAGGATGACAGGCGGGCTTTGACTTTCAACAGACTCTACCGGTCGGCCGCGGTGCCCACGGCCTTTCTTACTTCCTGGTCGAGGCGGTCGAATAGCTTCCGGAGGCTTTCGGGGCCGCCATCATCCACGCGCACGCTCTTGCTGCCTTTGGCGGTGGTGATGCGCAGAATGGTGGAGGGTAAATCGACGGCGCCGCTGGAGTATACCTCGCGCATTTGGTAGAAGCCAATCTGGTCGGCCTCGCGCAGTAACTGCTGCACTATGGCCGGATCGATTTTTACGGTGCGGTTGCCTTCCACGGGCGCATGCTTGCGGCCCTCGTACTCCACCCGGCCATCGGCAAAAAAGCGGGCGGTGTAGTCGGGGCAGGTGCCGAAACACTCGGTGCGGCCGAATGACAGCACCGGCTCCTCTTGTTGGGGCTGCCGGTTATCGGTGGCGGTTGGCGCGGTAGCAGCGGGGCGGTTGGCTTTGCAGGCGGGCAGCGCGGGCAGGCTCAGCAGCAACGTCAGGAGGGGAAGCAGGAAAACGCGCATGGGGCAGGGGAGAAGCAGTGGGTAGCAGAAAGGAAAAGCGGGTCAAGATAACAATTCGCCCTGGCCAGACGCTCTTGCCAAAGTTCGGGCCAGTTGCCACCAAAAAGCCCCGCGGCTCTGGGAGGCGCGGGGCTTTTTGGTTAATCCAGCAAGTCGGAAAGCTTACGAGCGGCGGGTTTTGCGCGGCTTTTTGGGGCTGGTCACGTCGTCGGCGCCGGTGCCGGGCTCGGCCTCGTCGGCGTCAGTGTCGTTGCTGGCGGCCACTTTTTTGCCACCGGTTTTGGTCTGGGCGTCGCGCTCCTGGGCGGCCTTCATGGCGTCGGCCAGGCGGGCCGAGAAGCCGCTGGGCTTCTTGTCCTTGTTCTTCACCTTGTTGGCTTCGAGCTTGGCCCGCACCTTGTCGTCGTCGATGAAGCTGCGGGTCAGAGCCATCTGGCCAATGGTTACGATGTTGGAAACCAGGTAGTACCAGGTCAGGCCGGCGGCGAAGCTGTTGAGCACGAAGAAGAAAATCAGCGGCATCAGGTAGCTGTAGAACTTCATCGGGCCCTGCATGGCCGAGGGGTTGTTCTGGTTCGTCTGGTAGGTCATGGCCAGCGTCGAGAGCGTCATCAGCACCGTGAACAGGCTGATGTGGCTGCCCATGAACGGCAGGGCGAAGGGCAGGATAATGGGGCTGTCGTAGGTGCTTAGGTCGCGGGCCCACAAAAACGGTTCCTGCCGCAGCTCGATGGCGTTGGGGAAGAACTGGAACATGGCAAACAGAATCGGCAGCGTGAGCAGCGTCGGCACGCAGCCGCTGAGCGGATTCACGCCGACGCTCTGGTTGAGCTTCATCGTCTCCTGCTGCTGCTTCATCTGGTCATCGGGGTACTTCTCCTTGATGGCGTCGATTTCCGGCTTGAGCACCTTCATCTTGGCCTGGCTCTCGTAGGTTTTGTACGTCAAGGGCCAGGTAACCAGCTTGATAAGCACCACCAGCAGCACGATGATTATGCCATAGGAGCTGATGTACTGCTGCAAAAAGTGGAACACCGGCAGCACCACGAAGCGGTTCACCCAGCGGAACAAGCCCCAGCCCAGGTACACGTTGCGGTCGAAATCGGGCGCCACTTCCTTGAGCAGGTTGAACGAGTTGGGGCCGAAGAAGAACCGGAAATTGGCCTTGCCCTGCTGCACATCCGTCACCGGAATTTTGAGCGTGCTGCTCAGTGTCTTGATGTAGGTCGAATCGTTCTTGTCCACCGTCGAGTTCAGCTGACCCGAGGTAAACTCGTGGTCGGCAATGATGCCGGCAATGAAGAAGTCGTGCTTGTGGGCTGCCCATTTCAGCGGCTCCTCTACCTTGATTTCCTCGGGATTCTCGCTGGTTTCGGCCAGCGCCGTGTGGTCGCCCGACACGAGGTAGCGGTTGATGGTGGTGTGGTGGCGGTTCTGGGTGCGGTCCTGCTCGGTCTGGCGCACGTTATCCACGAACGTGAACGTGAGCGGCTCCTGGGCCAGGGTCTGGTTCAGGCCATTAAAGCGCAGCTGGTAGCCCACCTCGTACGAGCCGGGAACTAGGGTGTAGGTCTGCTCAATCTGCCCGCCGGCCACGTCGGCCACGAAGCGCACGCCGCCGCTGCCCTGGGGCTCAGCCCGGAAGTAGAGGTCGGAGAGTTTCACCTGCTGCCCGCCAATGGTGCGGAAGCGCAAATCCATTTGGGCGCTCTGGGCATCAAAAATATCGAGCGGCTGGCCGCCGAAGGTTTTGTACTTGTGCAGGCGCACGGCCTGGGGCTGGCCGCCCTTCGAGGAGAAGGTAACGGTGAGCAACTCGTTTTTCAGCTCGGTGGTCTGGGCCTCGCCCTGGGCCACGGCGGCAAACGCGCCCAGCTGTTTGGCCAGCTGCGCCGAGTCGGGCGCGGCCGGGGCCGTAGCAGCGCGGGCCGAGTCGGTGCCCGCAGCAGCCGACTTGGTGGTTTTGGCCAGCTCGACGGCGGCGGGCTCGGGCTTGGGCGCGAACTGAAGGTAAATCAGAAGCAAGGCCGCCATCAAAAACAGGCCAATTGCTGAATTTCTGTCCATTTACTGAAAGGTGTGCGGAGCCGCGCCAAAGGCGCTTCCAACGGAAAATAAAGAGCCGGGCGCCCGCCGAAGCCAGCCACCCGGCCGCAAAGGTCGGACTTACGCGCCGAATATTTTTCGGCGGCAGAAATTTGGGGTGTGAAGGCTGGGCAAAGGTGCTATCATCCTGAGCTTGCGAAGGACCTATACAGAAGGCAATCTTAGGTAATGGCTTCTGTATAGGTCCTTCGCAAGCTCAGGATGACAGGTATTACCCGGCCCCTACAGCCCCTTGCGGTACTGGATGGCCGCTTTCACGAAGCGCACAAACAGCGGGTGGGGGCTCAGCACGGTGCTTTTCAGCTCGGGGTGGAACTGGCCGGCCACAAACCACGGGTGGTTAGGCAACTCCACAACTTCCACGAGGCCGGTTTCGGGGTTGCGGCCGGAGGCCTGCATGCCGGCGGCCTCGAAGCGCTCCAGGTAATCGTTGTTGAACTCGTAGCGGTGGCGGTGCCGCTCACTGATGTGGTTGCGGCCGTAGGCTTTGGCCGCTTTCGAGCCCCGGCGCAATTCGCAGTCGTAGGCCCCCAGGCGCATGGTGCCGCCTTTCTGGGTGATGGTTTTCTGCTCCTCCATCATGGCAATTACGGGGTCGGGCGTCTGCGCGTCCATTTCCGTCGAAGAGGCCTGCTTCAGCCCCAGCACGTTGCGCGCAAACTCCACCACCGCTACCTGCATGCCCAAACAGATGCCAAAGAAGGGGATGCCGTTTTCGCGCACGTACTGCACGGCGGCAATCTTGCCCTCGAAACCCCGCTCGCCAAAACCGGGCGCCACCAGTACGCCGTGCACGCCGGCCAGCTGCTGGGCCACGTTGTCGGCCGTCAGGTGGTCGCTCTGGATGCTGCGCACCGTCACCTTGCACTCGTTCTGAGCGCCGGCATGAATGAAGGCCTCGATGATGGATTTGTAGGCGTCGGGCAGCTCCACGTACTTGCCCACCAGCGCAATCGTCACTTCCTCGGTCGGGTTTTTCAGCCGGCCCAGAAAGTCCTTCCACAGCTCCAGGTCGGGCTGGGCGGCGCCGCCTTTCAGGTTGAGCTTCTTGATAACGCGCTCATCGAGGTGCTCTTTGAGCATGAGCAGCGGCACCGAGTAGATGCTGTCGGCGTCGAGGCTTTCGATAACCGAATTGATGTTGACGTTGCAGAAGAGCGCGATTTTGCGGCGCATATCGGCCGGAATCGGGTATTCGGAGCGGCACACCAGAATATCGGGCTGCAAACCGGCGCTGCGCAAATCGCGCACCGAGTGCTGGGTGGGCTTGGTTTTAAGCTCGCCGGCCGCCTTGAGGTAGGGCAGCAGCGTGAGGTGAATCACGAGCGAGCTGCTCTCGGGCAGCTCCCAGCGCAGCTGCCGCACCGACTCGACGAAGGGCAGGCTTTCAATGTCGCCAATCGAGCCTCCGATTTCGGTAATCACCACGTCGAACTGGCCCGTCTGGCCCAGCAGCAGCATGCGCCGCTTGATTTCGTCGGTGATGTGGGGCACGACCTGCACGGTTTTGCCCAGGTAGGCGCCCTCGCGCTCCTTGGTAATCACGTGGTCGTAGATGCGGCCCGTCGTGACGTTGTTGGCCTGCGAGGTGGGCACGTTCAGGAACCGCTCGTAGTGGCCCAGGTCGAGGTCGGTTTCGGCCCCGTCGTCGGTCACGTAGCATTCGCCGTGCTCGTAGGGGTTGAGTGTGCCGGGGTCGATGTTGATGTAGGGGTCGAACTTCTGGATGGTGACCCGAAAACCCCGGGCCTGCAGCAGCTTGGCCAGCGAGGCCGAGATGATGCCCTTACCCAATGACGACGTAACGCCGCCCGTTACGAAAATGTACTTGGCCGTTGCAGCCGCGGAAGTGGAATTTCGGTCTGGCATAACGGGAAACAAAGGTAACCTTTATCTCCACCCGCGGGCCGTTGCAAAGGAGTTATTTTAGGTTATAGGGCTTGGGGTGGTGGGGGAAGGAGTGATGAGAAACGGCTGTCATCCTGAGCGGAGCGAAGGACCTTCTTACGGCAGCACGAATCGTTGTTGCTTTTGTGCTGCCGTAAGAAGGTCCTTCGCTCCGCTCAGGATGACAGCCTTTTTCTCCTCACCTCATCACCCCGCCGCTACTCAACCGACGACACGCCGATGACCTCCTGCACGGGGCCGGTGCTGAGCAGCTGCTGGCGCAGCGTGTCGGCGGCTTCTTCCAGCTGGGGCCGGATCTGGTCGAGGGCCAGGCGCAGGCTTTGCACGTCGGCGAGGCGGGCGGCGTGGCCGTGGCCCTGGCCGTAGCCGTGGTACATGGCTACGCGCACCTTGCTACGGCCCCGGCCGGTGTAGGTGCCGATAACCTCGCCGCGGGCGTCGATAATCTGCACTTCGGCCTGCAAATCGGTGCGGTACCACTCCAGCGGGATGCCCAGCAGGCTGGGCGTCATCAGCGTCAGGAGCTGGAAAGCCTGCAGAACCCGGCCCGTGCGCTGCTGCTGGGCCTGCGTAATCTGGAGCTTGGCGTAGCCGTATTGCACGCTGTCGAGGCCCACATCGAGGCCCGTGGCGGCCGATTCGGCCAGATGATAGGAAAGCTCCTGCCGGAACACTTTGCCCGGGTCTTCGGGGTAGCCGTCTTCCGAGTTGGTCGTGAGCGGGCCGGCATCCACTACGGGTTCGAGCTTGGGCAGCGTGCCCAGCGCTACCGAGTTGTTCGAGCGGATAGTACGGAACACGGCCTTCTCCGTCGATTTACAGCTGCCCAGGCTCAGGCCGCCCAGGAGCAGGATACAGGTGGCGCGGTATAATTGCTGCATATGCGAAGTAGTCAGAAAGCTGCTAGTCAGATAGAAATGCAAAAATACGGGGAAAGCCAGGGAATTGACTGCAGCAGTCCGGCGAAATAAAACCCGGAATTTTCACTCCAAAAACAAAAAATAGCACTTCCTGCCGATAGCCGGAAAGCTTCTGCCTTTTGCACAAAAAAAAGTCCCGCCGGTGCAAAACCAGCGGGACTTTTTTGGCAAACTTGCCCGAATAACGTACAATCAGCTAACAGCTAACAGCTAACAGCTAACAGCTAACAGCTAACAGCTAACCCTAGTGGCCGTGCTGCACCAGCGCGCTGTCGGCTTCGGCTAGGTCGTCAACCGGGTCGGGGGCCACGTAGTTGTCGATGAACTCGCCTTCCCAGCGGGCCACTACGGCCGAGGCCAGGCAGTTACCGGCCACGTTCACGGCCGTGCGGGCCATGTCCATGAGCGCATCAATACCCAGAATGATGAACACCGGCCAGGCGGGCAGGTTGAACGAGGCCACCGTGGCCAGCAGAATCACGAGCGAGGCGCGGGGCACGCCGGCCACGCCCTTGCTGGTGAGCATGAGCGTGAACACCATCACCAGCTGCTGGCCCCAGCTCAAATCGACGCCCGCCGCCTGGGCCACGAACACGGCTGCCAGCGAGAGGTAGAGCGTGGTGCCGTCGAGGTTGAACGAGTAGCCCGTCGGCATCACGAAGGCCACAATGCGGCGCGGTACGCCCACGCCTTCCATGGCCTCCATGGCCCGCGGCAGGGCGGCCTCCGACGAGGTAGTGGCGAAGGCAATACTCACCGGCTCGGCAATGGCTTTCACGATGCGCATCACGGGCAGGCGGGCAATGAGGGCCACCGGCAGCAGCACCACCAGCACGAACACCACCAGCGCCGCATACAGGGTCAGTAAGAGCTGAAACGCATTAAACAACGGTCCGAAGCCCATTTTGCCCACCGTGTAGGCAATGGCGCCACCCACCCCGATGGGCGCGAAATACATCACCACGTTGGTGAACTTGAACATCACCTCCGACAGGCTCTCGGTAACCGTGAGCAGGGGCTGGCGGTGGCGCTGGTGCACCATGGCCAGACCGATGGCGAAAATAATGGCAAACACCACCACTTGCAGCACCTCGCCGTTGGCCACCGACTTGGCAATGTTTTCGGGGAAAATGTGCAGAATAATGTCGCTGGTGGTTTGCTCCACGGTCTGCAGTTCCTCCATATCGGCGGCAATGCCGGTGCGGTCGATGCCGGCGCCGGCCTTGGTCAGGTTGATGGCGGCCAGGCCGATGAACAGGGCGAAGGTCGTCACGACTTCGAAGTACACCAGGGCCTTGATGCCCATGCGGCCCACCTGCTTGAGGTCGGCGTGGCCGGCAATGCCTACCACGAGCGTGGCGAATACCAGCGGCGCAATAATGGTTTTTACGAGGCGCAGGAACACGTCACTGAGCACCTTCAGGTTCACGGCCATGGCCGGGAAGTCGTTGCCGATTTCGGCCCCCACAAACATGCTGATGACAATCCAGAACGTGAGCGAGCGGCGCTGCCAGGCCATCCAGGTGAGGGCGGCCAGGAAGAGCCAGCGGGCGGCCAGTGCCACTGTGGGGTCGAGCAGGGCCGGGGTGCGGCTGGCCAGCACCGTGAGGCCGGCGGCCAGCACGGACAGGACGAGGACCAGCAGCGTGAGTCGGGATAGTTTCATGCAGAAGTGCAGACGCGGGGCGCGCGCCCGCCGGTTTGGTGGGAGGAGGGATGAAGCGCGGAACTTGCAGAGGCTGCAAAAGCCACTTCCGACAAATATAGGCGGCCCGGCCAAAGAAACGCGGCCGAACCCGTAGCTTCGGCCGCGGCTTGCCCACCATCCGGCCGCCCCGCCCCATGCTCACCTGGACGCTCACGCCCCTGCAACTGCCGTTGCGCTTCACCTGGAAAATTGCCCGCAACGCCTCCGACAGCAAAACCAATATGTTGCTCGAAGTAAGCGGCCACGGCTACAGCGGCCGCGGCGAGGCGGCCCCCAACATCCGCTACCACGAAACGCCCGAGCGCCTGCAGCAGGAGTTTGCTCAGCTGCAAGTGGCTGGCCTGGGCCAGTGCGAAACCCTGGCCGAGCTAACCGATTTCCTGAACCAGCACCAGCCCGCCGCCGCCCTGCGCTTCGCCCTCGAATCGGCGTTTGTGCACCGCGAGGCCGCCCGGCGGGGCCTTGCGGTGCCCGAGCTACTGGGCGTGCCGGCCCGCCCCGGCCCGGTACCCACGGCCGCCACGCTGCCCATTATGGCGCCGGGTGCCGTGGCCGATTTCGTGCGCGAGCAGGATTTAAGCCGCTTTCCGCTGCTGAAAATAAAGGTGAACCGCGAAGGAGGACTGGATTTGCTGCGCGAAGTGACGCGCCTGCTGCCCGGCCACCCGCTCATCATCGACGGCAACGAGGCCTGGCCCGACGCCGACAGCCTGCGCCAGAGCTGGGAGCAAATCCGGCGCCTGCCCGGCCTGCAGGTGCGCCTGCTCGAACAGCCGCTGCCCGCCGCCTGTGCTGCCGACTACCGCGCCCTCAAAGGCCAGCTTGGCTGCCCCGTTTTCGCCGACGAATCGGTGACCGACGAGGCCGACTTCGCCGACATTGCCCGGCAGTTCGATGGCGTGAACATGAAACTGATGAAGGCCGGCGGCTACCTCAACGGCCTGCGCATCCTGCGCGAAACCCGCGCCCAAGGCCTGCAAACCATGCTCGGCTGCATGGTCGAAACCTCGCTCGGCATCTGGTCGGCCCTGCAAATCAGCGCCCTGGCCGACGTGTGCGACCTCGACGGTTTCTGGGTGGTCCGCGACGAGCCGTTTGGCATGGTGCGGGAAGAAAACGGGTTGTTGGTTGAGGGGCCGGGGAACTGAGGGAAGTCAGAAAACGCCTGTCATCCTGAGCTTGCGAAGGACCTATACAGAAGGCAATCTTAGGTAATGTCTTCTGTATAGGTCCTTCGCAAGCTCAGGATGACAGGCAATTTCAACCCGGCCTCCAGTTCTTACAGCTTACTTCAGCTTCCCATCAATGGCCTGAATCTGGCTATCCAAAGTTGAAGTGTCGGCCGACTTGCCGCCGGTGCTGAGCAGGCTGATTTTCTGGTTGAGCAGGCCGATTTTCTGCGCCATGAGGCCGATTTTGTCGTTCATCTCGTTCAGGCGGGTTTCCATGGCGGCGGCGTTGCCGGGGGCCGGACGCGGGTCGACGTAGGTGTTGAACTCGGCGGTGGCGGGCACCGAGTTGTCGCCGCGGGCCTGGGCGGCGCTGGCCGGCGAGCCGAACACAATATCGCCGTTGGGCCGCACGTAGTCGCCCTCTTTAAGGGTCGTGATTTTGCCGCCGGGCAGCTCCACAATGCCGCTTTTATAGTTGATTTTGGTGCCGTTGCTCAGCAGCACGTTTTTGGTGAGCGGCGTGGGGCGCTTGCCCTTCACCAGCACCACTTCGCCGTTTTGCAGCATAAAGCGGTCGGTAGGCGAGGTTTCGACGGGGCCGGCTACCTGGGTGGCGGGCTTGGTTTGGGCGTGCAGGGCAGGGGCGGCGGCCAGGCTCAGCAGCAGGGCGCAGAATATTTTTTTCATGGATTCGGGAATAAAGGTTAGGCGGAGAATGCAGGTGCTTACGGCATTCGGGCCGCCGCGTTGGGCCGGGCGGCGCGGTTGTTGCCGGGCAGCCGCCACGCCGGCGCGGAACCGGTGCGGAATATTAAATGTATGTACATATATTTGCGGCCAGTTCCGCTTTTCCCTGCTGCCCATGAAGATTGAGGACGAAATCAAACAAGCCGCCTTCCGCGACGACTTTCAGAAGGCCTACATCAACCTGATTTTTACGGCTAACTGGCTGCAGCAGCAGCAAAGCGCCTTTTTCAAGCAGTTCGGCCTCACGCTGCCGCAGTTCAACATCCTGCGGATTCTGCGCGGCCAGCACCCCAAGCCCGCTACCGTCAACCTGCTCATTGAGCGCATGCTCGACAAAACCAGCAACGCCTCGCGCATCGTCGATAAGCTCGAAGCCAAGGAGCTGGTAACGCGCCGGGTGTGCCCCGGCAACCGCCGCGCCGTCGATATCCGCATCAGCGAGGCCGGGCTGGCGCTGCTGGTGCAGCTCGATGCCGCCATGGCCGACCAGCGGCTGGGGGTACAGAACCTCGCGCCCGCCGAAGCCGCCCAGCTCAGCACCCTACTCGACAAAATCCGCGACTAGCGGCCACATCTTAACTGCACATTTCCTCTTTTCACCACCATCATTTTTCATCATGAACAAGTTCTTCCTGCCCGCCCTGCTGGCCGCCTCGTTGCTGGCTGCCGCCCCGGCCTCGGCCCAGAAAAAAGCCAAAGCCGCCGCCACCCAAACCGCCGCCGCCAGCTACAAGCTGCAGCCCCAGCTGAGCACGTTGGGCTGGATCGGTAAAAAAGTAACCGGCGCCCACAACGGCACCATGCAGTTCCAGGACGGCAGCATCGCCGTGCGCGGCAACCAGATTGTGGGCGGCAAATTCGTGGTCGACATGACCTCGCTGAAAGTGGAGGATTTGAAGGACGCCGATTCCAACGCCAAGCTGGTGGGCCACCTGCGTTCCGACGACTTCTTCAGCATCGATAAGAACGCCACTTCCACCTTCACCATCACCAGCATCACGCCCCTGCGCGGCGACGCCAAGGGCAACAACTCCACCGTTACCGGCGACCTCACCATCAAGGGCATCACCCAGCGCATCAGCTTCCCGGCCAAAACCGGCGTGAAGGGCGGCCTGGCCTCGGCCACCGGCGTAGCCACCATCGACCGCACCAAGTTCGACATCAAGTACGGCTCCAAGTCGTTCTTCGAAAGCATCGGCGACAAGGCCATCATGGACGAGTTCACGCTCGATTTCAACGTGATTGCCAAGAAGTAATCTGGTGCTTTGAGCTTAGGCCCAGGGCTTAGGTTGTAGCCATAAAAAGGCCCCGCAACAATCGTTGCGGGGCCTTTTGCTGTTTCTAAACAGGTCTATTTTGAGCGAATCTGGCGGAGCAACATCTGCTGCTGCATCTCGTTGCTGAGGCTGTCATTGGGGTGCCGGGCGGGCGGCTGGCCCAGGTTTCGCAAGTCGAAGCGCAGCCAATAGGGCACGTCGGCGTTGTTGAACTGGCCGTTGTGGTCGGTATCAGGACGCACTTCCACCAGCAGTACGCTGGTTTTGGGAATGATGTAACGGCTGCCGAGTTGGGTGCTATCAGGCGTGAGCTGGTGCAATTGCCGGCCGGCGCGGTCGGAGACGAACAGGCAGCTGGCGTCGTTCGGGTTCTGCTCCCCGTCGCGGTTAGTATCAGCCTTGATAATAGTATAGAACAGGTAGGGCCAGGGGGAGTCAGGCTCGTTGGCATCGTGTATTTCCGCTAGTACGAAGCGGCTATGCGGAAGTAAGGGCCGCTGCCGGCCGGTTTCCTTCTCGAAGAACAGGACATTGTAACAAGTGCCGATAATGTTGCCCGAGCTACTTCCGTATCCATCGTATGAGCTGCTGGATAACAGCTTATCCCGGCCCCCCGCTTCCAGCGGCAGCACCGAAACGGGCACACAATAAAACGCGCTGCTATCGAGGTCGACGGGGGCGTTGTAGTGGACCCGAAACTGTTGCCTCGCCCGTCGCAGGGCAGCCGTGTCGGGAGCGGCGCTGGCTGCTGGTGAAGTGGCGGCGGCAGGACGGGTGGGGCCCCCATCGGGCGAGCAGGCAGCCAGGGCTCCCAGCACAAGCCAGGCGGGGAGTAAGGCGTAAGGTCGAAACATAAGGCGGCTATTTCTTCGCAAGAAATTCGTTAGTCCGGCAATTCCAGTTCGCGGGGCAGCTCGAACTTGAGGCTGCGGCTTTTACTGCGGGCGTGCAGCTGGGTCAGGAAATCGTCGAGGTCGGCCTTGTATTCGAGCCAGAGGTCTTCGTGCAGGTTTTTCTGGACCAGCTGGGTGGTGCGGGCCGCCAGCCGGGCCGTGGCCGTGAAAAAGCCCGCGTAGGGGCTCTCGAACTGGCCCGTGTAGTTCTCGAAGATGTGGCGCAGCGCGTACAGGTTCAGGTCGATTTCCAGCCGCTTGTCCTTGGTGATGCGGCGGGCGCGGGCCACCTCCTTCACCGTTTTGCTCAGCGCCTTGGTGAGGCTGCGGTTGAGCAGCCGGCCGGTGGCGCCCACCGCAAACAGCTCATGAATCTGGTCGGAGGCCTGCTCGTACACCGTGGCCGCATCCACGTCGGGCAGCAGCTCGAAGCAGAGCGTGTCGTACAGCTCGGCGTCGCGGCGGGCCGCCCGCAGCAGCAGGGCTTCCTTTTCCTTCTCGGAGAGCTGTTTGAGGGCGCGCTTGAAGTCGGCGGACGGGACGGGCATAGCGAAGGAGCGTAACGGGTAAGAGGCAGCGGGCGGACCTACAGGTGGTCGTCGAAGTAATCGGTAATCTTCTGGTAGAGGTGGACGCGGTCTTTGCCGCCGACGTTGTGCGGGTGGCCGGGGTACACGAAGTAGTCGAGCTGCACGCCCTTATCGACGGCGGCCTTGAGGTAGTTGAGGCTGTGCTGCCACACCACTACGTCGTCGACGGTGCCGTGGATGAGCAGTAGCTTGCCCTGCAGCTTATCTACGTAGTTGAGCAGGTTGGCTGTTTTGTAGCCCTCGGGGTTCTGCTGGGGCGTATCCATGTAGCGCTCGGTGTACATGATTTCGTACATGCGCCAGTCGATAACCGGGCCGCCGCCCACGCCCACCTTAAACGTGCCGGGGCTGCGGGTCATGAGCGTGGTCGTCATAAACCCGCCGAAGCTCCAGCCGTGCACGCCCAAACGGCTCTGGTCCACGAAGGGCAGGCTCTTCAGATACTCCACGCCCCGCAGCTGGTCCTGCATTTCCACCGTGCCCAGCTGGCGGAACGTGGCCCGCTCGAAGGCCGAACCGCGGTTGCCCGAGCCCCGCGAATCGATGGTAAACATTACGTAGCCCTTCTGGGCCATCAGCTCCATCCAGAGGTTGGCGCCGCCGAGCCACGAGTCGGTCACGAGCTGCACGTGGGGGCCGCCGTAGAGATACACTACTACGGGGTACTTTTTGGCCGGGTCGAAATTGGGCGGCGTGATGAGGCGGCCGTAGAGGTCGGTGGTGCCGTCGGCGGCCTTGATTGTCACCATTTTGGTTTCGCCGAGCTGGTAGCCGGCCAGCGGGTTGGGGGCCGTCAGCAGCGTCTGGCGCACCTTGGCGCCGGCCACGTCCACCACCGAAATCAGGCGGGGCGTGCTGGTGCTGCTGAACACATCGAGCAGCTGCCGGCCCGTGGGGCTGAGCGTGGCTGTGTGGGTGCCGGCCGTGGGCGTCAGCTCGCGCACCGCGCCATTGCTGAGCTTCACGGCGTAAATGCGCCGCTGCAGGGGGCTGGCGGCGGTGCTCTGGAAGATTACCTCACGGTTTTTGTCGCCGAAGCCCAGCACGTCGGTTACCTGCCAGGGGCCTTTGGTGAGCTGGCGCAGCAGCTTGCCGCTGGTGTTGTACAGATACAAATGCTCGTAACCGTCGCGCTGACTGCGCCACAGAAACTGGTCGGGGTGGCCGGGCACGAACTGCGCCGCGTGCAGGGGCTCCACAAAGTCGGTGGTCGATTTCTCCTCGAACAGCGTCTTGATGAAGGCGCCGGTCGTGGCATCGTACTCGTTGAAGCGCATATGGTTCTGGTCGCGGTTGAGCACGGCCAGGTAAATGCGCTGCTCATCGGGGCTCCAGCTCAGGTTGGTCAGGTACTGCTCGCGCGGCTCGCCGGTCTGCAGAAACACCGTGCGGCGGCTGTTCAGGTCGTACACGCCCACGGTTACCTGGTGGCTGGTGTCGCCGGCCATGGGGTAGCGGAACACCTTTTCGCGGGCCGGCGTGCTGGTCAGGTCCACGAGCGGGTAGCCGGTTACCATCGTCTGGTCCATGCGGTAGAAGGCCAACCGGCGGCCCGTGGGGCTCCAGAAGGTGCCCTTCGTGATGCCGAACTCCGAGCGGTGGGCCGCCTGCCCGTTCAAAACGTTGGGGTTGGTTTCGGTGGTCACGGCCTCGTTTTCGCGGCCGGCCAGCGACACGTATAGGTTCTGGGCTTTGGTGTAGGCGGCGCGGGTGCGGGTCGGGTCCAGCTCCACGTTCTCGGCGGCGGCATCGTAGCCAAAAGCCCGGCTGGCCTGCTTGGTGGCGGTGTTCAGGCGATACACGCTGCTTTGGCGCGTGACGAGCAGCGTGTTGGCATCAACCCAAGTGATGGTTGGGAAGCTGGTGGCCGCGCTGGCGGGGGCGCCGGCGGCCTGCAGGGCCTGGTTCAACTCGGCCAGCGTGAGCACCGGCCGTAGCGGGGCGCCTACTGCGCCGCGCACCAGTTCATCGGGGCCGTTGGTGGTGGGGCGCAGGTAGCTGTATTCGTCTTTGGAATCCGGAATCCAGCTGAATTGGCGCAGGTTTTCGGGTTGCAGGCTGCGGTTGAGAAACGCGTCGGCCATGGTAAGCTGCTTCTGCTGGGCCTGGGCGGGCCAGCCGGCCAGCAGCGGAAACAGCAACAGCAGCAGCAGCGCCGGCCGGAACTGCCGGGCGCGGGTAGGAGAGTAGGGCATGCGGAAACGGATAACTAAACGGTTGGAGCCGGGAAATTACGGCAGATTTCGTGCCCGCCGGCCGTCGGCCGGGCCCCGGTGCCGGCGCCACCGGGGCCTAGCGCAATCTTTTCAGCGGGCGGAAACGAATCGGGGTTTCAGCCTGTTATACCCGGCTGCCAGGGGCGTAGCAGCCAGTTTTCTGGCCGGTTTTCCGTATTTTTGTGCCATGAACAGCAACCCGCATATCGAGTACGACGAGGACGTACTGCTTCTGGAAGAGACGATTGACGTGCGCGACCTCATCGTGTACAACGACGACCATAACACCTTCGACCACGTCATCAAAACCTTGGTTGATGTGTGCGGCCACCAGCCCGAGCAGGCCGAGCAATGTACGCTCCTCATCCACTACAAAGGCCAGTGCACCGTCAAGCACGGCAGCTACGACGAGCTGGCCGGCATGTGCACCGCCATCCACGACCGCGGCATTTCGGCCGATGTAATCTAATCTGAGCTACAAGCTGCAAGCCACAAGCCACAAGCTTTCTGTTGCGGAAAGTAAAAGCTTGCAGCTTGCAGCTTGTAGCTTGTAGCTAAACTACATGGAATTTCCTTCCAAGCTAATTGAAAACGCCGTCGGGGAGCTCTCGAAGCTGCCGGGGGTGGGTAAAAAAACGGCCCTGCGGCTGGCCCTGCACCTGCTGAAGGCCGAAACCGACACCACCGCCTCGCTGGCCGAGGCGCTGGCCAAAATGCGCTTCGAGATTCGCTACTGCGACACCTGCCACAACATTTCCGACACGCCCGAGTGCGCCATCTGCGCCAACCACCTGCGCGACCAGAGCACGGTGTGCGTGGTGTCGGACATCCGCGACGTCATTGCCATCGAAAACACGGCCCAGTACCAGGGTATGTACCACGTGCTGGGCGGCGTCATTTCGCCCATTGAAGGCATCGGCCCCGGCGACCTGACCATCGACTCGCTGCTGGAGCGCGTGACGCGCGAGGGTTCCGAAATCCGCGAGGTTATCCTGGCCATCAGCCCCACCATGGAGGGCGACACCACGGCCTTTTACCTCTCGCGCAAGCTGCGCGACCAGCCCGAGTTGCACCTTAGCAGCATCGCTCGTGGCATTCCGATGGGCGGCGAGCTGGAGTACGCCGACGAAATCACGCTCGGCCGCAGCATCGTCGACCGTCAGCGCCAGGCGTTGTAGGGCAGGAGCGTAGCAAACCCAAGTTGCGGGGTATAGCGGGGCCAAAAAAAAGGTCTGTTCGGCTTGAACAGCCTAGGTTTGAAGTATTCGACCCCTTCAAGCCCTGCCGACCATGCGCGAACAGACCGTTGCAATGTACTGTGTTCTCGATGATTTGATTCGTTTTACGCGTCCCGCCGGCAGCCCGCTACCGGCTTCGGGCCGCCGTTTGACCGATGCGCAGGTGCTGACCACGGCCCTGGTAGCGGCCCGCTTTTTTGGCGGCAACCTGGTGGTGGCCAAGCACTACATGGAGCAGCATTGGG
>NZ_KB907805.1 GCF_000382225.1 Hymenobacter aerophilus DSM 13606
CGCCATCACGGTTTGCGCGCTGATGCCCAGTACGCGGGCCGTGTCGCGAATGCCGCTGCCGTTCAGGGCCAACTGCTCAATTTTGTCGGCCGTGCCAGGCGCCGCGCCTTTGTGCTGATAGTGTAGCTGAAAGCGGCGGCGACACCTCGTGCAGCGGTAGCCCTGTCGTCCATCGGCTGTACGCCCATGCCGGTACACGTGTTCAGGCTGGTGGCAATGCGGACAAACAACAGCTTCGTAGATCATACCCCAAGATAGTACTTTCTACTTATCTAACACACGACCCTTTTTATGAGCGCAGGCTGCGAGAAAAAACAAGTAGCACCCGCTCCCTCATTAGAAGGCAAATGGGCCGCCGACAGCGTACATATTGCATCTTATAGTTCTGATAACAAGATAGGGCCTGTCACTTCCTTATTAGCTGGTCCGAATACAGCCATAACTTTTTCTGGCTCCACGCTAACAGATCAAGGTAGCCTTGTCTTTTTGGGTAGTGGTAATAACTTAGTTCAATACAATTACACACACGATGGTAATTCCCTCACGATAAGCCACCCAACTATACAGCTTAAATACACAGGTTCAATTGAGTTGCTTACCAATAGCCGCTTACAGCTCGCTTTTATAAGACCTGCTGTTTTTGGCAATACGCTGTTATACCAAGAAGTCTTTTACTCAAGATAACTCAGCTCAGGAGTTCTTCCACCCCCGCGCGCAATTCCGGCCAGAACTCCGCGAAATCGGCCTCGTAGGCGGGCAGCTCGGCCAGGAAGGCGGCGGCTCCGGTAGCCATTACGGCGCCGGCGGGCACGCGGCGGCTGAGGCCCAGCAGCGCCTGTTGCAGGCCCGTGGGGTGGGCGTAGCCGGTCAGCCAGTCGCCGAGGCGCATGTGGTGCAGCAGGGGCTGGAGGCGCTCGGGTATTTCGTGGCGGCGGGCGTGCAGTAGGGCGTACTGGCGCTGGGCAAACTGCGGGAGCGGCTCGGCAGGGTGGTAGCGGGCGAAGTCGCGGGCCAGCAGGTGGTCGTAGCCCATGTCGGCCACCACGCCGGCCCACTTGCCCAGGCCCGAGGCGGCGCGCAGGCGGGCGGTGGTGCGGCGCACGATGGGGTGGGCGTCGGTAAACGAGTCGATGAAACGGTGCAGGCGGATGCCGCGCTGCACGGGCTCGGGGTAGACCAGCAGCCCGGCCCGGCCCCGCACGGCTTCGGCCGCGAAGTTGCCCACTACTAAGTCTTCGTAGTGGGGCGTGGTGGCGGGCGAGCCGGAGAGCAGCAGGTGGGCCAGAAAATTCATGGGTAGCGGGGGGCAAGGTCGGTAAAATACGGGCAATGCGGGCCGCGGGGCCAACCCCAACCGGAGCCGGGCCGTATTTACTTTCGCGCCTCCGGCTCTGGTTGGGGCGCTTGCTTCCTATTATTTACGCAACCCAAACCCGCCCTGTCATGGCTGAGAAAACGCCCGTAACGAACGACGTTAAGAAACTGCTCGAAAAAATCAAGGACATCAACATCTGCATGATGACGACTACCTCCGATGAGGACCAGTCGTTGCGCAGCCGCCCGATGGCCACCCAGAAGCCCGAGGCCGACAACTCCCTGCTCTTCCTGACCGATAAGGACTCGGCCAAGGTGTACGAAGTAAAGAAAGACAGCCACGTAGGCCTGAGCTACGGCAACCCCGACGACAGCGTGTACGCCTCGGTTTCGGGCCGCTGCAACGCCTACCGCGACCAGGCCAAAATCGACGAGCTGTGGAGCGAGGACATGAAAGCCTGGTTCCCCAAGGGCAAGGATGACCCGAACATCATGATTCTGAAGGTCGAGATTGACAAAGGCGAGTACTGGGATTCGCCCAGCGGCCTGCTCAGCCGCGCCTACGCCTACGTGCGCTCGGTAGCCACCGGCGAGAAGAGCGACTCCGACGACGTGAACCAGCACGCCAAAGTGAACCCCAAGTAGCCTATATTTGGCTGATTGCAAAAGGGCCGGAAGCAATTCCGGCCTTTTTTTGTTGTCCGATTAGCGTTTCCCGCAGCGGCGCGCAGAGGTTTCCGCAGAGGACGCGGAGCTGTTCTACAAGCTTTTCAACCTTGCTGACTACTCTTTCTATTATCACCCTTCTCCCCGACCAGCGGCGCTGGGGGTTTGCCCAGATGGGCACCGCCCAGCAACCCCTACGGCGGGTAGCGGGCCTGAAGTTCGCCAAGCTGCTGGGCAGCGGGGCCACCAATGGTTTTGGCGCCCTGCCCAATCTGCGCCGCTACGGCCTGATGGCCGTTTGGGAATCGGAAGCCGCCGCCGAGACATTCTTTGCTCAGCACCCGCTCTGGCAGCAGTTTCGGGAGCGCACCACCGCTATCTGGACGGCCCACCTGACTCCCATCAAGGCGCACGGCCTCTGGGATGGGGTGAACCCGTTCGACTACGCCTCCGAAACGGCCGCGCCCGACGAGCCGGTGCTGGTGCTCACGCGGGCGTCTATCCGGCTGCTGAAAACGCCCCGCTTCTGGCGCTACGTGGCCCCGGTAAGCGCCACTATTGCCGATGCGCCGGGCGTGCGCGCCGCCATCGGGCTGGGCGAGCTGCCCATCGTGCGCCAGGCCACCGTCAGCCTCTGGAATTCGGCCCGCCAAATGCAGGACTACGCCTACCGCAACGAGAAACACAAGGAAGTTATCCGCCTCACGCGGCAGGAAGACTGGTATTCGGAGGAAATGTTCGCCCGGTTTCGGGTGCTGAGCACGGAAGGGGTCTGGGAGCTTAGAAGTGAGAAGTGAGAAGTGAGAAACGGTACGGCATAAGATGCCAAATAGAACGTCATTCTGAGCGAAGCCGAAGAATCTCTACCGCAATGCCAATCCTGACGACTGCAACGAAGCGGTAGAGATTCTTCAGCTTCGCTCAGAATGACGTTCTCACTTCTCATCTCTCACTTCTAAGCTCCCCCTCCCTCACCGCTTCTTCCGGTCGCGCAGCAGCTCCCGCAGCTCGTCGTCTTCGGGGGTGGGTGGCACCAGGCGGTAAGTTTTGCCAAACCTTTCGGTTTTCACGAGCTTGGCAGCCCGCAATTCTTCGCGCAGGGCGTTCAGCTTGGAGTATTCGGTGTAGAGATGGGTGGCAAAAAGAGCAATGCCCGGCCGCAGGGCCTCGAACTCGTTGAGGGCCAGCAGCCATGAGGTGATGCGCTGGTACACGTCGCGGCCCCGGCTGCTGGCCAGCGCCTGCTCGGTGCGCTCCATTACGGCGTCGAAGGTGGCTTCGGGCTGGAGGCGGGCCGTGAGGGCAAGCAGCTCCGGGATGCCGCTGGCACTCAGCCACTGCTGGGCCAGCAGGTAGGCCAGCAGCTCCGGCGCGCGGTTTTCGGCCACCAGCAGCCCGGCCCCGAACAGCGGGTTGCTGCCGCCCCAAGCCTTGCGCTGGCGCTCCACCTGCTCGTCCACGAACTGCCGCCGTTGCGCCGCACTCCAATGCGGCCGCAGCTGCTCGTAATCGGCCAGCGACTGAGTGCTGCGGCAGCGCTGCTCCAGGGCCGTCAGGTACAGGCTTTCGTCGTCGGCCAGCGTCAGGTGTTCGAGGATGTAGGGGTCGAGGCGGTGGCTGAACTGCTCCCGGTGCTGGCGCAGCAGCCGTAGCAGGTTGGGGCGGTCATCGCGCTGGCGGTAATGGTCGAGCAGGCGCTGAAGCAGGCCGAAATCCTGGCCGGCGTGGGCCTCGGCGGTGCGCCGCCACAGCGCGTCGTCGGCCAGCGCCTCGGCGGTGTGCAGCAGCAGGTGGGCCTGGTCGGGGCTCAGAGGCCGCCCAGTGGCTTCGAGGCGCGGGCGCAGCCGGGCCGCGGCGGCCGGGGTGCGGGTCAGGTCGGCCAGCAGGTCGGCGAAGTAGTCGGGCGGGGAGCCTTGCTGGGCGTAGCGGTCGAAAAGCAGCGTTAGTGCGGCCTCCGTTTTGGCGTCGCCGAAGTCGGTGGTTTTCAGCCGCGCATCAACTCCCGACTCATTCAGCAGCCGGTCCCAGCAGTCGAGCACCCGCGCCGGGTAGCCCTCGTAGCTGAACAGGCTGTACTCGTCGTCGGCCGGGTCGGTGGCAGCCACCGCGCCCTCGTACACGCCAATCCAGTATTCCAGAGCGCGGGTCAGGCGGCCCTGGGCCAGGTGCCCGGCCACGAGGCGGGCGAAAGGCAGGAGCACGTCCCCGATGATTCCGTCAGCCAGCTCCAGCATACCGTCACCCTCGTCATGCAGGTATTCGCTGTAATAATCGGTGTGCTCCGATAGTGCGTCGTCATCGAACACCAGGTCGGCCAGCGCCTCGTACACTTCGGTGCTCACTTCCTCGATGGTCGTCAGCTCTTCCGCTGGGGCAGCGGCGCTTTTGGGCGGAGCCGGAGCGGCGGCAGCGGCGGCGGGGGCCAGGTGCAGCAGAAACTGCTCCCGCAGCCTGGGCTCGGTACGCAGCAGGTTGGTCAGAAAGGCCAATTGGGTGGTAACGGGCGTGTCCAGTAACGCCTGCAGCAGCGCCTGCTCGCTGGTATCGGGCATGGGCAGGGGCTCAACCGGCGAGCCGAACTTTTGCAGCACGGCCAAACCCAGCGCCACGGCGTGCTTGCAGATGCCGTCGTAGTCGTAGGGGCAGTTGCAGCGGTAGGTGGCCCCGGTTTTCTCCACCGTGAGGCGCACCTTGTAGCGCTCGGAGCCTTCCACGCGGGCCTTGAACGTGTTATTTTCGCGGCTGATTTTGCCCACGTAGCCCCGTTTGAAATACTGCTGGCCCCGCTCGTAGCTGGTGGTGTTGGCAGCGGCTTTCAGGTTCTGGCGCGTGAACATAGGCTTGGGGGTAAATGGGCGGGGGTAAATTTCCGTAATTTCGCCCGCTTACACGCCTCCAACCTACAGCCCGAAAGCTATCCGCTGACGGCTATTAGCTAACAGCTCCGTCAACCATGCCCGGCTACCATCCCCAGGATATTGAGAAAAAGTGGCAGGACTTCTGGAAAGACCACCAGACGTTCCAGGCCGATAACGCCTCCGAGAAGCCCAAATATTACGTGCTCGATATGTTCCCGTACCCCAGCGGGGCGGGGCTGCACGTGGGCCATCCGCTGGGCTACATTGCTTCCGATATCGTGGCCCGCTACAAGCGGCTACGCGGCTATAACGTGCTGCACCCCATGGGTTTCGACTCGTTTGGGCTGCCCGCCGAGCAGTACGCCATCCAGACTGGCCAGCACCCGGCCGTTACCACCGAGCAGAACATCAGTACCTACATCCGCCAGCTTTCGGCCCTGGGCTTCAGCTACGACTGGAGCCGCGAAATCCGCACCTCCGACCCGGCATATTACAAGTGGACGCAGTGGATTTTCCTCAAGCTGTTCAATAGCTGGTACAACTTGGAAACCAACCGAGCCGAGCCGCTGAAGACGCTGCTCGACAAGTTTGCCACGGGCGGCAGCGCGGGCATCCGGGCGGCCGGCGACGAGGCCGAGCGCCATGACTTTACGGCCGGGCAGTGGCAGAGCTTCTCAGAAAAGCAGCGCCTGCAGGCCGTACACCCCTACCGGCTGGCTTACCAGCAGGATACCTACGTGAACTGGTGCCCCGGCCTGGGCACGGTGCTCAGCAATGATGAGGTGAAAGACGGCCTCTCGGAGCGCGGCGGCTTCCCCGTTGAGCGCCGGCTGATGCCCCAGTGGAACCTGCGCATCACCGCCTACGCCGACCGCCTGCTCGCCGGCCTCGACCAGCTCGACTGGCCCGACGCCGTGAAGGAAATGCAGCGCAACTGGATTGGCAAGAGCCAGGGCGCCAGCGTGCGGTTCCCGGTGTATTTGCGCACCGCCGAGGGCGAGATGAAGCCCCAACCCGAGGAAATCGAGGTGTTCACCACCCGCGTTGACACCATCTTCGGCGCCACTTTCCTGGTGCTGGCGCCCGAGCTGGACCTCACGCTGGCGCTGGGCGAGCGGGCCGCGGCCCAGGCCGACTACTCGCCCGAGGCCTCGCAAACGTGGAGCGAGCTGCAGGCCTATGTGAAAACGGCCGTCAACCGCTCGGAGCGCGAGCGGCAGACCGACGTGAAAACCGTGAGCGGCGCGCCCACCGGCTTCTACGTGCAGAACCCGTTCACGCTGGAGTACGTGCCCGTCTGGACCGCCGACTACGTGCTGGCCGGCTACGGCACCGGCGCCGTGATGGGCGTGCCCAGCGGCGACCAGCGCGACTGGCTGTTCGCCACCCATTTCAACCTGCCCATCCGCCAGATTCTGGATGCCCAGCAGAACCTCGACCAGCAGGCCGACCCCACCAAGGAGGGCCGCTACATCAACTCGGGCTTCATCACCGGCCTCACCTACGACGAGGCCCTGGAGCAGCTGCGCCTGCGCCTGCGGGCCAACCGCGTGGGCGAGCCGAAAACCACCTTCCGCATCCGCGACGCCATTTTCGGCCGGCAGCGCTACTGGGGCGAGCCCATCCCGATTTACTACAAGGACAGCGTAGCCTACGGCGTGGCCGAAGCCGACCTGCCGCTGGTGCTGCCCGAAATTGACGCCTACAAGCCCACCGAAACCGGCGAGCCGCCCCTGGCCCGCGCCCAGGATTGGCTGTACAAGGGCCAGTACCCCTACGAGCTGAGCACCATGCCTGGCTGGGCCGGCTCGAGCTGGTACTACCTCCGTTACATGGACCCGCACAACGCCGAGCGGTTCGTGGGCGAAGAAGCCGAAGCCTACTGGCAGAACGTGGACCTCTACCTCGGCGGCGCCGAACACGCCACCGGCCACCTGCTCTACTCCCGTTTCTGGCACCTGTTCCTGAAAGATTTGGGTCTGGTAACGGCTAATGAGCCGTTCCAGAAACTCATCAATCAGGGGATGATATTGGGCCGTTCGAACTTCGTGTATCGCGTCAACGGCACCAATACGTTCGTCTCGCTGGGCAAGAGAGACCAATATGAAACCACCGCTTTGCATGTGGACGTGAGCATCGTAAACAACGATGTCATGGATACAGAAAGCTTTAAAAAGTGGCGTCCTGATTACGCAATGGCAGAATTTATTCTCGAAGATGATGGCCGCTATATCTGTGGCTCAGAAGTCGAGAAAATGTCTAAAGCCAAATTCAACGTCGTAAATCCTGATGTGCTGGTGGCTCAATACGGGGCCGATGCGCTGCGGATGTACGAGATGTTTCTGGGGCCGCTGGAGCAGTTTAAGCCCTGGAACACCAACGGCATGAGCGGCGTAGCGGGCTTCCTGAAAAAACTCTGGCGCCTCTACCACCCCCAGGATGGTGCCTTCGCCGTAACCGACGAGCCCGCCGCGCCCGCCGAGCTGAAGGCCTTGCACAAGGCCATCCGCAAGGTGGAGGAAGACATCGAGCGGTTCTCGTTCAACACCACCGTCAGCGCCCTGATGATTACGGTGAACGAGCTGACGGCCCTAGCCTGCCACAAGCGGGCCGTGCTGGAGCCGCTGGTGGTGCTACTCTCGCCCTACGCGCCGCACCTGGCCGAGGAGCTGTGGGCCGAGCTGGGCCACGCGCCCGGCTCCATCAGCCAGGCTCCCTACCCCGAGTTCCGCGAGGAATTCCTGGTCGAGGACACGGTGAACTACCCGGTGGCCATCAACGGCAAGGTGCGCGAGCAGCTGCAGTTCCCGGCCGCCGCCACCGCCGCCGAGATTGAAGCCGCCGTCCGCGCCACCGATGTGCTGGAGCGCTTCGCCGAAGGTAAGCCCGCCAAAAAGGTAATTGTAGTGCCGGGGCGAATGGTGAATATCGTGGTGTAATTTTTAGGTGTTAGAGGTTAGGAATTAGGGCTTAGAAAAAGAACTGTCATTCTGAGCGGAGCGAAGAATCTCGCGTGCTATAGTAGTCCTGTCGTAGGAAATTACTTTGGCACGCGAGATTCTTCGCTCCGCTCAGAATGACAGTTCTTTTTCCAAGCCCTAATACCTAACCCCCTAATACCTAAAATCTACCCCAGCACCTGCTTCACATCCGGCAGCGTCAGCCAGGGGCGGTGGCGCTCCAGCATGCGGTGGCAGTTGGCGCACACTACGGCGTATTCGGAGGCTTTGGGCCGGCAGGATTCGGTGAGTTCGGCGGGCGGAACGGTGTGGTGGAACTCGATGAAATCGGTACCGGGGCGGCCGTAGGTCTTCTCGAAATCGAAGCCGCACACTTGGCAGAACAGGTGGCCGTGCTCGTGAATATAGGCGTGGCGGGCGGCTTCGGTAGGCTTACGGCGCCGGTCGAAGCGGTGGTGCAGGCGGGCGGCGGCTTTGCCTTCGGGGAAGTCGGGGTGCGCGTTGGCGGCGCTGGCAAACTCGTTCAGGTCGAGTTGCAGCGAGTTGCCGGGCGTGAGCCAGAACCGGCGGGCCTTGGCGTAGGGCGGCTTTTCCTTGGGATTTTCCAGGCCCAGCGAGCGGGCGTACTCCTGGTACAGGCCGTTGAGCTTCTCGCTGGCGAAGGGCAGCGCGTGCAGGGCCTTTTCGAGGGCCCGGGTGGTGGCCCGCACCCCGCTGCCGGCCTGGCCAACGTGCCTGGCCGCCGAGTTGCCCTGAAAGCCCACGAACGAGCTGGGGTAGAAACGCATGGCCCCGTTCAGCTCGGCCACCACGAAGTAGCTGCCACGCTCCAGCAACCGCAGGGCCAACTGCCGGGCTTCGGCATCGTCGCCGTGCAGGTAGCTTTCAAAGGTGCGGATATTGGCGGCAATATCGTCGTGGGAGTTGCTGAGGCGCATAAGCGGGGGGGGTGTGGTGTCCCGCGTGTACGCCTGCCCCGCGCCGGGGTTATGCCGACTCCGCTTCCTGGGCCGCCAGCTCGGCCCGCACGGCGCGGGGCAGCGAGGCGCGCACGAGGTCGTAGGAGTGGTCAATCAACTCGCGCAGCTGCCCGCCCGAAATGCCCGTGCCGAGGAGCACCGTATTCCAGTGCTTCTTGTTCATGTGGTAGCCGGGCACGATGTATTCGTGCCGTTCGCGCAGCTCCTGGGCCCGCTCGGGGTCGCACTTGAGGTTGATGCTGGCGAAGGTAGTGAGGTCAGTGAGGGCGAAAATCTTGCCGCCAACCTTGAACACGAGCGTATCGGGACCGAAGGGCATATCGTCGGTGGCGCCGGCTTTCAGCAGGCAATAGTCGCGGAAGTCTTCGATATGCATGGGTCGATTCTGACTAAAAAAACTGTCATTCTGCGCTTGCGAAGGACCTTATCACGTTTAGAGACTTTGCTCTCGCGTAATAAGGTCCTTCGCAAGCGCAGAATGACAAGGGACTTTGCGGTTTGGGCCTACCGGATAAACCAGCGGTACATCAGCACCAGAAACGCCACCAGAAACATCGACATGCTCAGCTTATTGATGAAGTGCATGGTGCGCAGGTTGAAGTTGGTGGGCCGGCTGGGGTCGTTCTTGCGAAAGAAATAACCGAACACGGGGCCGAGGTCGAACAGATTTTTACGCATAAAAAGAAGGAGTTGCGGATTCGGAAAGATAACATCGGGCACCGGAAAAAGATTTGCCGGCCGCTTCATAAATGGATGAAATGCCGACTCTAGCCGCGGTAAAGCTGCTCCAGCTGCTGCCTGTTATTCTCGCGGATAATCTTGCGCCGAACTTTCAGCGTGGGCGTCAGCTCGCCCGATTCGATGCTCCAGGGCACGGCCACCAGCGCTACTTTTTTGATTTGCTCCCAGTCGGCGAAGTGGGCGTTGGCTTCCTTCAGGAGCTGCTCGTAGCGCTGCTGCACCCGCTCGTCGGCCACCAGCGCCGCGTCCGACAGCTCGGCGGGCAGGCCCTGGCTGGCGGCCCAGGCGCGCAGCTCGGCAAAGGCCGGCACCAGCAGCGCGGCCGTATACTTCTCGCCCTCACCCACCACCATCACCTGCTCCACCAGCGGCGACTCCGACAGCTTGGACTCCAGGGGCTGCGGGGCCACGTACTTGCCGTTGGCGTTCTTGAACATTTCCTTCTTGCGGTCGGTAATTTTCAGAAACTTGCTCTGCACCAGCTCGCCGATATCGCCGGTATGCAGCCAGCCGTCGGCGTCGATAACCTCGGCCGTGAGGTCGGGGCGATTATAGTAGCCCTGCATCACGGAGGGCGAGCGGGTCAGGATTTCGCCGTCGGGAGCAATTTTCACCTCCACGTTGGGCAGCACCGGGCCCACGGCCCCAATCAGGTTGTTCTCCGGCTCGGGGCGGCTGGCGGCAATTACGGGCGAGGTTTCGGTCATGCCGTAGCCCTCCATCACCCGGATGCCGGCCGCCCAGAACACCCGCGCCAGCCGCGGCTGCAACGCCGCGCCACCGCAGATGATGTAGCGCACCTCGCCGCCCAAGGCTTCCCGCCACTTGCTGAACACCAGCTTATTGGCCAAGGCGAGCTGCGCGTTGTACCACCAGCCCTGGTTCTGCTGGGTATCGTAGCGCAGGCCCAGGTTCAGCGACCAGTCGAACAGCTGGCGCTTGGCCCCGGTCAGCTGCTGGCCGGTGGCCACAATCTTGTCGAATATCTTTTCGAGCAGCCGCGGCACCGTGGTGAAAGCCTGCGGCTGCACTTCGCGCAGGTTGTCGGCAATGAGGGCCACGCTCTCGGCGTAGTAAATGGTCATCTTCAATTGCAGGTACAGAAACGTGGCCGTGCGCTCGAAAATATGGCTCAGCGGCAGAAAGCTGAGCGTTTTGGACCCCGGCGCCAGCGGCAGGTAGGTCAGCAGATTCTCGCAGTTGAAGAGGATGTTGCGGTGGCTGAGCATGACGCCCTTGGGCCGGCCGGTGGTGCCCGAGGTGTAGATGAGCGTCAGCAAATCGTCGGGCTGCACGGCGGCCTTGAGCGGCGCCAGCTCGGCCGGGTCGGCAGCGGCCCCCCGGGCCAGCAGGTCGGCCAGCGAGGGCGTGCCGGGCATGGGGTCGAAGGTGAAGATGTGCGCGGGGCCCGCTTCGAGCCCGGCCACGGCCTGCTGCACCTTGGTCAGCAGCGCCGCATCCTGCACCAATACCACCCGCACGCCGGCATCCTGGAAAATGTGGCGGTAATCGTCGACGGTGATGGTGGGGTACATCGGCACGCTCACGGCACCGAGCTGGGCAATGCCCATGTCGGCCACCACCCATTCGGGGCGGTTGTTGCAGATGATGGCTACTTTGTCGCCGGCCCCCACGCCCAGCGCCCGCAGGCCCAGGCTGACCTGGTCGGCGCTTTGCTGCACCTGTTGGGCACTGAGCGGCTGCCAGCGGCCGTCGCGCTTTTCTACCAGGCAATCGGCCCGGGGAGTGGTTTCGGCCAGGTGGGCCAGCAAATCGAAGGTGCGGGAAAACGTCATGGCGCGGGAATTCGGGAGAAGCACGGAGCAGCGGCAAACCGCAAACATAGCTCAACCAGTCCGGCCAGCCCCGCCCGCGGCCAATAGGCCATAATTTTGTTGGTTGAAGCCGCTGTTTGGCTTCCGCAGCCGCCGGTTCCTATTCAGCCGGCTCCCGCGCCAGCCGCTCGATGTCGGGCACCTCCAGCAACGGGCGGGCGTAACCGGTTTGTGCCACCCGCAGCATGGCCTGGCCCAGCCCGGCCAGCGTGCCGAAGTAGCGGGGCAGCAGCCCGCCCAGCACCGGGTACAGCCAGCCGATGTAGCGGTAATAGCCCAGGGTATTGCGCAGGCCCGGCGTGGGCCGCAGAAAGCCCGGCCGGAACATATATGCCGCCCGAAAGCCCAGGGCCAGCAGCTCGTTCTCAGTCCGGCCCTTCACCCGCGCCCACATCGAGCGGCCCCGCTCCGAAGAATCGGTGCCCGCGCCCGACACGTAGCAGAACGTGAGGCCGAAGCCGTTGCGCGCCAGCAGCGTGCGGGCGAAGTGCAAAGTCAGCTCGTAAGTCAGGCGGCTATACTCCGGTTCCTTCAGCCCCACCGACGATACGCCGAGGCAGAAGAAGCAGGCGTTGTAGCCCGCCAACTGGTCGGCAATAGGCGCGAGGTCGAAAAAGTCGGCCACCAGAACCTCCCGCAGCTTGGGATGGGTGTAGCCGCTGGGTCGGCGGCTGACGGAGAGCACCTGCTCCACCTCGGGGTCGCGTAGAGCTTCATGCAGCACGCCCTCTCCTACCATGCCGGTTGCTCCGGTGATGATGACACGTAGTTTCATGGAGCGTGGCGCAGGATTGTAAGACTAAAAAATTAGAAGTTAATCCAACTGAAAAATGCGGGCTGGATTGGCTGTATTGCAAGCCAGCACGATGTTGGCTGTTTCTTCGTTACTTTAGCTAACCTCTATTTCTTCTACTTATGAAACTCACCTTAATCATCCGCCAGGGAAAAAAGCGGCTCATTGGCCAGTTAAAGGAGTTACCAGGCGTCCTTACTCAGGGCGACACGGTAGCCGAAGTGAAGGAGAACATCCACGATGCACTAGCCCTCTACCTGGAAGATATGCGGGAAGATGATTCGGACGGCAATTCTGCCAATATCATTGCGCAGGAAGAACTGGAATTCGCTTAGCCTCTCGTTGCCATGAAGCGCGGCAAGTTCATCAAGCACCTGGAAAGCCACAACTGCCCGCTCCACCGCCACGGCAGCCGCCACGATATTCACAAGAACGAGCAAACCGGCAAGCGCACCAGCGTTCCGCGCCACGGCGACATTGACGAGGAGTTATGCAAGGAAATCTGTAAGCAGCTGGGAATTCCGAAGATTTAGGGCCTAGAGATATCACCTACCCTCCCATCGGCTCCAGCACCTCCTTCTCTACCCACTTGCCGTCCTCGCGCATCAGGTCAATCAGCTCGTCTACGGCGCGCTCTTCGGGCACCGATTTCTTGATGACTTCCTGGCCGCGGTAGAGCGCGATTTTGCCCTTGCCCACGCCCACGTAGCCGTAGTCGGCGTCGGCCATTTCGCCGGGGCCGTTCACGATGCAGCCCATGATGCCGATTTTAACGCCCTTGAGGTGGTCGGTGCGCTGGCGAATCATGGCCGTGGTTTCCTGCAAGTCGAACAGCGTGCGGCCGCAGCTGGGGCAGCTGATGTACTCGGTTTTACTCATGCGGGTGCGGGCCGCCTGTAGAATGCCGAAGCTGAGCTGGTTGAGGCCGTCGATGTCGCGCAGCAGCGCCTCTTGGTCGTCGGTGGGCAGCAGGTCGGTGCAGAGCGAGATACCGTCGCCGAGGCCGTCGATGAGCAGGCCGCCGACGTCGGTGGCGGCGTCGAGCTGGGTTTGGGCGGGGTTGCGCATGGTGTAGACGCGGCGCACCACTGCCGGGCAGGTAACGCCGGCTTCGATGAGGGCAAAAAACGCCTGCCGCAGCTCGGGCATGGCGTGGGCGTTGGTGGTTTCCAGCACCAGCACCACCCGCCGCTCGGGCCGCAGCCGCGCCAGCAGGTCGGCATCGAGGCTGGCCAGCTCCAGCAGCAGGAAATTGAGCTCCGGATGCAGCGGCGCGTCGTCGGCCATGTACGAATCGGGCGTGAGCAGCGGGTAGTGGTCGGCACGGCGGCCGGCATCGAGCCAGGCCGTGTAGCTCACCACTTCGCGCAGGCCGTTGGGCAGCATGAACGGCGCCGGCCGCTCGCCGGTATAGATGTAGTCGGCGCCCAGGTCGCTCATCTGAAACTTATCCAGAAACGGCGAGTACAGGTGCCCGGCAGCCCGCAGGTCGGCGTATTCCAGCCGCGGCAGCCGCGACAAATCGGTAATCACCCGCGGCACGTTCAGCCCCCCGAAATTGAGTACCTCGTGCGTGTCGCGCCGGTGGTACTGGAACGGATTGATGGGGGACTTTGAGCTGTTAGCTAATAGCTGCTGGCTGTCAGCTTCGTCTTTATTGGAGCTGTTAGCCGTTAGCTGCTGGCTAATAGCATCGTTCAGCGAAGAGCTATCAGCTAACAGCTTTAAGCTGACCGCTTCAATCGGCTTTGCTTCCTCCGCGCGGTGGGTGTAGCGGTTGATGAGCATACGGGCCACGGGGGCTTCGGCTTCGGGGGCTTCGGTCAGGCTCACGCGCACGGTGTCGCCGAGGCCGTCTTCGAGCAGTGTACCGATGCCCACGGCGCTTTTGATGCGGCCGTCTTCGGCCTCGCCGGCTTCCGTCACGCCCAGGTGCAGCGGGTAGGGTTGCAGGCCTTCCTCGTCGAGCTTTTGCACCAGCAGACGGTAAGCCTGCACCATTACCTGGGTGTTGCTGGCCTTCATGCTCAGCACCACGTCGTAGTAGTTCTCCTCCTCGCAGAGGCGCAAAAACTCCAGCGCCGACTCCACCATGCCCAGCGGCGTATCGCCGTAGCGGCTTAATATTCTATCCGACAGCGAGCCGTGGTTGGTGCCGATGCGCATGGCCGTGCCGTACTGCTTGCAGATCTGCACCAGCGGCCGGAACCGCTCGCGGATGCGCTCCACCTCGGCCGCGTAGCTGCTGTCGGTGTATTCGATGACGTCGAACTTCTTTTTGTCGGCGTAGTTTCCGGGGTTCACGCGCACTTTCTCCACAATGCGGGCGGCCAGCTCGGCGGCGTTGGGCGTGAAGTGGATGTCGGCAATCAGCGGCACCTGGCAGCCGCGGCGGCGCAGCTCCTTCTTGATTTCGAGCAGGTTCTGGGCCTCCTTCACGCTGGGGGCCGTGATGCGCACGTACTCGCAGCCGGCCTCCACCATGCGCAGCGTCTGCTCCACCGAGCCCAGCGTGTCCATGGTGTCCACGGTGGTCATGCTCTGCACCCGAATCGGGTTCAGGCCGCCCACCGGCAGGTCGCCAATCTTCACCTCGCGGCTCAGGCGGCGCTTGTACTCGGTCAGGCTGGGGCAGTACGTCTTGTTCATAGCAGGAAAACCAGGGGCCGCGGGCGAAAGTTGCGCGGCAACACAAAGGTAAGCGGTGAGGTTGGGTGATGGGGTGATGAGGTGATGAGGTGATGAGGGAACGGCACTGTCATCACCTCATCACCTCATCACCCCATCACCCAAACTCACTCCTTCCCGGCCAGCGAAAACACCTGTTCGAGCGCGTAGGTCTGCACGCCGGGGGTTTCGTTGAGGGCGGCGTGGCGCATGGCGCGGGCCACGGTGCGGGCATGAATGGGGCGGTAGCTGCGCAGCAGCGGCATGGCGCTGGCCGCCGTAGCCAGCCACAGGCCCACTTTTTCGGCCGGCCGGCTTTCGGCGCGCGGGCCGGCCAAAATGCCGGGCTGCACAATGCGGATGCGCTGGAAAGGCAGCCGCTTTACGTCGCGCTCCAGCTCGCCCTTCATGCGGCTGTAAAAGAGCAGCGCTTCGGCATCGGCCCCGGCCGACGACACCAGCACGTAGGCCGGCACGCCGTTTTCGGCGGCGGCTTTGGCGGCCTGGTACTGATACTGGTAATCAACCTGATACTGGGCCTGCTGGCTGCCAGCCTGGGCCAGCGTGGTGCCCAGGCTCGAAAACAGCACGTCGCCGGTCAGCAAATGGCTCCAGGCGCGGGGCTGGTCGAAATCAACCAGATGCTCCTCCAGCCGCGGATTTTGGTAGCCGGTGGGCCGGCGGGTGAAAACTTTGAGGTGCCGCAGCTGCTCGTCGGCGAGCAGCTGGCGCAGCAGGTAGTCGCCTACCAGGCCGGTGGCCCCAATCAAAAGTGCGGTTTGCATGGTAACGGGTACGTAAACAAGCGAAAATGCCCAAGCTCAACCGTAGCTTGTACAAGGCCTAACGCCAGCGCAAGTATTTTGTTGAATGAATATTTGAAGAACCCGCGTCAGGACAGCAGCAGCACGATTTTACCGATGTGGCTGCTGCTTTCCATCAGCCGGTGAGCCGCCGCGGCCTCAGCCAGCGGGAAGGTGCGCTCGATAACGGGCTTCAACCGGCCGGCCGCCACTACGGGCCAGACGTGGCGCTCCACCTCCCGGGCCAGGGCCGCCTTAAACCCGACCGAACGGGGCCGCAAGGTACTACCCGTGATGGTAAGGCGCCGGCGCATCACGTCGAGGGCGTTGAATTCGGCCTGGGCGCCGTGCATGGCGTTGATGAAAACCAGCCGGCCGTCGTCGCGCAGCAGACGCAGGTTTTTGGGCGTGTAGTCGCCGCCAATCATGTCCAGCACCACATCGGCCCCGCCGGCGGCGGCCACCACGGCTTCAAAGTCTTCTTCCTTGTAATTGACAACGATATCGGCGCCGAGGCGGGCCACGGCGGCGCACTTTTCGGCCGAGCCGGCCGTGGTGGCCACCCGGCTGCCCAGGGCGTGGGCCAGCTGCACGGCCATTACGCCAATGCCGCTGCTGCCGCCGTGCACCAGCAGGGTTTCGCCGGGCAGCAGGCCGCCGCGCTGAAACACGTTGTGCCACACGGTGAAGGCTGTTTCGGGCAGGCTGGCGGCCTCCGGCAAACTCAGGCCGGCCGGCACGGGCAGGCAGCTGCCGGCCTCGGCCACCGCGTATTCGGCGTAGCCACCGTGGCTGAGCAGCGCACACACGGCGTCGCCGGGCTGCCAGCGGCTTACGCCAGGGCCGCAGGCTTCGATATGGCCCGCTACTTCGAGGCCCGGCACGAGGCCGGCCACATCAGCGGCGCCGGCGTACTTGCCCTGGCGCATCAGCACATCGGGCCGGTTTACGCCGGCGGCGGCCACGCGCAGCAGCACCTGGCCGGGGCCGGGCTCGGGGCGGGGGCAGGAAGTCTGGAGTTCGAGCACGGCGGGGCCGCCGGCTTCGCGGATCGTAATGGCTTTCATAGGATAGGTAACAAGGGCCGGCAACCGGCCGCCCCGGTGAACGTAAGCTGAACTTTACGGCTAAACGCCCCGCGGGGGTATGGTTGGGCTTCGGGCCGGCTTTTGCCGGCGGGCCAGCCGCGTTTTAGCGGCCGACTCATCAACGCAACTGTTTGGCTACTTTCCGCCTCTCTTCCGCAGGCTTCGTTATTCTCTCCATGAAAAACCCGCTTCAGGTTCCCCGGTTTCTGCGTGCTGCCGGGCAAACGGGCCGGCTGGCCGCCTGGCAAACCGGGCGGCTGTTCCGCAAAGCCGCCCGCTCGGCCCTCGATGCGGTGCAGGATGTGCTGCGGGCCGAAGTAGTGCAGGGCAACGGCGAGCTGGTGCGCGACTTTCTGGTGGGCAAGGCCCTGCCCGTGGCCCGCACGCTGCTGCTCGAACGCATGGCCGCCCGGTTGCTGCTGAAGATAGGCCTGCGCGGGGCCCTGGCCTCCAATGTGGTGGGCTGGGTGCTGCCGCTGGTCATCGAGCAGCTGCTGAAAGCCGGCCGCAACTCGGGTTTGTTTGAGAAAGTGGGCCAGCATGCCACGGTGCAGGACACGCTCCGGCGCCTCGACGAGCTGCGGGCCGCCACCTGGAAGCGCCTCGCTCCCGACCACGGCAGCGGGGCCGAATGGCTGCCCGACGACCACGAGCCGCCCGCCCGGCTTTCCGCCTAGGCTCGGCCTGGATTTCGGCTTGAGGGGGTCAAAAACCGCGCTTTTTCACGAATAATTCCCATTCCAAACTTTATTTTTTATATCTGAATATTCGGCATTTGAAGCAAATCCAACCCGTTGATTCGGGCCGTACGTCGGCCCACATGAAAGATACTGCTGCACCGGCAGCGGGCGAATCCCTGCGGTTTCCGCCCGTTCGAACTGCCCTGCGCGACCTGTACCGCAGCCTGCGCCACCTGCCTTCTTCCGACCCCTACGCCCCCGCCCGCCTGGCCCGCATTGCCGATCAGGCCGAATACCTGCTAGAAGCGTGGCCCGCCGGGCAGTGGCCCGCGGCGCTGCACGCGGGCCAGCAGCTGCCGCCCCGCGCCGTGCTGCTGGGCTGGGTAGCCACCGCCCGCCGCGACATCGGCCATGCCGGCACGGCGCCCGGCAGCAACTGGACCTACCCGCAGTGGCACCGCATCAGCACCACGCTGCTGGCCGCGCTGGTCCCGTTTGCCTGAGGCGCCGGCCACCGCCGTTTTTCGGGCCGATTTCTTTCGGCTAAGCCTCAGCCGTTAAGCGGCCCGCCCCGCAGCGGGCATTTGGTAGGCTGGCACTATTTCTCCATTTTTGAGGAATTTGGCTCCTCCCTCCGGCCCTGCTCCCCGCTTCATGATGCAAGAACTCACCAACGGCTTCGGCAAAGTGTACCTGACCATTGCCTACGACCCGGCCAACCGGTGGGTACACAACGATTGGATCGGCTACCAGACCTACGCCGGCATCGTGGCCGGAGCCGACGCCTGCCTGGTGCCCCTGCGCAAGCACGCCTGCCCCTATCTGCTCAACGACAACCGCCAGGTGATAGGGCCCTGGGACCACGCCGTGGAGTGGATTGTAACCGACTGGGCCCCGCGCGCCATTGCCCAGGGTCTCACGCACTTCGCCCACGTGGTCAGCCCCGAGGCGCTGGCGGCCGTGTCGGCCGAGGCCATGCACATCGGCATCAGCGGGCAGCTCGAAATGAAGATGTTCGGGGATGTGGAGGCGGCCAAAGCCTGGCTGCGGCAGGCGCAGCGGGCCGTAGCAAGGTAGTTCGCGAAATTAGTCTTACTCCATTAGTCTTACTCCAGCCGCTACCCCTTATTCAGCAGGCCCACAAAAAAAGCCGCATCCTCCCGGGGATGCGGCCTTTCCAATATCGGGGCGCGGAGAAAAATTCCCACCCAACTCCGGCCCGACTCCGGCCCTGGCTTAGTGCAGGAACAACAGTTCGCGATACTTTACCAGGGGCCAGTCCTCATCGTCCACCATCAGCTCCAGCTTATCAACCGAGCGGCGGATGGTGTCGAAATGTACTTTTACCGTGTCGCAGTAGGCCAGGGCCTGCTCGCGGGTGTCGGTTATTTTGTTGGCTACTTTGCGGGCCTTTATCATTTCCACCACCTGCGTTTTGATGATAGACACATGGCGGGAAATGGATTTAATGGTGTCGAGCGTGCCGTTGGTATACTCGTCGTCGAGGCCCAGTTCGCGCAGGCCGCGCACGTTGTTGACGAGCTTGGTCTGGTAGGCCAGGGCCGTGGGCACGATATGGTTGATAGCCAAATCGCCCATCACCCGGCCCTCAATCTGGATTTTCTTGACGTAATCTTCGAGCACAATTTCGTGGCGGGCGTGTAGCTCGACGGGCGAATATATGTGATGGCGCGCAAACAGCGCCGCCGACTCGGGCGTGACGATGGCGTCGAGGGCCTGGGGCGTGGTGGGCAGGTTGCTCAGGCCGCGGCCCAGCGCCTCCTCCTTCCACTCGTCGGAGTAGCCGTTGCCCTCGAAGCGGATGGCCTTGGAGCTGATGACGTACTCGCGCAGCACTTCCACGATGGCCACCTCCTTCTTGCGGCCGTCGGCGATGAGCTTATCCACTGCCTGCTTGAACTCAATGAGCTGGTCGGCCACGATGGTGTTGAGCGTGGTAACGGCCGACGAGCTGTTGGCCGACGAGCCCACGGCCCGGAACTCGAACTTGTTGCCGGTGAAGGCGAAGGGCGAGGTGCGGTTGCGGTCGGTGTTGTCGAGCAGAATGGCCGGAATCTTATCGATGCCGAGCTTGAGGTAGATGTTGTCGCCCTTGTCGAGCGGCACTTTGGCCGTGCGCTCCAGCTCGTTCATCACCGAGTCGAGCATCGAACCCACAAACACCGACATGATGGCCGGTGGGGCCTCGTTGGCGCCCAGGCGGTGGTCGTTGCTGGCTGAGGCGATGCTGGCGCGCAGCAAATCGGCGTGGCGGTGCACGGCCTTGATGGTGGTGATGAAGAACACCAGAAACTGCAGGTTCTCCTTGGGCCGGCGGCCGGGCGCGAGCAGGTTTACGCCGGTATCGGTGCTCAGGGCCCAGTTGTTGTGCTTGCCCGAGCCATTGACGCCGGCAAAGGGCTTCTCGTGCAGCAGCACCTTAAAGTCGTGCTTGTCGGCCACGCGGGCCATCACGTCCATCAGCAGCTGGTTGTGGTCGACGGCGAGGTTGGCCTCCTCGAAGGTGGGGGCGCACTCGAACTGGTGGGGCGCCACCTCGTTGTGGCGGGTGCGCAGCGGAATGCCGAGCTTGTTGGCCTCCTCCTCGTACTCGAGCATGTAGGCGTGCACCCGGGCCGGAATCGAGCCGAAATAGTGGTCGTCGAGCTGCTGACCCTTGGCCGGCGAGTGGCCGAACAGGGTGCGGCCGGTCATCATCAAATCGGGCCGGGCCGTATACAGGGCCTTATCGACCAGGAAATACTCCTGCTCGATGCCCAGCGTGGTCGTTACGCGGGTTACTTCCTTGTCGAAGTAGTGGCACACGTCGAGGGCGGCCTTTTCGAGCACCTCCAGCGACTTGAGCAGCGGGGCCTTATAGTCGAGCGCCTCGCCGGTGTAAGCCACGAAAATGGTGGGAATGCACAGCGTTTTGGCCCCGCCGGTTTCAATGATGAAGGCGGGCGACGTGGGGTCCCAGGCCGTGTAGCCGCGGGCCTCGAAGGTATTGCGGATGCCGCCGTTGGGGAAGCTGGAGGCGTCGGGCTCCTGCTGCACCAGGGCCGAGCCCTTGAAGTTTTCGATGGGCCGGCCGTCGGAGTTGAGGTCGAAGAACGAGTCGTGCTTTTCAGCCGTGGCCCCCGTCAGGGGCTGAAACCAGTGGGTGTAGTGGGTGGCGCCCTTGGCCATGGCCCAGGTTTTCATGGCCGAAGCCACCGCGTCGGCCACATTGCGCTCCACGGGCGTGCCGTGCTTGATGGCGCCCTGCAGCTTTTTGAAGTATTCGCCGGGCATGTTGGCCCGCATGGCCTCCAGGTTGAAGACGTTGCGGCCGAAGCTGTCGGAGCGCCGTTCACCGGTATTGACGACGGCCAGCGGCTGGCGCTGAGAAACCTGCTCAAGCGCTTTGAAGCGAAGAATAGCCATAAAAGGCAGTAAGTGTTAGATGGAAGAAGCGGCTAACGGTGTGACGTTTACCAACGGGTCAAATGTACGAGCCGACGATAAAAAAATACTATGCTGCCCTTAATTTTTCACCCCATTCCGGAGTAATCATCTATTTCTAGCCGAATACCCCCTTTTATTTTACCCTATTTTGGCATAATACCTCACTATCCAGCTAAAGCGGGGTAAAATACCAAGGATTATATACGTTAGCCCGGTTTAGGGCCGTATGGCAGTTGGCACGGGGTATAGAAGCCGGGGCTCTACCTTTACGGGCGTGAAAAGCCGCTTCGCGTTTCAGCCGCGCTACTTTATATTCTGGCTGCTGTATTTCGGGTTGGTCCGGGCCCTGTTTCTGGTCTACTACCTGCCGCGCACCGGGGCGCTGCCGGCCGGCACGGTGCCGCGCATCTTCGGCCACGCGCTGCGGCTCGATGCCTCGGCAACGGCCTACCTGTGTCTGCTGCCGTTTCTGCTGTTCGTGGTGGGCAGTCTGGCCGGCAAACGGTTCGGGCTGGGGCGCGGGTTACGTGGGCTCACGATGGTGCTGGTGGCGCTGGTGGCCCTGCTCACGGTGGCCGACCTGGCGCTGTACGGCCCCTGGGGCTTCCGGCTCGATGCCACGCCGCTGCAGTACCTGCGCACGCCGGGCGAAGCGGCGGCTTCGGCCACGCCGGGTTTGCTGGGGCTGGGGCTGGGTTTGTGGCTGGCGCTGCTGGGCGCGGGCTGGGGCCTTTATAAAGGAGTGGTGGGCCGCCTGCCCGAACTGCCGGCGGGCTTCGGCCGGGGCCGGGCGGCGCTGGCGGGGCTGCTGTACCTGGTGCTGCTGGTAGTGCCGCTGCGCGGGGGCCTGCAGCAGATTCCCATCAACCAGGGCGACGTGTACTTTTCGGCGGTGCCCTTCGCCAACCACGCGGCCATCAACGTGCCCTGGAACGTGCTCAACGCGCTGCGGCTGCAAACCAGCACCCGCAACCCCTACCAATTCCTGCCCGACACCACCGCCAAGCGCCTCACGGCCAGCCTCTACCCAGCTACTACTGCCGCCGGCCCCGACACGGTCCGGCTGCTGCGCCCCGGCCTGCCAAAGCCCAACGTGTTGTTTATCATTCTGGAGAGCTTCACCGGCAAGCTGGTGGGCCATTTGGGTGGCGAGCCGGGCGTTACGCCCACGCTCGACAGCCTGAGCCGCACCGGCGTGGCCTTCCGCAACGTGTTTGCGGCTGGCGACCGGAGCCAGAAGGGCCTCGTGGCGCTGCTCTCGGGCTACCCCAACCAGCCGGCCACCAGCATCATCAAGTACCCGCGCAAAACCGAGCAGCTGCCCCATCTGGCCCGGGTGCTGCGCGAGCAGGGCTACAGCACGGCCTACTACCACGGCGGCGAGCTGGCTTTTGCCAACATGAAAAGCTACCTCGTGACGGCCGGCTACCAGCGCTTCACCGAGCGGGCCGACTTCCGAACCCAGGACCAGAACGCCAAGTGGGGCGCCCACGACCACGTGCTGCTGAACCGGATGCTGCAGGAGTTGCCCCGGCAGCCCCAGCCGTTCTTCGTCACGGCCTTCACGCTCAGTTCCCACGAGCCCTTCGACGTACCCATGCGCGCTCGTTTCCCGGGTTCCGACGAGGCCAGCCGCTTCCGCAACTCCATGTACTACACCGACCACGTGCTGGGCCAGTTCCTGCAGCAGGCCCGCCGGCAGCCCTGGTGGGCCAACACGCTGGTGGTGCTGGTAGCCGACCACGGCCACCCCCAGCCCGGCAACTCGCCCGTGCACCACCCGGCCAAATTCCGCATCCCGCTGCTACTTACCGGCGGCGCGCTGGCCCCCGCCGCCCACGGCCGGCAGGTGCTCACCTACGGCTCGCAAACCGACGTGGCCGCCACGCTGCTGCACCAGCTACGCCTGCCCGCCACCAACTTCCCCTGGAGCCGCGACCTGCTGGCCCCCGCCCCGCCCACCTGGCCCGGCGGCGCGGCCTTCTACTCCTTCACCGACGGCTTCGGCGTCGCCACGCCCGCCGGCACGGTAACCTACGACAACGTAGCCCGCCGCGTCATCGAGCAGGATTCGGCCGTATCGAAGCGGCAGTTGCGCTTCGGGCAGGCGTATGAGCAGGTGTCGTTCGGGGATTTTCTGGGGAAGTGAGAGGGCGGCTGGGGCGTAGCTTAGCGGGAATGGCAAAAGCGCTGTTTTTGGTTGGTCTACATCGTGGGAAAGCTTACAAGGAAAATATGAAATTCTTCTTTTAAGCCAAAAAAAATCTGCCTATATATTTTGCATGGAACAGTTGACATGGCTTGAGTTGCATTCTGATAAAATGCATAATTTTCTTCAGGAGGATGAATTCTACTCAACCCCTCTACGCGATGCATTAAAAATATCGATTCCATTTAAATCGTTGCATGATTGTCTACATGGGTATGATAAGGCCGGGTCTTATCTGAGAAAAAGATCTGTGACCTTAGAGGAAAAAGGCAGAATTTCTAGTTGCTTTGGCTTAGCTATAGCTAAGTTCTTAATTGAACAAAAACACTTCAAATGGAAATTGAAAAGGCGTTCTTGGACTAAGATTTACTACGAACCACTAATCCTATATAAAAATGATCAATATACTGATCCAGTAGGTGTATCAGTGAGGTGTTTGACTAAAAACAGAAAGTTGAGTTTCGAATTTTATTACTGGGCTCTTACAGATATTACTTTCGATGATTTATCAAAAGAACTATTATCTGAGCAGGTAGAATCTTAACTTATTTAAAGTATTTTCGTGGGTTTCCCTACAATGTAAGCCAATCAAAAACATAGACTTCTATACCCACCTTCCAACCCCGCCGCCTCACTGCCCGAAGCTTGCTGCTTCCGCCGTATCTTTGCGGCCTTGCTTATGGATATGGAAACCAAGAAAGTTGCCTTTTACACGCTGGGCTGCAAGCTCAACTTCTCCGAGACGTCCGCCATCGGGCGGCAGTTTGAGGAGGCAGGCTTTGTGAAAACCGCCTTCGAGGACGCGGCCGACATCTACGTTATCAACACCTGCTCCGTCACCGACCACGCCGACCGCAAGTGCCGGAAGGTGGTGCAGCAGGCGCTCAAGCACAACCCGGCGGCTTTCGTGGCCATCGTGGGCTGCTACGCCCAGCTCAAGCCCCAGGAGATTTCCGAGATTCCCGGCGTGCACGCCGTGCTGGGGGCGGCCGAGAAATTCCAGCTCGTCGAAACCCTGGCTGGCTTCACCCGGCCCGCCGCCGGGCAGCCCGGCCGGGTGTTCGCCTCGCCCATTTCGGAGGCCACCGAGTTCCACGCCGCCCACTCCTACGGCGACCGGACCCGCACCTTTTTAAAGGTGCAGGACGGCTGCGACTACTCCTGCTCGTTCTGCACGATTCCGCTGGCGCGCGGGGCCAGCCGCTCGGGCTCGGTGCAGAGCGTGGTGGCGCGCGTGCAGAAGCTGGCCGAAACCGGCGTGAAGGAAATCGTACTCACCGGCGTCAATCTCGGCGACTTTGGCCTGCAGGGGCCCGAACGGGAACGGCGGGAGAATTTCTACGACCTCGTGCGGGCGCTGGATGAGGTGGAAGGCATTGCCCGCTTCCGCATCAGCTCCTGCGAGCCCAACCTGCTCTCCGACGAGATTATCCGCTTCGTGGCCCAATCGAAGCGGTTTATGCCGCACTTCCACATTCCGCTGCAGTCGGGCTCCAACAAAATTCTGGGCCAGATGCGCCGCCGCTACCGCCGCGAGCTGTACCAGGAGCGCGTGGCGCTTATCAAGCAGGTAATGCCCCACGCCTGCATCGGCGTTGATGTTATCGTGGGCTTCCCGGGCGAGACCGAGGCCGATTTCTTGGAAACCTACCAGTTTCTTCAGGGGCTCGACGTGAGCTACCTGCACGTATTCCCGTACTCGGAGCGGGCCAATACGCTGGCGCCCAGCTTGCCCGGCCGCGTGCAGGACCGCCACCGCCACGAGCGCACCACTCAGCTGCGCGTCCTCTCCGAGAAGAAAAAGCGCTTTTTCTACGAGCAGCACGCGGGCCTCGAAACGCAGGTGCTGTTCGAGGATGACGTGACCAACGGCCAGATGGAGGGCTTCACGCCCAACTACATCCGTGTAACGGCCCGCTACGACCCGCTGCTGGTGGGCGAGCTGAAGCCGCTGCGCCTGACTGCCGTGAGCCCGCAGAATCTGATGGAAGCCGAGGAAATGGGCATCGAAGCATTCCAGCACTAATCGCCACTCCATAAAAAGCAGGGGCCGCATCAGCAATAAGCGTGATGCGGCCCCTGCTTTTTTAGCCAGTGGCAAACCTGGCCGATACCGGTTTTAGCAGCACCCACCGCCCGGCGTGCAGGCCGCCATTGGCAACTGCGGCAGCGCGAAGTCGGCCGCAGGGATGCCGCAGGCGTCCTGGGCCAGGCAGGCCGTTTGCTTGGGCAGCAGCCGGAAGTCGGTGCCGTCGAAAGCCAGGTCGAAGCGGCTAATGGTGGCTTGCTGGTATTCGACCTCGATATTCAGGTCGTCGCGGCCCAGCACTTTAGCCGACAGCTCCAGAATGTGCAGAAACTTCTTCGGGGCCAGCCGGTGGTCGTAGTCGCCGGCCTCCCAGAGCTGGAAATTGGCGGCCTGCTCGTAGCGCTCAACGCCGCCGCAATCAATGAAATGCCGGCTGATAAGGCCGACCTCCGTTACGTGGAAGTGTGCGGGCAGCAGAGCGCCGTCGGGCAGGCGAAAGTTGATGGCGGTAAGCGTGGGGAGAATCGCTTTTATTTCGGAAATAGTCATGCTCAAAAGGGTAAAGTGAGTGACAGAATGTTCTTAGCAGGCGCAGTCTTCGGTGGGTCCGCAGACCGGCGCAGCGGCCGTAGCCAGGGCGAAGAAGGCCGTAAACTGCTGCTGCACACGGGCCAGCAGCTCGGTGTTGAGGCAGTAGCAGACCGTCAGGCCGTCAATTTCCCCGCGAATCAGGCCCACGGCCTTCAGCTCCTGCAGGTGCTGCGACACGGTGGTGCGCGAAAGCGGTAGCTCGGCGGCAATGTCGCCGGAGATGCAGGTTTGGCGGGCGGCCAGCAGCTGCACAATGGCCACCCGCGCCGGATGAGCCAGCGCCTTGGCTACGCGGGCCAGCTGTTGCTGCTCATGGGTAAAGGCGGCGGTTTTAGCGTACGTCATGGCACAGGGAAAGCATGACGTAAATATACGACATAGTTTGCTCAACCTCGCGAAAAAACAGAAAGCCCCAGCATCGACTCGGACGCGGGGGCTTTATTAAATCGGTTTTCAGGCCAGTGCGCAGCATGTGGCCGGCCGGCAGTAGCGCGAACTTTGTAGTTCGCGCCCCCGGGCCGTTCGGACAGTCTTCTCAGCGCAGGAACGCGAACTACAAAGTTCGCGCTACTTGGCAGGCTTACCAGCGGAGGAACGCGAACTACAAAGTTCGCGCTACTTGCTACTTGTACAGCAACCGAAAGGCTGCTCTGAGAATAAGGGCTTGCTGAAGCTTGGTACGACCGTTCAGTTCGGGTGAGCGGCGGCGGCTAAGAGAGCTGCCGCTGCATCAGGTCCATCATCTGCTGCATCATCCGCTGCTGGTCCTGCAGGTGCTGGTTGCGCAATTCGGCCATGGCCAGCTGGTGGGCCATTTGCTGGGTGTAAAGGGCCGTCTGCCAGCTCGTATCTGCCGTCGCAGGCGCGGCAACGGCGGCAGGGGCCGGCGCGGGCTGAGCCGGGGCAGCGGGCACCTCGACGGGGGCCGGTGCAACGGGGGCCGGCGCGGCAACCGGGGCTACGAGGGGCGCCTCCTCTGCAGCCGGAGCGGGTGGCGTTGGGGTTACGGCGGCTGGCTTTGGGGCCGGCGGGGGTGTCGGGGCCGCTTCCTGCGCCTCCGCTGGAGCGGCGGTGGCATCTTCGGCTGCATCGGTCAGCATTGGCTCGCGACCTTCCAGCAACCAGTCTTTCGACACATTTGGATACACTTCAAATACTTTGCAAAGAAGGTCGAAACCGGGCTTATTTCGCTCGTCTACCAGGTGCTGAATGACGGTGGCGGTCTTGTCCAGCGACATGGCAAAGGCATTTTTAGATAAACCCAAATGGTTTATCAGCTGAGTAAACCGTTGTCCGACCGTTGTTTGCGTTGCCATGCCTGAAGTGTGCCTGTTGAATGCGGCGGCAATATAGCACCAAATGAAAAAGCCGGCTGCTTTCCGAAGAAAGCAGCCGGCTTGTTGACAGTTGAGCGGGGCCTTCCCTCCTACTCGAAACGCAGGCTTTCGATGGGGTCGAGGGCGGCGGCTTTGCTGGCCGGGTAGTAACCCGAGGCCAGCCCTACGGTGATGCAGATAATCAGGCCCACGCTCATCCAGAGCCAGGGAATAATAAAGCCCCCGCTGCCTACCAGCAACGACACGGCGTTGCCGATGCCCACGCCCAGCAGAATGCCCAGCGTGCCGCCCAGCACGCAAATCACAATGGCCTCGATGAGGAACTGCTGGCGGATGAGCAGCGCCGTGGCCCCCATGGCCTTGCGCACCCCAATCTCGCGCGTACGCTCGGTTACCGATACCATCATGATGTTCATGAGGGCGATGCTGGCGCCGAGCAGCGTGATGAAGCCCACCAGAAAGCCGCCGATGCGCAGGTTGCCCGACAGCGCGTCGAGCTTGCCGGCCAGCGAGTCGGAGCGCTCTATTTCGAAGCTGTTGGGCTGGCCCAGCGCATCCTGGCGCACGGCGCGCATGATGCCGGTGGCCTCGCCGGTGAGGTAGTTGAGCTGGCTGGCGTCGGTGGTGGCCGTTTTTATGTCGTAGGTGAGGGCCCGCTGCCGGGGCAGCTGGTTGCCCGTTTCCAGTGGCACGAGCATCAGCCGGTCGGCCCCGCCGCCGCCCATGGTGCTGCCGCTTTTGGCCAGCTCGCCCACCACCTGAAACCGCCGCCCCAGCATGTACACGTACTGGTTTACCGGGCTTTGCTTAGGGAAAAGCTTGTCCTTGATTTCGGAGCCCACAATGACCACGTTGGCCCCGGTTTCCAGCTCCGTGGGCGAGAAGCCGCGGCCGCTTTTAAGGTCGTAGCTCTGGATGAGCAGGTAGTTTTCGTCGCCGGCCACCACCTGCATGTTGGGGTTGGTTTTTTCGCCGTTGGCCTTTACCTCGGTGGCCCCGGCCACGAAGGCCGAAATGCCCACTTTAGCCTCGTCGCCGAGCTGTTGCTTGTACTGGCGGGCCTGCAGATAGGTGATGGCCGGGTAGGTTTTGGCTTGCACCCCGCCCCGGCGGCCGCCATTGCTGTAGCCCTTGGTAATTTCGAAGGAGTTGGCCCCCAGGCTGGCAAACGTGGAGTTGAGCGAGGCCTTGATGGCATCGATGGCCGTGAGAATGCCCACCAGCGACATAATGCCGATGCTCACGATCAGGGCCGTGAGAATGGTGCGCAGCAGGTTGCTGCCAATGGAACGAAACGCCTCTTTTATGTTTTCCAGCAGGTGCATTGGGTTGGGCTGTTAGCGTATAGCGGTTGGCTGTCGGCTTCCGTTCTGGGCTTCAGAAGAAAAGCGGCGGCGCACTATTGATTGAGTTTTCGGGCGGGTTGCGGCTCTTCTGAGAATTGATTTTCAGCGTTCTTGCCGCTACCCGGGCCCGACGGGCCGCCCGTGCAAGGTAGCGCGTTTGGCCCGAAACTCCGCCCCGATTCGTTACCTTTCGGTGGGCCGCCGCCGCGGGCCCGTTCACAATTGTTTGCCATGAAAAATCTTCGTCTGCTGAGTTTGCTGCTGGTGCTGGCCGCCCTTCTGGGCGCTGGTCCGGTGGCTTGGGCCAACCATATCCTCATCCCGATGGACAAAACCCAGAAGGAGCACCTGAAGGCCTACGGCGCCGCCTATTGGCTGCTGGGCCGGCAGGTGGAGGTGGACTGGCTGCTCAACTACCGCGGCGGGGCCTTCGCCTGCGACGTGGTGCCGGGCGCCGAAAACGAGCTGGCCGTGCGCGGCGTGAGCTACCAGGTGATTTCGGAGGCCCAGTACACCAGCATCCTCTCGGAAATAGCCGACCCCAACGCCAACATGGACGTGATGAAGCTGGAGAAGGTGCCCAAAATTGCGGTGTACACGCCCAAGGGCAAAATGCCCTGGGACGACGCCGTGACGCTGGTGCTCACGTACGCCGAAATCCCCTTCACTCCCATCTACGACGACGAAGTGCTACGCGGCGACCTGCCCAAGTACGACTGGCTGCACCTGCACCACGAGGACTTTACGGGCCAGTACGGCAAGTTCTACGCCACCTACCGCGCGCGCCCCTGGTACCAGCAGCAGCAGCGCGACGCCGAAGCCGCGGCCAAGCGCAACGGCTTTGCCAAAGTCAGCCAGATGAAGGGCGCAGTAACCGTGAAAATGCAGGAATTTATTGCCGGCGGCGGCTTTCTGTTCGCCATGTGCTCGGCCACCGACTCGTACGATATTGCCCTGGCCGGCCTGGGCATAGATATGGTGGAGAGCATGTACGACGGCGACCCGGCCGACCCGCAGGCCCAGCAAAAGCTCAACTTCAACCGCACGCTGGCCTTCCAGAACTTCCAGCTGCGCCTGAACCCCTACGAGTACGAGTACTCCAACATCGACATGGACCCGCGCGAGCGGGGCGTGTACGAAGACAACGACTACTTCGCCCTGTTCAACTTCTCGGCCAAGTACGACCCGGTGCCCACCATGCTCACCCAAAACCACGAGCGCACCATCAAGGGCTTTATGGGCCAGACCACGGCCTTCCGCCAGGGCTTGGTGAAGCCCGACGTGGTGGTAATGGGCGACAACAAGGCCTCGGGCGAAGTGCGCTACATGCACGGCACGCTGGGCAAAGGCACCTGGACCTTCTATGGCGGCCACGACCCCGAAGACTACCAGCACATGGTGGAAGAAGAGCCCACCGACCTGAGCCTGCACCCCAACTCCCCCGGCTACCGTCTCATCCTCAATAACATCCTGTTCCCGGCCGCCAAAAAGAAGAAGCAGAAAACCTGAGTGTGAGAAGTGAGAAGTGAGAAGTGAGAAGTGAGAAAGGATACGCGGTGCCGGTGGGCAACGGCTAGCTACTCGGTCTCCAGCTGAATAACGGTCCGCTCGGGCGCAACGGCGGAATCTTCGTAGTAGCAGTGCCACTGCGCATCCGGCGTAAGGCCCTGAATGGTGTGGCCATCTTCGATGACGGGGCCGTTTTCGAAGATGTAGTAGGCGTAGCCTGTCAGCCGGGCGGCCACCTGACCGGGGTCGAGGTCGGCGAAGCGGAGCTGGAAATCCGGCAGGCCCAGCGCGTGCAGCCCGAGCGTGTCCATCAGCATCTGCTGCGCGTCGCTGTCGGCGATGTTGTAGAAACGCACATTCAGCAGCCCGCTTAGCGCCTCCGCGCCCCGCGCCAGAAAATCCTGTGGCGCCATCAGCTTCTGGCTGCTTTGGAAATACAGCGCCTGCGGCTGCAACACCGGCACCAGCGCGTCCAGCACCTTATTAAATAGTTCTACCCGCTGCGCCTCCGATAGGGTGCGGGTCATAAAATCAGTCACGATGAGTTCGTACTGGCAGGTGGCCAGCGTGGTTTCAGCCTCGGGCCAGTGCCAGCTTTGCTGCAACGCTGGCGCCAACCCTTCGCGGTTTTTTAAAGGCGCGGGCTCTGTCAGCAGAACAGAAGCCGGCACCTGTTTGGCATCCGCAAATTCGGCCAGATAACCAGGAAAGAAGAAAACCAGCCCGCTATCCGGGTTATCAACCTGCCCAAGCTGCTGGCGCAACGCCGCCGCCAGCCCCCCCGGACTGAGCGTAGGCGGGGAGGCAAAAAACAGCCGGGCCGATAACAATTCGGGTTCGTTTTCCAGCATCATACGGCCGAAGTTATGCGAGTATCAGTCAGTCAGACCTACTGCCGATTTGCGGCAATTGGGTAGCGGCTACTTTTCCAGCCGCATAAACTGTTGCACGAGGTCGGGCAGGTCGGCGGTTTTTTCGGGGTCGATGGGCAGGGTCAGGTCGATGAGCACGGGCTGGCCTTTGGCCACGCCGAACACGATGTACTGGTAGGCCATGCCGCCCGCCTCGGTTGGGTAGGTCAGGCGCGAGCCCTGGGCGGGCGGGCCGTCGAGCAGCGTGCAGGTGAAGGGGCTGATTTCGACGTTTTTGCGCTTCTTTTTCGCCATCCGCAGGTATTCGGGCGGGAAGGTGCGCATCACGTTGTAATCGAGGTACACCCAGGCCAGCTGGTAGGCCGGGCCGGTTACCTCGCTGCTCGAAACGGCGGTGTAACCGTTTTCCAGGGGCAGATCGAGGCCGCAGAAGTTGAGTTGCGGGCCGGCCGGCGCCTGCGCCCGGCCAGTAAAGGGCAGCGCCAGCAGCAGCGCAAATAAAAACAAATGCTTCATGGGTAAGTGCTCAGGCGGGCAAAACAGGCAATATGACTGGCGACTAAACTACAAATTACCCGGTAAGCGGCCAACTTTATTCGCTCAACCTACGTTTTTGCCCGGCTAATGCATCCGGTCGTCGCGCACGGGCAGGCGCGTGATGATGTCGCCCTCGATGCGCAGCAGCTCCTGAAAGCGCACGTCTACCTCGCGCGGGTCGGCGTATTCCTTGGCCAGCTCCACGTAGCTCACGAAGTGGCCGGCTTCGGAGGCCATCAGCTCGTAGTAGAACTGGCTCAGGCCGGGGTCGGGGATGTGCTTCCAGAGCAGCTTGAACCGCTCGCAGCTGCGGGCCTCAATGAGCGCGCTCACCAGCAGCTGATCCATGAGCTGCCGCTCGCGCGGACCGCCCTTGCGCACGTGGGTTAGCAGCTGCACCACGTACTCGTCGCGGCGCGGGCGGCCCAGGGCGAAGCCGCGCTGGCGCAGCTCCTGCAGCACGCGGGCAAAATGCTCCCACTCCTCGGCCACCAGCGCCGTCAGCTCCTCCACCAGCCGGGTTTTTTCGGGGTATTTGAGGATGAGCGAAATGCCGGTGCTGGCCGCTTTCTGCTCGCAGTAGGCGTGGTCAACCAGAATATCTTCGAGGTTTTTGCTGGCAATATCCACCCAGCGCGGGTCGGTATTGAGCTTGAGCTTGAGGATGGTTTTCATTATAGGTATTAGGACTTAGGGACTTAGGTGTTAGATTCAACTCAAGTTGCGGACTACTAGACTAGAACCAGCGCTAGCCTTGATTTAACAGCCTGCAACTTGGGTTAGATTTAAGATACACGGGGGTAAGACAATATTCGGTTGGCGTTAGTCCGTCTGAACGTCACTAAGTCCTAAGCCCCTAATACCTAAGCCCTAGTTAAAGAACTGCCAGCGCAGGCCGAATTCGAGGCGGCGGGGCAGGGCGGTGTAATAGGGCGTGGCGAAGTAGCCCGACTGGGCCTTGAACTGGTTGACGTAGGCCACTTTCAGAAACACGCCCACCGTTTTGATGTCGGCATTCACGAACACGTCGGCCACCGGTACGCTGCGGATGGTGAAGTGGTCCTGCACGAAGAACTGCTGGGTGCTGGGGCTGTAGTCGTAGGCCTGCCAGCGCGACTGGTAGTAGCCCTGCACGCCCACCTGCCCGAACAGCGCCTTCTTGAACAAGTAGCCCTGATAATACAGCCGCGCCTCGCCCACCACGGCCGGAATGTGCAGGGCCGGGTTGTCGGAGCCGGCGCCGGCCGTGAAGGTGGCCTGGGTTTCGAAGAACAGCTTGCCCACGCTGCCGCGGTAGTGGCCCATCAGGCTGCTGATCAGAAACTCCTCTTTGGCCTGCCGGGGGCCCAGCAGGTGGCGCTTATCGGCGCCGGTGGCGTAGTAGATGTAGTTGTTCAGGTACGCGGCCGTGCCCACCACCTCCACGAAATGCACGCCCAGCTGCCGGGCGGCCCGCACCCGCAGCTGCTGTACCTGCACGTTATCAAAGTTATTATCCCAGCGGAAGTGGTTGCCCCATAGCTGCTGCTCGGTGAGCGTGGGCGCCACGCTGGTCAGCAGCAGCTCGCCGCTCAGAAAGCCCAGCCGGGCCCGGCCGCTGAGCCAGTATTCGGTCTGCGCCGGGTCCTTCAGATCGGGCTTGATTTCGCCGGCCGTTTCGATGGCGAACTGCCGGTACTGAAACGCCGCCGTGCCACCCGCAAACAGCTGGGTGCCCCCTTGCGGGCGCAGCGTATCGCGCGCCACCGCCGGCGAGCCGTAGGCCGAGCGCGTTTTAAGCGAAAAAAAGCGCTGGCGGGTATACAGCCGGTAGCTCACCAGCTGGCTCTGCCCCAGTACGCCCACGGTGTTTTCGAGCTGCCGGAACTCAGCCCGGTCGTCGGTGAGGGCCGTGCTGAGCAGCGGCGCGCCGGGGTAAAACGGGTAGAGGCCGGCGCTGGCCGGCACCGGCTGCTTGTCTTCGTAGCGGTTAAGCTGCCGGCTCCAGTCGATGAGCTGGTACGCCGTCAGCCCCCGGCCCAGCAAATCGTAGCGGTGCAGCAGCCGGGCCCGGTCGCGCGAGTCGCGGTTTTTGGCCTGGGTCAGGTTCACCTGCTCGCGTTGGTAATCAAACAGCTCGCTCAGGTCGAGTTTTGTACCCGGCAGGCCGTCGTCAATAGTATCGGAAGCCAGGGGCCGGATGCCGCCCTGCTCGGCCACCGTGTGGCGGGCCGTGGCAAAGTGGCCCATGGCCCGGTAGCGGTTGTTGGGCGACTGGTAACGGGCGAAAAACGTAAAGTTGTTGTGCTCAGTCTGGCCCGTTTTGGTGTTGCTGACGGCCAGAATCTTGTTGCTCCCGAGCCGCTCGTAGTTGAAGCCCACGTTGAAGCGCTTTTTGAGGCTGCGGGCGTAGCCCAGCTCGAACACCTGCTCGTAGGGGTTACCCTGAAAAAACCGAAAAAACGTGTACGGCGACTTCGTGTCGTAGTAATTCACGTCGTCGGGCTGGCGGGCGTACTGGTCGAACACATTGCGGCCCAGACGGGCGCCCAGCTGGCGGTTGGCCTGCCACAGCAGCGGCCGCGAAGCCGAGCCGAAGTAGCCCAGCGTCTGCTGAAACGCGGTGTCGTGGGTCCAGTAGCGGTTCTGGGGCAGGCGCGTCAGGGTCGAGTCCACCACCCGGCCCACGGTGTCGCCGCGCAGCAGGTCGCGTTCCTTGAGCACGAAAGTGGTGTGCGCCCCGTAGGTGTTGCGGGTCGAGTCGTCGAGAATCTGGGCGCGGCCGGCCCTCGGGTTCAGCAGGGCCAGGGCCAGCAGGCCGGCCAGCAGCAGCCAGCGCAGCGGCGTTTTATAGAAGAATAACAACGGAAAATCAGCCAACGGCGGGAAGCGGAAAGGTCGGGGCGAGCAGGGAAGCCAGCCGGGCCTCCCCGTCGGCGAGGAACCGGACGGTAATCGGGATGTAAAATACGGGCAAATCGGCCACACTTGCCGCCAGCGCGGGCTCCTGCAGCCGGGCCGCGTCCTTCTGGGTGGTCAGAACGCACTGGCCGGGCTGGCATTGTGCCGCCAGGGCCGCCAGTTCGGCGGATGTGAAGGCATGGTGGTCGGCGAAGCGGGCGTGGTGGGCGACGCGGTAGCCGGCCGCCGCCAGGTGCGCCAGCAGCGGGCCGGGCTGGGCAATGCCGGTCAGCAGCAGCACTTCGCTCCCACCCGCTGGTGCCGCTACCAGGCCGGCCGCCGTGCCGGGCACGGGCACCGGCGGGCCGTAGTCGTAGCCGGAAAACAGTACCGGTACTGCGGGCCGGGCGTAGCGGTGCACCTGCGCCGTAATAGCCGCCCGGGCCGCCGCGCTCAGGTCGGGCGCGCATTTGGTGATGATGACGGCGTCGGCGCGGGCGGCCCCGGCGCGGCTTTCGCGCAGGCGGCCGGCGGGCAGCACGTGGTCGGCGTAAAAAGGCCGCTGCTGCTCGCTAAGCAGAATATTGATGGTCGGCCGCACGCGGCGGTGCTGGTAGGCATCGTCGAGCACTACGGCCGTACTATACGGTGCGTCAGCCAGCAGCTGCCGGATGCCGGCCGCCCGGTCTTCGCTCACGGCCACTGGCACGGTGCCGCCAAACTGCCCGAACTGCTGCCAGGGCTCGTCGCCCACCGTAGCGGCCGAATCGAGGGCCGTGGCGAGGCGGTAGCCCCGGGTGCGGCGGCCGTAGCCCCGGCTCAGCAGGGCCGGGTGCTGCCCGCGGGCCTGCAGCCAGGCCACCAGCCAGGCCACATGGGGCGTTTTGCCGGTGCCGCCCACCCGCAGGTTGCCCACGCTGACAACGGGCACCTCCGCGAAGGCCACGCTACGCTTCCAGCCCCGGTCGTAGAGCCAGTTACGCCCCGCCAGCACGGCCGCGTAGAGCCAGCTGAAAGGCAGCAGTAAAATGGTCAGGAGAGAATTCAAAAGGCTATTTTCTGGGCCGCTGAAACGGTTTGTAGAGACGCGACCCATCGCGTCTCCTCGTTGCTGACGTTGACCGTTCGGTATCTGACCGTTCAACAACGAGACGCAAATATGCGTCTCTACACCGTTGCGGCCGCCGCAAAAGTAGCGGGTTGGGCTGGGTTGGCGGGCAGTTTCAGACCAGAAAGCCACCTTTGCTTCCATGAGCTCGTAGTTCTCATGCGGCCTTTCCTGCGCGCCCTTCCCCCGTCCCTGCTCCCATCTTTCCCACCCATGCCCTTTGCCGACCGCCTGCTCCAGTCCCTCACCGATTTCCCGCTGCCCCCGCCTCTGCCCGATGGCGTGACGGCCTACAGCCCCTACCAGGAGCCGGAGCCACGGGCGCTGTTCACCGAGTTTGCCCGCCGCTACTATACTGGCGACCAACCCCGGGTGGCGGTGCTGGGCATCAACCCCGGCCGGCTGGGCAACGGCCGCAGCGGCGTGGCCTTCACCGACGGGCCGGCCCTCACGGCCTGGGGAATCGAGCACGCGCTGCCGATGCGCCGCGAGCCGTCGAGCGAGTTTATGCAGGCCGTGGTGGAGGGCTGGGGCGGCCCGGAGCCGTTCTACCGGCAGTTCTACGTCGGCTCGCTCTACCCGCTGGTGCTGCTCAAGGATGGCCGCAACTACAACTTCTACGACGCGCCGGCCCTCACCGAAGCCCTTTGGCCCGACATCCAAACCAACCTGCGGCAGCTGGTAACAGATGTGGGCGTGGCCCGGCCGGCGGCCGTGTGCCTGGGCCGGCGCAACGCCAAGTTCTTTCAGCGCCTCAACGATGAGCTGGGCCTTTTCGAGCAGCTGTACGTGCTCGACCACCCGCGCTACCTCATGCAGTACCAGCGCCGCTGCCTAACCGAAAACGTGGCCCGTTACGTGGAAGTATTGGCCCAGGCCGCCGGGTTGTAGCGCGATTCGCAGAACAGCCGTAGCGCGAAGCTTCCGCTTCGCGTATCGTTGAACGATGTCGTGTAAAAGTCAGCAACGACACGCGAAGTGGAAGCTTCGCGCTACATTCAGGCGGCCTGGGCCAGCTATTTTTGCCTTTTAACTCCCACTTGATATGCCCCAACTACTCGACCTGATGCGCGTGCTGGAAGCCGCCGCCCCGCTGGCTTACCAGGAAAGCTACGACAACGCCGGCCTGCAGTGCGGCGACCCGCAGATGGACATAACGGGCGTGCTCATCAGCCTCGACTGCACCCCGGCTGTGGTCGACGAGGCCATCCGGCGCGGTTGCAACGTGGTGGTAGCCCACCATCCGCTCATCTTCAAGCCCCTCAAGCGCCTGACGGGGGCCAACGAGGTGGAGCAGACGCTGCTGAAGGCTATCCGGCACGACGTGGCCCTGTATGCCGCCCACACCAACCTCGACAACGTGGCCCACGGCGTCAACCGCCAGCTGGCCAATAAGCTGGGGCTGGAAAACGGCCGCATCCTCGACCCCAAACCGGGTTTGCTGGCCAAGCTCATTACCTACGTGCCGGCCCCGCAGACCGCGGCCGTGCTGGCGGCGCTTTACGCGGCCGGAGCGGGGCAGGTGGGGCAGTACTCCGAGTGCAGCTTCCGCACGGAGGGCACGTTCACGTTTACGCCCGGTGCGGGCACCAACCCGTTTGTGGGCCAGCCCGGCCAGCCCCACACCGGCTCCGAGCAACGCGTGGAAGTGCTGCTGCCGCTGCACCTGCAACGGTCGGCGCTGGCCGCGTTGCGCGCCGCGCATCCGTATGAAGAAGTGGCCTACGAAATCGTGAAGCTCGAAAACAGCCACCAGGATGTGGGCTCGGGCTTTGTGGGTGAGCTGCCCGAGGCGCTGAGCCCGGCCGAGTTCCGGCAGCGGCTGCGGCAGGCGCTGGGCGTGCCGGTGGTGAAGTACACCGACTTCGAGCGGCCCATTAAAAAAGTGGCGCTGTGCGGCGGGGCAGGCGCGTTTCTGATTGGCAAAGCCCGCGCCGCCGGAGCCGACGCCTACGTGACCGGCGACCTGAAATACCACGAATATTTCGGCGCCGAAGGCCGGCTGATGCTTTGCGACGTCGGCCATTTTGAGAGCGAGCAATTCACCGGCGAAATATTCCGGGATTTGCTTGCCGCGAACTTTGGAAGTACTTTTGCGGTCTTAATCGCACAGACCCTCACCAACCCCGTCCGATATGATTTCTAACCCAGCCGCCGCGGAAGTTACCGTTGCCAGCAAACTGGAGAACCTGCTACACCTGCAGCAAATTGACTCGCAACTGGACGAAATTCGGCGCGTACGCGGCGATTTGCCCGAGGAAGTGCAGGACCTGGAGGACGAAATTGCCGGCTACGAGGTGCGCGTCAGCAAGTTCGACGAGGAAATTGCCGGCCTCAACGACCAGATCAAGCAGCGCAAGCAGGCCATCAAGGATGCCGACGGCCTGATCAAGCGCTACGAGGAGCAGCAGCAGAACGTGCGCAACAACCGCGAGTACGAGGCGGTGGCCAAGGAAATCGAGCTGCAGAAGCTGGAAATCCAGATTGCCGAGAAGAAAATGAAGGAGGCTCAGTACCAGATTGAGCAGAAAAACAACGACATCAGCGGCACCAAGCAGCGCCTGATTGAGCGGAAGAAAGACCTCGACAACAAGAAGGGCGAGCTGGAAACCATCATCGGCGAGAGTGAGGCCGACGAGAAGAAGCTCATGGACCAGCGCAACAAGGCCGTGAAGCCCATCGAAGACCGCCTGCTGACGGCCTACACCCGCATCCGCGGCAACGTGCGCAACGGCCTGGCCGTGGTAGAGGTGAAGCGCGACGCCTGCGGCGGCTGCTTCAACACGGTGCCCCCCCAGCGCCAGGCGGATATCATCTCGCACAAGAAAATCATCGTTTGTGAGCACTGCGGCCGCATTTTCGCCGACGTGGAGGCCCGCGGCGAGTAAGCAGCTTATGTTTTAGCTTCGAAGAACGGCCTCTTTCCGGGGCCGTTCTTTTTTTATTCTATGGAATTTCCCGCAGAGGTGCGCCGAGGATTTCGCAGAGGTGCGCTGAGAGCGTGCTGGCTGGTCGTACTCTGCTCAGCGAACCTCTGCGCGGCCCTCGGCGCGCCTCTGCGGGAACCCGTATCAGACCTCACGCCCACCCAGGTCCGCGCCTACGCCGAGGTGCTGAACATGCGCCCCGCCGCCGCCCGGGCGTTGCTGGGCCCCGGAACCGATGCCGGCACGCTGCTGGTGCAGGATTGCCTGAGCATCACCGAGCTGCTCGTCAGCCAGGATGCCGCCCGTTTTGCAGGCACCGTGCAGGCCCAGGACCGGCATCTGGCGGCGCTCGAAAATCAAACGGGGCCGCTGGCCGAGTATGCGGCGGCCGAAATCCGGCTGCACCAAGCGGCGGCGCAAGTCGTGTTTGGCCAGGAGGTACGCGGGGCCTGGAGCCTGCGCCGCAGCTACCAGGCCATGCAGCGCGTAACCGAGCGCTACCCCAACTACCTGCCGGCCCGCAAAACGCTCGGGATGCTGCAGTTTTTCATTGGCTCGCTGCCCGAAGGCTACCGCTGGTTTCTACGCCTGCTGGGGTTGCCGGGCTCGGTAGATGCGGGTTTGGCCAACCTGCGCCGGGCCGCCAGCCAGCCCAACGATTTCCAGCTTGAAGCCCGGCTGGTGCTGGCTTTGCTCGAAGAAACCTATTACAAGAAGCCCGCCGCGGCCCTGGCCCTGGTGGAGAATCTGCGCCGGCAGCAGCCCGAAAACCAGCTGGTTACGTTCCTGCTCGTCAGCCAGCTGAAAAAACAGCACCGCACCGACGAGGCCCTGGTGGCCTACCGCGCCCGCCCCACTGGCCCGGCCTACCTGCCACTGCCCTACCTGCACCACCTAGCCGCCGACCTGCTGCTCTACCAGGGCCAGTACCCGGCCGCGCGCCGCGAAAACGAGCTGTTTCTGCAGCAGTACCGCGGCCGGCACTACCTGAAGGATGCCTACTTCAAGCTGTACCTGGCCTGCTGGCTGGGAGGCGATGCGCCGGCCGCCGCCCGCTACCGCGCCCGCATCGGTCCGGCGGGCCGCACGGTGCTGGAAGAGGACAACTACGCCCAACGCTTCTTCGACGACCCGCAGCCGCTCGATGCCACGCTCACCCGCGCCCGCCTCCAGATTGACGGCGGCTACTACCGTCCGGCCCTGGCTACGCTGGCCACCTTCCGGGCCACCGCCACTACGCCCCTGCGCAACCAGCTGGAGCTGCTCTACCGCCGCGCCCGGGCCCTGCACCTGCTCGGCCAGCCCGACTCGGCCCGCGTGCTCTACGCCCAGACCATTGCCCGCGCCGGCCTCGCGCCGTATTACTACGCGCCGCAGTCGGCGCTGCAGCTGGGCTACCTGTACCAGCTGGCGGGCCAGAAGAATACGGCCAAGACGTATTTCCAGAAGGCCCTGAGCTACCCCAAGCACGAGTACAAGAACAGCACCGACACCAAGGCCAAGCTGGCGCTGGCCGAGCTGTAACGCGAACTTTGTAGTTCGCGGGAGTGAACGGTAGTTGCCAGGCCAGCAGCCCGTTCGTTCCCGCGAACTACAAAGTTCGCGTTACAGCTCGGCCGGCTCAGCAAAGCCACTCCATTTTGCCGCTTCCCCTGGCGCAAATCGTACTTTTGCTTTGTGCTGACCTTCCCGCTCACCCAACTGCCCGCCGATTTCCGCGCCCGTGCCCTGCGCTGGGCGGCCGGTTTCGCGCACTGCGCCTACTACGAGCCCAACGACCTGCCCTACCCAGGCGGGCCGTTCCGGCGGCTGCTGGCCGTGGCCGACAGCGCGCCTTATTCCCCGGGCAATCTGGGCGAACTGCCGGCGTGGCTGGAGGGCGGCGCCGGCAGCAAGGCCCCGGCCTGCGGGTTTATCAGCTATGAAGTAAAGGATGAGCTGGAGGCGCTCAGCAGCACCAACCATAGCGAACTAGCCTGGCCGGTGCTGCACTTCTTCCGGCCCCTTACCTGGCTGACCTGGGAAGGCGACCAGCTCGAAATCCACGGCGAAACGGCGGGTGTGCTGGCGGCCATTGCGGCCACTCCCCTGCCCGCCGGGCCGCCCCCGGCCGTGGCCGCCGTGGCGCCCCGCATGCCCCGGGCCGACTACCTGCGGGCCGTAGAAGCGGTGCGCGAGGATATTCTCGACGGGGAGGTGTACGAGCTGAACCTGTGCCAGGAATTCACGGCCGACGCCGGGCAGCTGGACCCGGTGGATCTGTTCGAGCGTCTCAACGCCGCCTCGCCGGCTCCGTTTGCGGGCTTTGTGCGGCACGAAAGCCACTTCCTGCTCTGCGCCTCGCCCGAGCGGTTCGTGCGCCGCACCGGCCCCGAGCTGCTGTCGCAGCCCATTAAAGGCACCATTGCCCGCGGAACCTCGCCCGAGCAAGACGAAATCCAGCGCCAGACCCTGCTGCAAGACGAAAAGGAACGCGCCGAAAACCTGATGATTGTGGATTTGGTGCGCAACGACCTGGCCCGCGTGGCCCAAACCGGCACCGTACGGGTGCCCGAATTGTTTGGGCTGTACCCCTTCCGCCACGTCTGGCAGATGATTTCCAGCATCACGGCCCGGCTCCAACCCAGCCTCGGAGTGGCCGACGTGCTGGGGGCCGCCTTCCCGATGGGCTCGATGACCGGGGCGCCGAAGATCCGGGCCATGCAGCTCATCGAGCACTACGAGCGCAGCCGCCGCGGCCTCTACAGCGGCTCGCTGGGCCTCATCTGGCCCAACGGCGACTTCGATTTCAACGTCGTCATCCGCAGTCTGCAGTACCGCCAGGACACGGGCCACCTCAGCTTCCAGGTCGGCTCGGCCATCACCTACGACTCGGTGCCCGAGCGCGAGTACGCCGAGTGCCTGCTCAAAGCCCGGGCTATCCTGGAGGTGCTGGGCGCCGAGGTGAGATAGTGAGATGGTGAAATGGTGAGTTTGATATTTTGGGGGCCTGATTGCACTACTTGCACCATTAGGCCCCCAAAACATCAAACTCACCATTTCACCATCTCACCTTCCCTGCCATTCTGTCATTTTTCAGCCCGAAAACCCTACCTTTGCCGCTCTCTGAATTGTGAAGCTGCTGCCCGAAAAAGGCGTATCCGATGGCCCAACCCCTGATTACCCTCGATTTTCTCGACACGCCCACCCTGCCCGCGCCTAGCGTCGATGCCGTTACCCACGCCGACACGCCTTCGGGCGAGGTGCGCGTGAACCCGGCCACCCGCACCGGCCGCTCGCGCAAGCTATATCTGGAAAGCTACGGCTGCCAGATGAACTTCTCCGACTCCGAAATCGTGTCGAGCATCCTGTTCAACGAAGGCTTCGACACCACCGACTCGCTCGACCAGGCCGATCTGGTGCTGCTCAACACCTGCTCCATCCGCGAGAAGGCCGAGCAGACCGTGCGCATGCGCCTTTCGCAGATCAACAGTTACAAAAAGCGCCGCCCCGGCATGCTGGTGGGCGTGCTCGGCTGCATGGCCGAGCGCCTGAAAAGCAAGTTTCTGGAGGAAGAAAAGCTCGTCGACCTCGTAGTGGGTCCCGACGCCTACCGCGACCTGCCCCAGCTCATTTCCCAGGTTGATAGCGGCCAGAAAGCCGTGAACGTGCTGCTGAGCCGCGAGGAAACCTACGCCGACATCACGCCGGTGCGCCTCAACTCCAATGGCATCACGGCCTTTATCAGCATCATGCGCGGCTGCGACAACATGTGCTCGTTCTGCGTGGTGCCCTTCACGCGGGGCCGCGAGCGAAGCCGCGACGCCCACAGCATCGTGCGCGAGGCGCAGGATTTGGTGGCGGCCGGCTACAAGGAAGTGACGCTACTGGGCCAGAACGTGGACTCCTATAAGTGGGCCTCCGAGGATGGCACCGAGCAGGTAAACTTTGCCCAGCTGCTGGAGCAGGTGGCCCTGGTGAGCCCCCAGTTGCGGGTGCGCTTCTCCACCTCCCACCCCAAAGACATTACCGACGAGGTGCTGCACACCATGGCGCGGCACGAAAACATCTGCAAATACATCCATCTGCCGGCCCAAAGCGGCAACTCGCGGATGCTGGCCCTGATGAACCGCACCTACGACCGGCCCTGGTACGAGGAGCGCGTGCAAGCCATCCGCCGCATTTTGGGCGACGACTGCGCCATTTCTACCGACATGATTTCGGGCTTCTGCTCGGAAACCGAGGAGGAGCACCAGGACACGCTCAGCCTGATGGAATACGTGCGCTACGACATGGCCTTCATGTTCTTCTACTCGGAGCGCCCCGGCACACTGGCCGCCCGCAAGCTCGAAGATGACGTGCCGCTGGAAGTGAAAAAGCGCCGCCTGGCCGAAGTCATTGCTCGTCAGAAAGAGCACAGCCGCCAGCGAAACGCCCGCGCCGTGGGCCAGGTGCACCGCGTGCTGGCCGAGAACTTCTCCAAACGCAGCGACGAGCACCTAAGCGGCCGCAACAGCCAGAATCAGGTCATCATCTTCCCCAAGAAACACTACAAGAAGGGTGACTACGTTGATGTGCTGGTCAATGAATCAACCACCAATACGCTGCTGGGCGAAGCGGTTGGATAGTTGTCAGTTGCTCGTTGTCAGTTGTTAGTCATCTTTGGATATGGATAATAGCGCTGAAAGGTCCTACACCGAGCTTGTTGTCTGGCAGAAAAGCAGGGCTTTGGTTAGTATCGTCTATGCAATGACTAAGTGCTTTCCGAAGGAAGAACTTTTCGGTTTGAGCAATCAGCTGCGGCGGGCTGCCGTTTCTATTCCCTCCAACATTGCCGAAGGCTGCGGACGGCAACACACCCGTGACACTCTCCAGTTCTTATTTATTGCTCGGGGTTCCTTATTCGAAGTGGAAACGCAATGCTATCTGGCAACTGACCAGCATTATATATCTACTGACCAATTGCAGCTTGTTTTGACAGCTATTCAGGACTGCAAAAAGCTGCTGCAGGGATTCATTCGGTACTACCGCACGCTTGCACCGTCGTCACAAGCGCATGAGGATGCTGCCCCATACCAAACTGACAACGGACAACTAACAACCGACAACTAAATTGACACCTTCCGAAATACAATCCATCAAGCAGCGCTTCGGCATTATCGGCAACGCGCCTTCGCTGAACTACGCCATTCAGGTGGCGGCGCAGGTGGCCCCGACCGATATGACGGTGCTGATAACGGGTGAGAGCGGCTCCGGCAAGGAGTCGTTTTCCAAGATAATCCACGCCCTTTCGCCCCGCAAGCACGGGCAGTTCATCGCCATCAACTGCGGCGCCATTCCCGAGGGCACGATTGATTCGGAACTGTTTGGCCACGAGAAAGGGTCGTTTACCGGGGCCCAGGAGGCGCGCAAGGGCTATTTCGAGGTGACGAATGGCGGCACTATCTTCCTCGACGAGATTGGCGAAATGCCACTCGGCACCCAGGCGCGGCTGCTGCGGGTGCTCGAAAACGGCGAGTTCATCCGCGTGGGCTCCAGTAAAGTACAGAAAACCGATGTGCGCGTGGTGGCCGCTACCAACGTGAATCTGCTCGACGCCGTGCGCGAGGGCCGCTTCCGCGAAGACCTGTACTATCGCCTCAACACGGTGCCGATTACGGTTCCACCCTTGCGTGAACGGGGTGATGATATCTACTTACTATTTAGAAAGTTCGCTACTGATTTTTCTGACCGTTACCGCGTCAAGCCCATCAGCCTGACGCCCGAGGCGGTGCAGGAGTTGCAGCGGTTCCGGTTTCCCGGCAACATCCGCCAGCTCAAGAACGTGGCCGAGCAGATGTCGGTGCTGGAAACCGACCGCGAGGTGGACGCCCGCCGCCTGCGCCAGTACCTGCCCGCCGACCAGGCCAGCCGCCTGCCCATGCTGGTGCACGCCGCCGGCACCGGCGCCACCGACGGGGCCGGCAACAGCTACTCGGAGCGCGACCTGCTTTACAAGGTGCTCTTCGATATGCGCCGCGACATGACCGACCTCAAGAAGCTGGTACTGGAGCTGGCTACCGGCCAGCGCCCCCACGAAACCCAGGAATTGTTGCGCCAGAACAGCCACCTATTCAGTACCACCGCCGTTGCGCCCTACGAGGGCCCGGGCAGCCGCCCCCTGCGGCCCGAAGGCGGCAGCAACGAATACATCCTCAGCTCGCGCGAGCTAAGCGACGACGATGAGGCCGAATACGAGGAGGAAGACGTGCAGCGGGTGGAGGACATCCCGCACGAAACGGAGGAGGAAACGCTGAGTCTGGAGGCCAAGGAGAAGGAAATGATTATCAAGGCCCTCAAAAAGCACCACAACAAGCGCAAGTACGCCGCCCACGACCTCGGCATTTCCGAGCGCACCCTCTATCGCAAACTCAAGCAGTATGACCTGGAACAAGCGTAATTTTGAGCTGCAAGCCACAAGCTGCAAGCTGCAAGTCGGTCAGTTGCCATCGATTCTATCAGGTTACTGGTTGCGGCTTATAGCTTGCAGCTTGTGGCTTGTGGCTTGCAGCTTACTAAGCGGCTGCGGGGTGTACTCGTTCAGCGGGACCAACATCGACCCCACTATCAAAACGATTTCCATTGCCACGTTTGCCAACAATGCCAGCAACGGACCGGCGTTTTTGTCGCAGCAGTTCACCGAGAGTTTTAAGGACTATTTTCAGCGCAACACCAGCCTCAAGCTCGTGCCGCGCGACGGTGATTTGCAGTTTGAGGGTCAGCTGATTGCCTACGATTTCGCCCCGGCCGCCATTCAGCAGCAAAACGGCGTCGATCAGGCGGGCGCCAACCAGCTTACCATTCAGGTGCGGGTGAAATTCACCAATACCAAGGACCCCAAACAGGACTTCGAGCAGACCCTGCAAACTACCCGCTCGTTTCCGGCCACCCGCGACATTGCCAGCGTCAACAGCGACCAGACGGCGCTGAACGAGCTGTTTCGCAACCTGATTACCGAGGCCTTCAATAAGTCGGTGGCTAACTGGTGATTGGAGCCGGCGCGCGTTTTAGTGCCCGAATTCCCGTATTGTTGTAACCCGCTTGCCCGGCTGCGGCCGGGGTTTGCCCGCTCCTATTTTCCTGCCGCGGCCCACCTATGGGCCGTGGGCCGGCTGCTTTTTCTACCCTGTTTCGCATGACCCGCGCGTCGCTCTTACGCATTCTGGACCACGTAGACGGTATTTCCGACAATGAAATCCGGGAGCTGGAGCAGTTGGCCGCGGCCTTTCCGTACTGCCAGACGGCGCACGTGCTGCTGGCCAAAACGGCCCACGACCGCGGCAGCATGCTGGCCGGCCAGCGCCTGCGCCGCGCCGCCACCTACGCCGCCGACCGCGAACTGCTACGCCAGCTGCTGGAACGCCCAGTCGCTCCCATCCCCACAGCAACCCCAGCCGCTCCGGCCGCGGAAATGCTGCCGGTCGAGGCCCCGCAGGCGCCCCTACCAGCCGTTGCTGAAGCCGCCCCGGATGCACCGGTCGTTCTGGCCACCGCATCCGCTGAGCCGGCCGCCGCACCGGAAACCGATTTATTCGCAGTAGAAGTTGTTTCGGCCACCGCACCGGTTGATGCAATGACGCGGGCAACTGAGGAACCGGCGGCTGACGAAGCGCCAACAGCCCCTGCAGCGCCGGCAAACACTCAGCAACCTGAAGCAACGGACACGTCGGCCGCGGAGGAGTTGATAACACCTGAGCCGGCCGATGAAGTATCTGTAAATCAGCCCTCCCAGCCAGCCGAAGCAGTTTTGGTTGAGTTGCCGGAAGAAGCAGCGCCCACCGATGGCGCACCGGCAGCATTGGCCGAGGCGTCTGCCGGGGAGGAAGAATCGACGGAAGCTGCCGGGCCGGACGAGCTGCCGGCAGCTGTTCCGGCGCCAACAGAAACAGTTGGTTTAACGACGGATAGCGACGAAGCCGTGGACGAAGCGGCCATTGCCGAAGCCGCCCCGGCACCAGTTACTGCTACGACCGAAGTGGCTCCAGTTGCTGTTGAAGCCCCCGTAAGCCCCGAAAGTGTCGAATTGGCGGATGAGCTCTTGCCGGCCGTTGCGCCGCCCATCCGCCCGCCAAGTAGCGCCGGAATTTCGCGCTTCGAGTTTGGCCTGGGCGAGTCGCGGCTGCCCGAACCGACGGGCTACCGGCTGCCGGGCTTCGACGAGGACGACGAGGAATTAGGAGCCGAAGACGGCGAGCAACCCTCCTTCCAGCCAAAGCCCCCGCCCCCCATTACGGCGCCCTTCCGGGCCGATGCCGAGCTAGGCTACGCGCTGGGTGGCGGCAGCCGCCTGGGTTACGACCTGCAGGCCCGCACCCCCGACGGTTTCGTGCTTGATTTGCCGCTGGAGGCGTTTTTCGAGCCCGATGCGCTGCTGCTGGCCCACGCCCGCGCCCACCAGCCGGCCCCCAAAGCCTCCTCGCTCGACCTGATAAACCGCTTCCTCAAGGCCCAGCCCCGCATCAAGGCAGCCGGCAGCAACGCGGCGCTGCCGGCAACTGAACAAGCCGATTTGTCGGTGCGCAGCAGTGCCGGGGCGCCGGCGCTGGCCTCCGAGAGTCTGGCCAAAATCATGGTCCGCCAGGGCAAGACAGCCAAGGCCATTGAAATATATGAGCGCCTGATGACGAAGCAGCCCGAAAAAATGGCGTACTTTGCCGAGCAAATCCAACAACTGCAACAACCCCCGGAGTAGATGTATTACGTTCTCATTGCCCTGATTCTCGTCGTTTGCGTACTGCTGGCCCTGGTGGTGCTGGCCCAGAACCCCAAAGGCGGCGGCCTCTCCAGCCAGTTCGGCGCAGGCGGTGCCGCCCAGATGATGGGCGTAAAGCGCACCGGCGACCTGCTCGAAAAGCTCACCTGGGGCTTCGCCATCGGCCTGATGCTCCTCAGCCTGGGTTCCTACGTAGTCGGTGGCCATGTGCAGTCGGGCCCCGTGCGCAGCATCAACCAGCAGCGCGCCCTTGAAACCCGCATGCCCGCTACCTCGGCCCCCGTGCCCGCTGGCGCTCCGGCAACTGCCCCCGCTACTCCGGCCCCGGCGCCCGCTCCGGCCAACTAAGTATCATCCGTTTTTTCGGCTTGAAAGCCGGTGGTTTCCTTGCGGAGCCACCGGCTTTTTGCGTTGTGGGGCTGTGGCAAGGCCTGTAGTTCGTGCCATTGCGGGGCGCTTTCCTGCCACGACTGACACGTTTGCGCCGCAAAACTGACTGGAATAGGGCCTAAACTGTCCATTCTGTCAGGTTTGGGCGGGCTGGCACAGATGATGTAGCACGGCTGACACACCCTGGTAATTCCAGTTTCTTTCAACTTTTCAACCAAAACGTACACTATGTCGCTTAGCATCAAACCGCTGGCTGACCGCGTTATCATCGCGCCGGCCGCCGCCGAAGAAAAAACCAAATCGGGCATCATCATTCCCGACACGGCCAAGGAAAAGCCCCAGCGGGGCGAAGTAGTGGCCGTGGGTGAGGGCAAAGTGGCCGACAACGGCACCACCATCAAGCCCCAGGTAAAGGCCGGCGACCAGGTGCTCTACGGCAAGTACGCCGGCACCGAAATCACCGTCGACGGGCAGGACCTGCTCATCATGAAGGAGTCGGACATTTTCGCCGTCCTCTAGGCCGAACGCCGGTTTTTTCCTTTTCTGAATTCAGTTAATTCTCTAGAAATAAGATGGCTAAGAACATCCAATTTGATACCGAAGGCCGCGACAAACTCAAGCGCGGCGTAGATAAGCTGGCTAACGCTGTGAAGGTAACCCTGGGCCCCAAAGGCCGCAACGTGGTTATCGACAAGAAATTCGGCGCCCCGAGCATCACCAAGGACGGCGTGACCGTGGCCAAGGAGATTGAGCTTTCGGACCCCGTGGAGAACATGGGCGCCCAGCTGGTGAAGGAAGTAGCCAGCAAAACGGCCGACCAAGCCGGCGACGGCACCACTACGGCTACCGTACTGGCCCAGGCCATCTACGCGGCCGGCTCGAAAAACGTAGCCGCCGGTGCCAACCCGATGGATTTGAAGCGCGGCATCGACAAGGCCGTGCAGGCCGTGGTTGCCAACCTCAAGTCGCAGTCGAAGAAAATTGAGAACTCCTCAGAAATTGCTCAGGTAGGCGCTATTTCGGCCAACAACGACATGGAAATCGGCAAAATGATTGCTGACGCCATGGACAAAGTGGGCAAGGAAGGCGTGATTACCGTGGAAGAAGCCCGCGGCACCGAAACCGAAGTGAAAACGGTGGAAGGCATGCAGTTCGACCGCGGCTACCTCTCCCCTTACTTCGTGACCAACCCGGAGAAGATGGAGGCCGAGTTCGAGAACCCTTACGTACTCATCTACGACAAGAAGGTGAGCACCATGAAGGAGCTGCTGCCCGTGCTGGAGCAGGTAGTTCAGACCGGCAAAGCCCTGGTTATCATCTCGGAAGACGTAGATGGTGAGGCCCTGGCCACGCTGGTAGTCAACAAGCTGCGTGGCTCGCTGAAAATTGCCGCCGTGAAAGCCCCCGGCTTCGGCGACCGTCGCAAGGCGATGCTGGAGGACATTGCCGTGCTGACCGGCGGTACCGTTATTTCGGAAGAGCGCGGCTACAAGCTCGACGCCGCTACGCTGGAGTACCTGGGTCAGGCCGAGAAAATCATCATCGACAAAGACAACACCACCATTGTCAATGGCAAGGGTGAGAAGGAAACCATCACGGCCCGCGTCAACGAGATTAAGGCCCAGATTGGTACCACGACTTCGGATTACGATAAGGAGAAGCTCCAGGAGCGCCTCGCCAAGCTTTCGGGCGGCGTAGCTATCCTCTACATCGGTGCCTCGACCGAAGTGGAGATGAAGGAGAAGAAGGACCGCGTGGACGATGCCCTGCACGCCACCCGCGCCGCCGTGGAGGAAGGTGTGGTACCCGGCGGTGGCGTGGCCCTGGTGCGCGCCCTCGACTCGTTGGAAGGTGTTGACACCGTCAACAGCGACGAGCGTACCGGCGTGAACATCATCCGCACGGCCCTGGAGGCTCCCCTGCGTACCATCGTGGCCAACGCCGGCGGCGAAGGCTCGGTAGTGGTGCAGAAGGTGCGCGAAGGCAAGGCCGACTACGGCTACAATGCCCGCGAGGACAAGTACGAGAACCTGATGTCGGCCGGTATCCTCGACCCGACCAAGGTAACGCGCCTGGCCCTGGAGAATGCCGCTTCGATTGCCGGCCTGCTCCTGACCACCGAGTGCGTGATTTCCGATGAGCCCGAGGACGACAAAGGCGGCGCAGCTGCCGGCGGCGGAATGGGCGGCATGGGCGGCGGCATGGGCGGGATGATGTAAATCGCTGATTCCCGCTGATTAATCGTGATTCCGCTGATTTTTTGATTGGTTGATTACGGTTAAGCCGCACACGTAAAAGCCCCGCTGGATTTTGTCCGGCGGGGCTTTTTGTGCGTAAGCAGTACCTGCCAATCGGATTGATTGCGCATTGTACCTGACTGACTACATTTTAAAATGGAGAAGAAAATAACCGATATCGGCGGCACGTGGCCGCTGGCTAATGGCGTGCAGATTCCTTACCTGGGGCTGGGCGTGTGGCAGGCCGACGAGGGCGCGGAGGTCGTGCAGGCCGTGAAATGGGCGCTGGAAGCGGGCTACCGCCATATTGATACGGCCGCCGTGTACAAGAACGAGGCGGGCGTCGGGCAGGCCATCCGGGAAAGCGGGGTGCCGCGCGAGGAGGTGTTCGTGACCAGCAAAGTCTGGAACACCGAGCAGGGCTACGATTCGACGCTGCGGGCCTTCGATGAGTCGATGCGGCTGCTGGAACTGGACGTGCTGGACCTGTACCTGATTCACTGGCCCGTGCCCGGCAAGTTCCGCGACACCTGGCGGGCACTGGAAAAGCTGTATGCTGATGGCCGGGTGCGCGCTATTGGAGTCAGCAACTTCCTGCAGCATCATCTCGAAGAGTTGCTGCCCGTGGCCAAGGTGAAGCCGATGGTGAACCAACTGGAGTTTCATCCGTGGCTGGTGCAGCCCGAGTTGCAGGCCTATTGCCGGCAGCACGATATCCAGTACCAGGCCTGGTCGCCGCTGATGCAGGGCAAGGTGTTCGAGCAGGATGTGGTGAACGAGTTGGCCGCCAAATACGGCAAGTCGCCGGCCCAGGTGCTGGTGCGCTGGGATTTGCAGCGCGGCGTGGTCACGATTCCCAAGTCGGTGAAGCAAAACCACATCATCAGCAACGCCGACGTATTCGACTTCGAGCTGAGCGCGGACGAACTGGCCTACATCGACAGCTTGGACCGTCACCAGCGCCTCGGCCCCGACCCGGACGTGTTTCCGAAGTAAGCAGCCAACTGTCGGAAACCAAAAAGCCCCGCCGGACCAAAATCCGGCGGGGCTTTTATGTGGCGCGAAGCTATTGTGTTAGCCAATCAAAAAATCAGTGAAATCACGATCAATCAGCGAAAATCAGTGATTAACCGGCTCGGCCATCATCTGGGTCAGCTTGCGGTAGATGACGAACAGCACCAGCGAGGCGGCGGCCGAGAGGGCCACGAAAATCATGAAGAACTCGTAGAGGCCCGTGATTTCGAAGCCGACGAAGAGCGGCGCAGGCTTGCCGGGCTCGGGGTACAGGGCGCTCAGCACACCGGCGAACTTGTTGCCGGCGGCCGTGGCCAGGAACCACACGGCCATCAGCAGCGAGGCGAAGCGCAGCGGGGCCAGCTTGTTTACCAGCGCCAGGCCAATCGGCGACAGGCACAGCTCGCCGAAGGTGTGCATCAGGTACATGGTAATCAGCCAGAACATGCTCACTTTGGTGCTGGCATCCACGCCCTTCACACCGAAGGCAATGATGAGGTAGCCGATGGCCAGGAACATCAGGCCGATGGACATTTTCAGCGGCGACGAGGGCTCGATGCCGCGCTTGCCCATGAACGTCCAGACCAGGGCGAACACCGGGGCGAACAGGATGATAAACAGCGCGTTGGCCGACTGGAAGTACGAGGCCGGCACGGTGTAGGAGCCCAGCTGGCGGTTGGTTTGCTCGTCGGCGAAGAACGTGAGCGAGGCGCCGGCCTGTTCGAAGGCGCCCCAGAAGAAAATCACGAAGAAGCTGAGAATCAGAATTACGTAGATTTTCTGCCGCTCGCGGTTGGTGATGGAGGCGTCGGCCAGTACGGCAATGGGCGTTACAATCATGGCCGCAAACACGAACGCGCCCACCCAGTCGTAGTTCATGAGCCAGGCAATGGCGCCGTACACCACCACAAACAGGCCTATGAGCATAGGCAGCTTGCTGGCGAAGCTCTTGGCCACGGGCTGGTCGATGGTTTCGGCGCGCACCGGCGCGTCGGTGTTCATGGGCACTACCGGCGAGTTGGCCACGGCCTGCTCGGGCTTGGCGCCCAGCGCGGCGCCCTCGGCCGTTACGATGTATTTATTCTTGAACAGCTCGAAGGTGAGCGAGCCCACCAGCATGCCGATACCGGCGGCCAGGAAGCCCCACTTAAAGTCTTCGGGGTTGCCGGTATCGCCCAGCGTGCCGCAGATCAGGGGCGAGAAAAACGCGCCCAGGTTGATGCCCATGTAGAAAATGGTGTACGCCGAGTCGATGCGGCTGTCGCCGGCCGGGTAGAGCGAGCCCACCATCGAGGAGATGTTGGGTTTGAAGAACCCGTTGCCGAAAATCAACAGGCCCAGGCCCAGCATGAACAGCAGCAGCTGCGTTTGGGGGGCCGTAGCCTGCCCGGCCGTGTACAAGGAAGCCGAGAAAAACAGCGCAAACTGGCCCAGGGCCATCATCAGGCCGCCCACCAGAATAGAGCGGCGGTTGCCCCAGTAGCGGTCGGCTACGTAGCCGCCCAGCAGCGGCGTCAGGTACACGAGGCTGGTGTAGTTGCCGTAAATCAGCGAGGAGTACTCCTTATCGAATACCAGCGCCTGCGTCATGTACAAAATGAGCAGCGCCCGCATGCCGTAGTAGCTGAACCGTTCCCACATTTCGGTGGCGAAGAGCACGTACAGCCCCTTGGGGTGCGACGAGGAGGAGGATACGGGCTGCTGGGCAGCAGAGGGTGAGTGCATGAAAGGAAACTAAAGATGGGAAAGAGGAACAACCCCGGCTGCAACCGGAACGGGGCTGGTAAAACTACAAAAGTTTCCCAGACCGCCCGAAAGCGGCCGTAGCCGGCCGAAGCCTTGCGGAAGGGCTGGGTTTACCGGCGAAATTTCGCTATCATTTTGGCTTTTCCCGGATTTTCGCCAGCTTTTTCGCTACTTTTGCCCCTGTATTCCCACCGATTTTTCCACCCAACCCCCACCCGTTTTCGGCCCCCTATGCTAGATTCTGCCGCCAACGCTCGCCTTGCCCCTCTGGGTATTTCCACCGCTGCCCAGGTGCACCTCAACCTCTCGCCCGCCGCTCTGGTCGAAGAAGCCCTGCGCCGCAACGAGGGTACGCTCACCGACAACGGCGCCCTGATGGCCGACACCGGCACGTTCACCGGCCGCTCGCCCAAAGACCGGTTCGTGGTGAAGGACGCCAACACCGCCGACAGCGTGTGGTGGGGTGACATCAACATTCCCTTCGACGCCGATAAGTTCGACCAGCTGCACCAGAAGATGGTGAAGTACCTGGAAGACAAGGAGATTTTCGTGCGCGACGCCTACGCCGGCGCCAACCCCGACTACGAGCTGAAGCTGCGCGTAGTAAACGAAATGGCCTGGCACAACCTGTTCTGCTACAACATGTTCCTGCGCCCTGCCGAGGGTGCTGACACCAGCTGGACGCCCGACTTCAGCATCATCTGTGCCCCCGGCTTCGAGGCCGACCCGGCCACCGACGGCACCCGCCAGAAGAACTTTGCCATCATCAACTTCACCAAGAAGATGATTCTGATTGGCGGCACGGCCTACGCCGGCGAGATGAAGAAGGGCATTTTCGGCGTGCTCAACTACCTGCTGCCCCACGAGCACAACACGCTCAGCATGCACTGCTCGGCCAACGTGGGCGCCGATGGCGACACGGCCGTATTCTTCGGCCTCTCGGGCACGGGCAAAACCACCCTCTCGGCCGACCCCAACCGCGGCCTCATCGGCGACGACGAGCACGGCTGGACGCCCGACGCCGGCATCTTCAACTTTGAAGGCGGCTGCTACGCCAAGGTAATCGACCTGAGCCAGGAGAAGGAGCCCCAGATCTGGGACGCCATCAAGTTCGGTTCGATTGTGGAGAACACGCGCTTCATCCCCGGCACCCACACCGTGGACTACGCCAACAAGAGCGTAACCGAGAACACGCGCACGGCCTACCCCATCAACTACATCAACAACGCCATCGAGCCCTCGGTGGCCGACGCGCCCAAGAACATCTTCTTCCTGACGGCCGACGCCTTCGGGGTGCTGCCTCCCATCAGCAAGCTCGACAAGAGCCACGCCATGTACCACTTTATGTCGGGTTACACCGCCAAGGTGGCCGGCACGGAGATGGGCATCACCGAGCCGCAGACGACTTTCTCGGCCTGCTTCGGCGCCGTGTTCCTGCCGCTGCACCCCACCAAGTACGCCGAGATGCTGGGCCAGAAGATGGACGAGAATCCCGACGTGAACGTGTGGCTCATCAACACGGGCTGGACCGGTGGCTCGTACGGCACCGGCTCGCGCATGAAGCTGCCCTACACACGCGCCATGATTACGGCGGCCCTCAACGGCGAGCTGAACGACGTAAAATTCACCAAGCACCCGATTTTCGGCGTGGAAGTGCCCGCCTCCGTGCCCGGCGTGCCCACCGAAATTCTGGACCCGCGCAACACCTGGAGCAGCAAGGAGGAGTACGACAAAACGGCCTCTTCGCTGGCCGAGAAGTTCGTGAAGAACTTCGGCAAGTACGCCGACTACGCCAACGAGGAAATCCTGGCCGGCGCGCCGAAAGCCGAAGTAACGGCTGGCGCCTAAACGCCACAGGTGCTCCCTTATGAAACCGCCCCGCTGGCCTTGTGCCGGCGGGGCGGTTTTTGTGGGGCGGAAAGATGGGCAGAAAGGTTTTCGGGCCGTTGCGCACTTCGCTGCGTTTCCTTGCGCTACTTTTGCGTCCTTGTTCGTCACTCATATATTCTTCCCGAATGCGTAAACTTCTGCTTCCGCTGCTGCTGTTGCTTCTTTCGCCGCTGAGCCTGTGGGCCTGGGGCGCCGACGGCCACCGGGCCATTGCCAAAATTGCCGAGCACCACCTCTCGCGCCGCGCCCGCCAGCAGGTGCAGCAACTGCTGGGCCCCGAGAGCATGACGCTGGTTAGCACTTGGCCCGACGAAATCCGCTACTACCCCGAAGGCAAGGACACCGGCCCCTGGCACTACGTGAATACCCCCTCCGGCCTCGACCACGCCCAGTACCTGACGGCCATCCGCACCCAGACCAGCCCCAACGCCTACACGGCGCTGCAAACCCAGATGGCGCTGCTGGCCGACAAGAGCAAGACGCCGGCCCAGCGCCGCGACGCGCTCAAATACGTCATCCACATCGTGGGCGACATCCACCAGCCCATGCACACGGGCCACGCCGAAGACAAGGGCGGCAACGACATCAAGCTCAAGTTCCGGGGCCGCGACACCAACCTGCACAGCCTCTGGGACTCGGGCCTGCTCGACTACCAGGGCCTGACCTACACCGAAATGGCCCGTCAGTATGACTGCGGCGTGTCGCGCGCCGCTGTGCGCCGCATGCAGGCCGCCCCGCCCGCCGAGTGGCTCTGGGAGTCGTACCAGGCTTCCGAACTGCTCTACCCGCTCAGCCCCACCGGCACCGAAATCCGGTTCGACTACTTCCCGGCCCACTACCAGTTGCTGCGTCAGCGCATCGAGGAAGCCGGCGTCCGCCTGGCCGGCGTGCTGAACAACATCCTGGGATAGAGTCTCGGAGTTGTTAGCGGGTACTTGCCCCAACCTGGATTTGATACCAGGCACGATTCGTTTTCAGACAGAAAAGCCCGTTCGGTACTTACCGAACGGGCTTTTCTGCTTAGATGGGAATTGCTTGCCGGTTAGCTTTTGCCTTCCGATTTTTTATCCTGCTTGGCTTTGTCGGCCACCGGGCCACGAACGTCGCTGGGCGTGGCTTCAGCCGAACCGGCGCGGGGGGCGCGGCCGTCGCCGTTGGCGCCTTTGCCGGTGTCCTGCACGTTATCGGCGCTTTTTGCGGCGGCTGGCTTCTTGTCACTCCCACTGTTCTCGCTACTCTTGTTGGTAGCTGAGTCGGAGGACTTGCTTTTGCCTTTGCCGGCCGCTTTCGGCTTGCTGCCCTGGTTTTTGCTGGCTTCGGTTTCCTTGCCGCCAAACGCATTCACGATGGCCGCTACCGCCAGGCCGGTGCCGGCCACGATGGCCGCCGTGGCGGCCGGGTGCAGCCGGGCCTTGGTGTAGGTGCTGATTTCGCGGGTGCGGCCGGGGTAGTTGCCGCGCTCCTTGAGCTGGCCCGCGCCCTCGTAGAGGCCGCTGGGGCGGTTGCGGTGGTCCTGCTTATCCGACTTCGACATGGGTGCGAAGGCGTTTTCCATGAACTTGTCGAGCAGCGCCGGGGTCCACTCTTCCATGCCCTTGAACATCTTGCTGGCGCCGCCCACCTCAAGATTGCGCTGGGGCGAGGTGGCCGACTTCAGGATGGCCTCGGCCACCGTTTCGGGGGCGTAGGCGGGCGGGGCGTGCTGGGGCACTTTGTCGAGGTAGTTCTTGGCGTTCAGCGGGTAGGGCGTGTCGATGGCGGCCGGCTGAATCAGCGTAACCGAAACGGGGGCATCTTCCATTTCCAGCTCCATGCGCAAGCCGTCGGTAAAGCCCTTCACGGCGTGCTTGCTGGCGCTGTACATGGTTTGCAGAATAGCAGTTACGTCCGACAGCACGCTGCCCACGTTGATGAGCGCGCCGCCGCGGTGGCGCAGGTGTTCGGTGGCTTCGAGCGAGCCGTACACCAGGCCCCAGAAGTTGGTTTCGAACAGCTGGCGCATGTCATCGATGGATTCGTTGACCACTTTGCCGTACATCGACACGCCGGCGTTGTTCACCCACGTATCGAAGGAGCCGAACTTCTGCCGGGCCTCGCGGGCAATGCGCTTCACATCGTCCTGCTTGCTGACGTCGGCCACTACGTAGATAACTTCGCAGCCTTTCTGGCTGAGTTCGTCGGTGAGTTCGCGCAGGGCCGATTCGCTGCGGGCGGCCAGCACGAGCTTGGCGCCGGCTTTGGCGGCCTGCCGGGCCGTTACGAGGCCGATGCCCGACGAGGCGCCGGTAATGACGATGGTTTGGTCGGAAAGTTTTTTGAGCTTGGTTTTCATCTGACTAACTGATTAGTAGGGGCCCGCAGAGGGGCGGGATGGATATGGCCGGTTTACGCGAAAAACCGGCGCGCCGTTATCCTGCCTCCCGCAGCCGGGTCCCGGCTACCAGCTCAAACCGCCGGCCGCGGCCCTACCTTTGCGCTATGCCCCACACTTTTTTCGCCCCCGACCTCGCCCCCGACGCTACCGGCTACACCCTGCCCGAAGACGAAAGCAAGCACGCCGTGCGGGTGCTGCGCTTGGCCGACGGGGCGCCCGTAGTGCTGATAAACGGCCGGGGCGACATGTTTGAGGCCGCCGTAGCCGATGCCAACCCCAAGCGGTGCGCCCTGCACATTAGTGCCCACACGCACATTCCGCCCCGCCCCGCCCCCATGCACCTGGCCGTGGCGCCCACCAAAAACCTCGACCGCATGGAGTGGCTGGTCGAAAAGGCCACCGAAATTGGAGTCGATAGGATTACGTTTCTGCGCTGCGCCCGCTCGGAGCGGCGCGAGCTGAAGCTGGAGCGGCTGGAGAAAATAGCCGTCAGCGCCCTCAAGCAGTCGGGCCAAGCCTGGCTGCCGCGCCTGTCGGAGCTGATGAATCTGGCCGATTTCCTGCCCACCGTGGAGCCCACCACCACCTTCATTGCCCACCTCGAAGACGGCGAACGGACCCCACTGAGCCACGTGGCCGCCGCCCCCACCGGCTGCACCATCCTCATCGGCCCCGAAGGCGACTTTACGCCCGCCGAAATTACCGCTGCCTTCGCCCTAGGAATCCGGGCCGTTACGCTGGGCGACTCGCGCCTGCGTACCGAAACGGCCGCCCTGGCCGCCGTGCACACCGTGCACGTGGCGCGGGAGCTGGCCGGTTTATGAGCGGCTGGTTTTCCATTCCTTCACCAGCTTAGTGAGCTTCTTCAATTTTGCGGCGTCAACAGTAGGCCAGTCTGGTTCGCTGTTAGGCGGGGTGAAGCCTTTCAGAGCGCGATAAAACGGCAGTACTATTGACTCAATGCTACCTCTCAGGCAGATTATTTTGGTATGCCTAGCCGCGTAACCCTGCTGCTCAGTAATATGGAGAGTGACCAGTTCATTATCAGAAGCGAAGCTGAAGTGGTACCATTCCGGCTCCAAATGCCAGCTTGTTTTTGCCCCTGCTCCTTGCAGGGCTAGAATCAACGCACTACATAGCTCCTCTATTGGATTGACCGGGACATCTGACGCTTCAAACTGCAATTCAAAATCCTCTGCCTGCAGACTGACCGGTAGCCAGCCATGCTTCGGCGCCCCGAAATGGATTGTCAGTTTGCCACTCACTTTCGCAGCTGAGACACTTGGTTTAACAACCTTATTCCACCAGCGCCGAACTATCGGCCTGGGAGTTGGCGGCGGCTAGCCGGGCAGCCTGCTTGGCCAGCTTTTTCTTGCGCCAGGGCGCGTCTTGCTCCCAGTCGCCGGCCATCAGGCAGCCGTAGGGCCGGATTTCGTCCACGATGGTGGCCAGGTCGAAGTCCACGATTTGCTGCTGCACCTGCTCGGCGTTTTTGTAGGCGCTGGGCAGCTCCGAAATGTCAATCTGGTTGAAGAAGAAGCGGGCATCAATGCCCTGGGTTTCCTCGGCGAAGAGTTCCTCCTTGGTCTGGCCCAGCTTGCTGCGCTTGTGGCCGGTGCGGCTCAGGTTGCGGCCGGCCCCGTGGGGCGCGAAACCCAGGTTGGTTTCGGTGGTCGAGCCCTCCACGATGAGGATGGGCTGGGCCATGTTGAGCGGGATGATGCGCGGGCCGGTAATGTCGGGCATGAACTTGGGGTCCATGGGGGTGGCGCCCTTGGCGTGGTAGTACAGCTCGTCGTCGCGGAATACGAAGTTGTGCTCGTTCCAGTAGCGCTGCTGCACCGTGGCGCCTAACTCGGCCACCACGGCCTCGTGCAGGCAGAGGTGGTTTTGCTTGGTCCACTTGCGGATGGTTTGCAGCGCGGCCCAGTACCGCTGCCCCTCCTCCGACTCGGCGGGAATCCAGGCGTTGTGGGGGTCGGTTTCGGGCGAAATGGCCTTGCGGAAGTTTTCGGCCACCTTCATGCCCTGCTTATAGAGCAGCGCCCCCGGCCCGCGCGAGCCGTGGTGGGTGACGAGCACGGTGTCGCCGGTGTTGCGCGATACGCCCACGTATAGGAAGTGGTTGCCATCGCCCTGGGTGCCCAGGTGCTCGCGGGCCATGCTCAGGCTGCGCCGGGAGTTGAGGTAGGAATTGTCACGGAATTCGGCCTCGATTTCGGCGGGCAGCGCGAACTGCCGGCCTTCGGGCCGGCCGCCGGGCCCGAAGTGCGTCAGCTGCTGGGCCACATCCAGCACCTGCTTGGGGTCGGCTTGGCCGAGGTTGGTCAGCAGCACCGAGCAGCAGATATCGGCCGAGTGCATGCCGGGATGGATGGCGTTGCGGGCCACCACGATGCCGCCCACCGGAATGGTGCCCAGCGGACCGGCCGGGCAGGCATCGGGCATGATGGCGCCCGCTACCACCGTGGGCGTGCGCATCAGCCGCTGCATCGACTGCCGCACATAATCGATGTTGGCCTGCTCAATGGGCGTGTCGGCGCTGATATTCTCGTGAAACGGCACCGGTTGCGCCAGCAGCGGAATAGTGGGCGCAGGCTTCACAGTATCGAGGTAAGCCTCCAGGGCCTCGCCTTCCAGTTCGTGGGCGTTGATGTGCTCCAGCGCTTCCTTGAACCACTTGCCCGGGGGTAATCCTCTATCCAGTAAATTTTTGCCCGTTATCATCTGCTTGTAGTAATGGATTGCTATACGTTCAATTGGCAAGAAAACGAATTAAAGCATAACCAGCGCCTGTTCTGGGCGGGCTAGGCCGGCGGCAGGAACCGCTGGGCCGAACTTTCCCGGTTCTCCGTTACTTTGTTTTGGTGGCGCCCCTGCCCTGCTTCAACTGCTGCTATGCCCAAGCAACTTCTCCTGATTTTCCTGCTGCTCTTCTCGCTCACGGCCGCCGCGCCGGTGGCCCCGGCCCCCAGCTTCCGCATCGCCAAGCTGCACTACGGCGGCGGCGGCGACTGGTACGCCAACAAAACCAGCCTGCCCAACCTCATCCGCTTCTGCAACCAGACGCTGGGCACCAACATTGCGCCCGCCGAGGCCACCGTGGAGCTCGATTCGCCCGAGCTGCTCACCTACCCCTTCGTACACCTGACCGGCCACGGCAACGTCACGTTCTCCGACACCGACGCCCGCAACCTGCGCCGCTACCTTATTGGGGGCGGCTTTCTGCACATTGATGATAATTACGGGCTCGACAAGTTTATCCGGCCCGAGATGAAGAAGGTGTTTCCCGATCTGGAGTTCGTGGAGTTGCCCTTCACCCACCCCATCTACCACCAGAAATTCCAGTTCCCGCGGGGCCTGCCCAAAATCCATGAGCACGACGGCCAGCGCCCCCAGGGCTTCGGGATGCTCTACAAGGGCCGGCTGGTGTGCTTCTACAGCTTCGAGTGCGACCTGGGCAACGGCTGGGAAGACCTGGGCACCTACCCCGAAGACACCCCCGCCACCCACGAAGCCGCCCTCAAAATGGGCGCCAACCTGGTTGCCTACGCCCTCACGCAGGACTAGCGGTGAGATGGTGAGGTGGTGAGGTGGTGAGTTTGATGTTTAAAAGCCCTGATTGCGCCGCTTGTGCAATCAGGGCTTTTAAACGTCAAACTCACCATTTCACCATTTCACCAAATCACCGCTAGTACCGCCGCTGGAAAATCTCGCTTAGTACGAAGGCGGCGCGAATGTCGGCGGGGTTTTGTAGCAGCTCGTTGACGGTGCGGCGGGTTTGTTTGGGCGAAATTTTCTTCTGGCTCCAGAAATCTTCCTGGCCGTGTTGGGTGCTGGTACGGGGCAGGGCCGAGCCGCGGCGCAAAGCCCGCTTGGGCGCTTCGAGCGAGCGGGCCTCGGCCGTGGGTAGCTCCTGGGAGTACAGCTCGACTTCGGTTTTCTCGGGACGGGCAAAGCGGCCGACGGGCTCGGGGCGGTCGGGTATGGGTTGCGGCTCGTTGCGTTGCTCCTCATCCCACTGCTGCTGGCGCTGCTCCCACTCGCGGGGCGGGTTGCGCTCGGCCAATGGCGGCGCTGGCGGGACGGGCGCCTGCGACTGCTGGTTCTGGCGCTGCATCTGGGCCAGCAGCTCCTCAAACGACACGGCGGGTACCGGCGGGGCAGGCCGGGGGGCCGCGGCGCTGCCGGGCGGGCGCGGGCCCTCGGCCTGCTGCGCGCGCTGCTGGGCTTCCTTGGCCTTCTCGGCCACTTTCTGCACCATCCGCCAGATAAAGAAGACTACCGCTCCTATTATCCAGATAAGTCCTTTAAAGTCTTCCATGCGAGAAATGTAAGGTTCGCGGGGCCACGGCAGAAAGCGGCTGCTTGCGCCACGACACTGTGCCAGCGGCCACCCTAACGTACGCCTTTTTCGGGGAAGCGGCCCGCTTTGGTGCGGTAGAAGGCCTTGATTTCCTCCACGTCCTTCTCGTAGTCGCCGGTGGGCCAGAACGCGGGGCCCACGCCGGCTTCCTTGTTTTTGTAGTCGAGGTAGCCGAGCAGAATGGGCACGCCCGCCCCCACGGCGGCGTGGTAAAAGCCCTTGCGCCACTTGGGCTGGTAGCTGCGGGTGCCTTCCGGGGTGATGAGGATAACCAGTTCGTCGCGCTGCTTGAACAGCTGCACCATGCCATCGACGAGGCTGTTGTTGCGGCTGCGGTCGACGGCCAGGCCGCCCAGGCTGCGCACCAGCGCGCCGAGCACCGGAATGGTGGTCCACTCCTTTTTGATGGTCACTTTCACGTCGACATCCATCAGAAAGAAGGCGGCCCGGGCGTACATGAAGTCCCAGTTGCTGGTGTGCGGGGCGGCAATCATCATGGCGTGCTTGATGTTGGGCGGCACCACCGAGCCCAGCTTCCAGCCGGTAATCCAGAACCAGAACTTCGAAAACAGATACCAGAAAGTAGAAGTCCGACGCGCCATAAGCGAAAACAGGAAAAACAGAAAGTACGATGCCGCCCGCGGGCTACCGGCATTCAAAGCTAGCGGATTTGCCGCGGCGAAGCAGCAATGGCGCCTAACTACCCGCTGTGCGGGTAGCGGGCGTTGGCTGGCCGGGTAGCTCGTTTTCGAGCAGCGCCACCAGCTGCGGGGCCTGCGCCAGGGTGTAGCGGTAGCCAATGTCGAATATTTCGGCGGCTTGCCGGAAGCTCATGGTGCGGTAGGGCCGCAGCTCGGGCGGCTCCAGCAGCAGGTGGCAGCGCTGCTTGCTGAGCACCGTGTTGCCGGCAATGGCCAGGTTGAGCGTACGCTCGACCAGCCCGCGCATATTGGTCACCTGCGCGGCCGGGTTGGGCGGGTTGCAGTGCACGCCCACCACGCGCAGGCCCGGGTGCTCAGCCGCCAGCAGCGCCTCCACGGGCAGGTTGTTCAGCAAGCCGCCATCTACCAGCTGCCGCCCCTGGTACTGCACCGGCCGGTACAGAATGGGCACAGCCGACGAGGCCAGCAGCGGCGGCACCAGCGGCCCGCTCGAAAACCGCACCGACTCGCCCGCCTCAATATCGGTAGCCACCAGCGTAACGGGCAACCGCAGCTGCTCGAAGGTGGCCCCCGCGCCCAGGTGTTGCTCGAACAGCCGCCCCACCGCGTCCATGTGCAGCAGGCCATAGCGGCTGAGCGCCACCCGCGTCAGGCGCGGAATGCTGACGCCCTGCAGCAGCTGCATAATCTCGCGCGGCGGCACCCCGGCGGCGTAAAACGTAGCCGCAATGGCCCCCGACGACACGCCCGCCAGCCGCCCTATCGGCAAGGCCAGCTCATCGAGCGCCGCCAGTACGCCCAGGTGCGCAATGCCCCGCGCCCCGCCCCCGGAAAGCGCTAAACCAAGGACATTTTGCGGCATGGAATGGTGGAAAACTGGAAGTAGAACGTCATTCAGAGCGCAGCGAAGAATCTCGCGTGCTGGTGTTAGATTACCATTGCAATGTTGGCCCGCGAGATTCTTCGCTGCGCTCTGGATGACGTTCTTTTCTCTTACCTATACTCTGTCCAGATTCCCTACAATTCATCCAGCCGGAACCGCTCGGCTACTTTGATGCCGCGCTCGGTTTGCTCGACCGTGATGCACTCGGTCTGGTGGTCGTGTTCCAGCACCAGCACCCAGTTTTCGGCGGCGGCCTGCTCAAGGATGCGGGCTTTTTCGTCCATCGTTACCAGCGGGCGCACGTCGTAGCTCATCACGTAGGGCAGGCCCACGTGGTGGGCGCTGGGCAGCAGGTCGGCGGCAAAAACCAGCGTGCGGTCTTTGTAAGCCAGCTGCGGCAGCATCATTTTCTCGGTGTGGCCATCCACGAAAAGCAGGTCCCGGAGGCTGCCAAGCTCTTGCGGGACGCCGGCCTGCGGGTCGATGAAGCGCAGCTGGCCGCTTTCCTGAATGGGCAGGATGTTCTCCTTCAGAAAGCTGGCTTTCTCGCGCGGGTTGGGGTGGGTGGCCCAGTTCCAGTGGTCCTCGTTGCTCCAGTAGGTGGCGTTGGGGAAAGCGGCCTGCAAGTGGCCGCCGGCGGTGCGCACCACGGCCCCGCCGCAGTGGTCGAAGTGCAGGTGCGTGAGCAGCACGTCGGTGATATCGGCGGCGGTGTAGCCGTGGCGGCGCAACGACTTTTCGAGCGTGTCGTCGCCGTGCAGGTAGAAGTGGCCGCGAAACTTCTCGTCCTGCTTATCGCCGATGCCGGTGTCGATGAGCAGCAGCCGGCCCGCATATTCCACCAGCAGGCAACGCAGGGCCCAAGTGCACATGTTGTGGTCGTCGGCCGGGTTGAGCTTCTGCCACATGCTTTTGGGCACGACCCCAAACATGGCCCCGCCATCGAGTTTAAACAAGCCGGTATCGAGGGTATGAACAGTCATATTTGTAAGCGGTTAGCTTGTGGCTGATAGCTGTTAGCTTTTTTCGTCTGACATTAGCTGACAGTACTTCCGCTTCGTGGGAGCTATCAGCTAGCAGCTTTAAGCTAACAGCTTGACAAATACTTATTCCAGCACCACGCCCATATCGGAGAACTTGTCGATGCGCTGGCTGATGCGGTCTGCGGGCGAGAGGGCGTCGAGTTCGGCCAGCGTGCGCAGGATGGTATTTTTCAGGGTTTCAATCATGGCGGGCGCGTCGGTGTGGGCGCCGCCCAGGGGCTCGGCCACGATGCCATCGACGAGCTTGTTGCCCAGCATGTCGGTGGCCGTGAGCTTGAGGGCCTCGGCGGCCTGCTCCTTGTAATCCCAGGAGCGCCACAGAATGCTGCTGCACGATTCGGGCGAAATCACCGAGTACCAGGTGTTTTCCAGCATCAGCACCCGGTCGCCGATGGCAATGCCCAGGGCCCCGCCCGAAGCGCCTTCGCCGATGATGACGCAGATAACGGGCACTTTGAGCAGGAACATTTCGCGCAGGTTGCGGGCAATGGCCTCGCCCTGCCCCCGCTCCTCGGCCTCGAGGCCCGGAAACGCGCCGGGCGTGTCAATCAGCGTGACGATGGGCACGTTGAACTTCTCGGCCAGCTTCATCAGGCGCAGGGCCTTGCGGTAGCCCTCGGGGTTGGGCATGCCGAAGTTGCGAAACTGCCGGTCCTTGGTATTGCGGCCCTTCTGCTGGCCGATAAGCATCACGGTGCGGCCGTCGATTTCGGCGAAACCGCCCACCATGGCCTTGTCGTCGCGCACGGTCCGGTCGCCGTGCAGCTCCACAAACTTCTGGCTCATGCCCAGAATGTAGTCGAAGGTGTAGGGGCGGCCGGGGTGGCGCGAGAGCTGCACGCGCTGCCAGCGGGTCAGGTTCTTATAGGTGTCTTTCTTGAGGTCATTGATTTTGACTTCGAGGGCCGTTACCGCGGCCGATACATCTACCTGGCTGTCGAGGGCCAGTTGTTGCATTTCGCGGAGCTTGCCTTCGAGGGCGGCAATGGGTTGTTCAAAATCGAGGAGCTGAGCCACGGCAAAGGCGGGTTTTGGTAGGTGCGAGAGGAAAACGGAAGATAGCAAAGGTAAGCGACGGGGCCGATTCCGACCCGCACTATCCTGTGCCGGGCGACAGTAAAATCTTTCTGGCTGACTAACAGGCTACCACGCCGCCCCGGGCACAATTTTTCGGTTTTTTCGCGATGGTTCTTGCGCACGTGCCGGCGGCCAACTACTTTTGCACCACTTCAACGCTCCCTGAGCCGCGAAATAGAACAACCTGGTTCGGTAGTTCAGTTGGTTAGAATGCCGCCCTGTCACGGCGGAGGTCGCGGGTTCGAGTCCCGTCCGGACCGCAAAGGCCCTTCAGCTCCACGCTGGAGGGCCTTTTGCTTTTCCCGGCTTGCCCGCTTTATCAGGCTGTCAGCATCGACATGCTTATTACAAAACTCATAAACAGGGTTACCGCCGCTACAAGCGACTTGCGCTGGTTGTCGGGATACAGATATGGCGCGGCGTAATAAAGCAGCGCCGGCAACAGCCCATAAATAAACAGCAGGCGTTTATCGGCGTACGCATCGGCTCCATCAGGGCTAAAGTGCACGGGCACCAGCAGGCAACCGACTGGCAGCAGCACAAGCAGCTGCACCAGCATGGAGTGGCGGGAGGCGATGGGGGCTTTGTTTTGCATAGTAGCTCTGGTTTGTAATGAATGGCAAATGCAGCCCGTGGCACTCACTCCCACTGCCGCTGCTTTGCCCGAATGGCGGTCTGGTAAAGGCCTGTAAAGCGTCCTTTAGGATTCGTAGTAGTTGAATGCATACGGCTGAAACGCCAGGGCCCTACTACCCATAAACGCTGGCGCTACGGCTGCGTCGTTTACCCAACTGTTACGCACCTGCTGGCGATGCAGTTGGTTTCAGCGCAGCCACGACAAGTTTTTTTTGACGGCTATCCTGTTTACAGACAGAGTTATATCCATCAAAAATCTTCCCTAGCGGCCCTAGAAGGCAGTTTTTTATTGCCGAGGGCTTGCCGGAGTCGAATTCACTCCGCTATATTTGCATCATCAAAAGGGAAAGGCACACGGCCCGCCCCGGATGGTTGCCTGGTTCGGTAGTTCAGTTGGTTAGAATGCCGCCCTGTCACGGCGGAGGTCGCGGGTTCGAGTCCCGTCCGGACCGCAAAGGCCCTTCAGCAGCACGCTGGAGGGCCTTTTGCTTTTCCTAGAGCCTCTGTCTGCTAAGCGGCGCGGCCCCGGCTCCGTTACTGCCTGTAGGTTCGGGCACTCCGCTTCTACTTTCCCCGCCTATCAATAGGCCGTAATTACCCGTACTGCTACTCGCTGCCGCCAGCCGCCCATTCCGTAGCACGGTATTAGAGAAGGGGCCGGGGAACTAAAATTCGATTTTTGCTGCAGGATTCTGTTTTTGGCTGAATACTTGCCTACGGCCTGCTTACCTTCGTGTGGCTTTTGCGGCTTTACTTTTTTCTTATGACTCGTTTTCTCCTCTTTTTCATGCTGCTGGTGATGGGCCTGGCCGACATCAGCCCGGCGCTGGCCGCTCCTCCCGGCCCGGCCGCCCGCGCCAAGATGCGCGGCAAGGTGTACGTGCACCGCCCCAACTACCGCACCTATAAAAAAGGAGGCCGCAAAGCCCGCATGAAACGTACCGTGCGCTACCGTCAGCGCTGGTTCCAGTTCTGGCGCAAGCGCAAGAAAACCGAGCAAAAGGCCCCGCGCCGCTCGCGCAACACCACTATCGGCGCCAGCAACTAGCCCCGGATAGTTGGTTTCCGGCATCCAAAAAAAGCCGCCCTTTCCGTACCAGCGCGGGAAGGGCGGCTTTTTTGGGTCGATCTATCTGATTGCGGTTGCCGACCGTTCGCCCCTTCTGCTCTGGCAGAATCTGCTTTCCCTCTTTAACTTCCCGACTTCAAAAACCGGCCGACTGCTTTTATGACCAAGGGAAGACTCGAAGCCTTCAGTGATGGGGTGCTGGCCATCATCATCACGATTATGGTGCTGGAAATCAAGGTGCCGCACGGCACCGACTGGGCCGCGTTGCGTCCCTTGGTGCCGGTATTTCTGAGCTACGTGCTGAGCTTCGTGTACGTGGGCATCTACTGGAACAACCACCACCTGATGCTGGGTAGCGCCAACCGCATCAGCGGCAGCGTGCTGTGGGCCAACTCGCACCTGTTGTTCTGGCTCTCGCTGATTCCTTTTTCTACGGGCTGGATGGGCGAAAACAACTTCGCTCCGCTGCCCATGGCCAGTTACGGCTTCGTGCTGCTGATGGCGGCGCTGGCGTATTTCCTGCTGAAAACCACTCTCATCCGCGTTCAAGGCCCCGATTCGCGGCTGGCCCGCGCCCTGGGTTCCGACTGGAAGGGAAAAATTTCGCCCCTGCTCTACGCGCTGGGCATTGGGGCCAGCTTCTGGCACACCTGGCTGGCGGGCCTGATTTACGTGGCGGTGGCGCTGCTGTGGCTGGTGCCCGATACGCGTATTGGGCGCAGCCTGGAGGAAGCCGCAGGTAAGGATTGACCAGGGGTTGCCCTCGCCTACCGCAGCCCCGTTACCCGGAACTCGACGCGGCGGTTGAGGCGGCGGGTGTTTTCCTGGGCGTTGCTGGCCCGCGGCTCGGCCCCGCCCAGGCCCACGCCGCTGATGCGCTCGGGCGCCACGCCGCGCTTCACCAGGTAGGCCTTCACGGCGGCCACCCGGCGCTGGCTCAGCTCCACGTTTTTCTGCGGGTCGCCCACGTTATCGGTGTGGCCGCGCAGCTCGATGGTGAGGCCGGGCGAGGCCAGCAGCAGCGTGGCCAGCGAATCGAGGGCCGGAAACGAGGTGGTGAGCAGCTCGCCCTGGCCGCGCGAGAACTGCACGTTTTCCAGCTCCAGCGTCGAGCCCACCCCCAGCGGCCGCAGCAGCACATCCTGGGCGTAGGCGCCGGCAGAGGCGGCGGCAAAGGTGGTATCGAGCGGCACGTAGCCGGGCAGGCGCAGCTGGGTGGCGTACAGGAAGCCGGGGCGGGCCGGGAAAACAAACACGCCGCCGGCCGTGAGGGCCAGGGCCGTATCGGCGCGGGCCGACACCGTAACCGGGCGCAGGCGCAGGCCGGCGCGGGGCAGCGGCTCCAGCGTTGTGGCATCGAGCACCCGGCCCCGCCACGGCGCCCGCACCAGGGCCGGGGCCAGCGGCGGCTCATCGGTAGCGGCCTTGCGGAACAGGTTGCAGCCGGCCAGGTCGGTGTAGACGCCCCGGCGGATGCGGGCCACTTCGCGGGTTTGCAGATCGACCTGATATATCGCCTTGGGTCCGGCCAGAAACAGCCGCCGGTTGCCAAATTCGTCGTTCTGCAGCAGAATACCGCTGTAGCCGCCGCGTTCGGGCAGGCCATCGAGGGGCAGCATATCGGGGGCCGGCAGGCGGCTGTCTACGTTGATGCGCAGCAGCGAGCCGTCGGTGCTGTACACCTGATAAATGGTGCGGCGGGCATCGAAGCAGAAGTTGGCGTGCGTGCCGGCCCCGGCAAAGCCCAGGGCCCTGAAGTAGCTGGCCCGCCGCAACGGGTCCTGGCTCCAGACGGTGCTGACCTTGCCGCTGGCCGGCTGCACGCGCACCAGCAGGTTGCCATCGGCGGTGCTGAAGTACAGGTCGCCCCGGTCGTCGGTGCCGCCCGAAATCCAGACGCCGCCCGAACCCTGCGCCGGCAGCTGCCAGCTGGTGTACTCGCCCCGGCGGGTGGCGGGGTTGTAGCGGTACACGAGCTCGGGGGCGTTGGTGGGCGCCTTCGTGACGGCGTACAGGCAGTTGTCGAAGCCTTTGGCCAGGGCGTACGACTGGAACGGCAGCACCCGCCGATGGATAACGGGCGGCTGGGCCGGGTCGAGGCTGGAAAACTCGTGGATTGTGCGGCAGTCGTCTTCCCAGATGTCGTTGTTGATGCGCAGGGCCGCAATGCCGTAGAACTTGTCGTCGCAGCCTTGGGGCGGCGGCGGGGGCGGGCGGCGGCTGGGCGGGCCGGGGCTCACGAGCCGCAGCGAGGCCAGCAGCTGCTGGGCAGCGGCGCGGTACGGGTCGGCTCCGTCGGGGCCACGGTATTCGAGGCGGTACTCGTAGCCCTCGCGCCAGAGCCGCCGGCCCAGCACCCGCGTGCGCGCCGGCCGGCCGTTGGCAACCGGGCTGGCCGCCTCATCGAAGGCGTAATCGTAGCGCAGCTCCTGAAACCGGTCTTCGTCGCGCTCTTCGAGGCGGTACACCCGGGCGCGGGGCAGGCCGGTTACATAGCGCCACACCGAGTCGAGCTGGCCAGCCTGCAGCAGGTTCAGGTCTTTGCGGTTGTCGGGCAGCGGGTGCAGGCTGATGGTTGCCCTAGCCGGCGAAGTCTCCCACTCGGGCCCTACATAGAAGGTGGTGCGGTGGTTTTCGCCGGGCATCACCTGCCAGCCGGCCGGGTAGCCGAGCTGGTAGCCACCGCGGCCGTCGGTGTAAGTCTGGCCCGCGGCGGCCGGGGTCTGGGCCCGCGCCGGGCCGGGCGCGGCCGCCAGTAGCAACAGCAACGGTAGCAGCGGCAGCCAAATCTTTCCCCAAGTCGAAAACCCGAACCACGTCATTGCCCAAAAATAGGCAGCCCAAACCGATGTTGCTTTCCACGCCGACGTGGCGCTGGCTGCCAAAGCCCGCAATGAAGAATTCAGAACGTTTCGGGAAGATGCGGGCGGGCAGGTTCAATGGCCTGATCGGGCCCGGCCGGGGGCGTGTTTATTGGTTATCTTTGCGGGCAGACTCACCGAATAGTTGCATTTCCACGTTTACCCATATGAAAAAATATTTTCTCCTCTCTCTCCTGCTTACCAGCACGCTGGCGGCCTCGGCGCAGTACATGGCCGGCAAGCCTCGTAAGAAGTATACGTTTCCGAAAAAAGACGATGAGAGCACCTACGTATTCAATGTTACCAAAAATACCGACGAAGATGCCGAGGTAGATGCCTGCGTGACCCGCGTAGCTTACCTACCCTACACCGACCTGTTGGCCCAGATCAACGAGCTCAAGCGCATCAACAGCTGGGCCGACACCACCTACCAGCGCCGCCTGACGCAACTGCCGGCCGGGGGCCAACTAACGGTTACAATGTACCGCCGGGGCGCCAAAAACGCCGACCCCGCCTACCTGAGCTTACTGGCCAAAAACAAAGCCGGCGAGGAGCTGCTCAACCTGCCCGAGCTGACCGGCGGCCAGGGCCGTTTCTGGAACCGCGACCTGTACATGAGCACCCGCACTATCCCATTTGTTAAAGTAGCCGGCGAGCAGGATGTCTTCCTGACCATCAACGACGCCAAAACCCGGCAGAACTTCGAATACATCATCAAGGCACAGTAAACTAAATACTTCATCAAATGTATAAAGCCCGTAATTTGATTGAATTACGAGCTTTATACATTTGGCACAGGTTGAAATAGCTCTATTTGCGCAGCCGGGCCCACTGCACGGCAATAAGGGTTTTGGCGTCTTCAAAATCGGCGGCAAATAATTCGTCGGCCGAAAATTTCACCGTCTCAATCCGCTCGTCTTCCGAAGCCAGCCCCCCACCGGGACCCGATTGCCGGCTGACTTCGGCATAGAAGACGGTAATAATTTCGGCGCTGTTGCCGGGCGAGGGAAACACGCGCGCAATCTGCTCCAGGTGGTCGACCTCGTAGCCCAGCTCCTCCTGGATTTCGCGGCGCATGGCCGTAGCCGGCTCCTCGCCCTCGTCTACCATGCCGGCGGCCAGCTCCAGCAGTTCTTTTTCGGCGCCCACCCGGTACTGCCGGGCCAGCAGGTACTGCCCGCTGCCAGTATGGCGCACCAGCGCCGCTACGGCCGTGCCCGGCTCGAATCGTTCGCGCTTAAGCACCTTCTCACCGTCCTGGACCTGTAATTGGCTGAGTTTGTAGTGGCCGTCGTAGGCAGTTTTGCGGTAGATAATGCGCATGAGTTACGTTGAATCAAAGGGTTAAGAAAAGGTGGCCGGTTATTTGCGGCGAGCCGGCGCAGCGGCCGGACGCCCGATGCCGCGCCGGCTCGCCTGCTTATGGCCTATTATACGCCTTTATCGGCTTATACGCCTTTATCGGCGCTGTAAGTTAAAAAGCCCGACCTTTGCCGGCGGATATATTCCCGAGTCATTTTCGCCGCCGGCTGGCGGCTGCTTTTTTTTACTAGATGTCGTTCGACGAACTCAACCTGATTGAGCCTATCCTCCGTGCCCTGCACGAGGAAGGTTACACTACCCCTACCCCGATTCAGGAGCAGGCCATTCCGCAGGTGCTGGAAGGCCACGACCTGCTGGGCATTGCCCAGACCGGCACCGGCAAAACGGCCGCCTTTACCGTTCCCATTCTTCAGATTCTGCACCAGACGGCCCAGGTGGAGCGCCACGCGCCCGGCCGCATTCGTTGCCTGGTGCTCACGCCTACCCGCGAGCTGGCCATCCAGATCGGGGAAAGCTTTAAATCGTACGGCCGGCATCTGCCCAAGCTGCGCTCCACCGTTATTTTCGGCGGCGTGGGCCAGCATCCGCAGGTGCAGGTGCTCAAGCGGGGCGTTGAGGTACTGATTGCCACGCCCGGCCGCCTGCTCGACCTGATGAACCAGGGCTTTATTGACCTGCGCCAGATTGAGGTTTTCGTGCTTGATGAGGCCGACCGTATGCTCGACATGGGCTTCATCCACGACATCAAGCGCATTCTGCCCAAGCTGCCCGCCAGCCGCCAGACGCTGTTCTTCTCGGCTACCATGCCGGGCCAGATTCAGGAGCTGGCCGGCAGCATTCTGCGGCCCAACCCCGTGAAGGTGGCCGTAACGCCCGTTTCGAGCACCGCCGAAACCGTTACGCAGGCCGTGTACATGGTCGAGAAAAACGACAAGGCCGACCTGCTCGAACACGTGCTGCAGGACAAGAATATCCGGCGGGTGCTGGTGTTCACGCGCACCAAGCATGGCGCCGATAAGGTGGTGAAAACGCTGGCCAAGGCCAACATTCCGGCCGAAGCCATTCACGGCAACAAGAGCCAGAACCACCGCCAACGGGCCCTTTCCAACTTCAAGGCCGGCTCGACCCGCGTGCTGGTGGCCACCGATATTGCCGCCCGCGGCATCGACGTGGACGAGCTGACGCACGTCATCAACTACGAAATTCCGAACGAGCCCGAAACCTACGTGCACCGCATCGGCCGCACCGGCCGCGCCGGCGCCGACGGCACGGCTTTGTCCTTCTGCGAGGATGAGGAGCGCGCTTATTTGCAGGATATTCAGAAGCTCATCCGCCGGCAGGTGCCGGTGGTGCAGAGCCACCCCTACGCCACGGCCGCCGTGCAGCCGGTTCCGCTGACCGGCGGGCCGCCCATCAAGCGCCCCAAGGGTCCGGCCGGGCGGCCGGCCCGGCCGGGTCGGGAAGGCGGTCAGGCAGGTGGCGGCCGGGGCCGCGAGGGCCAGCGCTCGGGCGGTGGCCGCACCGAGAGCAGCCCGCGCAGCCAGACCAGCAGCCAGGCCGGCCGCGGCGAAAGCCAGCGTAACCCCGCCAGCGGCGGCGGTTCGTCGCGCGGTGGTGGCGGTCGGGGCCGGGGTGGCAGCCGGTAGGCTCGGCACCGCTGCAGCTGTTACGGCTTCGGCCCGGCAGCTGCCCAGCTTTTAATATCGAATCCCCATCGTTTCCCGCCTGGCGGGTGGCGGTGGGGTTTTGTGCGTAGTAGCGGTTCGCGGCCGGTTGGCGCGGCCAGGCATTTTATGCGAAGGGTTGGCAAACAAAACGGCTGGCTGGCAGCTTACTAATGCGTCTATCACCCGCCTTCGGGCCCTTTTACTCTGGTTTCGATTATGGCTCAACGCACTCTTCCCGTCATTCAGGCCCTGCGCGACACGGCCCAGCGCCTCGCCACCCAGGCCCCCTACCAGTGGGGCCACATGGGCAGCTGCAACTGCGGCCACCTGGCCCAGACCGTTACCCGGCTCACGAAAGCCGAAATCCATACCCGGGCCATGCAGCGCTACGGCGACTGGGAGCGGCAGCTGATTGACTACTGCCCCACCAGCGGCCTGCCCATCGACGCGACCATCGACGAGATGCTGGCTCTGGGCTTCAGCCGCGCCGACCTCACGCATCTGGAGCGCCTCTCCGACCCGGTTATCCGGGGGGCCATTCCGTTTGAGCGTCGCAATGCCCTGCGCCATAATCAGCGCGACGATGTGGTACTTTACCTGCGTACCTGGGCCGGACTGCTGGAGGCCGAACTGCTGGCCACTATTGAGCTGCCCAGCCTGGTACCGAGTGCGGCGCTGGTAACGGCCGAAGCTTAGCGGCGGCTGGCACCAGCAGAAGCACAAAAGCCCCGCCGGCAACTGCCGGCGGGGCTTTCATTTTAACCTGATTTCCGCCGCAACGGAAGGTGTATTAGTAGTTGACGTTGCTACGCTGCGCCTCGCGATACTCCTGCGGCCGGTGGCTGCGCTTGTAGGCGGCATCAGCATTAGGGTCTTCTTTGGCATCGGGTGCCTGGGTGCAAGATGACAGGATCAGGGAAGCGCCAGCGGCGAGGAGAACGAGCAGACGTAGGTTTTTCATAGCCCAAAGGTACGCACCAGCGCCAAACCGGGCAAGTCCATCCATACGTCTGCTTTCCGCAACATACTTCAGCAACCCACTGCACCTTTCGGAAGCCCGCCGACCCTTTTAACGGATGTAAACCGAGCCGTTGTCATACCCGGGCGTTGGAGGAAGACACGGATCAATTTACAATTAGCAACAGCTTCTGAGCCCAGCGTGGACGCTCAGCCAGTACTTATTTACTCTGTAACCGGTCATCAGGTGGCAGTAGCGCGGCCAATATTGGCGGCGCGTGTGGCGGAGCCGGATAAGTACTGCTTCGCTAAGTTCATTAGCGCCGGCCGATGGGACGGCAGTGGTACTTTGCACCCGTCAGCATCCGACAACTCTATTAGCAACTTGGGGCTAAAACGTACAATAGCTAAGAAGCAGTCTGGCCGGTTGTCGAGATGTAGCAATAAGCATACAGAGAAGCCAGCCTGCCAATGCCACAAACCTCTATTAGCAATTTATACATCATGCCATAAAATACTGAATAACAAACCGTATTGCAGCTCATCAAGCACGTCCTAGTAATTATGTTAGCAGCCCTCATGATAAAACTTTTCTAATATTCCAGAGCATTTACCCGCACTGCTATAAGCAATCAATCAGCGGCCGCTTATAATAGGGTACGCAGGCAAGATATGCTTACTGACAAATTGCATTAGCGCCAGAAGTATGGGTTGGCGAACCTGTTAGCAGGACCACTTAGTGAGGTGCCTCTCTGGAAGAGTACTTACTAGCTCCAGGCCCCTAAGGGTTGTGTTGCGCGCATATTCACCCATCAGTAACCTGCTGTAGAGTAGCCGGTTCCATAGCCTGCTCTTGAGGCTAATTGGGGCTCAACAAAGGCGTTGGGCTACTGTTGCCAAAGAAGCCGTGCCGGCCGCTACAAACCGGACTCGGGCTGGAAATCGGAGAAGGTCCCGTCCTGATAAAAGAGCACGATGCGGCGGATGCGCTTGCCGGGTTCCGCCAGCGCATAGGCCATCTCGGCCCCCGCGGGCGCCGGAGCAGGCGAAGTTGCCGGGGTAGACGACTCTGGGCGGGGCTGGCTGGCCGGTTTAGGTGCCTCTACGGGCAGATCAGCCGGCGCCGTAGGCTGTGGAGTGGCCACGGGGGCAACGGGAGCTACAACGGGCGCCGGCGTGGCTACCGGGGCTACTGAGGCTGGCTGGCTAACCGATTGCACAGGCTGTATGGGCAGAGCCGCTGGCTTGGGAGCAGCAGGCGCATTTTCAGCGGCTGGCGCTGCCGGACGATCCAGCATTGGGCCGGTTCCATTCAGCAGCCAGTTTAGCGAGAGGTCGGGAAAGGCGGCAATAATCTTCTGCACCACTTCCAGGCTGGGCTTGTTGCGGCCACTCAGGATATGGCTCACTACGGGCCGGGACACGCCAATAGCATCGGCAAACTGCGAGGCGCTGATTTCCCGTACGCGTAACAACTCCTGAATTCGGTCGAGCATAGATCATTTAGCTGGTTTACAAATGTAGGGAAACAATACAACCTATCGGGGGCACACTACCCACAGTAAGACCCCTCGACACTTGTTAACAGAATGCATAGCTGATTGTCTTTTGTAAACATCGTGAATTACTTTACTGTAAATGTTAACATGTGTTACCAATCCACATCCGACCCTTTATCGCCCCGCGGAAGTAATCAGTGAGGGCAACGCACAGTTGTGCTGATAGCTGAATGGAGCAGAGACTGGCTTGATCAAGACGCCGACCTCTGCTCTCTGATTGATTCCACCCTTCTAACCAGTAGTCAGCACACGCATACTCACTATCCTGGCAACGCAAAAGCCCCCACCCTACGCATAACGCGTGAGGCGGGGGCCTTTGCTTTATCAGCCTATTGGAAATGGCTGGGTTATCGGATGGCTAGTTGAAGTACTCTTTGGCCAGCGCTTTGTCGTGGCCGTAGATATCGTCGCGGAAATGCAACTTGCCGGCGTCATCAACCCAGGTGGTGAAGTAAACCAAGTACACGGGTAGCTTCTCGGGCAGCGTCACGTACTTCTCCTGGCGGGTAGCAATGGCGTCGTTGATAGCTTGTGCATCCCAGCCCGCCTTGTCGCGCAGCAGGTATTCGGCCAAGCGCAGCGGCTCGGCCACGCGCACGCAACCGTGGCTGAAGCCCCGCTTGGTCTGGCTGAAGAGCTGGTCGTTGGGCGTATCGTGGAGGTAGATATCGTTGGAGTTGGGGAAGATGAACTTCACGTTGCCCAGGTCATTTTTGGGGCCGGGGCGGCGGCGCAGCGTGTACTTCCAGTCCTTCTGCTGCAGGTTGGCCCAGTCGATGCTGCTGGCATTAACGGGCGTGGCCTTGGCGCCCCAGCCCTTCACCACTTCCATATCGAGGCGGTCGAGGGTGGCCTGGGGGTTGGCGGCCAGCTTCGGGCGTAGCTCCTTATCGATGATACTCCAGGGCACGTTCCAGTAAGGGGCCAGCACCACAAACTCCACTTTGTCGGAGAAGATGGGCGTTGCGTTCAGTTTCTTGCCCACAATAACCGGCATCTTGAAGGCTTCCTTGCCGTCCTCCACAATGTGCAGGGTGTACTCCGGAATGTTTACCAGCAGATAGTCGGGTTCGAATTTCTTCGGAATCCAGCGCCAGCGCTCCATGTTCATCATGATTTGCTGGATGCGCTGCCCCAGCGGCACGTTGAGCTCGCGCAGGGTTTCGCCGCCCACTACCCCATCGGGCTTCAGGCCATTAAGCTGCTGAAATTCCTTCACGGCGGCCACCAGCTGCGGGTCGTAGACCTGGGCAGCAGGGGCCGGGCTGGCGGGTTGGCCGGGCTTGTTGCTCACGGCAACGGCCGGCGTTTCGGCGGGGGCCGGAGCGGCAGCGTCGGGGCCCAGCAGGCGGCCGCGCAACGCGGCGACGGCCGGCGAGCTGGCGCCGGGCCTGAGGCTGGTGCCGGCTGGAATAGTGGGCCAGCCGCCCTTGCGCTCCAGCTCCCGGTAATCGGCCAGGGCCTTTTTCAGCCGGTCGTACTCGGGGTGCAGGGGCTCGAAATCGTAGTAGCCGTAGGTGCTTTCGCGCTCCTTCAGGATGGTCATCAGGGCCTTGTGCAGCTTCACCTTGTTGCGCTTCACGTCCCAGTCGATGGACTTAATGGCCCGCGGGTCGACGGTGCCCCGGTAGAAATCGGAGGCGTAGTTGAAGTACGTGGCCGACAGGGCGACGTCAATCTTCTTTTCCAGCGCGTTGCGGCGGGTGGTGTCGTTTTTGGCGGCCTCCAGCTCCTTCAACAAGGGAGCGAAGTCAACTACCTGATAATCTTTGGGATTGAGGCCTTCGTCGGCGGCTTTGCCGATGACGCCGAGCATGGTTTCGGCCTGCGGCACCAACTCGTGGTTGCGGAACCAGCCCAGCCGGAAGTCGCGGGCCTTATAGAACTTCTTGGCCCAGTCGATCTGGGTTTTGAAGCGGGGCTCGGTGCTCATGTAGCGCACCACGTACACGCTGTCGAGCGTGGGCTGGGGGCCGCCGGCCTTGGTCAGCGCATCGGGCAGGGCCGCCTGCACGCCGTCCTTCACCCGGGCCTGCTGGTCCTGGCTGCACGACACGGTGGCCGTGAGCACGAAAAAGCTCAGCAGCCAGAAGCCGAAAGAGGTTCGAAAGAAAGTATGGGAGAATGGAATCATGAGAGGAAATAATCGGGAAAGAAACAGAAGTCAGCCTACTGCTACCTGCCCAACGCAGGGACGGCGGCAGCGGTTCGGGCTTTCTACTGCGTTCGGCACGGAGGAGTTGCCGCACGTTTCTTTCCGCAGGCAGCAAGTTAGCAGATTTCGCCTGACTGCGCCCCCGGCTAAAGGCGTGGTTCGGCCCGGCCGCGGCATCAATTCGGGCGCGACGGGCGTAGTAGCTAGCAGCGGGGCCGGCGCCCGGCTCCGACCGGTTGCCGAATGTTTGCCGAACAGCGGCTCTGAACAGGATGGCGTTCGGTGCGGCTCCCTGCTTCGGCTTCGGGCTGGCTTTGAGTACGCCCCCGGCCGCGCTTCATCTACTTGACTTTCCGTTTTACTTCCCCGCTCAATTTCATCTTCCCGCTCTATGAATCCATCTTCCGGCCCAACCGACCCGCACAGCCACGCCCGCCCCGCCGAGGTCAGCGTCCGGCACCTGCAGCTGCAGCTCACCGTCGACTTCGCCACCCAAACGCTGGCCGGCCACGCCACCTGGCAGCTGCACCGGTCGGCCACCACGGCTTCCGAGTTGCTGCTCGACGCGCGCGACCTGCTCATTGAAGAGGTGCTGCTTGGCGAGGCCGACGCCGGAACGCCCGCCGAGTTCGAGCTGGGCCCCGCCGACCTGGTGCTGGGCCAGGCCCTGCGCATACCGCTCGAAGCCGACACCACGACCGTTACGGTGCGCTACCGCACCGGGCCCGGCGCGGCGGCGCTGCAGTGGCTGCAGCCCGCGCAGACGGCCGGCACCAGCCCGTTTTTGTTCACGCAGTCGCAGGCTATTCTGGCCCGCACCTGGCTGCCCTGCCAGGATTCGCCGGGCGTGCGCTTCACCTACGAAGCCCGGATTACGGTGCCCGCCGAGCTGCTGGCGCTGATGAGCGCCAGCAATCCGCAGCAGCTCAGCGCCAGCGGCCAGTACGAGTTTCGGATGGAGCAGCCCATTCCGGCCTACCTGATGGCGCTGGCCGTGGGCGATTTGCAGTTTGCGCCGCTGAGTGCGCGCACCGGTGTGTACGCCGAGCCGGCCACGCTGCCCGGCGCCGTCGACGAGTTTGCCGACCTGGAGCAGATGGTGGCCGCCGCCGAGCAGCTGTACGGCCCCTACCGCTGGGAACGGTACGATTTGCTGGTACTGCCGCCCTCCTTCCCGTTTGGAGGCATGGAAAACCCGCGCCTCACGTTTGTCACGCCCACCATCCTGGCCGGCGACCGAAGCCTGACCAGCCTCGTGGCGCACGAGCTGGCGCACTCCTGGAGCGGCAACCTCGTGACGAATGCCACCTGGAACGACTTCTGGCTGAATGAGGGCTTCACCGTGTATTTTGAGCGCCGCATTATGGAGCGCCTCTACGGCCGGCCCTACGCCGAGATGCTCCAGGCCCTGGGCCACGCCGAGCTGCTGCACACGCTGGCCGACCTCGGCCCCGAAAGCCCCGACACCCACCTGCACCTGAACCTGGCCGGCCGCGACCCCGACGAGGGCCTCACCGACATTGCCTACGAGAAAGGCGATTATTTCCTGCTGACGCTGGAGCAGCTGGTGGGCCGCGCCGCCCTCGACTCCTTTATAAAGGAGTACTTCGCCCGCCACGCCTTCCAGAGCATGGACACGGCCTCATTCCTGCGCTACCTGCGCCGCGAGTTGCTCGACCAGCACCCCGGCCTCGAAGCCCGGCTCCGGCCCGAGCAGTGGATTTACGGTCCCGGCATTCCCGACAACGCCCCGCCGGTGGCCTCCGCGCGGTTTGCGGCCGTCGATGCGGCCAGCCAGAACTGGCAGAACGGCACGCCCGCCAGCCGCCTGCCCACCGCCGACTGGAGCAGCCACGAGTGGGTGCGCTTCCTGCACAACCTGCCCGCCGGCGCGACGACGGCGCAGCTGGGCGAGCTGGACGCGGCTTTCGGCTTCACCAATTCGGGCAACTCCGAGATACTGGCCGCCTGGCTGCCGCGCACCATTGCCACCGGCTACGCCCCGGCCGAGGCGGCGTTGCACCGCTTCCTTACGCGGGTGGGCCGCCGCAAATTCCTCACCCCGCTCTATAAAGCCCTGCTGGCTTCCCCCAACAATGGCCCCGCCCGGGCCCGCCAGCTGTACGCCGAGGCCCGGCCCAACTACCACGCCGTGGCCACCAGCACGCTCGATGCCCTGCTGGGCCGCCCGGCCGTGGGCTAGTAGTTTTTTTGGTTGGAAGCGGACCCTTTTCGGCGCTTTTTTGTTTATTACCCCTTTGCCGCGCCCCGGCCGGCTGCCTTCGGGCGCTGCCAGACGGGGCGCGGGCTTGTTCTTTTGTTTTCGCGGAAGTGGCCCGAGTGGCCCGAACCTTGCACGGTTTGGGCCGCGGGTACCGTTTTGTTCCGCCGTTTAAAGTGCTTTCTGTTTTGAAAAACGTCAGACCGCTCGGCAAGCTCATTGCCATTGGTGGCAACGAGGATAAGGGTACTTACCCCAATCCGCGCACCAAGAAGAAATACTACCTCAACTTTTTTGAGCTGGGTATCCTCAAGCGCGTAGTGCTCGAATCGGGAAAAGAAGACCCGCGCATTGAGGTTATCACCACCGCTTCCATGATTCCCGACGAGGTGGCCCGCGTTTATATTTCCTCGTTCACGATGCTCAACTGCAACAACGTGAACGTGCTCGACATCCGCACCCGCGAAGATGCGTTGCGCCCCGATTACGTGGAGCGCATCCGCCAGGCCGATATCGTGATGATGTCGGGCGGCAATCAGTCGCGGCTGGTGCAGATTTTTGGCGGCACCGAGTTTCTGGCCGCCCTCAAGCACCGCTACCAGACGACGGCCAACTTTGTGGTGGCCGGCACCTCGGCCGGGGCCATGGGCATGTCGAAAACCATGATTAAAGGCGGCAGCGTGCCCGATGCTCTGATGAAGGGCGCCGTGAAAATGGGCAGCGGCCTGGGGTTGATCGACAACGTTATTATCGACTCGCACTTCGTGAAGCGCGGGCGCTTCGGCCGACTCATTGAGGCCGTGGCTTTGCACCCCAAGCTTATCGGCATCGGGCTGGGCGAGGATACGGGCATGCTCATCACCGGGGGCAACCAGCTCGAAACCATCGGCTCGAACATGGTGGTGATTATGGACGGGCACCAGCTGGAGCATAGCAATGCCGCCGCCGCCCAGAAGGGCGAGGGCATTTCGGTAGAAAACATGCTGCTGCACGTGCTGGTGCAGGGCAACCTCTACGACGTGGCGCAGCGCCGCTTCTTCCCCGACCTGAAGCTGCAGCAGCAGGCCGCCGAATCGGCCCGGATTGAGGCCACCCAGCCCGCCAACGCCCCCGCTATAGCCGGATAACTCACCTTACCCATATGTATAAAAACTCTGTTTCCTGTTAGGAAACAGGGTTTTTATTTTTCCATTTCCTGCCAAGGGCACAAATCCAGCAGTTGGCAAGAAAGGTCATTAAAGGTGCCGGTAAGCCGGTGCGGCTACTCCTTATATATAGGGCGCAGAAAAACGGCGCGGCTCAACCCTTGTAAATGGCCACGAACGGAGCCGCGTCGCGGGAGGTCTGGCTGGCGCGGTACATGCCCTCGGAGTTGAAGGGCAGCGCCACATTGCCGGCCGCATCCACGGCCACCAGCCCGCCCTCGCCCCCGATGGGCGCCAGCTTGTCGTGCACTACTATGCGGCAGGCTTCGGCCAGGCTCAGGCCCCGGTACTCCATCAGGCAGCTGATGTCGTGGGCCACTACGGCCCGCAGGAAAAACTCGCCGTGCCCGGTGCAGCTGATGGCGCAGGTGCGGTCGTCGGCGAAGGTGCCGCTGCCGATGATGGGCGAGTCGCCGATGCGCGAGTAGCGCTTGTTGGTCATGCCGCCGGTGCTGGTGGCGGCGGCCAGGTGGCCGTGCTGGTCGCGAGCCACCGCGCCTACCGTGCCCATTTTCTTTTTCGGGTCCTCGCTCCCACCGCTGCCGGCCTGGGCCTGCGAGTGGTCGAGGCGCATGCGGCCCTCCTGCAGCGCCTCCTGCAACTGGTCGTAGCGGTGCTGGGTGAAAAAGTAGTCGGCCGGCTGCATGGCCAGGCCGTGCTCGCGGGCCAGCTCGTCGGCGCCGGGCCAGGCCAGCAGCACGTGCTCGGTCTGCTCCATCACGAGGCGGGCGGCCCGGATGGGGTTCTGCACCTGCCGGGCGCCGGCCACGGCCCCGGCCGCCCGGTTGCGGCCGTCCATGATGGCGGCGTCCATTTCGTGGTGGCCGTCGTGGGTGAACACCGCGCCCCGGCCGGCATTGAACAGCGGGCAGTCTTCGAGGCGGAGCACGGCCTGCTCTACGGCGTCGAGGGCGGAGCCGCCGCCGGCCAGCACCGCGTAGCCGCTGCGCAGGGCTTCGTGCAGGGCGGCCTGGTAGGCCTGCTCTTTTTCGGGCGTCATCTGGGCGGGCGAAATGGTGCCGGCACCACCGTGCAGGGCCAGGGCGAAAGTTGGAGTCATGGGGCAAAAAAGATTTGGGTGGATGCGGGAAAGCGCAAGGCAAAGGTAGGCAGCCCGATGGGGCCGGCGGCCGGACTAACGCCCGAAACGGGCCCGAACCAACCGCATTTTTTTTCGTAGGTTTGGTTTACTGTTTCAACATCCCCAACACCCCCTAGACTTACTACTATGGCTTACGAAGCTACCGGCCGCCTGCACGAAATTTTCGACGAACAGCAGGTGAGCGAAAAATTCCGCAAGCGTGAATTTGTATTGGAAGTTATCGACGGCCAGTACCCCGAGCATATCAAGTTCCAGACGGTGCAGGACAAGACGGCCCTCATCGACCCGTTTAAAGTGGGCGACGAAGTGAAGGTGTCGTTCAACCTGCGCGGCCGCGGTTTCAACAAGAACGGCCAGATGCTGTACTTCACCAACCTCGAAGCCTGGCGCATCGAGAACTCCGCGGGTGGCGCTGCTGCTCCCCAGCAGGGCGGTGGTGGCTACCAGCAGGCCGCCCCGCGCGCTGCTGCTCCCGCCCAAAACCAGAACCCCAACCTGCGCGCCTCGGCCGCCCCGATTGCCTCGGACGACGACAACGACCTGCCCTTCTAAGAGAAGTCAGGAGATAGAAGCTAGGAGCTAGAATATATTCTGCAGTATGCTGGCTCCATTCTAGCTTCGAGCTACTGACTTCCAACTCCTAAATAAAAAGCCGCTGCCGCAACTGGCAGCGGCTTTTTCGTGCCTTGCGGCTGCTGGCGCCTGCGTGCGCCTCGGCCCCTTCCACCCCACTCAACCTATGCATACGCTTGCACAATTACGGGCCGGCGAGCTGGCCGGCGCTACCCGGCTGGATCTGGCCGAGGGCTTGACCGAGTTTCCGCCGGAGATATTTACGCTGGCCGATACGCTCGAAGTGCTCAACCTTTCGGGCAACGCGTTGCGTGAACTGCCGGCCGAGCTGCCCCGGCTGCACCGGCTGCGGGTGCTGTTCGCCTCCGACAACCAGTTCGAGCGCGTGCCCGAAGTGCTGGGTCAGTGCCCGAACCTGGAAATGGTGGGCTTCAAGGCCAACCGCATCCAGGAGCTACCGGGTGCCGCGCTGCCGCCGCGGCTACGCTGGCTTATCCTGACTGATAATGCCCTGGAAGCTCTGCCCGCGGAAATTGGCAACTGCCCGCGCCTGCAGAAGCTGATGCTGGCCGGCAACCGGCTGCGGACCCTGCCGCCTGAGCTGGCCCGCTGCCTCAACCTGGAGCTGCTGCGCCTGGCTGCCAACGCGCTGACCGAGCTGCCAACCTGGCTGCTGAACATGCCACGGCTGAGCTGGCTGGCCTTTGCCGGCAACCCGCTAACCGCCGAAGCCGAGGCCGCCGCCGAAGCGCATCCGGCCCGCCCGGCTATTGCCTGGGATGAGCTGCAGCCGGGGGCTATGCTGGGCGAAGGGGCGTCGGGCCTGATTTACCGCGCCCACTGGCAGCCCGCTTCGGCGGCTTCGCAGCAGGTGGCGCTCAAGCTGTTTAAGGGCGCCGTAACGAGCGACGGGCTGCCGCACTGCGAAATGCTGGCCTGCCTGCGTGCCGGCCTTCACCCCAACCTGATTGCCGTGGAAGGCCGCCTGACCGGCCACCCGGCCGGCACCGAGGGCCTGGTGCTGGAGTTGATTGGGCCGGAGTTTACGAATCTGGCCGGCCCGCCCACCCTGGCCAGCTGCACCCGCGACGAGTACGCGCCCGCCACCCGGTTCGAGCTGCCCGCGCTGCTACAGTTGGCCGGTGGTATTGCCGCGGCGGCAGCCCAGCTGCACGGCCGCGGTATTGTACACGGCGACCTGTACGCCCACAACATCCTGGCCACCAACACGGGCGCGGCTTTGCTCGGCGACTTTGGGGCAGCCGGCTTCATACCCCCGACCAGCCCCGAAGCCACCGAACTGTTGCCACTCCTCGAAAGCCGGGCCTTTGGTAATCTGCTGGAAGAGCTGCTCGACCGTTGCCCGGTCCGGCCCGAAACTGCCGCCACCCTGGCCGAGCTGCGCGACTGGCAGGCCCGCTGCCAGCAGCCGCAGGTAGCGGCGCGTCCCCGGCTGGCCGAGGTCAGCCAGCGGCTGCGGGAGTTGCAGCAGCTGGCCGGCTGAAACCCCGGACCAAGGTTTCTACGTTGTAGCCTCACTGGCGCAGTTGTTGATAGCGGCGGGCAACCGGCATGAGTTTTATCGGGCTGCTGCGGCAGTTTATCGCCCGCCTGGTCCACTGGCAAAGCCGGCAAACCGCCCTGGCTGCTTCCTGAGTATTTTAGCATAATTTCCGTATGAGTTCAGATTCCTTGCGGCCGCTGGCGGGCCAGACGGCCCTGGTAACCGGCGCTACCAGCGGCATTGGCCTGGTAACGGCCCGCGAACTAGCCCGCCGTGGCGCCGCCGTGGTGCTGGTGGGTCGCGACGCCGAAAAGGCCGGCCGGGCGCAGGAGGCCATTCGGCAGGCCGCGGGGCCCGAGGCGGAAGTGCACGTCAAGTGCTTCGATTTGTCGCTGCTGCGCAACGTGCGCACGCTGGCCGAGCAGATGCAGCAGGAATTCAGCCAATTGGATATTCTGGTGAACAACGCTGGCATCATGCCCGGCCGCTTCACCCTTACCGATGAGGGGCACGAGTTAAGCTGGGCCACCAACCACCTGGCCCCCTATGCCCTCACCAACCTGCTGCTGCCGCTGCTTGAAGCCGCCGAGCGGGCCCGGGTGGTCACGGTGTCGTCGGTGGCGCACTGGGTGGGCGAGATTGAGCCCGAGCAGGAAGTGCGCAACTCGCCCGAAAAATATAGCTGGCTGACGGCCTACGCCGATTCCAAGCTGGCCAACATCCTGTTCACCAAAGAGCTGGCCCACCGCCTCGACCTTACCAACATCACCGCCAACTGCCTGCATCCGGGCATGGTGGATACGGCCCTGATGCGTCCCGACACTTCGGCCGTGATGAAGGCCCTGTGGTGGCTGGCGCGGCCGCTGATGGTGACGCCCGAGAAAGGCGCCGAAACCACGCTCTTTCTGGCCGCCGCGCCCGAGGCTGCCCGCCTGAACGGGCAGTACTTTGCCGGCCGCCGGGTGGCGCGCTGCTCCGACCGCGCCTGCAGTCCTACCGAAGCCAGCCGCCTCTGGAAGATTTCGGCCGAGGAAACCGGCATCGAGTAGCCGCGCCGTCGGGCCCGGCGCCGGCACCACAGTTGGCGCACGAAAACTTCGGACATTTTAGCCCCTGAAGCTGTTGGTTGGCTATGGATTTACTCGAACTTATCCGGCAGGGCGAGGGCGAGCGGCTGGAATTCAAGCAGCGCACCACCCGTCCCAACCGCATTGCCCGCACGCTGGCTTCGCTGGCCAACACCCGCGGCGGCCGGGTGCTGGTGGGCGTCGATGACAAAGGCCGGGTAACGGGCGTGCGCGACGTGGAGGAGGAACTCTACCAGTTGCGCGAAGCCGCCCGTCACTACATCGACCCGCCCCTGGATGAGCAGCTGCAGTTTCGGGCCGTGGAAGACCATGAGGGCCGGACCGTGCTGATAGTTACCGTGCCCGAAAGCGCCGCCAAGCCCCACCGCGCCCAGGTAGCCGACGGCGACTGGCGGGCCTATGTGCGGGTACGCGACCAGAGCGTGCAAACCAGCCAGCTCACCGAGAAAGTGCTGGAGCGCGAAGCCGCCCCCGAAACCGGCCGCTTCGAGCGAATTCCACTCAACCGCGAAGAGCTGGCCGTACTGGAGTATCTGCGTCAGCACCCGCGTATCACGCTGGCCCAGTACCAGAAGCTGCTCAACATTGGGCAGCGCCGCGCCCACCGCACCCTCATCAAGCTCACGCTGCACGGCTACATCAAGCACCACGACAAGCAGAAGGAAGTGTATTACACTTTCTGAAAACCCCGCTTCAAAACCAAAAAGGCGCGGCAACCGAAGTTACCGCGCCTTTTTGGTGCGTTCTTTAAATGCACGGATTAGTCCTGCTGACGGGACTTGAGGGCCTTTTTCTCGTCTTTGGCGGCTTTTTTCTCCTTGGTGGTTTTGGCCGGCTCCTTCTTTTTTTCTTTGCGGGCGTCCTGGGCTTTAGCCATAGTGGTAGGGTTTAGGGGTGAATTCGTCCAAGATAACGCTTGGCGTTGAAACGTGTTGCATTGGCACGCCCCGCCTGGCCGGGCGTAGCGGGCGGCTACGCCAGCTGGGGCAGGTAGCGTTCCTGCAGTAGCTGCAGATGGTGCGCCTCGTGGCCGGCCAGCATATACACCAGAGCGCGCACGCTCACCGGGTGGCCGCTGGCCGTTCCGCACCGCTCGGCGGCCACGGCCCCCAACGACTCGAACAGGCAGAGTGTGGCAGCCCGCACGGCCGTATATTCGGCCAGAATATCGGCTAGCGGGCGGGCGTCGGCATCCGAGAGGGGCACGTAATCATCCTGCTCGTAGCCGGCCAGCGGCGTAGCGTCGCCGCGGGCAATGCGCAGGGCGCGGTAGGCGAAAATGCGCTCCGTATCCACCATATGCACCAGTTTTTCCTTGATGCTCCACTTGCCCGGCGCGTACCGAAACCGCGCCTGCTCGTCGGTGAGGCCCGCCAGCAGCCGCTCTAGCTCCAGGGGCTGGGCACGCAGAGCCTGCAGCGGGTCGGCGCCGGCCAGGCGCACGTAGTGGGCGTAGAATGGGGCGTACTCGGTGGCAGCAGGCGGAGTCAGGAAGGAGCTCATGGCCCGAAGATAGGGCATTAGGGTTTCCCGCAACATAGCACACGCTGGTACTGGCGGCAAACCTAGCCCGCACTGACTTAGGCCCGGAACAGCCTCTCATTCCAGACCCGCTTCCAGGTTTTTCACGTTATAGAACAGGGTTTATTCCATTGAGAATATGATACTACGACAAGAAATAGAACCGAAGGTTGAAATCGCCAGAATGTTGTATCCAGAAATTCTACGTCTCATTCTGAAATATGCTGACGACTGCGAGAAGAATGGGGATGAAAACAACACCCAATATACAGGCCTCGCAAGCGCCTTGCATCAACTCACCGGGAAGGATATGTCGGAATTTAATCTTTGGGAATGGTGGGAGGAAGAAGGAGCAGAAACGCTGGCCTATAGAATCGCTCTGCCATACCCCATTAAAATTGAAAATATTACGCGGGCTGAATTAACTGAAATCATTAACAGATTAAAGCATAACGTGGATTCTGCTAATCCAGAAGCGCACAAAACAGCTGATAGCCATTTCAATCATTGCATTCATGAATACTACTTCAGTTTTCTAAAAATAAATTTCAAAAAGTATAAATACAGCTTCTTCAATCGACAACAGGATAGCCATGGCAAGTATTTTGAATTATCAACTGATGATATAGCAAATATAATATGGAACAAATAAAATGCATTAGGAGTATCAAATTCATTAAATAAACTACTAACCACTATATCCCTTCTGGCACTTTCCAAAAACCCTTCCCACCTTTTCAATCCCCACAACAACCCCCAATCCCCCGCCCCCGTAAGTCCGACTTAAAAATCACTCTATGTCTTCACTTATCGGGAAAGGACTTGCCATTTCCAAAAACGCGCTGTTCAGCGTCTTCATCAACAAAGCCGGCAAGCTGCTGGGCCGCCCGTTCAAGGTCATCCTCGTGCTCAACGAAACGGCCGACAAGCTTGCCAGTAAGGAAAGCGGCGACAACAAGTTCAAGCAGCTTTTCTCGGTAGCCTACACGCTTATCCGGCTGGTGCGCAACTACGTGAGCGGCGACTACCGGCAGGTGGAAACCAGCACCATCGTTTCGGGCCTGGGCGTGCTGCTGTACGTGCTCAGCCCCATTGATCTGGTACCTGATTTTATTCCGGTAGTAGGCTTTCTGGATGATCTGGCCCTGATCAGTTGGTTCGTTGACAAGTTTCAGGACGAGTTGGAGAAGTTCCGAGAGTGGGAAGGCACCCACGCCACCGAGGCTTCGGCTGCGGCGTCAGCTGCCAGCCAGCTCAACGAGTCGTACACCAAGGCCGAGCAACTGCCCGCCGTAGCCGAAATAGGTCATTCCTGAATCACTGATTGGCGCTGATTGGCCTGATTGCGCTGATTTTTTGACGCCCGCCCGATTTTCGGGTGGGCGTTTTCGTTGCCTCTGCGCCCTCTGCAAAAACCTCTGCGCACCTCTGCGGGAAAGCTATTCGCCGGGTTAAAGAAACCTATTCGCCCGGCCCGGAAGCAGCTAAAGGCGTAAATTAGCGTCCTGATCTTTCCACCCATTTCCGTTTTCATGACCTTACGCTCCCGGCTGGCGCTGCTGGCCCTCACCCTTCTCACCACCCTTTCGGCCCGCGCCGACGAAGGCATGTGGCTGCCGCTGCTGCTCAAGCAGCTCAACGAGGCCGACATGCAGAAAAAAGGCCTCAAGCTGACGGCCGAGCAGATTTACTCCATCAACCAGGGCAGCCTCAAAGATGCCATTGTGCAGTTTGGCGGCGGCTGCACCGGCGAAGTTATTTCCGACCAGGGCCTGCTGCTCACCAACCACCACTGCGGCTACGGCCAGATTCAGAGCCACTCGTCGGTCGAAAACGACTACCTGACCAAGGGCTACTGGGCCATGACGCCCGGCCAGGAGTTGCCCAACCCGGGCCTCACGGCCACCTTTATCGTGCGCATGGAGGACGTTACGGGCCAGGTGCTGGCCGGTATTCCGGCTACCGGTATTGCCGAGGCCCAGCGCGAGCAGCTGGTGCTGCAGAACAGCCAGCGCGTGGCCCAGGCCGCCGTGCAGGGAACCGGCTACCAGGCCTTCGTGCGGCCCATGTTCAATGGCAACGAGTACTATATGTTCGTGACGGAGGTGTTCCAGGACATCCGGCTGGTGGGCGCGCCGCCGAGCAGCATCGGCAAGTTTGGGGGCGACACCGACAACTGGGCCTGGCCCCGCCACACCGGCGACTTCAGCCTGTTCCGCATTTATGCCGGCCCCGACAACAAGCCGGCCCCCTACTCGCCCACCAACAAGCCTTTCAAGCCCCGCTACCACCTGCCCATTTCGCTGGCCGGCGTGCAGCCCGGCGACTTCACGATGGTGTTCGGCTTCCCCGGCCGCACCAACGAGTACCTCACCAGCTGGGGCGTCGATGAGGTGTATTCGCTCTCGAACCCGGCCAAAATTGCCGTGCGCGACGCCAAGCTCAAGCAGCTCGACATTGATATGAAGGCGTCGGATAAAATCCGGATTCAGTACGCCGCCAAGTATGCCAGCCTGGCCAACTACTGGAAAAAGTGGATTGGCGAAAACCGCGGCCTGCGCAAGCTCGACGCCGTGCGCGTGAAGCAAGAGCGCGAAGCCGAGTTTCAGCGCTGGGCCGAGTCGGGCGATGCGGCCCGCCGCGCCACCTTCGCCGGCCTGCTGCCCGAATTGCAGCAGCAGTACGCCACCGTGCGCGACTACACCCTGGCCCGCGACTACGTGAGCGAGGCGGCCCTGGGCGTGGAGCTGCTGGCCTACGCCAACAGCCTGCTGCCGGTGTACGAGCTGACCACCAGCGGCGCCAAAGTACCCGCCGCCGAGCTAACCGCCGCCGTGGAAAAAGCCAAAAATGGCTCCGTGCGGTTCTTCAAGAACTACAGCGCCCCCACCGACCAGAAAGTAGCCGCCCAGCTGCTGCCGCTCTATGCCAACGGCACCCCGGCCGCGCTGCTGCCTGCCTACGTGAAGGAGTTGCAGAAGCAGTACGCCACCACCGGCTGGAATTCCTACGTAGCCCAACTCTACGGCAAGTCGCGCCTCACCTCGGAGGCCAGCGCCTACGCGGTGCTCGATGAGGTAGCGGCCGGCAAGTACGATGCGCTGCGCCAGGACCCCGCCATGAAGCTCGCCGCGGCCATTGTGAATAACTACCGCACGGCCATCCTGCCCACCTACAACGTGGCCACCGACCAGATTGCCCTGCTCCAGCGGACCTACGTAGCCGGCCTGCGCCTCCAGCAGCCCGAGCGCAAGTTCTACCCCGATGCCAACTCCACCCTGCGCCTCGCCTACGGCCAGGTGGCCGGCTACGAGCCCGCCGACGGCGTGCAGTACGATTTCTACACGACCCTCGACGGCATCATGGAGAAGGCCGACCCCACCAACCCGGACTTTGAAGTACCGGCCCGCCTCGCAGAATTGTACAAGAGCAAGGACTACGGTCCGTACGCTTACAAAGGCTCGGTGCCGGTATGCTTCATCGCCACCAACCACACCACCGGCGGCAACTCCGGCTCGCCCGTCATCAACGGCCGCGGCGAGCTGATTGGCACCAACTTCGACCGCAACTGGGAAGGCACCATGTCCGACATCATGTTCGACCCCGACCGCGTGCGCAACATCACCCTCGACGTGCGCTACATGCTGTTCGTGGTAGATAAATACGCCGGCGCCGGCCACCTGGTGAAGGAAATGATCCTCGTCGGCGCCCCCGATTCGGCCACCGAAGCGACGCCCGACAAGAAGCTGAAGAAGGTGAAAGTGAAGCGCAAAAAAGCGTAACAGTCGTTTTCAATTTGGTAGGTTATTTTTTCTCTCAGAAGAATAACCTACCAAATTGAAAAGGCCAGTCTTCCCCATTTATCGACATTTCAGCCCCAGCGGGGCGATATATCGGTAGTGAAGAAGCTATAAGAACAGCAGAGCCCCGGCGGGGCGACACCAATCGTTGAACCGGTTGTGTCGCCCCGCCGGGGCTTTGCTGTGCAGGGCTGATTTACCAGCTACCGATTTGTCGCCCCGCTGGGGCTGGAAAGTAGCGCCAGCCACACCACAAACTCCGGCGAGTATTGTAGCTTTAGGCACCACCCCAATTCCTCCCGCTGCCCGTGCGCCCGTTTCTGCTTGCTGCCTTTGTCCTGCTGACTGCCGGCCCGTTGCGGGCTCAGCCAACCACCCCCGCCCCGCCTACTGCGCTGCTGTTGCGCCCCGCCGCCGTGTTCGATGGCCAGACGCTGCACGCCGGCTGGGCTGTACTGACGGAGGGCGACAAGGTAAAGGCCGTTGGACCGGCGGCCAAACTGGTTGCCCTGGCCGGCGTGCGGGTGCTGGAGCTGCCGGGCCTCACGCTGCTGCCCGGCCTCATCGAAGGCCATAGCCACCTGCTGCTGCACCCCTACAACGAAACGCCCTGGAACGACCAGGTGCTGCTCGAATCGGAGGCGCTGCGCGTGGCGCGGGCCACGGCGCACGCCCGCGCCACGCTGGCCGCCGGCTTCACCACCGCCCGCGACCTGGGCACCGAGGGGGCCGGTTACGCCGATGTGGGCCTCAAGCAGGCCATAGCCCAGGGCCTGATTCCGGGGCCGCGGCTGCTGGTGGCCACCCGCGCGCTGGTAGCTACCGGCTCGTATGGCCCCAAGCTTTCCGCTGATATTGAGGTGCCCCAGGGGGCTCAGGAAGCCGACGGTACCGACAGCCTCATCCGGGCCGTGCGCGAGCAAATCGGCAAGGGCGCCGACATTATCAAGGTGTACGCCGACTACCGCTGGGGGCCCAACGAGCCCAGCCGGCCCACGTTTTCGCAGGACGAGCTGAACCTGATTGTGCAGACCGCCCGTAGTGCCGGCCGGCCCGTGGTGGCCCACGCCTGCACGCCCGAAGGGATGCGGCGTGCCACGCTGGCCGGCGTGCAAACCATCGAGCACGGCGACGGCGGCACGCTGGAAATTTTCAAGCTGATGAAGCAGCGCGGCGTGGCCCTCTGCCCCACCGTGGCCGCCGGCGACGCCGTGGCCCAGTACCGCGGCTGGCAGAAAGGAACCGGCCCCGAGCCCGAACGCATCCAGCAAAAACGCCTGAGCATGAAAGCCGCCCTGCAAAGCGGCGTGGAACTAGCCATCGGCGGCGACGTGGGCGTATTCTCGCACGGCGACAACCTGCGCGAAGCCGAGCTGCTGGTCCGCGAGTACGGCCTGACGAGCCTGCAGGCCCTGCGCGGCCTCACCAGCACCAACGCCCGCCTCTTCCAGCTCCCCGACCGCGGCCAGCTAAAGCCCGGCCTATTGGCCGATATGGTCGCCGTTTCCGGCGACCCGACTCAGGACATCAGCGCGTTGCGGCAGGTGCGGCTGGTGGTAAAGGGCGGGGTGGTGGTTGGGAAGTAGCACTAAAACTGTCATTCTGAGTGGAGCGAAGAATCTCGCGTGCATTGCTAACTCTGCTATCAGGAATTACTTTGGCACGCGAGATTCTTCGCTCCGCTCAGAATGACAGTTCTATTTTACACATACGCCTGATTTACGGCCGCTCAATTCCCATCTTTCCTAACTGCCCGGCGTACTTGTCGTAAATAACCCGCAAATCCTGAGCGTGCTTGTCGGCATCGACGCCGATGCTGACGTTGCTGTCGTGGAAGCGGTGCAGGTGGCTGATGTGGGGGCAGATGACGGGCAGGTGGCCGGCCAGTAGAAAGCGCACGTACAGGTCGAGGTCCTCGGCCATGGCTATATCCTCATCGTAGCCGCCGACCTCATCAAACAGCTCACGACTGTAGCAGACGTTGCCCTGGATGAAGTGCTCGGCCCGGAAAATGGCCCGCAGCATATCCTGGGGCGAGTCGAACTGCCAGGCGTAGTAGTCGTCGGCGGGCAGGTAGCGGCGGTTCTGGTCGACGCGCAGGAAATCGGCTACCAGCCAGGGGCGGATGGGGTGCTGCTCGATTTGCTGGCCGTAGTGAAACAGGGTGCGCTGGAGCAGCAGGTCGTCGTCGTCGAGCGGGACAATCCAAGCGTTGGTGGGCGCATCGTGCTTGATTAGCAGGTTGCGGGCGGGGCCGGCGCGCAGCAGCTCGGGCTGGAGGCGCACCCGCAGCGGCGCACCGGGCTGCTGGGCGGCTTCGTGCAGGTAGGCGGCCGTATCGTCGGAGCAGGCGTTTTCGCAGACCAGGTGCTCAAACGTGAAATAAAGCGGGGCCGAAACGGTGGCCCGGACGCTGGCTACGGCTTCGGGCAGGTAGGCCAGGCGATTGTGCGTGGGGGTGATGACGGAGAAGTGCATGGGCTTCTATTCCGGCAAACTCCGAAAAAAGTTGCGCCGCAGTGCTTCTCGCCAACTTTGACGCGGCCCGCCCCGTTAGCCGGGCAGCCACCGCAACAGCAGTCGCCCGGTTCGCGCCGGATGGGCTACCAGGCGCTGGAGCCGGCCCCGTAAATGGCGCGGTTTGTGCCTGCGGCCAGGTCCTTAACCCCTGCTTTTTGCCTACTCGTACCCCCTTTATGCTTCGTCGATTTCACTACCTGCCGATGCTGGCACTGACGGGCCTGCTTTGCAGCAGCGCTCCGGTGGCAGCCCCTGCTATTTCCACCGAAACGCTTATCAGCCGCCTGAGCAGCGCCATTGAAAACCTAAAAACCCTGCGCTGCAACGTGCGGGCCCAGGAGCGCATTGCGGGCAAATACCAGCAGGCGCGCACCGCCATGAAAATGAGCTTCAGCCCTTACAAAGTGTACCTGCGCAACGACCAGGGCATTGAGGTGCTCTACGTAACGGGCCAGAACGGCGGCGACGCCTGGGTGTATCCCAACAGCTTCCCCTACGTCACGCTCAGCCTCGACCCCAACGGCTCCATCATGCGCAAAAGCCAGCACCACAGCGCGCTGGAAGCGGGTTACGGCACCATTTCCGAACTGCTCGACGGCTCGGGCCAGCGGGTAACGCCCGGCTTCGAGAAAACCTTCCGCTACACCGGCGACACCACCGTAGTGGGCCGCCCGGCCTACGTGCTACGCTCCGTATACCCGCAGTTTCGCTACGTGAGCTACAAGCCTACCAAGGCCGAAACCACCAAAACCATCGCCGCGAAGTTCGGCTGCGGCGAATACCGGATTCTGGAGCGCAACGGCCTGAGCGTCGGGGCCACCGTGCCGGCCGGCAAAACCATTCAGGTGCCCAACGCCTACGGCAGCCGCATCACCATCTGCGTCGACCAGAAGCTGTACCTGCCGCTCGTGGTGCAGGTAAACGACGATAAAGGCCTGTTCGAGAAGTTCGAATTCTCCGACGTCGTCGCCAACCAGCCCATCCCCGCCGCCGAGTTCACCAAAGGCTACAAGGGGTACAAACTTTAATCACAGATGTTGCAGATGAAGCCGCAGATAACGCAGATTCGTTCTGATAAGGGATAAAGTTGATATTCGATTAGCGCCAGGATGACTCTACGGACGGCATCACTATCATCTTCATTATTTGCTGTCAGAACGAATCTGCGTTATCTACGGCTTCATCTGCAACATCTGTGATTCAGCGGCGCATGGTTTTTTCGATGTGGTCCCACATATCGGGGGTGAGCAGTTCGAGCTTGTTGAACTCGCCGGCGCCGTTGAGCCACTCGCCGCCGTCGAGCGTTACCACTTCGCCGTTCATATAGGCCGCGAAGTCCGACACCATGTAGGCGGCCAGGTTGGCCAGTTCCTGGTGGTCGCCCACGCGCTTGAGGGGCACGTTGGCGGCCGGGTCGAGTTTGGAGGCCAGCGGCTCGGGGAACAAACGGCTCCAGGCGCCTTCGGTCGGGAACGGACCGGGCGCAATGGCGTTGGCCCGGATGCCGTACTTGGCCCACTCCACGGCCAAAGAGCGCGTCATGGCCAGCACACCGGCTTTGGCGGCCGCCGAGGGCACCACGTAGGCCGAGCCCACCGAGGCGTAGGTGGTAACGATGCTGAGGATGGTGCCGGGCTTTTTGTCGGCAATCCAGCGCTTGCCAAACGCCAGCGTGCAGTTGTAGGAGCCCTTGAGCACAATGTCCACAATCACATCGAAAGCCTTGTGGCTCAGGCGCTCGGTGGGGCTGATAAAGTTGCCGGCCGCGTTGTTGAGCAGCACATCGACGCCGCCGAAAGTGCTGATGGTTTTTTCGAGCAGCGCCTCTACTTCATCGTATTTGCGCACGTCGCACTGCACGGCCAGGATGTTGGCGTTGTTGGTTTGCTCGCGCAGTTCGGCGGCCGTTTTTTCGAGCACCTCCAGCTTGCGGGAGCTGATAACCACGTTGGCGCCCAGTTGCAGAAAGTAGGTGGTCATGGCGCGGCCGAGGCCGGTGCCGCCGCCCGTCACGACGATGGTTTTGCCCTGCAGGGCGTTGTCGCGGAGCATGGGCTGGGCGTAGGGATGGGCAGAGGCCATAGGCGGGGGAAGCAGGAAATAGAAAATTGAGAAGGAGAACGGCCGGCCGAAAGGGGACCGACTTTCACAAGAACGCCATTTCTTCCGTTTTTTGGGCGGCCGTTGCGCTTTTCGGGGCCGGTTGCGGCTGGTGGCGCTTGCCTGCGTCGGTTTTTTTGCCACCTTTAGCCCACATGACGCTACCTGTTTCCTCCGCTGCTGTCTTCCCAACCGTAGCCGTACTGGGCTGCGGCTGGCTGGGCCTGCCCCTAGCCCGCGCTCTGATGGCCGCCGGCTACCCCGTGCGCGGCACCACCACCACGCCCAGCCAGCTCCTGACGCTGCGCGACGCCGGCATCCAGCCCTTTCTGCTGCGCCTCGCCCCCACCCTCTCGGCCACCGACGCTGATACGCTGCGCGTACTACTTCAGGGCGTGGAAGTGCTTGTTCTGAACGTACCGCCCGGCCGCGGCCCCGGCCAGCCCGAGGCCTACCCGATTATCCTGAGCCAGGTGGCCGAAGCTGCCACCGCGGCCGGCGTGGCCCGGGTGCTGCTGGTCAGCTCCACGGGCGTGTACCCTGATGAGGCCCGCACCATGCACGAAACCGACGCCCACGCTTCGGCCGACGCCGACTCGCACCTGCTGCGGGCCGAGGCACTGTTTCAGGGCGCCATAAATACCGTGGTGCGGATGGCCGGGCTGATGGGGCCGGGCCGGCCGCCGGGCCGCTTTCTGGCCGGCCGTACCGGCGTGGCCCACGGCGAGGCCCCGGTGAATATGATTCATCTGCACGACTGCATCGGACTGCTGCTGAAGGTGCTGGAATCGGGCTTGTGGGGCCATACGTTTAATGGCTGCGCGGCCACCCACCCCAGCCGCCGCACGTTTTTTACGGCCGCGGCCACCCAACTGGGCCTGGAGCCGCCCACTTTCGCCGAAGGTACCAGCGGCGGCAAACAGGTCGATTCATCGCCCATTCGCCAGCTAACCCACTACCAGTTCCGGCACGACGACGTGGTGGCCGCCCTCTCGTTCTGCTAAGCGGCCATAAGTGCTCGGCGGTGGTTAATTTTGCCCCGTGAAGGATGAACGGACGACAGTAGCGGTATTGGGCGGCGGGGCGGCGGGCTTTTTCGGGGCCATTGCCTGCGCCGAGGCCAACCCGGCGCTGCGGGTGCTGCTGCTGGAAAAAACCGGCAAGCTGCTGAGCAAGGTGCGCATTTCGGGCGGCGGCCGCTGCAACGTCACGCACGCGGCCGATACACCCGCCCAGCTCGTGCAGCACTACCCCCGCGGCGGCGCTCAGCTCAAGCAGCCCTTCCGCGCATTCGGCGCCCCCGACACCGTGCGCTGGTTTGCCGACCGCGGCGTGCAACTCAAAACCGAGCCCGACGGCCGCATGTTTCCCGTCACCGATTCGTCGGAAACCGTGGCCCGCTGCCTGCTGGAGGCCGCCCGCCGGGCCGGCGTCGAAATCCTGACCCAAACCACCGCCGACAGCATCCGGGTGCTGCCCGAAGGTGGCTTCGAATTGACGCTGAGCGGCGCGGCCGGCTCAGGCACGCTGCGCGTGGCGCGGCTGCTGGTGGCCACCGGCGGCGCTCCGAAGTCGGAGCAGTACAACTGGCTGCGGCAACTGGGCCACGCGGTGCAGGAGCCAGTGCCGAGCCTGTTCACCTTCAATGTGCCCAACTCGCCGCTGCGCGAGCTGCCGGGCGTGAGCGTGCCGCGGGCCCGCGTGCGGGTGGCCGGCGAAAAGCTTGATTACGAAGGTCCGGTGCTGATTACGCACTGGGGCCTGAGCGGGCCGGCCGTGCTCAAGCTTTCGGCCTGGGGCGCCCGCCGCCTGCACGAGCTGAGCTACAAGAGCATTGCACTGGTCAGCTGGCTGCCTGATTTCACCGAAGACACCCTGCGCAGCCATTTGCAGGAGCACCGCGGCCCCCACGGCCGCAAGCTGGTGGCCTCCAATCCGCTGTTCGGCCTGCCGCAACGGCTGTGGCGTACCTTGGTTGAGCAGGCCGGCATCGGGCCCGACACCCGCTGGAACGAGCTACCGGCCAAACTACAGAACCGGCTGATTGAGGCGCTGCTGCGAACTTCCCTGCCGGTATCGGGCAAAACCACCTACAAAGAGGAGTTCGTGACCTGCGGCGGCATTTCGCTAAGTGAAATCAACATGCAGACGATGGAAAGCCGTCTGGTGCCGGGCCTGCACTTCGCGGGCGAAGTACTTGATATCGATGGCATCACCGGCGGCTTCAACTTCCAGGCCGCCTGGACGACCGGCTTTCTGGCCGGTCGCGCCATGAGCCGTCCGCTTGTTTCCTGATTTAATTGCCAATCATCAACTGCTGCCAATAGAAAAGAGGCACCCACCAATGGCGGGTGCCTCTTTTTAATAATAGGCCGAAATCATCGGAGCCAAGCTAAAACCCGGCTTCGATGGTTCCCAGGCACTAGTAGCGGTTGTCGGAATCGTCGTCGCGGCGGTTGATGCGGCGCGACGAGTAGTCGTCGGAGTAGTTGTTCTGGCTGCGCTGGTTGCGACGATTCTGGCCGTAGTTGCGGTCATTGTCGCGGTCCTGGCTGCCGTAGCCACTGTTGCCCATCGAGCCGCCGCGGTTCGACGAGTAGTCATCGTTGTACGACTGCGAGCCGTAGTTGCCGCGCTGGTTGCCGTAGCCCCCGTTGCCCATGCCGCTGTTCATGTTACGGTTGCCCGACGAATAGTCGTCGTTGCCGTAGCCACGGTTCATGTTGCGGTTGTCTTGGTTCGACGACGACGAGCGGTTGCGCTGGCTGTAGTCATCCTGGCCGTAGCTGTTCTGGCTGTAACCGCGGTTGCTGCTGCCGTAGCTGTCGTTATCATTGTCGCGGCCGTAGCTGCTGCGGCCGTAGTTGCTCTGGCCGTAGTCGTTACGGTCGTTGTCGCGGCCGCTGTTGTAGTTGCCGTAACCGCCGCTGCTCATGCCGCTGTTGCGGTTCCGGTTGCCCGATGAGTAGTCATTGTCGCGGTTGCTCATGCCGCTGTTCATGTTGCGGTTACCCGACGAATAGTCGTTGTCGCGGTTGCCGTAGCCACCGTAGTTTCGGTCGCGGCTGCTATCCGACGAGCGGTAGTCATTGTCGTAGTCCGACGACGAGTTGCGGCCGTAGGATGAAGACCCGCCATAGTTCCGGTCACGGTCGGAGCCGTAGCTGCTGCCGCTGCTGTAACTGTTGCGGCTGTCGTTGTCGCGGCCGTAGTTGCTGCCACCGCCGTAGCTGTCGTTCCGGTCGTAGCTGCTGTTGCCGTAGTTGCTGCTGCCACTATTGCTGCGGTCGCCCGACGAACGGTCGTCATCGTAGTTGTTGCTGCGGAAGTTGTTGTTGCTGCCCATGCCCATGTCGTCGCCCTGGCGGCCATAGCTGCCTTGGTGCTCCGACGATGACGAGCTACCGGAATTCATCCAGTTGCGGTTGTTGTCGTTGTGGCGGTCGTAGTTGCCGCCTGAGCTGTTGCGGTCATTGTCGCGGTCCTGATAGGACGAACGGCCGTAGTTGTCCGACGAAGACGAATAGTCGTTCCGGCTGTCGTAGTTACCACTGCCATAGTTGCTGCCGCCGCCATAGTTGCGGTCCGAGCCACTGTTCTGGTTGTAGTCGTTCTGGTTGCTGCGCATCGAGTTCCGGTCCTGGTAGCCGGAGTTCATCGAGTTGCCATACTGGTTGTCACGGTTCTGATTTTCGGAATTGTTCATAGTGTTTTGCGAATTAGAGGATTGATGGGTAGATGTAGTGGCCGCATCGGTGCTACCAGTATGCTGGCCGGTAGCGTCCGCACTACTTTTTTTAGCGGCAGAATCTTTTTTATCGGTGTCTTTCTTGCCCGACTTATCCGAGGACTTGCTGCTGGCAGTTGAGCCCGATTTCTTGGCGTCCGGCTTCAGCGTCGAAGGATTGGCTTCTTTGTTGGGCTGCTTTTTGGTGTCGCCCAGGCCACCTTTGCCGGCGCTAGTTTCGGCCGAAGCCAGTTCCTTGCTTGAGGTGCTGCCGGCGGAACCCGACATATTGCCGGTGCCCGAGTTGGTGCCCGAACTACTGGTCGAGCTGTTGCCCGACTGAGTGCCGGAACTCATGCCCGAAGCAGACGAATTGGTAGTGGAATCGGAAGGCTTCTTTTGTTCATTTTCCATTGTAGAGCGGGATTTTGGGTGGAAGGACAGGTAACGATAGACTGGTAATTCATACGCCCCCCGCCCCGAACCGTTGGAAATAAACACGTGCAAGTTCTTGGCTAATTGCACTTTTAGCATCTCGCGCGCTAATAAGTAGTTGTTGCCGGCCCGTTGGTTTTCATTTTTCGGGAAGAAGTCAGATACAGTATTTTACCAAGCTCAACCTTACCAATAGCTCATCCGGGCCCAGAAGCAGAACCATAGCAGCGGCAGTCGGCCGCGCCTGCTTTCGGAGCCTTGCCCCGGCACCACCGAGGCAACCCCGCACCCGTTTTGGGAGTAAAGAGAGGCATTACCTTTTCCCATCTCTTACCCCTAAATTCTTTCCAATATGGATTCCAAAGTAATGCAAGCCGGCCTCAACGAACTTATCGAAACCCTCAAGGATGGCCAGAAAGGCTACGCCGAGGCAATGACCGACGTTGAGGGCGCCGACCTGAAAGACCTGTTCAAGAAATACGCCGCCCAGCGCGCCAGCTACATCACGGAGTTGGAAGACCAGATGTTCAAGCTCGACCTCAAGCCCGACGAAGAGTCGTCCATCACCGGCACCATCCACCGCGCCTTCATCAACCTTAAAGGTCTGGTAACCAGCAAAGACCGCCACGCCATTCTGGCCGAGTGCGAGCGGGGCGAAGATTACGCCAAAGCCGCCTACGAGAAGGCCCAGAAGCTCAAGGACATTCCCGCTGACCTCAAATCGGTTATCGAGAAGCAGGCCGCCGGCATCAAGCAGGCCCACGACGAAATCCGTGGCCTCCGCGACGCCGCCAAGTAAATCACTGATTTTCGCTGATTAAGCGTGATTTCGCTGATTAATCTTCCGAATTGATTCAGTTCAATTAAAAAAGGACGCTCCTTATGGGGCGTCCTTTTTTGTTTCTGGCCCTCCATAGTGTCAGTTCAAAAACAGAACGCCGCCTTCTCCCTGAGAAGGCGGCGTTCTGTTTTTGCGTGAATTTACGCTGGCACGATAATCAGTGAAATCACGATTAATCAGCGGAAATCAGTGATTATTGGTCGTCGCGGCGCTTGCCTTTGTAGCCGCCGCCGTAGCTGCTGCCGCCGCGGTTGCCACCGTAGGAGCTGCCGCCTTCGCGGCTGCTGCCGTAGCGGCTTCCGCCACCGCTGCCGTACGACGAGCCGCCACCGCGGTTGCCGTAGCTGCTGCCGCCCTCGCGCCGGTCGCCGTAGCTGCCGCCACGGTTGCCGCCGTACGAGCCGCCGCCTTCGCGCCGCTCGCCGCCACCAAACCCACCGGGGCCCCGGCGCGGACGGTCGCTGCCACCGCGGGTGCCGCCTTCCTGCTGGGCATCACCTTCCTGAACGGGCGTAGCAATATTGAAAGCTACCGGCCGGCCCTGAATGCTGCTGCGGCCCAGCTGCTCGATGATTTCCTGCACGAAATCATTCGGCACTTCCACGAAGCTGAACTTGTCGTAGAGGGCGATGTCGCCCACTTTACCGGCCGAGAGGCTGGTGTTTTCGGCAATCAGGTCTACGATGTCGCGGGGGTGCAGGCGGTCCTTCTTGCCCATCGTTACGAACAGGCGGGTGAAGCCGGCGCGGGGCGCGGCCTGGCCGCGGCTGGCATCGAGGCTTTCCTGGGCGCGCTTGTCTTCCTTCATCGTCATTTTCAGCAGCGCGGCCGCAATGTCGAGGGAAGTGACGCTTTCGTCAATGCTCTGGTCGATGAGGCGCTGCACGCGGCTCACGTACTTTTCGAGGTTGCCCTTGTCAATCACTTCCTTGATGGAAGCGAGCATGAGGGTGGTTTTCACCTCCGACACATCCTCAAACGAAGGAACGCGCTCCTGCTTGATGGTGGCCTTGGTGAAGCGCATGATGTCGCGCAGCTTGTAGATGTCGCGGCCGCTCACGAACGTGAAAGCCTTGCCCTGCTTGCCGGCGCGGCCGGTGCGGCCAATGCGGTGCACGTAGTACTCCTCGTCGGCGGGCAGGTCGTAGTTGACCACCACTTCCACGTTGTCCACGTCGATGCCGCGGGCGGCTACGTCGGTGGCCACCAGAATCTCAAGCGTACCCTTGCGGAACTTGTCGAGCGTGTTCTGGCGCTGCTGCTGGCCCATGTCGCCGTGCAGGCCCTCGGCGAAGTAGCCCTTGGCCTGCAGGTCGCCCACGATGTCGTCGACCATGCGCTTGGTGTTGGCGAACACGATGCCCGACTTGATATTGTACATATCAATCAGGCGCGTAAGCACGTCCTTTTTCTGGGGGCCGCGCACCTCAAAGTAGCTCTGCTCGATGTTGGTGACGGTCATCTCCTGATGATTCACCTTCACAATCTGCGGCTCCTTCTGGTAGCGCTTGGTCATCTCCATGATGGGCTTGCTCATCGTGGCGGAGAAAAACACGGTCTGGCGCTGCTCGGGCATCTGCTTGAGCACCGTCTCGATGTCGTCGCGGAAGCCCATGTCGAGCATTTCGTCGGCCTCATCAAGGATGATCATTTTGCAGTGCTCCAGTTTGAGCGTGCCGCGCTCGATGTGGTCCATCACGCGGCCGGGCGTACCAATCACAATCTGCACGCCGCGCTCGAGGGCCCGGAACTGACGGTCGTAACTGGAGCCGCCGTAAATCGGCACTACGGCGAGGCCGCGCTTGTATTTGCCGAGCTTCTGGATTTCGCCCGATACCTGCACTGCCAGTTCGCGGGTGGGGCACAGCACGAGGCATTGCACCTCGCGCGAATCGGTGTCGATCAGCTCGATGGCGGGAATAGAGAAGGCGGCCGTTTTGCCGGTGCCCGTCTGGGCCTGGCCGATAACGTCGCGGCCGCCAAGCAGGGCCGGAATAGCACCGGCCTGGATGGGCGAGGCTTCTTCGTAGCCCACTTCAGTGATGGCACGTTGCATTTCTTCAGAGAGGGTCAGCTCGCTGAACTTGGTTTTGGGGGTTTCCTGGTCCATGTCAGTGTTAATGGAATGAGAGAGATAAGCTCTGAAAACAGCGGATTCAGCGACGCTCTTCTCCCACTCTCTGCACGACAACGACGACGAGTGACGGAAGCAACGGACGGAAGACAAAGCCGGCCCAACAAGTTTCTAAAGGCAGCTCGAAGCTGCGCGGAACGTGGCCGTTCTCAAATGCGGGTGCAAAGATACGGTTTTTTGGCGGAAAAAGCGAATGTGAGGTAATACGAGTGATGCAGTAAACAGATACCGTCTGTCATCCTGAGCGCAGCGAAGGACCTGTACAGAAGGCACTGTTAAATGTTAGCTTCTGTATAGGTCCTTCGCGGCGCTCAGGATGACAAATGATTCAATTCATTCGCCTTTATCCACAAAAAAAGCAGGCTCTCTGCTGAGAGCCTGCTTTCTATGCTATCTAAAAAGAAGGTCGCTTAGGCGAGCTTTACTTTAACAGCGTTAGGACCTTTGCGGCCCTGGGCGATTTCGAACTCAACTTTGTCCTGGTCGCGGATTTCGTCGATGCACTCGGTTACGTGTACGAACACGTCTTCGCCGGTCTCGTCCACTTTGATGAAACCAAAACCTTTGGTCTCGTTGAAGAATTTTACAGTTCCTGTCTGCATGGGTACTCTTGATGATGATGGATGTTTTGTAGCAAGAAAAGCAGCCTGAGCTTGATTAGGCTATCTTTAAGGAGGAACGCAACCTGGCGACGAAACCGCGTTTTCTTAACTTGCATCAAATATACAGGTATATTTTAGAACTGGAAGATATCGGCAACGACAAGCCCGAATTTTTAGTGTGCCCAACTGGCCGCAGCCGCCCGCCAAGCGCCCGGCCGCCGTACCTTTAGGCGCTATGGATACGCCCGCCGCCCCCGCCTTCCGCTTCGCCCACCCGATAACAGTGCAGCCCGCCGACATCGACGAGCTCGACCACGCCAACAACGTGCAGTACGTGCGCTGGGTGCAGGACACGGCCGCCGCGCACTGGCAGGCCGCCTACCCGCCCGGCACGCCCGGCCACTCCTATATATGGGTGGTGCGCGAGCACCGCATTCAGTACCGCCACCCGGCCCTGCTACACGACGAGCTGCGCTGCACCACCTGGATTGGCGAAGTGCGCGGCGCCCAGTGCCAGCGGTTCGTGCGCATCGAGCGGGCCACCGACGGCAAGCTGCTCTGCGAAGCCGAGACGCAATGGGTGCTACTGGACCCCGTCAGCAAGCGGCCCCTGCGCATCGAGGCCGGAATGCGCGACTATTTGTGGGGGCCAGTGGGGTAAGTTATTGTTTAGATATTGGGCTGCGCTTGCCCTTCTTTTGATTTCAAGATTTCCATGCCCCACCCCGACAAGCCCACTTTCCGCATTTACTCTTCCTCGGCCGGCTCGGGCAAAACCTACCAGCTCACCAAGGAATACCTGAAGCTGGCGCTGGGCTCGGAGGAGGCGGGCTACTTCAAGCGGATTCTGGCCATCACGTTCACCAACGATGCGGCGGGCGAGATGAAGCAGCGGATTCTGGAGGCGCTGCGGCGGTTTGCGCGCCTGCCCGAAGGTGAGCACGACCCATTGCTGGGCGATATTGCGGCGGAACTGGCCGCTGAGGGGCCGCTGGCCCACCTGGCCACAGTTGAAGAGCGGGAGAAAGTGCTGCGCGAGCGGGCGGCCGCCACGTTCCGGCTGGCGCTCTACCACTACGCCGATTTCGCGGTGAGCACCATCGACTCGTTCGTACAGCGCATCGTCACGGCCTTTACCCGCGAGTTGGGGCTGCCCGCCACGTTTGAGGTGGAGCTGGACAGCGCCCTGGTGCTGCAAAGCGCGGTGGCCCTGACGCTGGACCGGGTGAACCGCGACCCGAACGCGGAGCTGCTCTCGCGCACGATTTCCGATTTCGCACTCAACAAGGCCGAGGAGGGCAAGAGCTGGAACAACCTGTCGGAAGAGCTGGTGGAGTTCGGGAAGTTTCTGCTTAGCGAGCCGGTGCACGAGGCCATGCAGCAGTTGCAGGTGCTGAGCCTGGCCGACTACCGGCGGCTGCACGAAGGCCTGCGGGCCCGACAGCGCGAGATTGAGGACCTGGTGCACCAAACCGCCGCCGTGGCCCTCGACACGCTGGCCACGGCCGGACTGGAGGCCGGCGACCTGGCCAACGGCACCAACGGCATCTACGGCCACTTCAGCAACTGGCGCCGCTGGCTCGAAGTGCCCGCCGCCGGGGCCAGCTTCCCCACGGCCACCGCCCTCAAAACCCTGGAAACCGGCAAATGGGCCAGCGGCGCCGCCAAAAAGCAGGGCCGCGAAGCTGCCGTGGACGCCGCCGCGCCGGCGCTGACCGAGATATTCGGGCAGTTGCAGGACATCCGGGCCCGGCTGCTGCCCGACTACCTGCTGGCCGCCGGCATGCTGCCCTACGTGTTTCAGGTGAGTTTGCTGAGCGAGCTAAGCAAGGCCGTGGAGCAGCTCAGCCGCGACCGGAACGTGGTGCTGATTGCCGAATTCAACCGCCGCATTGCCCAGATTGTGCTGCACGAGCCGGTGCCGTTTCTGTACGAGCGCATGGGCGACCGGTACCAGCACCTGCTGATTGATGAGTTTCAGGATACCTCGGTGCTGCAGTGGAACAACCTGCTGCCGCTGGTGGAAAACGCGCTGGCTAGCAACCACCTCAACCTGGCTGTGGGCGACGCCAAGCAGGCCATTTACCGCTGGCGGGGTGGCGAGATGGAGCAGATTCTGCGCCTCTATAAGAAGGAAACCCGCCAGCTCTACGACCGGGTGCCCGACCCCGAAACCCGCCAGCGCCTGGCCGACCGCTACCAGACCATCGCCCCCGCCCTGGAGGCCCGTAACCTGAACGTAAACTACCGCTCGGGGCGCGACATCATCGAGTTCAACAACGCCTTTTTCGGCCACGTCAGCGCCACCCACGGGGCCCTGCCGCTGGTGCAGAGCCTGTTCGATGCGGGGTTTACCCAGCAGAGTCCGGCCGGCGCGGAGGCGGCGCGGGCCCACGTGGAGCTGCTGTTTACCGACGACGACGCGCCCGCCACCCGCTACGACGCGGCGGCCGGCACCTTCACGCCCGACGTGCTGCCCGGCTACCTGCCCGGCCAGACCCTGGACTACGCCGAAAGCACGCTCTACCTGACGCTGCAACTGGTGCAGCAGGCGCTGGCCGACGGCTACCGGCTCCAGGATGTGGCCGTGCTCTGCCGCACCCGCGGCAACAGCCGCCGCACCGCCAAATTCCTGAAAGAGCGGGGCTACGATATTATTTCGGCCGATTCGCTGTCGTTGGAGTTTGCCGAGGTGGTGAACCTGCTGATAGCGGTGTTCCGGGTGCTTAACCGGCCCGCCGACACGCTGGCCCGCGCCGAAGCCCTGCTGCTGGTCGACCGGGTGGTGCGCGGCCACGCCCCCACCCCCGACCGGGCCCGGCGCTGGGCCGAGCTGGCCAACGACAAGTCGGCTGAGCCGTTTTTCGACGAGTTCCGGGCCCTGGGCTACGACCTCAAGGAAAAGGAAACCGGCAACCTGGGCCTCTACGAGCTGACCGAGCGGCTGCTGGGCCTGTTCGGGCTGCTCGATAGAGCTTCGGAGCGCGAGTACCTGTTCCGGTTTCTGGATTTGACGCTCGAATACAGCCTGCGCTACGGCAACAACCTCAACAACTTCCTGGCCTATTGGGACCAGAAGAAGAGCAGCCTGAGCATCAACGCCCCGGCGGGCCGCGACGCCCTCACCATCACCACCGTGCATAAGGCCAAGGGCCTGGCCTACGGCGTAGTCATCGTGCCGTTTGCCGACTGGAGCCTGCGGCCGTTTATGGGTACGTTGCTCTGGGGCCAACTGCCCGCGGTGGCCGACCGGCCGGTAGCCGACATGCCCGGCGTGGCCGTGCTTAGCCAGAAGCAGGACTTGCTGCTCACGCCCTTGGCCACGCAGTACACCGAAGAGCTGGAAAAGACGTTTCTGGAGGGCCTGAACATGCTTTACGTAGCCTTCACCCGCCCGAAGCACCGCCTCTACGTCATCACCAAAAAGCCCAAACCCGCCAAAGCCAACAGCAAAGCCGACGGCGAAACCACCCCCGAAAAAACGGCCGGCACGGTAGCCGAACTGCTGCACCGCTACCTCATCAGCACCGGCCAGTGGGACGACGAGCAGATGGCCTACACGCTGAGTGAAGCTGTTAGCTCAGAGCTGTCAGCTGATAGCTCTCCGGCCAACGAATTCAAAAACCAAAAACCAGAAACCAACAACGAAAAACCAAACACCAACAACCAAAAACCAGAAACCAACAACCAGCTCCTGCTAACCAACCTGACCAGTACGCCCTGGGAGAAGCGTTTGAAGCTGCGGCGGCACGCCAATACGGTGTTCGATTTTGATGAGCAGCAGGAGCAGCGCGAGTGGAACCGCCGCCTGCACTACGCTTTGCGTCGCGTGAAACAGGCCGCCGACGTGGAGCGCGTGGCCGCCCAGCTGGCCGCCGAGGGCCTCATCAGCCTGCAGGAGCGGCCCGAACTGCTGGCCAAGCTGCGCGAGGTAACCGACGACCCGCGGCTGGCGCACTACTTCAGCCCCCAGGTAGCGGCCGAAACCGAGCGCGAGATTCTGGTGGGCGGCACCCGCAAACAGGACTACAAGCCCGACCGCATCGTGTTTGAGGCGGCCGGCAGCGGCTCGGGCCGCCGCGTGGCGCTGCTCGATTTCAAGCTCCCCCCCGCCGAATACCGCCACCGCGTGCCACTGCAGCAGTACGCCGCCCTGTTCCGGCAGCTGGGCTACGAGCAAGTGCGTTGCGTGCTGTACTACTTTGAAACCCGGGAAGTGGTAGAGTGGGTGGTGGAGTGAGTTTGGGTGAGGAGATGATGGGGTGAAAAGAACTGTCATCCTGAGCAAAGCGAAGGACCTATACGGAGGCTAACATCAGATAATAGCTTCTGTATAGGTCCTTCACTTTGCTCAGGATGACAGTTCTTTTCACCCCATCACCTTACTTCGTCGGCTGGGTGAAACCGTCCTTTTTAGCCTTCTCCATCACGATGGTCATGCGCTTTTCGCTGTCGGGGTGGGAGGAGAAGAGTTGGGCACCTTTGCTGGCTTTGGCGCCGCCCGAGAGGTCGTTGAGCTTGCCGAAGGCCGAGGCCATGTAGAACGGGTTCACCTTTTTGGCCTTGAGCAAATCGTAGCCATAGGCGTCGGCGCTGCTTTCCTGGGCGCGCGAGAACGAAGCGTTGGCTATGGCCTGGCCCAGGTCGCCGAGCTGCGAGTCACTCAGGGCGCCGGCGGCGCCGCCCTGCGAGCTGGCGCCTTCCTTCAGGGCCGAGGCCATGAGGGCCGTGCGCATGGCATCCTTGGAATCCTTGTGCTTGACGTGGCCGATTTCGTGGCCGATAACGCCCAGGATTTCCTCGTCGCTCATCAAATCCATGAGGCCCGCAAACACGCGCACGCTACCGTCGGCGCAGGCGAAGGCGTTGATGTCCTTCACCAGGTACACCTTGTAGTTCATGCTCATGCCGTCGTAGCTGTCGAGGCCGGCCACGATTTTCTTCAGGCGCTGGGCGTAGGGCGAGCTGGCGGGCGCAACGGGGTTGTTTTCGTCGCTCCACTTCACAAATTCCTTGGTGTGCTCGATTACTTCGGCATCGGACACGGTGGCCGCTTTGGCCGCTTTCAGGCCCGCGCCAATGGTTTTGGTGTTGAGCTTAATCTGGGCCTGGGCCGACAGGCCGGTGCCGAGCAGCAGGCCGGAGGCCAGCAGCAGGACGGGTAATTGCTTGCGCATGAGAAGGAAAATATGGTGGAGATTGGTGGAAGAAGCTTCAAAAATAAACGGGCTGGCTATTTGATACGCCTCATCCCGACGGCGCCCTCCATCAGCTGAGCCCACATTTCGCGCGGATAGGGCACGCGCGAACCGGCCGCCGACACGGAGTCGCGCAGGGCAATGGTGGCGCTGGCGGGCGTGAGCGGGCCGCGCAAAATGCTGGTTCCCTTAAAATAAACGGTATCGGGCGTGAGCCGGGTGATTTCTACCAGCGCGTAAGTGCCGTCATCTTTACCCGCCTTACTTTGGTAGCGGGCGCCTACTTCCAGCTCGGCACCGGCCAGTGCCTGTTCGGCGGCCGTGTACGCCGCGGGCTCTTTGGGGCCGCTACACCAGGCGAGGCCAAAAATACCGGCCAGCACCAGCCCGAACAGAATCAGGGCGGCAAAGTTGGTGAGCGGGTAGCGCGCCTGCTCCTGCAATTGCCGCACCGGCGGGCGGTAGCTTTCGGGCATCTGCTTGAGCTTGGCAATGGTTTGCTGGCAGTGCCCGCAGACGGTAACGCTCATTTTGCCAAACGGGAAAATGGGCGTCCAGAACAGGCTGACGTAGCGGGAGAAAACCGTGGCACTGAGCTGGCCGGTGATGCCGCAATGCGTGCAGGCAGTGGCGGGCAGGGGCGCGGTGAGCAGGCGCGAGGAGCCGGTACCGTAGAAAAACAGCATCTGATAGGGAATACGATAAGTCAATTATTCTTCCCTCCTGCCCGGGCAACCGACCGAGTAACGGCAAACCCAAGCCCTTGGTTACGGCCGGCCCGCGCAACGGCCCGGCCGCCGCGCGGCGGGGCCCGAAACCCCGTAGCTTTGCGGCCCGCTTTTCGGCTATTTCATGGAACCTACCGCTGCGCCGGCGCCCCGCTCGGCCCTCACCTTTATTTTCATCACGCTGCTGCTCGACGTGACGGGCATCGGCATCATCATCCCTGTTATTCCGAAGCTGATTCAGCATCTGAACGGCGGCTCGGTGAGTGAGGCGGCGCAGGTAGGCGGCTGGCTGGTGTTTGCCTACGCGGCCATGCAGTTCCTGTTTTCGCCGGTGCTGGGCAACCTCTCCGACCAGTTCGGGCGGCGGCCGGTGCTGCTGTTCTCGCTGCTTGGCTTCGGCATCGACTACCTGTTTCTGGCCTTTGCCCCCACCATCGGCTGGCTGTTTGTGGGGCGGGCGGTGGCGGGCATCACCGGGGCCAGCGTCACCACCGCCTCGGCCTATATTGCCGACGTATCGACGCCCGAAAAGCGGGCCCAGAACTTCGGGCTGATTGGGGCGGCGTTTGGGCTGGGCTTCGTGGTGGGGCCGCTGCTGGGCGGCGTTCTGGGCAAATACAACCACCAGTGGCCGTTTCTGGCCGCCGCCGGCCTCACGCTGCTCAATGTGGTGTATGGCTACTTCGTGCTGCCCGAGTCGTTGCCCGCCGAGCGGCGCCGGCCCTTTGCCTGGGCGCGGGCCAACCCCGTGGGCAGCCTGCAGATGCTGGCCCGCTACCCCGTTATTCTGGGGCTGGTGGCCTCGCTGGTCTTCATCTATATTGCCGGCCACGCCACCCAAACCACCTGGACGTACTTCGTTATCGAGAAATTCAGCTGGGGCGAAGATTGGGTGGGCTACTCGCTGGCCACGGTGGGCCTGCTGGTGGCGCTGGTACAGGGCGTGCTCATCCGGCGCATCAACCCGGCCCTGGGGCCTAAGCGGGCCATTTTCTTCGGCATGCTGCTCTACGCGGTGGGCTTCGTGCTGTTTGCGTTTGCCACGCAGGGCTGGATGATGTTCGCCTTTTTGGTGCCTTACTGCCTGGGGGGCATTGCCGGCCCGGCGTTGCAGGGCATCATTTCGGGCCAGGTGCCGGCCAACGAGCAGGGCGAGTTGCAGGGCGCCCTCACCAGTTTGGTCGGCCTCACGTCCATTGTAGGTCCGGTTTTGATGACGAGCCTGTTCCGCTACTTTACCCGGCCCGCGGCCCCGGTGTACTTTCCCGGCGCGCCCTTCCTGCTGGCCGCCGGCCTCACGCTCATTAGCCTGGCCCTGGCCACTCGCGCCCTGGCCAGCTATGTGGCACCGGCGAGTGAGGCGGTGAATGAGTGAATGCGTGAAGAACGTGTAATTGCAAGCGGAGCGAAGCAATCCGTGGAAACAACGCGCTAAGCCCTGAGAAGCAGCAAACCCCTGACGACCGTACTGGCGTCAGGGGCTTGTCGCTTAAAAAGAAGTGTCACATTGTACTGCTGGATTGCTTCGCTCCGCTCGCAATGACACGTTCTTCACGCATTCACCGAGTCACAAACTTACCCCTTCCCCAGTAGCTTCTTCAGGCCTTTCACCGCCTCCGGAATAGCCAAGGCCAGCGAGGCGAAGGAGGCCACGGTAGCTACCTGGCAATAGAAACACAGGGCCTTGTTTTCCTGCCATTCCTCCTGGCCCAGCTTTACGGTGTTCAGCACGTCGAACAGGGTTTTGGCGCCCATGGCCACCGGCAGCAACGGCTTGTCGGTAGCGCGGTGCAGGCCGCCGGCCCCGGCCAGCGTGGCCGTGAGGCCGTAGGTGACAATCATGGGCAGCGCGTCGGGCGTGTCGAGGCGCTTGTAGCCGTAGTCGGAGGCGTCGACTTTATCGGAGTTGAAGGGGCCGATGGGCGGGTCGGGCAGGTGGTGGATGATGCCGGTCTGGTACATGCTCACAATCTGGCCGGCCGCCACGCCCACCAGCGAAAGGCCGATTATCCAGCGGCGGCGGGTCATGTCGGGGCTCTGGCCCTCGCGGAGTTCGTGGCTAAGTTGGGTAGGGTTCATAGGTTTCAAGTCAGCGGAAAGAAGTCAACCGGGAAAGCCCCGGCCCAAAACCGGCCCGTGCTTTCTCGCTGAAACCTACGCGCCCCTGCAGGTTGGGGTTCCGGTCGCGCTTGCCAAAATCCCTAGCCCTCCGAATATCAAACTCACCACCTCACCACCTCACCGCGTGAGCCAGCCGTTGGCATCGAGCCAGTTGCGGAGGCGCTCCATCCAGTCGTCGGGGGTGGTGGGGTTGCGCAGGCCGAAACCGTGGCCGCCCTTGGCGTAGAGGTGCATTTCGGTGGGCACGCGGTGGTGCAGGCAGGCCTGGTAAAACAGCAGGCTGTTCTGCACCGGCACCGATTTATCGTCCTGAGCGTGTACCAGGAAAGTGGGCGGCGTGCGGTCTGATACCTGCAGCTCGGCCGAGTACTGCCGCAGCTGCTCGGCCGATGGCGTGGGGCCCAGCAGCCGGGTGCGCGAGCCGGCGTGGGTGAGGCTGTCGGTGAGCGTGATGACCGGGTAGATGAGCATCAGAAAATCGGGCCGCACCGAGGTGTTGCCGGGATTGGGGCCCAGCGGGTCGATAAAGTGGGTGCCGGCCGAAGCTGCCAGGTGGCCGCCGGCCGAGAAGCCCAGCATCCCAATCCGGTTGGGCTGCACGTTGAACTTGGCAGCCTGTTCGCGCACCAGCCGCACGGCCTGCTGGGCATCGAGCAGCGGGGCCTGGGTTTTGTCGGGCTGGGCGGCGTCGTTGGGCAGGCGGTACTTGAGCACGAAGGCCGTGATGCCCATTTCGTTGAGTCGCTCGGCCACCTGGTAGCCCTCTTTAGTTATCGACAGCGACTCGTAGCCGCCGCCGGGGCAGATGATGACGGCCGTGCCGTTGGCTTTATCGAGCGGGGCGCGGTACACCACCAGTTCGGGCTGCACCACCTGCCGCACCCGCTCGTTGCCGTCGGAACCCTTTTCGGTGATTTCCTGCACGGCGCTGGGCGTGGCATTCGGGATGACGCCCGAGTAAAGCGGCAGCCGGCGCTGGGCCTGGGCGGTAGCCGCAGCCAGGAGCGCGGCCGCCAGCAAAGAAAGCAGCAGAATTTTCATGGCATCAAGTAGCTGGTAGTTGAAGAATGAGTTGTACGCCGGTGGAAACAATCGGCCGCCGCCGATACTATCCGTGTTCCGGGCGCACCGGGCTACCCAATACGCAGAACTATTATCCGGCGTAGGGCCTTGGTCATAAAGTACATGTAAACCGCGAAAATTACTGCCTACCCGAAGTAGACAGCGGCATGGTATCTTTACTGAACATGAAAACCCAAGCTGCCGCGCCCCTCCCCGACCTGTCCCTGTTCGCTGCCCGCCCCGCCTCGGCCCCCGCTCCTGCCACCCCAACCGGCCCCGACGCCACGCCCTTCCTGACCCGCGTGGCCCGCGACCTGGTGGCCCAGTACGGGCCCACCGGCGAGCTTTCGGATCTGGTGGTGGTGGTGCCCACGCGGCGGGCGGTGGTGTATCTGCAGAACGAGTTGAGCCTGGCCGCCGAGGCCGGGCAGGCCGTGTGGAGCCCGCGGGTGGCGGCCATGGAAGACTACATGGTGGAGCTGGCCGGCGTGCGCGTCGAGGAACCCATTGCCCTGCAGCTGCTGCTGTTCGAGATTCTGCAAGACATCGACCCGGCGCTGGATTTCGACCAGTTCGTGGGCTGGTCGAACTTGCTGCTCCAGGATTTTTCGAGCCTCGACCAGAACCTGGCCTCGCCCCGCAAGGTGTTCGAGTACCTGAGCCAGGCCAAGGCGCTGGAGCGCTGGGACCTCGGGGCCGAATACCAGCCGCTGGCGTCCACTTCGGCTTATTTTCGGTTCTGGGACGACCTGGACAAAGTGTATTTCCGGCTCAAAAAACTAATGCGGCGCGACCGGCTGGCCTACCCCGGCCTGGCCTACCGGCTGGCCCAGCGCCGGGTGCGCGAGCAGCTCGAAGCCGGCGAAACGCTGCCCCGGCACGTGTTTGTGGGCCTAGGCTTTTTATCCAAGGCCGAAGAGCGGCTCATCCGCCACCTGCGCAAGGCCCGCCTAGCCGAGGTGCTGTTCGATGGCGACGCGTTCTACCTGGAGCCCGGCTCGCCCAACCGCGCCGGCCAGCACCTGCGCCAGTACAAGGAGCGCCTCGATTTGCCCTGGGACAACTTCGGCGGGCCGGCCGAGCTGCTGCGCCAGCTGCCGCGCACCGTGCGCATGGTGGGCGTAGCCAACTCCTCGATGCAGGGCAAAGTAGCGGGTCAGCTGCTGGCCGCCGCCCGCCAGGCCAACCCCGCCGCCCGCGTGGCCGTGGTGCTGCCCGACGAAACCCTGCTGCTGCCGGTGCTCCACGGCCTGCCCCTGCGCGAGGTGCCCGAGTACAACGTTACGATGGGCCTCAATTTCCAGAGCACGCCGCTGTTCAATCTGGTGGATTTGCTGTTTGAGGTGCACCTGACCGGCGTGCGCGAGGGTTCGGCCGAAACCGGCTACGGCGTGCCCCGCTACCACCACCTGGCCGTGAGCAAGCTGCTGCAACACCCGTTTCTGCGCCGCTACCAAACCTGGCTCGACAAGCAGGAGGGCACGCCCGAGAACCAGCAGGGCCTGCTCGATAAGGTGTGCCGCGCCATTGTGCAGCGCCACGCGGTGCTGCTGCCCGCCGAGGAGCTGGTGGAGCTGGGCCAGGGCCACCCGCTGCTGACGGCCCTGTTTGCCACCTGGAACAACTGCGACGACATCATCGGGGCCTGCCACACGCTCATCGACCTGCTCAAAAAGGCTTACCAGGACCAGCACTCCGCTATCGAAGCCGAGTACCTGTACCTGTTCTACACGCTTATCAAGCGGCTGCACTCGGTGTTCGACTGCCGCGAGCAGCGGCTGTCGGTGCGCTCGTTCCGGCGGTTTTTGTACGAGCAGATGCGCAACACCCGTCTGCCGTTCAGCGGCGAGCCCATTGCAGACGTGCAGGTGATGGGTCTGCTCGAAACCCGGGCCCTCGACTTCGACCACGTCATCATCCTGAGCTGCAACGAGAACGTGCTGCCGGCCCCCAAGCGCCACAGCTCCCTGTTTCCGTACGACGTGCTGACCACCTTCGGTCTGCCCACCTACGCCGACCACGAGGCCGCCACCGCCCACCAGTTCTGGCGCCTGCTCCAGCGCGCCCGCCAGGTCGATTTGCTGCACATCCTGCCCGGCGCCGAGGGCACCCGCACCGGCGAGCGGAGCCGCTTTCTGCTCCAGCTCGAAAACGACTTGGCCATCCAGAACCCCGATTTGGAGCTGCTGGATTTGACGGTCACGGCCGACACCTCACCCCCTAGCCCCCTCTCCTCCGGAGAGGGGGAACTAGCCTTTAATTCTAGCATAGAAGCTAGTATAGAAAGACTAGAGCTAGTCCCCCCTCTCCCCGAGGAGAGGGGGCTAGGGGGTGAGGTAGCCATCAGCACGGATTTAATCCTCGAAAAAGACGCCGGGATGCTGGCGGCGCTGCGGGCGCTGCTGCAAAAGGGCCTCTCGCCCACCGCCCTCAACCAGTACCTGGGCTGCTCGCTGCAATTTTATTTCCAGCGGATTGCCCGCTTCCGCGAGAACGAGGAGGTGGAGGAAGCCCTGGGGCCCGACGGCTTCGGCACGGCCGTGCACGAGGCGCTGGAGGAGCTGCTGACGCCGTTTTCGCAGCAGCAGACGCCCCGCGCACCGGCCCTGACGGCCGCCGATATTCCGGGCTTGCTGGCGTTGGCTCCGATTATGGTGGCCAAGGCCCTGCGCAAGGAGGAAGCCGGCCGCCATGCCCGCGCCGACGAGGGCCTCAACCACGTGCTGGGCCAGGTGGCCAAGCAGCTCGTGCGCCGCTACCTCGAAAGCCTGCTCGATACCCCCGAGGCCCTGCCCCTGCACATCCAGAGCCTCGAAGAGCCGCTGCAAACCACCGTGTACGTAACCCTGGAAGGCGGCGAGAAGCTGCCCGTGAGCCTGCTCGGTCTGGCCGACCGCGTGGACCAGCTGGCCAACGGCGACCTGCGGGTGGTCGACTACAAATCGGGCCTCGTGGAGAAGTCACACCTGCAGCTGCTCAAGCGCAACGAAGCGCCCGAAGCAGCTGTGGAGCGCCTGCTCACCGATACGTCCTCTTCGGCCGACAAAGTGCGGCAGCTCTGGCTCTACCGCTTCCTGCTGGCCCAGCAGGGCCGCCCCGCCGCCGACGCGGCCATCATCTCGCTGCGCAACCTGGCCGCCGGCCCCATGTCGGCCGACATGAGCTTCCTGACGGCCGAGGGCCAGGATTTCGGGCGCCACAGCGAAGAGCTGCTGGGCCAGCTGGTGCGCCGCATCCTCGACCCCGCCGAGCCCATCCGCAAAACCGACGACCTGGATAAGTGCCAGTACTGCCCCTACCGGGGCATTTGCGCGCGGTGAGCCTTCCTGTCATCCTGAGCTTGCGAAGGATCTATACAGCAAGCATTTCTTCTTAATGTTGGCATCTGTATAGGTCCTTCGCAAGCTCAGGAGGACAATTACCCTTTCTAACTACAAACTTCTAACATCTAACAAAATGGACGAATTCATGCAGGCCGCCATCGATGAGGCGCGCCAGGGCCGCCGGGAAGGCGGTATTCCGATTGGCTCGGTGCTGGTGCGCAACGGCCAGCTCGTGAGCCGCGGGCGCAACAAGCGCGTGCAGGAGGGCAACGCCATCAAGCACGGCGAAATGGACGCGCTGATGAACGCCGGCCGCCAGCGCACCTACCGCGACACGGTGCTTTATACCACCCTGATGCCCTGCTTTATGTGCGCCGGCACCATCGTGCAGTTCAAAATCCCGAAAGTGGTGGTGGGCGAGTCGCGCACCTTTGGCGAGTCGAAGGCCTTCCTGGAAAGCCACGGCGTGGAAGTGGAAATCCTCGACCTTGATGAGTGCGTGCAGCTGATGGAAAGCTTCATTGCCGAAGAGCCCGAGCTCTGGAACGAGGACATTATGGAGCTGTAGAGGAAATGTGGAGGAATGCGCGGAATGTGACCGTTCTGTCATCCTGAACGCAGCGAAGGACCTTCCTGTACTTGCCCGACTGCAACGACGATCTGTGCAAACGTAATAAGGTCCTTCGCTGCGCTCAGGATGACAGAACGGTCACATTCCGCATATTCCCCTACATTCCGCACATTATATCCATGCCCGACCCCAACGCCCCCTTTTCCGCCACCAAAAAGTGCCCCCACTGCGGGCGCTGGACCGAGTGGCAGCAACAACCCACCGACCGTTGCCAGCACTGCGGGCAGGTGCTCGAACCCCGCCGGGCCGCCGCCGACGAGCACCGCCAGCAGCAGGCCGACGCGCCGCTGTCGGAGGGCCTGCTGCTCATTGAAATCAACCCCGACGAAAACCCGATTGTCAAGTTCTTCAAGTACATTATCCGGGGCGGTCAGTTGGCGTTTGGGGCGTTCATGGCCTTTATGATGTGGCTGCTGGCCGCCGTGGCCGGATGAAGCGGCTGCCGGCCGAGCTGCGCCACCCTGTGTTTGTGGTCGGGGTCCTGACTTATCTGGCCCTCATTTTATACAAGCAGAACAGCCCGCTGGTAGCGGGCTGGCCGCGGCCGCCGGCCCTGCTGCGCGCCCATCTGGCCGATGCGCTGGCCCTGCCCCTGCTGCTCACGCTGGCGCTGTGGGGGCTGCGGCGCTATTACTTCCGCCGGCCGGCCTTCGTGCTGCCCCGCTCCTGGATTTTTAGCACCTGGCTGGTCTTCAGCCTGTGGTTTGAGTGGCTGCTGCCCCGCCTGGATGCCCACGCCACCGCCGACTGGCGCGACGTGCTGGCCTACGCGCTGGGCGGGCTGGTATTTGCCCGCTTCATGAACCGCCCGGCCAGCCCGGTTGCTTAACCCCGCAAGCCTTTCTAAGCGTATAGCCCCGTATTCAGGCCCCGCCGGCAGCCCGCCAGCGGGGCCTCGCGCTGCCCCAACAAAATTATTCTGGCTCCTGACTCCTAGCTCCTCTAGAAATGACCACCGATTTTCACCACGTGCTGCTCGATTACTGGGAGCGGTTTCTGTTTGTGCTGCCCAAGCTGCTGATTGCCCTGGTGCTGCTGGCTATCGGCCTGTACGTGGCCGGCCGGCTTAGCGCCCTGCTCAGCCGCCGCCTGCACCGCCGCTCGGCCGACCCGCTGCTGGCCGACTTCCTGACTCAGATAAGCAAGTGGGTGCTGGCCCTGATTGCGCTGCTGATTGCCCTCAACGTACTGGGCTTTACGGGCGTGGTGGGCAGCTTGCTGGGCGCGGCGGGCGTGTCGGCGTTTATTGTGGGCTTTGCCTTCAAGGATATTGCCGAGAACTTCCTGGCCGGCGTGATTCTGGCCTTCAACCGCCCCTTCCACATCAACGACACGGTGCAGATCAACGACATGGTGGGCCACGTGGTGGCCCTTAACCTGCGCACTACGCTTATGCGCACCTTCGATGGCAAGCACATTTCCCTGCCCAACTCCATGGTGCTCAAGCAGCCGCTCACCAACTACACCCGCGACGGCGACCTGCGCTCCGACTTTCTGCTGACCATCGAGCTGGGCCCCGACGACACGCCCGACGAGGCCAGCCGCATCATCATCGACCACCTCCAAGCCGTGCCCCAGGTGCAAACCGGCGCCAAAGCCCCCTACGTGAACCTCGAAAAAGCCAGCGCCACCACCGTCGATTTGCGGGTGTATTTCTGGGGCGACTCGGACGATTACCGCCGCGGCGTGCTACAGCTCAAAAGCCGCCTGATGCAGGAGGTGAAACAGGCCCTGGTGGCGGCCGGCTTCAGCGTGCCGGGCCTGGCGGGCTAACGCCCCAACCCACTATACTTGCGGTCCGATACGCGAACCGAGCGCGCTTTTCGTTAGGTTGCAGTTTCCTGCCGGGCGGCTTTGCTGCCTTCGCTGCTTATGTCCCAGAACTCCATCCACCGGCTGTTGCTGCCGCTGCTGCTGTGGCGCGTGCGTCACGTCAGCGACCGGGCCTACCTGATTCTGGTCAGCATTCTGATTGGCCTGCTGGCGGGTTTGGCGGCGGTGGTGCTCAAAACGCTGGTGCACGACACCCAGGGCCTGCTCAACGCCTGGGTGCCGCCCGAGTACCAGGTGTTCAGCAGCTCGCTCTACCCCATCATCGGCATTGCCCTCACGGTGCTGTTTACGCGCTACTTTCTGGGCGGCGACCTGGGCCGGGGCATCGGTCCGGTGATTTACAACGTGGCCCGGCAGGGCAGCATCGTGCCGCGCAGCAAGCTGTACTCGCAGCTGGTGTCGTCGTTTCTGACGGTGACGTTTGGCGGTTCGGCGGGTCTGGAGGCCCCTATTTCGGTTACCGGCGCGGCCATCGGCTCCAACACGGCTCGGGTGCTGCGCATCGGGCGGCGGCAGCGGCGGCTGCTTACGGGCTGCGGGGCGGCGGCGGGCATTGCGGCCATCTTCAACTCGCCCATCGCGGGGGTGCTGTTCGCCGTCGAGGTGGTGCTTTCCGAGCTGTCGGCGGCGTATTTCGTGCCGCTGCTCATCTCCTCAGCCACGGCCACGGTCGTTTCGAAAGCCCTGTACGCGGGCCAGCCCTTCGTGCTCATCACCACCAGCTGGCCCGTCGATGCCGTGCCGCTGTACCTGATGCTGGCCCTGTTTACAGCCCTGCTGTCGGTGTACATGATTCGGGTGTACTTCTGGGCCGACCGACAATTCAGCCATTTTTCGGGCATTTTCTGGAAGGTTTTGCTGGGCGGACTGGCGCTGGGCGGGCTGGTTTTTCTGTTTCCGCCGCTGTATGGTGAAGGCTACAACATTGTGCAGCTGCTGCTGGGCGGCCACTCCGAGCAGCTCGTCAACGGCTCGCTCTTCGATGTTTTTAAAGACCAGAGCGTGTGGCTGGTGCTGCTGGTGGCGGCGGGCAGTATGCTGCTGAAAGTGGTGGCCACCACCATCACCATCGGCTCGGGCGGCAACGGCGGCATGTTCGGCTCGTCGTTGTTTGCCGGCGCGCTCTGCGGCTTCGTGTTTGCCCGCCTCATCAACCTGAGCGGTCTGTACCCGATTTCCGAAGTGCACTTTATCGTGCTGGGCATGGCCGGCACGCTGGCCGGCGTGGTGCACGCCCCGCTCACCGCCATCTTCCTGATTGCCGAAATCACCGGCGGCTACGCCCTGTTTGTGCCCCTGATGCTGGTCACGTCGGGCTCCTACCTGATTACGCGCTACTTCGAGCCCTACTCGGTGTACACCCGCAAGCTGGTGCAGAAGGGCGTGTACGTCAACCACGACCGCGACCGCGGCCTGCTGGCGCTGCTCGACGTAACGAGCCTGCTGCAAACCGATTTCGAGCCCGTACGCCCCAACGATACGCTGGGCGAGCTGGTGCACACCTTCCGCCACGCTTCGCGCAACCTGTTTCCAGTGGTTGATGGCGCCGACGGCCGGCTGCTGGGCGTCGTCAGCCTCGATGCCGTGCGCCACGCCCTCTTCGACGACACCCGCTACACCACCACCCGCGTGCGCGACCTGATGGACGAGCCGCTGGCTATCGTGCGCCCCGACGATACGCTGCTCGACACGCTGCGCTGCATGGAGCAGCTCGACGCCTGGGCCCTGCCAGTAGTAGATGCCGACGACCGGTACTTAGGGTTCCTGCTCAAATCCACCATCCTGGCCAACTACCGCCGCCAGCTCATCAAAGACAGCGGAGACTGATTTTTAAGCTGTTAGCGGAGAGCTGTTAGCTATTAGCTTGTTCTCAGGATGCTATTTTGTGCTGCCTGAGAGGAAACGGGCGTGAGCACCGGTAGCTTCAAATTTGAGACGTTTCCTGCCTTGTAAGATGCGGCAACCGGGTTGCGACCGTACCTTGTAGCCTTTTACTGCTGGCTGGCTGCAGTCTGGGCTTATAAAACAGTGCTTTTGGCACGAAAGCTAATAGCCAGCAGCTATAAGCTAACAGCTCAAAATCTTGATTTACCTGTTTACCGACGGCTCCTCGCGGGGCAACCCCGGCCCGGGCGGCTACGGCGCCATTTTGCGCTTCGGCGCCCACGAGAAGGAGCTGACCGAGGGCTTCCGCCTGACGACCAACAACCGCATGGAGCTGCTGGCCGTGATTGTGGGCCTCGAAGCCATCAACCGCCCCGAGCTGCCCATCACCGTTGTAACCGACTCGCGCTACGTAGTGGATGCCGTGGAAAAGAAGTGGGTGTTCGGCTGGGCCAACAAGGCCGATTTCGGCAAGAAGGCCAATGAGGACTTATGGCGGCGCTTCATCAAGATATACAAGCAGCGCACCGTGCAGTTCCGCTGGGTGCGCGGCCACAACGGCCACCCCGAAAACGAGCGGTGCGACCAGCTGGCCGTGCGCAGCGCCACCCGCGGCCCCCTGCTGATTGACGTCGGCTACGAGGCCCTCGCCTAATGGCTAACTCTTACTTCCAGTTCAAGCAGTTCCGCATTGAGCAAGGAGCCTGCGCCATGAAGGTGTGCACCGACGCCTGCGTGCTGGGCGCGGTGGCGGCCGTGGAGGGGGCGGCGCGCATCCTGGACATCGGCACCGGCACCGGCCTGCTGGCCCTGATGGCCGCTCAGCGCAACCCCACGGCCACCATCGAAGCCGTAGAACTGGATGAAGCGGCTGCGGCCCAGGCAGCTGCTAACTTCGCGGCCAGCCCCTGGGCCGCCCGGCTGCGGCTGCACGCCCAGCCGCTGGCTGCGCTGGCGGCCAACCGCCCCGGGCCTTTCGACCATATCATCTGCAACCCGCCGTTTTTCCGCCACGCGCTTCGCTCGCCCGACGCCCGCCGCACCACCGCCCGCCACGCCGCCGAAGACACGCTGAGCTTTGCCGAGCTAACCCGCTTCGCCGCCGACTTTCTAACCACCGAAGGCCGCCTCACAGTGCTGCTGCCGCCGCCTGAGATGCGCGATTTTGAGCGCGAAGCGGCCGCCACCGGGCTGTTTCCGACAACCCGGCAGGTACTCCGCCACCGCGCCAGCAGCAAGCCGCTACGCCAAATCGTGGAGTTCGGCCGGCAGCCCACGGTGGTGCAGGAGCAGGAGTTGCCGCTGCACGAGCCTGATTCCGAAGACTACACCGCCTGGTTTCAGGAGCGACTGGGGCCGTTTTATCTGGCATTGTAAGGGTACTTGCGTTTGACAATACTATTGCTGCGGCCGTCCGGCGGGCTTAGGCCAGCGGCAACAGGGCCATCAGCGCCGTCAGCTTCTGCTGATGCAGCTGGCCAAGCAGGTCGGTAGGCAGGCGGGCGAAGTCGGTGGCGGGGTAATGGCGCAGCACGCGACCCTCGGCCAGCACCGTAATTTCGTCGCATAGCTCGGTGAGGGAGCCCAGCAGGTGCGAGGTCAGCAGGATGCCGGTGCCTTGTTGGCGCAGGCGGCGCAGCACTTCCATCAGCAGCAGGTTAGCGCTGAGGTCGAGGCCGTTGAAGGGCTCGTCGAGCACTAGGTACCGAAAGTCCTGGACCAGTAGCGACAGCAGGGCCAGCTTTTTCTTCATGCCGGCCGAGTAATCTTCGGCGTACTGATCGAGGGGCAGCTCCAGCAGCTCATTCCAGCCCGCGAGGCTGGGCACCGGCCGGCCCCGGGCCTGCAGGCAGAATTCCACGTATTCGCGGCCGGTGATGCGCGGGTAGAAGTAGGGCTCGTAGGGTAGCAGGCCGGTACACGCCCGAATACTCTGCCCACTGGTTTCGCGCACCGTGCCCCGGTAATCGGCGTGCAGACCGTAGATGCAGTGTAGCAGCGTGGTTTTGCCCGCTCCGTTGGCCCCCACCAGCCCGTGCAACGTGCCCGGCTGCAGGGCTAAATCAACGTGGTGCAGCACCGTATGAGAGCCAAAATCCTTACCCAGGCCTTCGATTGATACCATATTCGTTTACAGACAAAAGACTCTGATTGAACAGCCAAGCCAGCTAATAGGCAGGCTACTCGCGCCGGTATTGCGCCAGCCGGCTTCTGCTTTTCAGTAATAAGCTCAGAAAGCAGGCCAGCAACAACGCCAGATACGCTGGGTTGCTGCCCAGCACCGACAGGCCCACCACTACAGCTCCGGCTTGGGCAAGGCGACTCAGGGTAGCGTGTGGGTAGAAGGCGTATTTGGCCATAATGACCATTGACAGAACTATGGCGCACCAGCCCAGCACCAGCGCCATGCCACCCAACCCGGCGGGTCCCAGGGCCAGCACCACCGCCAACGGGGCAGTCGTGAGGCCAAAGTACAGCAGCCCCCATCCTATCCGGGCCCGCAACCAGGCGCCGGGCGTACGCAAAGCCGGCAGCAGCCAGTTCCAGGGCTCGGGCGTACCGTAAGTGTCCAACGTGAGCAGCAACCAAGCCAGCACGGCCAGCGCCGGACCGGTACTATTGGCGCGGGTGCTGATGGCTGCCCCCAGCAATGCCAGCCACGCCAGCCCCAGCACCGGCCGATGGCCCGCACTCACCCACTCAAAGGCTACGCTTCGGAACCAAGTTGGCCGGTGCATCCGGCTGGTGGAGGCAGCGGCGGCCGGCCCCAATGCCACCACTGCGGCCCCTGCAACGGCTAACATCGCCGGCCCAAAACGGCCCCAGCCCAGCAGCACCAGCGCCACGGGAAGGCTGCCCAGCGCGTATTCTGCGGCTAGCCAGCCCCGAAACCGGGGCGCGGTTAATTGCAGGAAAACCAGGTCGGCCCGGCGGCGGTGCAGGCTGAGCGTGAACACCAGCACGGCCAGCGGCACGACCCAAACCAGCACAGGGTGCGCGGCGGCCGTGACCAGCGCCCGGACCGTTACCAGCCCCAGCAGCGCCCCCAGCACCAACAGCCGCCACCAGCCTAATTCGCGGAGTTGCCGGCCCAGCAGCCGGGCTCGTAAGTGCAGGTAATATTGCATAAGCGGTGGCAGTCAGGCAGCTACAACTTGCCGGACGGGAGCTTATTGTAGCGCGGCCAGCACTCCCAACTCCTGCTCCACGAACTCAATCCCGTAATCGGCCGCCAGCTCATCGAGAATGGGGTTGTAGAGCTCGGGCAGGGTTGGGATGACGACGCCGCGCTGCTGGAGCTGCCCGGTAGCGAGCCGGCGCACAGCCATGCCCAGCGGCAGGCCCACGGTTTTGGCCATGGCCGTGTGGGTGGCATCGTCGCCCAACACCACCACCGACGAGTTGCGGCCGTGGCGCTGCCCGTCGAGCTCGTACTCAAACTGGTGCTGCATCACAATCATGTCGTGGTCGGTGGGTGCCAGGGCCCACTTTCGGGTGAGCAGCTTTTCCAGCAGTTGGGCCGGCGTAGCGTTGGCCTGGCCCACCGGCAGCTCCTCAAACAGCCCCAGCCAGCTTAGCTGCCGCATTTCCACCGAATCGGGGGCCAGGCCCAGATGCGCGGCTACGCGGGCGGCCAGCGGCTGGCCGGTGATGGCAGGCAGGGGCAGGTAGGCAGCTACCAGCTCGGCCCAGGTCAGGTCGGCGGGGTTGTCGAGCTGCACGGTGTCGTCGGTGAAACCCAGGCGCACCAGCTGCTGCCAGGCGGCGCAGTAGCCCGGCCGGCGCAGGGTACCGCGCAGCATGGTGTGCACGTGCGCGAGGCCGTAGGGGGCGCGGTAGCTCAGCGAGTCGCGGTTGGCGTAGCCTTCAAACTCGCCAAAGCCGGGCACGGCCACGGTTTCGAGGCGGGTAAATAGCTGCTGGTACGGGATGAAGCGCAGCCGGCCCTGCTCCAGATACTTGGCCGTACCCTGGCCCGCCAGCACCACGTTGCGCGGGTTCCAGGTGAACTTGTAGCGCCAGGGGTTGCCGGCTTCGGCCTCGGGCGCCAGCAGCCCGCCGCAGTACGATTTGAACGAGGTTACCTGCCCGCCCTGCTGCCGGATATCGGCCAGCACGCGCATGGCCGACATGTGGTCGAGGCCGGGGTCGAGGCCGCACTCCATGAGCAGCGTAACACCCGCCGCCTCGGCCGCCGGCCCCAGCGCCCGGATTTCGTCGCTCACGTAGCTGGCCGTGGCCAGGTGCCGCCCGTGCCGCACGCAGGCCCGCGCCACCGGCGCATGAAACAGGGCCGGCAGCATCGACACCACCACGTCGGCATCGGCTACGAGCTCTTCCAGCCGGCTTGCATCGTGCACATCAAACGCTACCGCCCGGGCATACGCGGCGTGGGCGGCCAGCACCGGGGCCAGGTGGACCGGCTGCACGTCGGCTACGGTCAGCTGCCAGCCCTCGGCGGGGGCGTGGCGCAGCAGATATTGAATAAGCGAGGAAGCCGAACGACCGGCGCCCAGCAGCAGAATACGCGACATAGATGGGTGAGTGGGTGGAGCGGCAAGATAGGGAAACGGGTGATGGGGTGAGGACGTGAGGACGTGAGCCCACCTGTCATCCTGAGCTTGCGAAGGACCTATCCAGAGGCCAATCAATAGATGCCTTCTGTATAGGTCCTTCGCAAGCTCAGGATGACAGTACCTCTCTCAATCACTCATTCACCTCATTCACCAAAAAACCGTACATTCGTCGCCCCTTTTCACTTTCCCGGGGCCGCTTGCGGTACCCACCCCTTTGCCCCGCATGGCCAACACCCTTAACCTGACCATCACGGCCGACGTGCTGGCCTCCGAAGCCGACCTGACGCCCGCCGAAGCTGCCACCTGGCAGGCTGCCCAGGCCGCTACCGAAACCTCCCATTCGCCCTACTCCCACTTTCAGGTGGGCGCGGCTCTGCTGTTCGACGATGGCACCGTATTTCAGGGGTCCAACCAGGAAAACGCCGCTTATCCTTCGGGCCTTTGCGCCGAACGCACGGCCCTTTTTGGCGCGGCCGTAGCGCGGCCGGGGCGCCGCATTGTGGGCATGGCCGTGGCCGCCCGCCCCGCCGGCGGGGCCTTCGGGCCAGCCAACCCATGTGGGGCCTGCCGCCAGGTCATGGCCGAGTACGAGCAGCGCCAGCAGCAGGCGATTCCGCTGCTGCTGCCTGGCCCCGATGGCAGCATCTACCGCTTCGGCGCCCTCTCCGACCTGCTGCCCTTCGGCTTCGATGCCAAGGATCTGCCGAAGGTGAGATAGTTCAAGGTGAAATAGTGAGATAGTGAAATGGTGAGTTTTATGTTCGGGCGGCCCTGATTGTCCTATTTTGCGCCGCCAGGGGCCCGAAACTTCAACTCACCATTTCACCATCTCACTATTTCACCTTATGGAACATCAGCTCAGCGTTGCGCGCACGGCCCGTTATCAGCAGTTGGGCGAATTGTCGGCCCATACGCAGCGGGTGTGGTTTGTGGCGCATGGCTACGGGCAGCTGGCGGCGTACTTCGTGCGGCATTTTGCCCACCTGGTAGCCGCCGACCCGCAGTTGGTGGTGGTGGCGCCCGAGGGCCTGTCGCGCTTCTACCTCAACGGCACCGGCGGCCGCGTGGGCGCCACCTGGATGACCAAGGAGGACCGGCTGGCCGAAATTGACGACTACGTAGCCTACCTCAACCAGCTGGCCGCGAGGATTCTGCCGCAGGCCGCGCCCGAGGCCGCCATTACGGTGCTGGGCTTCTCGCAGGGCGCGGCCACCGTCAGCCGCTGGCTGGCCCGCGCCAACTTCCGGCCGGCGCGGCTTATCCTGTGGGCCGGCGCTTTCCCGCCCGACATGGATTTTACCGTGGCCTCCCGCCTGCTGGAGCAATTGCCCGTCACGCTCGTCTGCGGCACCGACGATGAGTTTATCAAGGAAGAGGACCTGCGGAAGCAGCAGGAATTTCTGCGCCGCCTGGGTGTGGCGCCGAAGCTGGTGCGCTTCAGTGGCACGCACACTCTAGACCGGGAAACGCTGACGAAGCTGGCCGAATAGGCCTGCTCTACTCCTTGCGGATAACCGTGGCCGCGCCCTGGGCGGCGGGCAGAATCAGGACTTCGGCAATGTTGACGTGGGGCGGGCGCGTGACCATGAAGGCCAGCAGGTCGGCCACGTCTTCGGCCCGTAGCGCCTCGTAGCCCTGGTACACGCTGGCGGCGCGCTGGGTGTCGCCCTTGAAACGCACCTCCGAAAACTCGGTTTCCACGGCGCCCGGGTTCACCTCGGCCACCCGAATGTGGTGGGGCAGCAAATCGAGGCGCATGCCTTTGGTGAGGGCCGCCACGGCCGCTTTCGAAGCGCAGTACACGTTGCCGTTGGCGTAGGTTTCGTGGCCGGCAATAGAGCCAATGTTGATGATATGGCCGGAGTTGCGGCGCGTCATGGCCGGCAGCACGGCCCGGCTCACATACAGCAGGCCCTTCACGTTGCCGTCGAGCATGGCGTCCCAGTCGGCGGGGTCGCCCTGCTGAATGGGCGCCAGACCGTGGGCGTTGCCGGCGTTGTTGATGAGCACGTCCACGTCGGCGAATTCGGCCGGCAAGCTGGCCACAGCGGCCTCCACGGCGGCCCGGTCGCGCACATCAAACGTGAGCAGGTGGGTGGGCACTTCGGCGCCCAGCTCGCGGGCCAGCTCCTCCAGCCGCTCGCGCCGCCGCCCCGCCAGTACCAGTCGGAAGCCGGCGCGGCCCAGCGCCACGGCCGCCGCCCAGCCAATACCCGATGAAGCGCCGGTAATAAATGCAGTTTTCATTCTTGAAGAAGCTAGAAGTTGGGAGCGGCAAGCTACAGGCTGCAAGCTACAAGCTTTCTTTAGCCAGGTTGCCAGCAAAAGCTTGCAGCCTGTAGCTTGCGGCTTGCGGCTTGCAGCACTAGACTACCGTCCCGACCAGATGTTGAGGTAGAGCGTGACGGTGTTGCTGGTCATGCGCTGCAGGCTGCGGCTGTACACGTCGTTGGTGCTGGGCACGTACAGGTTTTTCAGGCCGTTGGAGAAGCGCAGCTCGGGCGAGAACTTGAAGAACGGGTAGAACAGGTCGAGGCCCACGCCGTACTCGATGGCGAAGTCCGAATCGGCCGCCTCCAGCAGGTTCACGTCAGGGTCTTTACGGCGCCCGCCAATGTTGAGGCTAGGCTTCACGCCCGCAATCAAGTACATCCGCGTGTTGCGCCGCCGCTGCGATTTTAGCTTGAACAGCAGCGGAAAATCAACCTGCGTACTGCCGATTTCCTGGTCCTCAATCTTCTCGGGGTCGTCGGGGTACTGCGCGGTATTACGCACGTAGCCCTGATCCTTAAACTCGATGCGGCGCGTCAGAAAACTTACGCCGGGCGCGAAGGTGAGGGCCGCGTAGTTGCCCAGCCGTAAATCACCCAGAAAGCCCACTGAAAAGCCCGGACTAATGATCGAGTTGGCTGATACCTGCTGATTTGGGTACAAATCTGACTGCTCAACCAGGTAGCGCGAGAAGTTGGGCGCCACGTACAGGCCCAAGTGCAGCGCCCGGTCGTCGTAGCCCACCAAGTTGTCCGACGTAATCGACTTCACCTGGCCGCCGCGGCCGATTTTGGCCCGGCTGCGGCTGGTTTTCTGGGCCACAGTGCTCAGCGGCAGGGCCAGCACGGCGGCGGCCAGCAGCGCGTAGCGCATTACTTTTGAGCCGTGTAGATGGAGCTGATGCCGAAAGTGAGGGGTTGCCATGCAGGAGAGTTGAAGCCGACTTTGCGCAGAATTGCCAGAAAATCCGGGCCGTCCGGGAAGGCCTGCACCGACTCGGGCAGGTAGGTGTAGGCGGCGCGGTCTTTGGAAATAAGCTTGCCGAAAACCGGCAGAATGTTCTTGAAATAGAAGTTGTAGGCCTGTTTCATGGGGAAGGCCGTGGGCTTGCTGAACTCCAGCACCACCAGCTTGCCACCCGGCCGCAGCACCCGGCGCATCTCGCTCAGGCCGCGCTCCAGGTTAGCGAAGTTGCGCACCCCAAACGAGGCCGTTACAGCATCGAACGAGTCATCCTCGAAGGGCAGGCTCTCCGAGTCGCCCAGCTCCAGCCGGATGCGGTGGCCCAGGCCCTTGGCAGCCAGCTTGCGGCGGCCCACTTCCAGCATACCTTCCGAAATATCAACGCCCGTTACCTGGGCATCGGGGGTGGCGGCGCGCAACGTTTCGATGGCGAAATCGGCCGTGCCGGTGGCAATATCGAGGATGCGGGCCGGGCGCAGCTGCCGTAGCTCATCCACGGCCTTGCGGCGCCAGTAAATATCGGTGCCGGCACTCAGGAAGTGGTTGAGGAAGTCGTACTTGCCGGCGATGCTGTTGAACATCTGGGCAACCTGCGACTTCTTGTCGGCGGCGTCATCTTTATAAGGTACTACGGACATGGCTCGTGGAGCAAGGAACGACGGGGTGCGGGCAAAATTGCCTCATTACAACGGCTTTTGCGCTATTATGTTAAAAAAAGGACGGGCCGGGCATACAGCCCGGCCCGTCCTTTTTAGCCGAAAACCAACGGTTAGTCGTTGTCGGTCTTCACTTTCACCTTGTTGCCCTCGGCGTCTTTGGCCTTGGCATCAATGGTACCGTCCTTGGTTACGGTCTTGCTTTTCTCGTCGTCAGGGCCCTTGGTTTTCACCTTCACTTTGTCGCTGTCCTCGTCCACCTTGGTCTTAATCTTGGTGCCGTCTTCCAGCTTCACCTTGCTCTTACCGGGCTGCAACGGCACGGTAGGCGCGGTACCCATGCCCATGTTGCCGGTGCCGGTGCTGCCCGAAGGCTGCGGAGCCGGAGCCGGACGGTTCATGTTCGGCATGCCTTCACCTTCCTTCACAATCACGCGGAAGTCGGTGCGGCGGTTAAGCTGCATGTTCTCCGGCGAATCGTTGGGGGCTACCGGACGACGCTCGCCGTAGCTTACCGTTACCATGCGGGTCTCGGCAATGCCGGCCTTCTTCAGGTAGTTGTAGGCCACGTTGGCGCGGTTCTGGCCGAGTACCATGTTGTACTCGTCGGTGTTGCGCGAGTCGGTGTTGCCTTCAATCGAGATGTTGATGCCGGGGTTGGCAGCCAGCAGGTCGCTCACCTTCTTCAGCTCCACAATCGACTCGGGCCGCAGGGTGTACTTGTCGGTGTCGAAGTAGATTGGGTTGATGTTGGCGATGTTAGTCACCATCGTATCGATGTAGTTGACGTAGAAGTTCTTCTCAATGACGGTCGAGTCATTGGTCGAAATCGGCACGGCAAACTCCTGGGTTTCGATGTTGCGGCCATCCTTGCTTACGGCTACCTGGTAAGTCCGGCCCGAAAGCACGTTTACCTGGTACTCGCCGGTCAGCGGCTTGCTCACGTCGCGGTAGCTCAGGGCCGTTTTGTCGGCCTGGGTACCACTGAACACCAGCTCCGCCCCGGGAATGGCGCTGCTGTCCTGGATAGCCAGCACGCGGCCCCGGATGGTGGCGTTCTTGATGTAGTTGATGGTGTAGATGTCCTTTTCACCATAGCCACCAATGCGGTACGACGACAGGTAGGCGTACGAGCCATCGGGGCTCAGGCGGTAGTAGGTGTCGTCGTCGGGCGTGTTGATGGGGTAGCCCATGTTCTCGGGCCGGCCCCACTTGCGGCCAATCGAGTCGTACTCCGACTTAAAGATGTCGTAGCCGCCCATCGTGTTGTGGCCACGCGAGGAGAAGTACATGGTTTTACCATCGCGGCTCAGGTACGGGCTGTCATCGTCGTACGCCGTGTTGATGGCGTTACCGATGCTCTTGGCCGGGCCCCATTCGCCGCCGGGCACACGCGTCGAGTAGTAAATATCGAGCGTGCCGTCTTCTGAATACTTAGCCGTTGAGAAGTAAATAGTCAGGCCATCGGGCGTAATGTAGGCGTCCGATTCGTAAGCGGCAGTGTTGATATTCTTGTTCAGGCGCTTAGGCTCGGTCCAGTCGTTGCCGCTTTTTTCCGAATACAGAATGTCGCCATTCTCGTCGTTGCGGTACATGAGCATTTTGGTGTCATTGTCAAACACCTGAATGGATGCATCGTGGCCTTTGCCGTTAAGCACGCCGCTCAGCGACCGGGGCTTGTCCCAGTTGTCCTCGTCGATGCGGCGGGCTTCATAGATGTTCTCGTAGTACTGTCCGTCAGCGGCCAGCTTCTTCCCGTCTTTGCCTTCGGCCGCCTGCAACGCGCTCACGTTGGTCATGTTATCGGAGCGCGAAGTAAAGAGCAGGATTTTGTCGTCGGCCGAAATAACGGGGCTGTGCTCCGACCACTGCGTGTTGATGGTCGGGCCCAGGTTCTTAACGAAAATATCGCGCGGGCTGTTGAACTGCACCTTCGCGTTCTTGCTATTCTGAATCAACCGGGACAAATCGCGCTTACGCGTGTCCTTGGTTTTCAATGTGGCATTGTAAGCCTGAAAATGCGCAATAGCTTCGTCGAAGTTGTAGTTGAGGTGATCTACCCGGCCAAGCCAGTACTCCACATCCTTGGATACGTTCTTCTTCAGACGCTGCGCCTTGTAGATGTAGTCGCTGGCCTTCTCCTTGTCAAAAGACATATAGGCAATACCGGCCCGGAACAGCGCCTGCGCATTGTTGGGGTCCTTGGCTAGCACCTGCTCATAGTAAGGCAACGAAGCCCGGAAGTTTTCCTGGCCGAAAAGCTTATTGGCCGTTTTAAGTTGCTGTCGGGTGCTTTGAGCCAGGGCAGGCTGGGCCATTGCAGTCGTGAGCATGACAGCGCACGAGGCTTGTAATAACCTTCTGACTAAGTTGTCCATTGAGGAGGGATTAGGGAAACGAGGGGTTGCAAAGGGAAAAAGTATCGACCGCCAATTACGCAGAGCCAATTTGGGAGTTGCCTCCTATTACTGAAATCCGATAACAGAGTTTAGCTAAAGAAAGAAAAAAACGAAACCCAGGTGCTAAAAAAGGCCTTTTGTCGCGTTGAATTTCTCTAAAGAACCGCCAGAAGGCATACTTAACGGGCAAAGATATAAATTTTAAAATACAGCCTTGGCCCTATCCTATTCCATCAGAATCGGCCAATTCAGAGCGTACAAACGGCCGCTATAACCGGAAAATACTCCGTAGCAGCTAGTGCTTGAGCGTGCAAATATAGAGTACCCTTGTAAACTACAAGGTTTTTCTTCAAAAAATGATGGGTTCGGCCGGCCGGGTTGGAATATTTATCTTTGCCCTTTCTCATTAATTGCCCCCGATGCTTATTCAGGACGCCAGATTTTTAACGAGTAATGCGCGGGCCCAGGACTGCCCGGCGCCCACGCTGCCCGAATATGCCTTTATCGGCCGCTCCAATGTGGGTAAGTCGTCGCTCATTAATATGCTCACCAACCAGAAAGGGTTGGCCAAAACGTCGTCGCAGCCCGGCAAAACCCAGCTTATCAACCACTTCCTTATCAACGAAGACTGGTATCTGGTCGATTTGCCGGGCTACGGCTACGCCAAAATCAGCAAGGACGCCCGGGCCAAGTGGGCGCGCATGATCAACTACTACCTGCGCCAGCGGCCCAACCTGACCTGCGTAATGGTGCTGCTCGACTCGCGCCACGCCCCCCAGGCCCTCGACCTGGAGTTTATGGAGCAGCTCGGCACCGAAGGAATTCCGTTTGTAATGGTGTTTACCAAGGCCGACAAGCAGTCAGGCTCGCGCACCAGCCAGCAGGTGGTGCAGTATCTGGAAAAAATGCGCGAAACCTGGGACGAGCTGCCCCGCCACTTTGTTACGTCGGCCGAGGACAAGACGGGCCGCGACGAGCTGCTGGGCTTTGTGGCCGAAACCAACCGGCAGCTGGCCGAAGCGCAGCAGGCCGAAGATGGCACGCCCGGCGCGTAAACTGGCTTCGTTCTTGCAGGCCCCGGGCCGGCCGCAACGGCGGCAAGCCTTTCTATTTCAATTCACTCCCGTACTTTTCTGAACATGACCAAAGCAACTTTCCTGTTTGGCCTTGGCGCCCTGCTGGCCTTCGCGGCTACCCCGGCCCTGGCCCAGACGGCGGCCCCTGCTCCGGCTACCGAAGCAGCCCACTCGGGCAAAGCCATTCCGGTGGCCGAATACTACGAGGGCGGCCAGGACGCCATGTACGCCTTTATCAACCAAGAGCTGAAATACCCCGTAATGGCCCGGCGCAACCGCATTCAGGGCCAGTGCATCGTCAGCTTTACGCTGAACACCGACGGCACGCTTTCGGGCATCAAGCTGGTGAAGCAGATTGGCGGCGGCTGCGGCGACGAGGCCCTGCGGCTGGTGAAGCTGCTCAAGTTCAACAAGCCCGATTACGCCGTGCTGACCAGCCTGCCCATCACCTTTAAGCTGTAGGCCCCCGCACTGCCGGCCCGTTCGCGGGCGTTGCGTACCTTCGCCTCTTCAACCACTGCTTTTTTTGCTATGCCCTACGACCTGAAGGAAATTGCCGCCATCAGCGGAATGCCCGGTCTGTACCGTCTCGTGCGCCCCACCCGCGCCGGCGTCATCATCGAAGCCCTCAACGACAAGGGCACCCGCTCGGTGGCCGCTGCCCAGAACAAAGTGTCGCTGCTGCAGGAAATTTCCATCTACACCCAGGATTACGACCAGACGGTGCCCCTGTCGGAGGTGTTCGACCGGATTCAGCAGCAGCACGGCGCCGACTTCAGCCTGAGCAACAAGTCGAACGACCAAGAGCTGGTGACGTTCATGGAAGGCATCATTCCGGATTACGACCGGGAGCGGGTGTACCTGTCCGACATCAAGAAGCTGGTGCAGTGGTACAACATCGTGAGCCAGCGCCTCGAGTACCAGGCGCCGGCCACCGAAGATGAGGCCACTGAGAGCGAGGCGACCAAGAAAGAGGTAGCCGAGCAGGCCGCCGAAGAAGCGCCGGCCACTCCCGTAGCCGCCGATACTTCGCCCAAGAAGAAAACCGTCAAGAAAACGGCCGAGCCCGCCGCCGATGAGGCCATGAGCACGGCCGGCATCATTCCGGCCCCCGAGGCCGACACGGCCCCGGCCAACCCCGAGGCGGCCGTAGCCAAGCCCGCCAAAAAGGCACCGGCCAAAAAGAAGGCCGAGTAAGCTTTAATAGAGTCTACAAAAAAATGCCGGCGGCCCTTGAGGCTGCCGGCATTTTTTATGAGTAAACGATGGGGCTACTCGGCAGCTTCGTTTTGCTGCTCGGCGGCCAGGAATTCCTCGGCCTTCTCCACCATCTCCGTCGAGCCGATGAAAACGGGGCAGCGCACGTGCGTATCGGTGGGCTCCAGCTCCAGGGTGCGGCGCCGGCCATTGCTCGATTTGCCGCCGGCCTGCTCCACAATGAACGCCAGCGGGTTGCACTCGTACATGAGCCGCAGCTTGCCGTTGGGCACCTTGCTCGTGCCGGGATACATATAGATGCCGCCCTTGAGCAGGTTTCGGTGGAAGTCTGCCACCAGCGAGCCAATGTAGCGGGCCGAGTAGCCTTCCTCCTTGCAGTAGGCCACAAACGCTTTGGTGCCCTCCGTGAAATACTCCGACGTGCCCTCGTTGATGGAGTACACCTTGCCGGTGGTGGGCGTCTGGATGTTGGGGTGCGAAAGGAAAAACTCGCCCAGGCTGGGCTCGTAGGTAAAGCCGTTGACGCCGTTGCCGGTCGTGTACACCATCATGGTGCTCGAGCCGTAAATCACGTAGCCGGCCGCCACCTGGTGGGTGCCGGTCTGCAGGCAGTCCTGCGCCGTGCCCTCGGTGCCGGTGGGCGACACGCGGCGGTAGATGCTGAAAATGGTGCCGATGCTCACGTTCACATCGATGTTGCTCGAACCATCGAGCGGGTCGATGGCCACCACGTACTTGCCCTGCACGTTGCCGGTCTGAATCATGTCCTCATCTTCCTCGGAGATGATGGTGCACACCTCGCCGCCGTTGCGCAGCGCCCGGATGAAGCGGATGTTGGCAATCACGTCGAGCTTCTGCTGATCTTCGCCCTGCACGTTGCGGTTGCCGTAGGCGCCGGCAATATCGATGAGGCCCGAGCGGTTGATTTCGCGGTTGACGATTTTGGCCGCCAGCGCAATATCGCGCAGCAGCTGGCTCAGCTCGCCGGTGGCGTAGGGGAAATCCTCCTGCTTGCGCATGATGAAGCGGTCGAGGGTGGTGCCGACGGGCAGCGCGAGCTTATCGTGATGATCCATTAGAAGCGGGTGTGGGAAAATAAGATTCGGGGGGAAAGCTCAAAAGTAACCAATTCGGGGCAGCCAAAGCGAATCTTCGCCCCGGTATTGCCGGCCCCGTTTGCCGGGCCGCTGCCGGGAAGCCGCGCGCCGGCCCTACATTTGGGGCCATGCAGGAGCTGAGTCAGTTGAAAGTGTACAAATTCGGCGGCGCCTCGGTGAAGGATGCCGCGGCTATCCGCAACCTGGGCCGCATCGTGGCCGAACATGGCCGGCCGGGGCCGCTGGTGATTGTGGTATCGGCCATGGGCAAGACCACCAACGCGCTGGAGGCGCTGCTGCAGCGGGCCCACGCCGGCCAGCCCTACGCTGCCGAGCTGACCCGGCTGCGCGACTTCCACGCCGATGTGGCCGCCGAGCTGGGCCTGCCCGCGGAAGAGTTGCTAAGCGAACTGCTGAACGGGCTGCAAACCCGGCTGCTGGCCGCCGCTGCCGTTTCTGCGGCCGATTTCGACCGGCACTACGACCAGGTAGTAAGTTTCGGCGAGTTGCTGGCCACGCGCATCGTAGCCGCGTTTCTGCAGGCCCGCTGGCTCGACTGCCGCCCATTTATCCGCACCGACGAAACCTGGCGCGAAGGCCGCCTCGACTGGGCCGCCACCGAAGCAGCGTTGCAAACCGCGCTACCGCTGGCAGAACTGGCGCAGGGCCCGCCGGTAGTCACGCAGGGCTTTGTGGGTGGCACGGCCGGCGGCCTCACCACCACGCTGGGCCGCGAGGGGTCCGACTTCACGGCCGCCATTCTGGCCTACTGCCTGGGCGCCGGGTCGGTTACCATCTGGAAGGACGTGGCCGGTCTGCTCAACGCCGACCCCAAAATATTCGCCGATACGGTGCGCTACCCGGAAATCAGCTACCAGGAAACCATCGAAATGGCCTACTACGGCGCCTCAGTTATTCACCCTAAAACCATCAAGCCGCTGGCTGTGCGCGGTATTCCACTGCTGGTCAAGTCGTTTCTCGACCCCGCGGCCGAAGGCACCCGCATCCACGACTGCCGCCACGGCTTGCTGGTGCCGGCCTTCATCCGCAAAACCGACCAGTGCCTGGTGTCCTTTGAGTCCAAGGAGCTGGACTTTATTTCGGAGGAAAACCTGGAGGTGATTTTCGGGGTGCTGGCCCAGGTGCGGCTGAAAATCCGGCTGATGCAGAACTCGGCCATCAGCTTTTCGGTGTGCACCGACTTTCTGCCCGCCCGCCTCGAACAGCTGCTGGCCCGGCTGCGCGAGCAGTTCACCATCCACTACAACACCGGCCTGGAGCTCTACACCATCAAAAACTACGACGCCCCCAGCCTGCAGCGCCTGACGGCTGGCCGCGAGCTGCTGCTGGAGCAGCGCACCCGCCAGACGTTTCAATTCGTGTGCCGGGGCGAGCCTGAACGTAATGAGCTGTCATCCTGAGCGCAGCGAAGGACCTTCTTACGGCAGCACTTTATATGTACAGCCATTTCGCTCATATAAAGTGCTGCCATAAGAAGGTCCTTCGCTGCGCTCAGGATGACAGTATATTTGCCCTTATTAGCACTCCATACTCTTCCCATGACTCCCGAATTCATCCTCGTAACGCCCCAGGTGCGGCCCCAGGTGGCCCTGATTCAACTCAACCGCCCCAAGGAGCTCAACGCCCTCAACCTGCAGCTGATGCAGGAAGTAGCCGCCGCCCTCCAGCAGCTTGACCAGGACCCCGAGGTGCGCGTAATCGTGCTCACGGGCAACGAGCGGGCCTTTGCCGCCGGCGCCGACATCAAGCAGATGGCCGGCCGCACCGCCATTGATATGCTGCTGATCGACCAGTTCAGCATCTGGGACCAGATTCGGCGCACCACCAAACCGCTCATTGCGGCCGTGTCGGGCTTTGCGCTGGGCGGCGGCTGCGAGCTGTGCATGACCTGCGACATGATTGTGGCCTCGGAAACGGCCAAGTTCGGACAGCCCGAAATCCGCATCGGCACCATGCCGGGCGCGGGCGGCACCCAGCGCCTCACGCGGGCCATCGGCAAGGCGCGGGCCATGGAAATGGTGCTCACCGGCGAGCCGATGAGCGCCGACGAAGCCGCCCGCCACGGCCTCGTGAACCGCGTGGTGCCGGTGGGCCAGTACCTGGAGGAAGCCTTCCGGCTGGCCGCCAGCATCGCCAAAATGTCGCCGGTAGCGGCCCGGCTGGCCAAGGAATCGGTGAACCGCGCCTTCGAAACCCACCTGGATGAGGGCCTGCACTTCGAGCGCAAGAACTTCTATATGACGTTTGCTTCCGAAGACCAGAAGGAAGGCATGGCCGCTTTCGTGGAGAAACGCCCGGCCGATTTTAAGGGCCGGTAGGTGGAGTGATGGGGTGAGGAGGTAATGGGGTGATGGGGTGAGGAGGCGGGAAAAGAGACGGGTCATTGCGAGCGGAGCGAAGCAATCCGTTTGCACAAAACGACAAGCCCCAAGAAGCGCGAAGTTCTTAACGCCAGCACTGACGCCAGGGCTTGACGCATTACAAGGGTTAGCACGTTGCTCCCACGGATTGCTTCGCTTCGCTCGCAATGACACCCCATTCTCCTCTCACCTCCTCACCCCATCACCCCTCAGATGAAACAAATTTTCCTTCGCAACGCTTATAGCCCTATCTTTGCGGAGAATCATTCTTATCTGTGTCCACTCACCATCACCACTCTCATCCGGCCCCGACGCCCGATCAGCTGCAGCAGCAACTGGCTGAGGCCGGGCTGCGGGCTACTCGCCAGCGCCTCCTGATTCTGGAAAGCCTGCTGGTGCTGCCCGGCCACCCCACCGCCGAGCAGGTGCACCAGCGCGTAACCGGGCAGTTGCCTTCCGTGTCGCTGGGCACTGTGTACAAGGCCCTCGATTCGTTTGTGGCCGCCGGCCTCACGCGCCGGGTGGCCTCGGCTGAGGGCTCGCGCCGCCGCTACGACGCCGATTGCAGCGAGCACCATCACTTGGTTTGCGCCGACACGCAGGAAATTATCGACTACTGCGACCCGCAGTTGGATGAGCTGATTCGGGACTTTTTCGCGGCCAAGGCGCTGCCGGGCTTCCAGCCCCACTCCTTCTCGCTGCACGTAACCGGCAGCCGCGTGGCCGACCCACCCCCCGCCGACTTGGCCCAGCACCCCGCCTGACACCGACTAGGGCCGGCAACGCTCTTTCCCCGATTTTGATGGCTGATTTGCTGCCCGCTTGCGGGTGGCGGTCGGCTTACGGACCAGCCGGTCCACTTATCTGTTCAACAATTCACTTTCACCCAATTTTTTAAAAGCACATGGCAGTTCTCGTTGGTAAGCGCGCTCCTTCTTTCAAAGCCACCGCCGTTATTGATGGCGAATTCGAGGAGGATTTCTCCCTCGACCGGTATTTGGGCAAGAAGCACGTTATTTTCTACTTCTACCCCGCCGACTTCACGTTCGTTTGCCCCACCGAAATCATTGCGTTCGAGGAGCGGCTGGCCGATTTTGAAGCCAAAGGCGTAGCCGTAGTAGGCTGCTCGACCGATACGCACTTCTCGCACTTCGCCTGGCTGCAGACGCCGCGCGACAACGGCGGCATCGAGGGCGTAACCTACCCGCTGGTGGCCGACGCCACCAAAACCATTGCCTCCAACTACGACGTACTCGGCGGCCACTACGACTACAACGAAGCCGGCGAAATGACTTTCATCGGCTCGCCCCTGGCCTACCGCGGCCTGTTTCTGATTGATAAGGACGGCATCGTGCGCCACCAGGTGGTAAACGACGGCCCGCTGGGTCGCAGCATCGACGAGGCCATGCGCATGGTGGATGCCCTGCAGTACTTCGAGGAGAAGGGCGAGGTGTGCCCCGCTAACTGGGAGGAAGGCAAGGAGGCCATGCAGGCCACCCGCGAAGGCGTAGCCAACTACCTCGGCAAGCAAGCCGCCCACTAAGTGATTTGGTGAGATGGTGAAATGGTGAGTTGCCGTTTCAAGGGCCTGCATGCGCCACCTGCGCCGGTAGAGCCGTTGAACATCAACTCATCATTTCACCACCTCACTATTTCGCCTATTTCACCATCTGCAAAGAAGCCTCTGCCTACCCGGGCGGGGGCTTTTTGCTGAAAATGGGTTGAAGGGCGTACTTTTGTGGCGGGCTGCTGCAAGCGGCCCCTTTCGTTTGCCTCCCTTCCCACCGTATTGCGCCTGCTGTATTCTTTTGGTCTGCGTTTGTATGCGCTGCTGCTGCGGCTGCTGAGCCCCTTCGTGCCCAAGGCCGCCGCCTGGACGGCCGGGCGGCGCGGGCTGCTGGGCCGCGTCCGGGAGGCGTTGCGCCACGAAACTGCGCCGCGGGTGTGGTTCCATTGCGCCTCGCTGGGCGAGTTCGAGCAGGGCCGCCCGCTGATGGAGGCCTACCGCGCCGAGTACCCCGACCACAAGCTGGTGCTCACCTTCTTCTCGCCCTCGGGCTACGCGGTGCGCCACAACTGGCCGGGCGCCGATTACGTGTTCTACCTGCCCCTTGATACGGCCGCCAACGCCCGCGCTTTTCTGGAGGCCGTGCAGCCCCGGCTGGCCGTGTTCGTGAAGTACGAGTTCTGGCATTACTTTCTGCGCGAACTGCAGCGGCAAGCCATTCCGGCTATCTGCGTGTCGGCCATTTTCCGGCCCGAGCAGGTGTTTTTCCAGCCCTGGGGCGGTTTCTTCCGCCGGATTCTGGGCTCCTTCACGCATATTTTCACCCAAAACCAGGCCTCGGCCGACCTGCTGCGCGGGGCCGGCCTGACCCAGGTGAGCGTGGCCGGCGACACCCGCTTCGATACGGTGGTGCGCACGGCTTCGGCCCCGCCCCGGCCCCTGCCGCTGGTCGAGGCCTTCACCGACGACTGGTGCCCGGTACTGATTGTGGGCAGCAGTTGGTCGGAAGATTTGGCCATCCTTGCGCCCCTGCTGCAGAAATATGAACAGGAACTGCGCTTTATTGTGGCCCCGCACGAAATCAGCGAAGCCAACCTGCGGCGGGTAGAAGCCATGCTGCCCGGCCAGGTACTGCGCTACTCGCAGGCGCAGGCCGCCACCGTGGCCCAGGCCCGGGTGCTGCTGATTGACAATGTAGGCCTGCTCAACTCGCTCTACCGCTTCGGCCACTTCGCCTACATCGGCGGCGCGTTCGGCAAGGGCCTGCACAATACGCTCGAAGCCGCCGCGTTTGGCCTGCCGCTGTTTTTCGGGCCCACCTACCACAAGTTTCAGGAGGCCCAGGATTTGGTAAAGCTGGGCTGCGCCTTCCCCGTAACTTCCTCCGATGAGCTGCTGAAGGCCTTTGGATTGCTCTACTACCGCGAGGAAGCCCGCCTGCAGGTGCAGGACCAGAGCCTCGACTACGTGCACGACCACAGCGGCGCCACCCAAAAAATTATGCGCTGGGTGGAAGGTGAGGTGGTGAGATGGTGAAATGGTGAGTTTGACGTTCAGGAGCCCTAGCATCCTGCGCTTGCGAAAGGCCTTATCCCGCAAGCACGACAGGCGTCCCAACGACTCATTCGCACTCTCATCGTCCGCCCGTGACAAGGCCTCTCGCAAGCTCAGGAAAATAGGTTATCAAACTCCTCACTTCACCAAATCACTATTTCGCCTCAACATGACCGGAACCATTGTTAGATCAACGGGCTCGTGGTACGTGGTGCGCGAAGTCAGCACCGGCAAGTTTCACCACTGCCGGCTGCGGGGCAAGTTCAAAAACCAGGGCCTGAAGGTGAGCAACCCGCTGGCCGTAGGCGATGAGGTGGAGTTTACGGTGGAAGAGCAAACCGAAGGCGCGGGCGTAATCCACCATATTGCGCCGCGCCGCAACTACATCATCCGCCGCTCGGTGCACAAAACCGAGCACGCCCACATCGTGGCCGCCAACCTCGACCAGGCCCTGCTGGTGGTTACGCTGGCCTCACCGGCTACCTCGTTTGGGTTCATTGATAGGTTTCTGGTGACGGCCGAGGCCTACCATATTCCGGTGCGGCTGCTGTTCAACAAAACCGACCTCTACGACGACGACCTGAACGACTACCAGGGCCAGATTCAGGGCCTCTATGAAAGCCTGGGCTACCCCGGCCTGCGCTGCTCGGCCCTCACCGGCGAGGGCCTGGCCGACATCGACGCCCTGCTCGACGGCCGCGTGTCGCTGCTCTCGGGCCATTCGGGCGTGGGCAAGAGCACGCTCATCAACGCCCTAGTGCCCGACCTCGACCTGAAAACGGCCGAAATCAGCCAGTTCTCCGACAAAGGCGTGCACACCACCACTTTCGCCGAAATGCTCGAAGTGCGCCCCGGCACCTACCTCATCGACACGCCCGGCATCAAGGAGCTGGGCCTCGTGGATATGAAGGCGGGCGAGCTGGCCCACTACTTCCCCGAAATGCGCGCCCTGCTCAACCAGTGCCGCTACCACAACTGCCAGCACCTGCACGAGCCCGGTTGCGCCGTCCGCGAAGCCGTGGACAAGGGCCGCATTGCCCTGCCCCGCTACGACAGCTACGTGAGCATGCAACAGGGCGAAGACAACAGGAAATGAGTTCTTTGAGCTGTTAGCTGAGAGCTTACAGCTGTTAGCCACCGTTCTGCTAAAGCCGCTTGTTTTGGCCTCATCCACCAACAAAAAGCGCCAACCCGCAGTGGGTTGGCGCTTTTTATTTTGAACTTGCAGAACGAAAGCTGTCAGCTAATAGCTATAAGCTAACAGCTCAAAAATCAAACATCAATCTTGGCGTACTTGGCGTTCTGCTCGATGAAGTCGCGGCGGGGGGCTACCTCGTCGCCCATCAGCATCGAGAACAGGTGGTCGGCTTCGGCGGCCGAATCGACGGTTACCTGCTTGAGCGAACGGGTAGAAGGCTGCATGGTGGTGCTCCAGAGCTGCTCGGCGTTCATCTCGCCCAGACCCTTGTAGCGCTGCACGTTCACCGATTCGGGCTTGCCGCGGCCCATTTCTTCCTGGGCAGCCATGCGCTCCTCCTCGGTCCAGCAGTAGCGCTCCTCCTTACCCTTCTTCACCAGATACAGCGGCGGCAGGGCAATGTAGATGTAGCCCCGATCTACCAGCTCGCGCATGTAGCGGAAGAAGAAGGTCAGGATCAGCGTCCGGATGTGCGAGCCGTCGATGTCGGCGTCGGTCATGATGATGACCTTGTGGTAGCGCAGCTTTTTGATGTTGAGCGCCTTGGAATCAGCCTCGATACCCAGTTCCGGGTCGGCCGCCACGCCGAAGCTCACGCCCAGCGCCGTAATCATGTTCCGGATTTCCTCGTTTTCCAGAATGCGGTGCTCCTGGGCTTTCTCCACGTTGAGGATTTTACCTCGCAACGGCAGAATAGCCTGGAAGGCGCGGTTGCGGCCCTGCTTGGCCGTGCCGCCGGCCGAGTCGCCCTCTACCAGGTACAACTCGCAGATTTCGGGGTCCGACTCCGAGCAGTCGGCCAGCTTACCGGGCAGCGAGGTGGAACCGAGCACCGACTTGCGCTGCACCATTTCGCGGGCTTTGCGGGCGGCAATGCGGGCCTTGGCGGCCAGAATCACCTTCTCGACGATGATGCCGGCCTCCTTGGGGTTTTCCTCCAGGTACTGGGCCAGAATCTCGCCCACGGCGGTATTCACGGCGCCGTTCACCTCGTTGTTGCCCAGCTTGGCTTTGGTCTGGCCCTCAAACTGGGGCTCGGCCACTTTCACCGAAATAACGGCTGTGAGGCCCTCGCGGAAGTCCTCGCCCGAAATTTCCACCTTGGCCTTTTCCAGCTTGCCCGACTTGTCGGCGTAGGCCTTGAGCGTGCGCGTGAGGGCCGAGCGGAAGCCGGCTACGTGGGTGCCGCCCTCGTGGGTGTTGATGTTGTTGACGTAGGAAAAGATGTTCTCCTGGTACGAGTCGTTGTACTGCAACGCCACTTCTACCGGCGTAATGCCCTTCTCGTTGATTACGTGGATGGGGGCCGGCATCAGGGCGTGGCGCTCGGTGCCGTCGAGGTACTGCACGAATTCGGCCAGGCCGCCGGTCGAGAAGAACTCGTCGTTGCGGAACTCGGCGCCGTTTTCGCCCGGCTCGCGACGGTCGGTAAGCGTGAGGCGGATGCCGCTGTTCAGAAACGACAGCTCGCGCAGACGCGAGGCAATGGTGGCGTACTTGTAAACGTGCTCGGAGAAAATGGTGTCGTCGGGCAGGAACTCCACCTGGGTGCCGTGCTCGTCGGTGGTTCCCAACTCCCTCACCGGGTACTGCGGAATACCGATTTTGTACTCCTGCTCGTACACTTTGCCGTTGCGGCGCACGGTTACTTTCAGGTCCTGGCTGAGCGCGTTCACGCAGCTCACGCCCACGCCGTGCAGGCCGCCCGATACCTTGTAGGAGTCCTTGTCGAACTTGCCGCCGGCGTGCAGCACCGTCATCACCACTTCGAGGGCCGAGCGGCCTTCTTTCTCGTGGAAATCGACGGGAATGCCGCGGCCGTTGTCGCGGACGGTGATGGAGTTGTTTTCGTTGATGGTAACGTGGATGGTGTCGCAGTGGCCGGCCAGGGCTTCGTCAATGGAGTTGTCGACCACTTCCCACACCAGATGGTGCAGGCCCCGGATGCCGGTGTCGCCGATGTACATCGACGGGCGTTTGCGCACGGCTTCGAGCCCTTCGAGTACCTGAATGCTATTGGCCGAGTACTCGGCGGGGGCTACTTTTTCAGTGATTTCGCTCATATAACAAAAGGGGTTCAGCGCGGAGTGCGTAAGTAGGCAAAGATACCGAAAAAATCCGGTTTTTGCCAGCGCCGGGGCCGGTTTTGCCCGGTGTCGCGAGAGGTTCAGCAGCCCGCCTTTTTCCACGTTTTCAAGGTTTAAAAACAACGGAACGGCGACCTCCGAATCTAAAAGCAGAACGCCCGCTTTGGGGGCGGGCGTTCTGCGTTGAAGTCAATTTGGCGGCCGGCTTTAGAACGGCGGCGGGCCGTCGTCGAAATTGCTGCGCGGGAAGGGCTTCGGGTCGGCGGGCGGGCCGTCGTTGTTGATGCGCGAGCCCAGCCGGATGGTGTTGGGCGCAAAGCCGCCCCCCGCCTGGTCGTCGTCGAAGGTGCTGCTGGGGAAGGCGCTGGGATTGAAGCCGCCGTCGTCGAAGCCCCCGCCGCCATCGAGGTCGGCGAACTTGGTGAACTTGCCGATGAACTTGAGCTGCACGGTTTCCAAGGAGCCGTTCCGGTGCTTGGCAATAATCACCTCGCCCGTGCCCTGGGTGGGGTTGCCCATCTCGTCCTCCGTGATTTTGTAGTACTCGGGGCGATAGAGGAAGATAACCATGTCGGCGTCCTGCTCAATCGAACCCGATTCGCGCAGGTCACTGAGCTGGGGCTTTTTGTCGCCGCCGCGGGTTTCCACCGAGCGCGAAAGCTGCGAGAGGGCCAGCACGGGCACGTTCAGTTCCTTGGCAATGCCCTTGAGGGCCCGCGAGATGGAGGCAATTTCCTGTTCGCGGTTGCCGCCGCCCTTGCCGTCGGTGTTGCCGGTCATCAGCTGCAGATAGTCGATGATAATCATCGAAATATCGTGGTGAGCCTTCAGGCGGCGGCACTTGGTGCGCAGTTCCCGGATGCTGAGGCCGGGCGTGTCGTCGATGTAAATCGGGGCCGACGAAAGGTTGGATATTTTGTGGTTGAGCTGGGCCCACTCGTAGTCGGCCAGGTTGCCCTTCTTGATTTTCTCCGAATCCAGTTCCGCCTCGGCCGAAATCAGACGATTCACGAGCTGCAACGACGACATTTCGAGTGAGAAAATAGCCACCGGCTTCTTGAACTCGACGGCCGCGTTGCGCATCGCCGACACCACGAACGCCGTGTTGTGCGTCACGGTGCAATCGGCCAGCAGAAACAGCCGGTTGCCGTCGATGCTGAAGCCGTAGTAATCGTCCTCCTTATCGAACTCCACCGAAATGTCCGTCATCCGCCAATCGACCACCGAGGCCCAGGGCTGGGCCTTTTTGCGGGCCACGCGCACCGGCACGCAGTTGATGTCGCCGTAGATGCGCACGCGGTATACCTCGCTCTCGTAACCGATGGCGCTGATAGCGGCCCGCTTCTTTTTCAGCGAGGTGCGGAAGCCCAAAGAGTCGGCCAGGAACTTGATCTGGCGGGCCAGGCGCTGGTTTTTCCGGGTGATTTCGTAGCCGTTACTCACCGGGTCGAGGTGGCCATCGGAGTCGATGAGGCCGGCCAGCAGCAACAGGCGGTTTTCGCGGCTGTTGCTGAGGTAAGCCTGCGGGATGTGCTTGTTGCCGAGCAGGTCTAGCTGGCGCAGCTCATCCTGCACCGAATACTGGGCGAGGCTGCCGCCCTGCCCACCGCGGGTGATGCCGTAGCTGTTGCAGCGGTCCGCTACCTCCCCCACCGTTACCTGCATGTTCAGCTCGGCGGCGTACTCGTGCAGGTAGTTGATGATTTCCGGGTCCTGGCCCGTGATGCGGCAATTACCGGAAGCGCCGTCGCCCAGCCACAACCCCAAGAAATACGGGGCCAGGGGCAGCTCCTGCGCCGCATATTCTACGGGTACCTTGTAGCCCTTGTAGTTCGAGCGGAACTTGGGGCTTTTCTGCAACCAGTCGCGCACCTCAATATTGAGCACGTCGCCGTGGCGGTGCGGGCCCTCGGTGCGGCTGCGCTTGAGCGAGAGAATGTGGCTTTCGTTGACGCGGTAGGCCTCGCCCTTGTTCTGGCGCACCCAATACATGTTTTCGCGGCCCCGGGCAATATTCAGCACCCGGCGCGGGGTCGAGTCGTCGCCCATCAGCAGCTCGCCCTCGCGCACGTCCTCTACGTTGCGCAGCGTGCCGTCGAACATGAGCACTTTGGTGCCTTTGCCCAGACACTTGCCCATGCCCGGCCGCGCTGCAATAATCACCAGGTCAGATGGTTGCCAGCCGCTGGTTACGCGGTCGAGGGCCGAGAAGCCCGAGGGCACGCCGGTCAGGCCGTCCTTCTGGTCCTTCTTTTCTTCCAGCTCCTTGATGGCCTTGCCCATCAGGCTGCGCATGTCGTCGAAGTTCTTGCGGATGTTCGACTCCGACACCTCGAACAGGGCCTGCTCGGTGGAATCGAGCAGGTTGAACACGTCGGTGGTATCCTCGAAGGCGTCGCGCTGGATGGTGCTGGCAATGTTGATGAGCTCCCGCTTGATGGCGTTTTCGGTGATGATGCGGGAGTGGTACTCGATGTTGGCCGCCGAGTTGACCTTAAACGTGAGCTGGGCCACGTAGTGCGTGCCGCCGGCGGCTTCCAGCTCGCCCATCTCGCGCAGCTCGTGCGTGACGGTGAGGATGTCAATCGGCTCCGACTTGTCGAACAGATTGAGGATGGCCTTGAAGATGCGCTGGTGGCCGTCCTTGTAAAAGCTCTGGGGCTTGAGGATGTCGATAACCGTGGTCAGGGCATCTTTTTCGAGCATGAGCGCGCCCAGCACGGCGGCCTCCAGCTCCAGGGCCTGGGGCGGCAGCTTGCCCGCCGGACCGCCTACCGGCAGGTGGGCCGGGCGGCTGTTCCAGGCCGCTTTAGCCCTTGAACCTGCTTGTTTGAGGCGGTCGTCCATCCGGTCGTTCATCTAAAAAATACACTACAAGGTAAGCAGACCGGACGAGTTTCGCGGCGGTTTTTTCGTGGCCGGTTTCCCGGCCCGGCGCGGCTGTTCGGCCAAAGGGCTACAAAGCTAACGGCTGGGCCTTACAATCCGGGAACGGCAGCAAAGGTTTCTTTTGGGGGACTACAGAACTTCGCAGAACGTCATTCAGAGCGCAGCGAATAATCTCGCTCGGGTTCGTTGAACGACAACCGGACAGGGACACCACGCGAGATTCTTCGCTGCGCTCTGAATGACGTTCTGCGAAGTTCTGCAGTCCCCTCAACAACCCCAAACTGCTACCTTTGTCATCCTTACTTCTGCTGACTTATGGCCTCTGCTGCTGCTCCTGCTGCTCCCTCTTCGCTCCACCGCCTGCACCTGATTGCTACCGGCGGCAGCATCATGCACAACCTGGCGCTGGCCCTGCACCGGCGCGGCGCCCACGTTACGGGTTCCGACGACGAGATATTCGAGCCCGCCAAGGGCCGGCTGGCGGCGGCCGGGCTGCTGCCCGAAGCGGAGGGCTGGTTCCCGGAGAAAATCACGGCCGACCTCGACGCGGTAATCGTGGGTATGCACGCCCGGGCCGACAACCCCGAGCTGCTGCGGGCCCAGGAGCTGGGGCTGCGGGTGTACTCGTTTCCGGAGTTTATTTATGAGGCTTCGCGCGACAAGCAGCGCATCGTCATTGGCGGCTCGCACGGCAAAACCAGCATTACCTCGCTTATTCTGCACGTGCTGCGCTACCACGGCCGGCAGTTCGATTACGCCGTGGGGGCCCAGCTGGAGGGCTTCGAGTTGATGGTCCAGCTCACCGACGAGGCGCCCATCATCATCATTGAGGGCGACGAGTACCTGGCCTCTCCGATCGACCGGCGACCCAAGTTTCACCTGTATCAGCACCACATCGGCGTTATTTCGGGCATCAGCTGGGACCATATCAATGTGTTCCCGACCGAGGAAATCTACCGCGAGCAGTTCAAAATCTTCGCCGAGATGACGCCCAAGGCCGGTGTGCTGATTTACGACCGCGACGATGCGCAGACCCAGTTGGTAGCCGTGCCCGCCAACCCCGATGTGAAGTACATCGGCTACGGCCCCCACGAGAATGTGGTGCGCGCCGGCCAGACCTTCCTCATCACTAAAAAAGAAGAGGAAGTGCCGATTCAGGTGTTCGGCGAGCATAACCTGCGCAATATTTCGGCTGCCCGGGAAGTGTGCAAGCAGCTCGGCATCAAGGGCAAGGAGTTTTACGAGGCGCTGGGCTCGTTTAAGGGCGCGGCGCGGCGGCTGGAGCTGGTGCGCGAGGGAACGGGCTCGGTGGTGTACAAGGATTTCGCCCACGCCCCAAGCAAGCTCAAAGCCACGGCCACGGCTTTTAAGGCACAGTTCCCCAGGCGGCGGCTGGTGGCCTGCCTGGAGCTGCACACGTTCAGCTCGCTCAACCCCGAATTCCTGCCCCAGTACGCCCACACCTTCGATGCGCCCGATGTGGCCGTGGTGTACTTCAACCCGCAGGTGCTGGCCCATAAACGCCTGCCCGCCCTGCCGCCCGAGGCCGTGCAGGCCGCTTTCCAGCGCCCCGACCTGCGCGTGTTCACCGACAGCGCGGAGCTGGCCGATTTCCTGCACGCCCAAAACTGGCAGGACGCCAACCTGCTGATGATGTCGTCGGGCACCTTCGACGGGCTCGATTTGGCCGCGTTGGCCGAGCAGGTGGTGGCGTAGAGCCTTGGCGTCGCGCCTTGGTGGCGCCTCACCCCCTAGCCCCCTCTCCGAAAAAGGAGAGGGGGGACTAGTTTCTAAATTCTAGTCTAGCCACGGCTGCTTTAGAAAGCTAGTGGCTAGTCTCCCCTCTCCTTTTTCGGAGAGGGAGCTAGGGGGTGAGGCGCCCCGTAAGGCGCCGCTTGAGAACAAAAAAGCGCCGGCCAAATTGGCCGGCGCTTCTGGTTTTCAACGACGTTGAAAAAAATTACTTGGCCAGGGGCAGGATAACGCCGTCGATAACGTGGGTGACGCCGTTGCTCGAAATCACGTCGGCTACCTGCACGGTGGCGGGGGCGTCTTTGCCGTTGCCGACCATTACCACGCCGTCTTTCACCATCACCTTCAGCTTCTCACCGTTCACGGTGGTCAGCTCCTGGCCGTCCTTCAGGTCCTGGGCCACGAGGCGGCCGGGGATGACGTGGTAGGTGAGTACGGCGGCCAGCTTGTCTTTGCTTTCGGGCTTGAGCAGGCCGGCCAGCGCGCCGTTGGGCAGCTTATCGAAAGCGGCGTTGGTGGGCGCGAAAACCGTGAACGGGCCGGGGCCGGAGAGCGTGCCGTCGAGGCCGGCGGCCTGCACGGCCTTCACCAGCGTGCTCACGCTGGAGGCCATCACGGCGTTCTGCACGATGGTGTTGGTGGGCAGCATGGCTACGCCATCCACCATTACGCCCTCGGGCTTGCCCATGCGGGCGTCGTCGGCCATCATAGCCGTCGAGTCGACGGTGGTGGCCGTGGTGGTGTCGGTCGTGGCGGTGGTGGTTTCGGTGGTGGCGGTGTCGCCGCAGCTGGCGAGGCCGAAGCTGAGGGAGCCGGCCGCCAGCAGGGCCAGGGTAGAAGAGCGCAGAAGCTTGTGCATGAAAGAGGAAAAAGGGAAGTAGAGAAACGGCTCTCACCTTCCGGTGGAGCTTACGGACCTACGAACCATTAGCGAATCCGGATGTTTGAGCGCGTGCTAAATTCCTACCTTTGCCCGGCCGGCGGCAACCCGCGCCGGCCGGGGGCGTAAGGCCCCTGAGACTCCCTTTCCACCCCGTATTTCCATTGATCATCTCCACAGCCAACCCATGAAAACTGCCGAAATCCACACCAGTAAGGGCGTTATGAAGGTCGAGTTCTACGACCAGGACGCCCCCAACACCGTCAAGAACTTCACCGATCTGGCCGAGAAAGGCTTCTACGACGGCCTCAAGTTTCACCGCGTGATTCCCAACTTCGTGATTCAGGGCGGCTGCCCCAACTCGCGCGACGGCGCCAAGGGCACGCCCGGCACCGGCGGCCCGGGCTACAAAATCGACTGTGAGCTCAACGGCGACCACCAGTACCACGAGCGCGGCGCCCTGAGCATGGCCCACGCCGGCCGCAACACCGGCGGCTCGCAGTTCTTCATCGTGCACTCGCGCGACAACACCGCCCACCTCGACCGCAACCACACCGTGTTCGGCAAAGTGGTAGAGGGCCTCGACATCATCGACCAGATCAAGGCCAACGACGAAATCGAGAAGATTGTGGTGAGCGAGCAGGCCTAAACCGGCCCGTTCGCATTAGCTCACTTCCCCCAAAATCCCCCGCTTGCTGCTGCAGGCGGGGGATTTTTTTAGGCACGCAATCGGTGTAGATGCGGCGCGGCCACAACTCCGCCGTAAGGGCCGCGTACACTTCAGGGCAGCTTGCTTTTTAGCTGTCTTTTTTCTTCGATATGACCATTTCCATCCATACCCCCCGCTTACTTTCCTCCTTCGTGCTGGGCGCGGCCCTGCTGCTGGGCAGCGCCAGCTGCACCCTATTTAAGTCCGACATGGATTCGAGCAACCCCGTGGTAGCCGCCCAGGCCGGGCGCGTGTCGGACCTGCGCAACCAGGTGAAAGACCAGGAACGGCTCGTCGACACGGAGCGGGCCAAGCTCAAGTCGCTCAAGTACCAGCTCAAAAGCGCCGAGCAGGAACTCAAGGCCCGCAAGATTTAAGCCTTTGAGGAGGCCTGACACACAAAACGCCCCGCGCACTAATAAGTACGCGGGGCGTTTTCAGATTCGTTCGGCTCCCCCTCTCCCCAAGGAGAGGGGGCCGGGGGGGGAGGTGCTACCGGCGGCGGCCGCGGCGGGGCTTTTCCTCTTCGTCGTCCTCGTCTTCGTCGTCATCTTCGCCGAAGGAGGGCATGGTGAACATGCTGCTGAGCAGGTCCTTGAACTGGGCTCCTGCCGTGAGGCGGTTGCGCGAAATCAGGCTGTACTCGCTCAGGCCGTGGAGCAGGAACTCCATCAGGAAGTAGGTGGTGTCGGCGTCCTCGTTGGGGTGCAACTCCGTTACGATGTCGCGCAGGCCGGGCACCTGGTCGAGGGCGGCGTGGTAGTCTTTCGTGCTCAGGTCGTGGAGCAAATCCACGGTGTGGCCCTGGCCGAACCACTCCTGCACCGTTTTGTAGGGCGAGGGGCGGCCTTTGAGCTTCTTGGCCTTGTCGGGGTCGGGGAAGTATTGCAGAAACAGCGTGCGGATGGCCTTGCCCATGAGCTTCTCGGCCACGATACCCGCGCCCTCCTGCTCGCCCTCGTACACCAGCTCCACCTTGCCCGTTACGGCCGGCACAGCGGTAATAAAGTCGCTCACGCGCACGTAGGTGGTCTTTTCGCCGTTTACCAGCGCCCGGCGCTCGGCCCCGGCCACCACCTGCTCGTAGGCCGAGATGGTGAGGCGGGCCGACACGCCGCTCTTGGCATCCACGAACTCCGAACCGCGGGCCTCCACGGCCACCTGCTCCACTAGGTCGGCCACGATTTCGTTGAGCGTCACCAGGCCCCGCTGCTCTTCCTTGATGCGGGCCTCTTGCTGGGTGATGCGCTTGCCGATTTCGATGCTCTTCGGGTAGTGGGTGATAATCTGGGCGTCGATGCGGTCCTTGAGGGGTGTAACGATGGAGCCGCGGTTGGTGTAGTCCTCGGGGTTGGCCGTGAATACGAACTGCAAATCCAGCGGCAGCCGCACCTTGAAACCCCGAATCTGGATGTCGCCTTCCTGCAGAATATTGAACAGCGACACCTGAATGCGGGCCTGCAAGTCGGGCAGTTCGTTGATAACGAAAATGCCCCGGTGCGCCCGCGGAATCAGGCCGAAGTGAATCACGCGCTCATCCGAGTACGGCAGTTTGAGCGTGGCGGCCTTGATGGGGTCGGCGTCGCCAATCAGGTCGGCCACCGACACGTCGGGCGTGGCCAGCTTCTCGGTGTAGCGGTCGGCGCGGGGCAGCCAGGCCACGGGCGTATCGTCGCCTTTCTCGGCAATCAGGTTCTTGGCAAACACGCTCAGCGGCTGCATCGGGTCGTCGTTGAGCTCCGAGCCTTCCACCATCGGCACGTACTCATCGAGCAGGCCAATGAGCAGGCGGGCAATACGGGTTTTGGCCTGGCCCCGCAAGCCCAGCAGGTTGATGTGGTGGCCAGCCAGAATAGCGCGCTGCAACTCCGGAATCACGGTTTCTTCGTAGCCGAAGATGCCGGGAAACACGTCTTCGCCGCTTTGCAGCTTCTTGATAAGGTTGTCGCGCAATTCCGTTTTCACGGAGCGGGGCTCGTAGCCGGATTTCTTGAGGGCCCCGAGGGTGGTAATCTGCTGCAACTGGTCAGCGGAAAGCGAATCGTATGCGGGCATATAGAGGGAAGAAGGGTACGGGTGTGGGTTGGAAAGGGGGCGACAGTAACGCGAACTTTGCAGTTCGCGCCCTTGCACCTCCAGAATTGTTGGAACGGCGCGGGGACGCGAACTGCAAAGTTCGCGCTACTGCGCTACTGTCGCCGTCCGGGCTACAAACTCTTGCGGCGGTTTTTCTTGTAATCCTCGAAAATCAGGTGGCCCAGGCCTTTAAGGCTGGAGTAGTAGGCCTTGCCCTGGTTGACTTCGGTAAACTCCTCCACGAAGCGCTTCAGGTAGGGGTCGTCGGCAATCATGAAGGTGGTGATGGGCACTTTGAGACGGCGGGCGGCGGCGGCCAGGTTCAGGGTTTTGTTGATGACTTTGCGGTCGAGCCCGAACGAGTTTTTGTAGTAGCCGCCGGCTTCTTTCAGGCAGGTGGGCTTGCCGTCGGTAATCATGAAGATCTGCTTGTTGCTCGTTTTGCGCTTGCGCAGCAGATCCAGGGCCAGCTCCAGGCCGGCCACGGTGTTGGTGTGGTAGGGGCCCACCTGCAGGTAGGGCAGCTCCTTCACCTCAATCTGCCAAGCATCGTTGCCGAACACAATCACGTCGAGGAAATCCTTGGGGTACTTCTGCTTCACGAGCTCAGCCAGCGCCATAGCCACCTTTTTGGCGGGCGTGATGCGGTCCTCGCCGTACAGAATCATCGAGTGCGAAATGTCAATCATGAGCACCGTGCTGGTCTGGGTTTTGTGCTCGTTCTCGCGCACCTCCAGGTCGCCCTCGGTCAGCATGAAGTCGTCGCCGCCCCCGATGCCGTGGTTGAGCTGGGCATTGCGGATGCTCTCGGTCATCGAAATCTGGTCGAGCGAGTCGCCGAACCGGAATTCGCGCATGTCGGTGCTCTGCTCGTCGCCCTGGCCGGTGTGGGGCGTGCGGTGGTTGCCGGTGCCCGATTTCTTAAGCTTGCCGAAGATTTCCTCCAGCGCCGACTTGCGGATTTTCTGCTCGCTCTTGGCCGTAATCTCGAAGGAGCCCGGCTCCTGCGGGTTTTCGTCGATGTAGCCCTTCTTCTTGAGGTCCTCGATGAAGTTACCCATGCCGTAACCGTCGTCGGTCAGGCCATACTGCTTGTCGAGCTCATTGAGCCAGGAAAGCGCCTCACCCACATCACCGCTGGTGATGGTAACGAGTTGCATGAATATCTTGAACAGGGAGTCGAAGCCCTTGTCGGTCGTTTCTTCGGGCACATAATCCCGGAATCGGAAGCCTGCGGACATAGGAAAGTAGTGGGGAGAAGCGGCGGCGGAACTTAGCCGCACTAGGCCCAACACGCCCCGCCGGCGGAATGTTTCTTGGGGCTATCAGTTCAGAGCGCCCAGAGTACCCAGGGCTGAAGCCCTGGGCTAGTCAGCGCCTCCCTCCTTCCGTAGCCCAGGGCTTTAGCCCTGGGGCCCTGGTCCGATTGGCAATTAAATCAGCGCCGCGACCAGGCGCGTACCAGCGCCGTGCGGGCTGCTTTCAGCTGGCGCACCGGCCAAGGCAGCCGATTGAGCGTGATGCTCAGGAACGGCGTTTTTACCGACCCGAAACTGGCGTAGAACCTATCGAGGCTGGGCACCTGGGGCGACTCGAAATCGAAGCGCAGGGGCTGGCCGGCATAGTGTTGGAATAGCGCATCGATAATAACCGATATGGCCCGCTGCTCTTTACCCCGCCGGCTGGAGCTGTTGAACAGGTAAATGAGCTGGCCATTGAACTTCCACAGCAGCACGGCCGCTACCACTTCGCCGGCCGGCGTGCAGGCCTGCCACATTTCGGCCATGCCGCGCTGCTGAGCGGCCGCGTACAGGGCCCGCAACAGCGGATACTCGTAAGCCTCGCCTGTCATCCCGGCAATGTTGGCGGCCGTGTTTTCCGCAAACAGCCGGATCATGGTTTCCAGCGCTTCGGGTCCGGTGGCTGGCGCTACGCGCAGGTCGTAGGCCCGGGCCTGGCGTAGCTGCCGGCGGCGGCTGGCGTGGTAGCCGGCCGCCAGCTTCGGGTAGGCCGGTTGCAGGTCTATATAATAGGTATGGAGTTCAGCCTTGCCGAAAACAGCCAAAGACGGCTCGGCGGCCAGCCCGTTGTTGGCCGTGTTGAAGGCATAACGGGTGATAAAGCGGAACTCCTGGCGTAGCAACGCCCCGATTTGCTGCCAGTCGGTGGCCATGGGGGCTTCGCGGCTGAACAGGCCCAGCTGCTGCGTAAACACCGGCTGGCGCAGAAAGCGCAGCCCGAACTTCGCATGCACCGGCAACGGCAGCCCGGCCACGTAGCGGCCCTGCGCATCGTGCTGCACCAGCGCCGCCCAGCCCGGCGACACCAGGTCGAGGTACCAGCTGAGCGCGTAGATCAGGCCGTTGGGAGCGGCCGTAATCAGCGCATCCCACTGGACGCGGTCAAGGTTTTCAGGGCCAACGTATCGGAACATGACGGAGCGCGGGTTTTAGCGGCGGCTAAACATCCGGCAAAGATGCACGTTTAGCCCTATCGGCGCGGCGGCCCGGCTTCGGGCGGCGGCAGTCGCATCTATACCGCCTTCTTTTTTTGCCCAATGAAAGCCATCTGGAACAACACCGTCGTAGCCGAGAGCAACGACACCGTAGTGGTCGAAAACAACCACTATTTCCCCGCCGATTCCATTAAAAAGGAGTATTTCGAGGACAGCATTGCCCATACCAGCTGCCCCTGGAAGGGCCGGGCCAGCTACTACTCGTTGCGGATTAATGGTGAGCTGAACAAGGACGCAGCCTGGTTCTACCCCGATCCCAAGGAGGCTGCCGACCACATCCGGGGCCGTGTGGCTTTCTGGAAGGGCGTGCGGGTAGAGGCCTGACGGTCTGCCGACTTCGACAAGTGCAAAATGGGCGTTAAACCGGGTATTTAAGGCTGCTGAGCCCTGCTACAACCAGAAAATACAACTCAATCTTTGTACATTGCGTTAAATCCGTGCACATCCTCTCCCGGATAGCGCTGTATTCCCGGCAGTAGTCGGGGTTATCCTTGCATCTTCCCTAATTTTTCACCTATGCGTATTTCTTCTCTCTCCTGCTTGCTGCTGGCCGCCGGTGTTGCCTCCGCTACCCTGTCATCCTGCGATTCCACGCGCCAGGTAGCTTCTACCGAGTCGTCGTCGAGCCCGTTGCCTTCTACGCCCGCCATCGACGAGGGCGACGTAACCTTCAACCAGGAAGTAACCCAGGGCGAGTACCGCTTCCAGGTGAAAACCTTCGGCTCGGATGCCTCGCGCGTTATGAGCATCCGCTCCTACCGCGGTTCTTCGCTCACCACCGACCCCATCCGCACCTCGGTAACGGGCGCCGTGACCAGCGTTATGGCGGCCGACATGAACGGCAATGGCAAGCCTGAGCTGTACGTGATGACCGACAACAAGAAAGCCAACGGCGGCCTCTACGGCTTCGAGTTCACCGATCGGGGCTACGCTCCTATTTCGATGCCCGGCGCCCCTGCCGGCGCGGCCGGTACGGGCTATATGGGCCAGGATACTTACCAGATCAGCGGCAACAAGCTCATCCGTACCTTCCCCATCACTCCCGCCGACGGCACCCCCTCCACCGGCAACCGCACCGTTGAGTACACGCTCGACAGCAACGGCAAGCTGGTAATGGGCCAGTCGATGGACCGCTAGAGCTTAGAGCTTAGAGCTATATGTAAAATGCCCCGCCGTGGTTACGGCGGGGCATTTTTTGGTGGACGTCGGAAGGCTGGTGGGGCTAGTCAATCCACTTGAACCGGTACTCCAGCTTCGGTACGGGCATGCGGTCGGCCACGCGGCGCAGGCGGTTGGGTAGGGCCACGATGTAGTCGCGGGCCTTTTCGGCGGCGGCGTTCAGGTCGGTCATCTGCTCAATCTTCCAGTCCTGGATGAGCGTGTCGAGGATTTCGGTGTAGTCGTGGCTGGTGTACACGCCCAGACGCTGGGCCGCATCGGTGAAGTGGCCGAAGGTTTTGCCCATTTCCACGCCCATCTCGCGCATGTAGTGCGCCGGCATCACGATTTTCTTGCGCATCATATCCTCGAAGGCCAGCATCATTTCGGACGGGTCGGCTTCGAAAATCTTCTCAACGAAGGTTTTGTACACGCGGGCGTGGCGGTTTTCGTCGCCCGCAATCATGCCGCAGAGCTTGGAAAGCTGGTCGTCGCCGGCGGTGCGGGCCAGTTGGCCCACGCGGCGGTGCGAGATGTTGGTGGCCATTTCCTGGTACGAGGTGTACACAAAGGCCCGGTACGGGTCGTGGGCCGTGCCCAGGTCGAAGCCGTCGTTGATCAGGTACTGGGTGCTGACCTCGAACTCGCGCATGTTTACGCGGCCCGTGAGGTAGAGGTAGCGATTGAGCAGGTCGCCGTGGCGGTTTTCCTCGGCCGTCCAGCCCCGGATCCACTGAGCCCAGCCGTTGTCGGGGTTGCGGTTGAGGTCGTCGAGCTCGTGGAACCAAGCCTCGTAGTTGGGCAGGGCTTCCTCGGTAATGGTGTCGCCGATGAGCACGGCCAGCAGGTCGTAGCTCAACCCGCCGGCCCGCTCGCGCAGCAGCTTCACTTCATCAAAAAACGTTTCCTGGCGCGAATCGGGCAAAAAGTCAGAAGGCTGCCAGCTGGTTTCCACGCTCTTGAGAAACGTGTTCATGTTTTCTTTCAGGAAGCCTTCCATGCTCTGGAGAACTTCGCTACGGGAGATGACAGAAGCGGTAATCATGGCGGGAGGAGATTGAGAGAGTGCTGTAAAATGCTAAAGATATATACTTACTACACCCCAGCCGCTAAATACCTTCCTTTCCAGCTATACAAAATTATGGCCTTTCGGCGGCCTACAGGGCGGTACAGCTTGCTATATAGAGCCTTATAGCTGAAGCAGGGGCCACCGGATCAGCCATTGGTACAAGGCGGCAACCGGGCACCACGGCGGCCAGCCGGGCATTGAGCAAGCCAGCCGTCGCGGGCGTAAGCATCCAGGCCACATCGGGCCGCCGCGCCAGCCGCGCCAGCGCCGGCCCGAAGGCGCGGGTGCCGGTGAGGGCCATCAGCAGCTGCGGCTGCGCGGGACTGTAGGTGGTCCAGCCATTGAGTACAAGCAGCCGGGGCGGGCCAGTCAGCCAGGGTTGCAGCGCGAAGGGCGAGGCGGACTTGTACGTATCGGCCAGCCCATCGGTTACCAGCACCGCGTGGCCCCGGGCGGCGGCTAGCAGCTGGTGGCGCTGCTGCTGGTTGGCGGCCCGCTCCCGCGCCAGTACCTGGGTGCGGTGGCCGGTTTTGTAGGCGTAGGCGGCCGCGGCCACCAGCAACGCCAGCCCCGCCAAGCGGACCGCCCCGGTCAGGGGCCAGCGCGGCAGCAGGCCGTGGCGCATCACAAACACGAGGTTGGCCAGGCCCCAGAAATCGAGCAGCGGCAGCGCACCGCGGGGCGGTAGCTTCAGCAGCGTGCCTAGTCCCAGCAGCAACGCCCCGAACCCTACTTGTACCACCCAGAACTGCTGCTGCCCCGCCGGCCGGATCCGCCCCACGGCTAGCGCCGACAGCCCCAGCAATAGCAGCAGTGGGAAATAGTCGCGCCCCAGGGCCAGCAGCGTGCGGGCCAGCTTGGCCGGGGCCGTGTGGCGCAGGTAATCGGCGGGCCGCACCTGCATCACGCGCCCGAAAAAGGCTTCATTGGTGAGGCTGGAATCAGAATACATCCAGCGGCGAGCGGCGGCCAGGGCGAGGCGGTCAGTGGAGTCGGCGAGGTGACGGGCGGGCGGGGCGGTGCTCAGGCGGTAGTCGTTGAACAGGGCCACTTGCGAATCAAAGTGGCGGTAGGCGGCGGTGGTTTCGCCGCGGCCTGCTACCAGCGCCAGCGCTCCAACAACCAGCAACTGGCCACCCAGCACACCTAACGCCGGCCGGCCGGCCAGCCACCAGGCGGCGGGGGTGGCGGCCAGCAGCCCCAGCAGCGCCCCACCGGGTCGGATGCCGGCGGCCGCAGCGGCCAGCAGCAGCCCCGGTACCAGTATACGCCAGCCCCATTGCCGGTACCGGGTGGCTGTGTAGAGCAGCGCGGCCCCGGCCAGCAGCAGCGGTACGCGGCTGTAATTGAACCAGAAGCCGTGCTCCAACCAAGCCAACCCAAACAGCCCGACCAGCACCGCCACCCGCGGGCCCGGCCGCAGATACGGCCGCAGCAGCTGGTTTACTACGGCCCCCACCAGCACGGTAGCCACGTACAGCAGTCCGTAGAGTGTGATTCCGTACCAGGGCACTAGCGGCCAGGTCGCGTAGAGCCGACTCCAGAGGGCCGCGTAGCCGTGAAAATACAAGTACAGGTCCGTCTGCGGGCCGGCCGTAGAGGCCCCGCGCACCATGCTCAGAATGGCCAGGTCGTCGTTGGTTTCGAAATACGTGCCCAACAGGCCGCCGCTGAGCAGCAACAGCCCCAGGGGCAGCAATAATATCCAGAGCCGACGACGCATACGCCGCAAGGTAGCATTCGGTAAGTGAGTGAACCCATCTGTCATCCTGAGCGCAGCGAAGGACCTATACAGAAGGTATTGACTGATGTTAGCCTCTGTATAGGTCCTTCGCTGCGCTCAGGATGACAGTACCTCCCTCATTCCCCATTCCCCTCTACCTTGCGGCGGTGAACCGATTACCTGACTCTTTGCCCCGCTGGACGCTGCTGCTCGTCGTGCTTTTCACCGGGGCCTACTTCCTGCTGACCCACGAAGGAATCTATGGGGTAGACGATTACTTCTATGCCCGCCACGCCTACCAGCTGCTGCACGGCACCTTCGAGCTGGGCCCCGACCCGCTGGAGCTGCTGCACGACCCGCTGCACGAGCGGTGGCTGATTTTTGGGCCGGTAGCGGGATTTTTCGCTTTGTTTGGCGTTAATATCATCAGCGCTACGCTCTGGCCGCTGCTGGCCACGCTGGGCTGCGCCGGGCTGATTTACGTGCTCTATGGCCGGCGCGAGCCGGTGGTGGCGGCCGCGGCGATGCTGCTGCTGGGGCTGCACTACTTCACGCTCAACCTGAGCAACTACCTCTATCCCGACAACATCCTTATGTTCTGGTGCCTGGCCGGCGCGGCGGCACTGCTGCGGGGCCGCGAGCCGGGGCGCCGGGCCGGGTGGTGGGGCCTGGGCTTTGCGCTGCTCAGCTTCGCAGCCCTGCTCAGCAAGGAAACCATTGCCTACTACCTGCCTTTTTACGTGGGCGTGCTGGGCCTCGATGCGGTGCGCCAACGGCACAGCCGGTTCTGGATAGTGGCCCTGGGGGCCGGGGCGTTGTTGCTGGCGGCCTACGGTACTTTTTACTACCTCGTCACCGATAACGCCCTTTACCGGCTGCAGCTCATCGAGCAAACCAACCGCTTCCTGAGTGAAGGCAACTACCTGGCCGGCAACCGGGCGGCGCTGCTGGGCCGCATTACGTGGCAGCCGCTGGGCTTTTTCGTGGGCATCGGGCTGGGGCTGATGCTTACGCTGGCCGCCGCGGCACTGGGCAGCCTCGGTGGCGCGCAGCCCTCGGCCAGGGCCACCACCGAGGCTCCCGACCGGCAGTTCTGGCTGGCGCTGGCGGCCAGTACGCTGGCTTTCTACTGGCTGGGCAGTACGTCGCTGAGCTCCTATAACCCCATCACCCTGCTCCCGCGCATGACCACGCCGCTGCTGCCGCCACTGGCGCTGGCGGCCGGTTTCGGGCTGCAACGGCTGCTGGCCCGGGCTGGCACCCGGGCCCTGGTAGCGGGCGTGGTTTTGCTGCTACTGACTGCCTGGCTGCGCACCGCCGTAGCCGTGGTGTACGTGCTGCCGGGGCTGGCCCTGCTGGTTGTGGGCCTGAGCCGCTGGCTGCCGCGCTGGCCCGCAGCACTCCGGCCCGGCCGGCCGGCGCTGGAGGCCGCGGTATTAGCGGTGCTGGCGTTAGCGCTGGCGGTGCGGCCGGCCTATTTCATGACCAAGCCGCTGGTTTCGGCCCACGCCGCGCAGGTGCGGGTGCTGCGGCAATTGGCCGGGCCGGGCGTGCAGGGCACGGTGCTGGTTGATGACTTCCTGTTCCCCAACTACGATTTCAGCTACGGTTTCCAGGTGCCCGCGGGGCTGCATTTCCGCCGCTTCTTCGCTCGCGACTCCATCCTCATCAGCCCCACCCGGCCCGCCTGGCTGCTGCTCAACCGCGCCACGCTGGCCAACGACGAGCTCACCCGCAAACTCATCCGCTACTCGCCCGATTCGGTGCTCAGCTGGTACCCCAACCGCCGCCTGGTTGCCCGCGACGGGCTGGTAGAACTGTATGAGGTGAGGAAGTAAGTATTTAAGCGAACGTCATTCAGAGGGCAGCGAGGAATCTCGCATGCTGACGATGAACCGTCTCTTCAACATCAGCGTGCGAGATTCTTCGCTGCGCTCTGAATGACGTTCGTTTTCTCATGCTTCACTCCTACCCCAGCAGCGCAAACATTGTCCAGTCCAGCGGCCCAACGGCTCCCAATTCCTTCAGCAGCTGGTATAGCTCGCGGGCCTCGGGGCGGCTGCGGTAGCGCAGGGCCTGGCGCAGTTCCCAGCGCACGCGCACAACCAAAGCGGCCCGCTCGGCGGGGGTGCGGCACAGGGCCCGGGCCTTGCGGCACACCACAATGGTGGAGGCCAGGTGCGGGTCGTGGCGGCGGTAGCTCTGGGCCGATTTGGAGCGCGGGTGCAGGTGCTTTCGGGTACTGACGATGTCGAGGAACTGAAACTCCCAGTCGCGGCTGGCGCGCACCCAGAAGTCGAAGTCCTCGTAGCTCAGCGTTTCGTCGTAGCCACCCAGCGCCTCCAGCGTGGCCCGGCGCATGAGCATGGTGGGCGTACTGATGAAGTAGCGGGCCAGCACATCGGCAAACACGAGGCCCGAGGCGGGGCGCGGGTGCAGGTGGCCGCGGGCGTCTCGGCGGTAATAATGGCGCACGTAGCGGCCCGACTCATCTATGAGCTCGGCATCGGTGTACACTACGCCGCAGCGCGGCCCGGCCTGCGCAAAGGCCGCCACCTGCTGGCTGATGCGCTCGGGCAGCAGCACGTCGTCGGTGGCAAAATCAATGATAAACTCGCCCCGGCTCAGGGCCAGGCCCCGGTTGAAGGCGCGGCAGTTATTCAGGTTTTCGGGTAGCAGCAGCAGTTGCCAACCGGGGTTTTGGGCCGCGTAGCGCCGCAGAATATCGGCGCTGCCATCAGTGCTGGCGTCATCTACCAGCACCACTTCCAGGTGCGGATACGTCTGGGCCAGAATAGAATCCAGGGCCGCCTCCAGAAACCGGGCGTGGTTGTGGCACAGGGCAATAATGGAGACGAGCGGGGCCATTGGTTGTTGGTTTTTGGGTTTTGGTTGCTGGTTTTTAGTTGTTGGTTGTTTTATGGCTAATAGAGGATCGTTATTCTGATAAAAAAACCAACAATCAACAACTAAAAACCAGCAACCAACAACCACTAATAAACCACTTCCCGCCGGAAGTACCACAGGCTCCAGAGCAGCAGCAGGCCGTAGTCGGCGGCTTGGGCCCAGGGGGCGGCCAGCAAACCCAGGCGGGGCAGCAGCAACACCAGCAGCAGCGCGTAGGCGGCCGTCGAAACGGCCTGAAACACCACGTAGCGGCCCACCTGGGCGCGGGCCGTGAGCAGGAACAGCAGCGCCCAAGTCAGGAATTTCAGCCAGTCGGCCAGCAGCTGGGGGCCCAGCAGGTAGCCGGCGGCGGCAAAGCGCGGCTCGAACAGCAGCGGCAGCAACCAGGCGCGCGTCAGCCACAGCAGCGCCAGCCCAGCGGCCAGCGCCGGGGCTAGCACCAGCAGCACCAGCCGCACGAAGCGGCCCTGCGCGGCCGGTTCGCCGCTTAGCGCTGCCAGTCGCGGGTAGTACACGGTGCCCAGCACCGACGACACGACCATGCCGTAGTTGTCGGAAAGCTTGGCCACGGCCTGCCACAAATCGGTAGCTTCCAGCCCGAACCGCTGCACCAGCACCTCACGTAGTACAAAGCTCACGGCCTTCGTGAACAGCAGCGTGCTCAGGGCCATCAGCAGAAACCGGCCCAGCCCACGTAGTGCCACCCGGCTGACGGGCCCGCGCAGCCACGGCAGCAGCCCCGCCCGGCCCGCTACCACCACGGCAGGCACCAGCAAAACACCCTGGGCCAGCAAGTAAGCCAGCAGGGCCTGCGGCACCGAACCGCCGCGCAGCAGCACGGCCGCCACCGCCAGCGGCCCGGCGGCGCTCAAACCCACCGTCAGCCATACATAGGCGCGCAGGCGGCCGGCGGCCAGCAGCACGGCCACCGTCAGGGCGTAGCCCATCAGCAGCAGCAGGCCCAGGCCCAGCAGCAGCGTCTGGCCCGCGCCCAGGCGCAGCACGCCCACCAGCGGGCCGGGCAGCAGCCCAAGCGCCAGCAGTGCCAGCGTGCCGGCCAGCCCGTTCAGCAGCAGCGCGGCGCCCAGCCAGGCCCGGTAGCGACCCGAGCCGGGCCGCAGCGGGGCCAGGTATTTCACCGCGCCCACGTGCGTGCCGTCGTTGGGCAGCGTCGTGAACAGAGCCATCAGGTTCTGGAAGTGGGCCAGCAGCGTGAGGCCGCCCGGCCCGCCGTACACGGCCAGCAGCTTATTGAGCACCAGCGCCCCCGCCGTGCGCGCGCCCACCGCCACCCCCGAGCCCGCCGCCCCGCGCACAAAGCGCCCGATAATCACGCGGCGGGATTCGGTCATTTTTTGGTGGTTTGGCGGTTTGGCGGTTTGGCGGTTTGGCAAAGATACTGTCATCCTGAGCGCAGCGAAGGAGCTTATCCAGAGGCTGTAGTCTGCTGTTAGCTTCCGTATAGGTCCTTCGCTGCGCTCAGGATGACAGCCGTATTTCTCCTCCTCATCAAATCACCAAATCACCACGTCACCAAATCACTTTGCTGAACGTCAGCTTCAGGCCCGACTCAGCGCCGAGGTGGCGCTTGAAACGCAGCAACGACTCGTCGACGCCGGTGGGCAGGGCCGAAATGCCCAGGTCGAGCAGGCGCATGCCGCTGGCCCGGCCGAAGGCGTGCAGGCCGCCGTTGAGCATCACCATCGGGCTGAGGTGGTTATAGGCCAGCGGGCTGGCGGGCAGGAAGTGGTAGAGCACGTCGGGACGCACTTCCAGCACCACCGATATGGCCGCCCACTCGCCGGCCGCATCGCGCACCGAGAACAGGAACACCTGCCGCGGCAGCGCCTTAAACAGCGCCTGCAGTTGCTCCAGGCTCATGTTTAGCGGCTTGCCCTTCTCCTGGCGGCAGCGCGCAATTAGCTCGTAGGCCAGCGGCAGCAGCAGCGGCGGCTCCTGCTCGAAACGCAGCCCGTGCCGCTCGCACTTGCGCAGCCGCCGCCGCTCCGAGGGGTGCAGATGGGCCTCGTAGTCGCGGTTCAGGGGCAGGGTGCTGTTGATTTCGACCGGGCCAATGCTATAGCCCAGGCGGCCGAGCACGGTGGTGAGGCGGGCGCTGGCGGCGGGCTCGTAGGCGAAGGCGTGGGGCCGCAATGTAATCTGGCGCACGCCCCGCGCCCGCAGGTGGGTTTCCACGGCCTCCAGAAACGCCTGCAGCGCGGTTTCGGGCAGGTCGGGCGCGGTTTGCACGGCGCCGAAGGGGGCCCGGCCGGGGCTGCGGGCCGCGCGGCCGTCGGCGCTCAGGTACACCGCCAGCTGGGCTACGGTGTGGGTTTCGGTTTCCAGATAGAAGTGCAGCTCCTCGCCTTCTGACCACTGCTGCAAGGCCTGGTGCGCGGGCTGCAGGTACAGCCAGGGCGCGTAGGTGAGCGGCCGCGCGGGCGCGGGCGCGGCGCCCGGCAGCAGCCGCAGCGTGTAGCCCGCCCCGGCCGGGGTGGGCAGGCGTAGCAGTTGGGCAGCAGGCAGGGGCGGAAACGAAGACAAGGGCAAAACCGGAATCGAGGGGCGAAAGTACAACGATTTGCCGCGGGCCCGCGCCGGGTCCCGGCGCACTTTCCCAACAAAATGCCGTAAACTGTTCCCGTTCTGCCTTTCTGCTCCCAATGACCCCGCCGCCTTCTGCCCCGTCTGCCGCCCCCGTGCCCGCCACGCCGCCCCTGGCCCCGCCCGTGCACGATGAACACGACCACGAGCTGTCGGCCGCCGATTTGCTGGAGCTGGAAACGGCCCGCCGCCTGCGCGAGGAGCACATCGGCCAGCGCCCCGGCACGCTCAGCATCCGCCCCGACGCGCTGCCGCCGCGCCTGCTGCTGACCAGCTACGGCGAGGATTTTTTCCATGAACAGGAGTACGCCGGCTACGACGAGCTGCTGGCGTTCTTCCGGCAGCACCCCGAGCAGAAGCACTGGATTGACGTGCGCGGCTACAACGACCTCGACCTGATGGAGCGGCTGCAGCAGGATTTCAACATCCATCCGCTGCAGATGGAAGACGTGCTCAGCGACTACCAGCGGGCCAAAGTGGAGGAAACCGACGACGGCCTGTTTCTGGTGTCGCGCATGACCGAGTTCACAGGCCTGCTCACGGTGGAGGACGACCAGCTGTCGATTTTCACCGGCCCCAACTACGTGCTCACGTTTCAGGACGACTACGACGACTGCCTGGAGCCGGTGCGGGTGCGCCTGCGCTCGGGCCGCAGCAGCCTGCGCCGCCGCCCCTCGCTGTACCTGGCCTACTCCATCACCGACGTGGTACTCGACCACTACTACCCCACCATGGCGGCCATCGGCGACTACCTCGAAACGCTGGAGGAGCGCATCTTCCAGGGCCGCGCCGACCGCCGGGTGCTCAGCCGCATCCTGCACGTAAAGAAGGACATTGTGCGGTTCCGGCGCCTGGTGTACCCCGAGCGCGAGAAAATTGCCGAACTGCTGCGCATGCCCGACGACGAGGTGCCCGAGGAAATCAAAGTGTTCTTCAAGGACTGCTACGACCACGCCATTCAGGCTCTGGACCTGGCCGAAAGCTACCGCGAAACCGTCAGCAGCCTCATCGATTTGTACATGTCGGACCAGAGCAACCGGGCCAACGAGGTGATGAAGGTGCTCACCATTATCAGCAGCATTTTCATCCCGCTGAGCTTCATCGTGGGCCTTTATGGCATGAACTTCCAGCGCGAAAGCCCCGACGGCCACATTAATCCGCTCAATATGCCCGAGCTCTACAGCCCCTGGGGCTACCCCGTGCTGCTGCTGCTGTTGCTGCTCATCGTCATCGGCCAGCTCACTTATTTCTATAGAAAAGGCTGGCTGACGAACAGGTGATGGGGTGATGGGTTGAGCCCGAAGAATGTGTCATCCTGAGCGCAGCGAAGGACCTGTACAGAAGGCAGCTTTTGACGTTAGCTTCTGTACAGGTCCTTCGCTGCGCTCAGGATGACATACAGCTTCTCACCATCTTCCCTACCTCACTTCTCGCTCTTCACCAAAATATCCGTTCTCCGCAGCTCGTTGCCGTTTACCCTAAACAGGTGGAAGGTGCTGGTAGCGGGGTTGTAGGTGAGGTCGATGCGGGGCGTGGTGCTGTCGAAGGGCTTGCCGCCGACGAGGCGGAAGCGGGCGTCGTAGAGGTAGGCTTTGCCGGGGCCGGTTTCGGTGAGCACGTAGGCCTGGCGGTTGGGGCCAAAATCGAAGAACTGCACCGAGCGCGGGGCCGTGGTCAGGAACGATTGCTGGAGCAGGGTTTTGCCCTCAGGGTCGAAGAGCGTGAGTCGGCCGCCATCTTCGCGGCTCACCACGTAGCCGGCCTGTTTTTGGTCGGTAATGAGGCGGAAGCGCGAGTTGCGGCTCCAGGTAGCTACCCGGCGGCGGGCCACCACATCGCCGCTCAGGTTGAAGCTCACCCGCTCGCCGTGCTGGTTGACCACCGTCAGGCGCGTGCGCCGCAGCGTGGGCCCGATTTCGACGAAAGCCGCGCTGGCCAGCCGGGCGCCCACGCTCAGCGGGAAGCCCGGATACGCCCCGCCGGCCTGGTCGAAGGCGTACACATAGCCGTTTTCGAGCAGCACCAGCACCACGTCGCGCCCATCCACCACCAGGTACTGCGGCGGGGCGGCCAGCCGGAATTCCAGCTGCTTGGGCTGCCAGCCAGCATAGGCGCGGCCCTGGGTGTCGTACAGAAACAGGTTGCCGCCGCCGCCCGCCACCAGCAGCCGCCGCGCCCCGACCTCGCGCGCGGCCGCCGACACGCTCAGCGAGGTGGCGCGCACCGTATCGGGCAGGTTGAGCGGGAAGTTGGGCTGGGGCTGGCCGCTGTTGCTGAACTGGAACAGCTGCCGGGGCGTGGCCAGCAGGAAGCCCGCCGCGCCCGGCAGCCGCACAGTGGCACCCACCAGCGGCCCGGGCAGCGAGTCGGACCAGGCCACCACGTTTTCGGGCGTGACGTAGTGCAGCACGTGGGCCGTGTCCTGCACCAGCACGCCCGGCAGCCGGGCGCCGGCCACCACCACGGCCTCGGGCGAGCTGCTCAGCGGCACCTTGAAATCGAGCACCGCGCCCGTGCCGTCGGCGTTCTGAGGGCGGGCTTCGGCGGGCCCTTCGGCCGGGTGGCGCAGAATAAACTGGGTGAAATACTGGGCGCCGGCCTGCTGCTGCTCGTCATCGGCGGGCACCCAGTTGAGGGCCACTTGCGGGAAGCGCTTGAACAGGGTTTCGTTGCGCAGCAGCCCGGCCCGGCGCTGCTCCTGCAGGCCCCGTAGCAGCAGGTTCCAGCAGTTGCGCGTGTCGAGCAGCACCCGCAGGCGGGCCAGCGGCGGGGTTTCCTGCAGAAAGGCTACCTGGGTGGGCGAGCGGCTCCAGGTTTCGCCCGCCACCACATCGGCCAGGTACTGGCGCAGGGCGGCCTCCTCGTCGGCCAGCACCAGGTAGCTGCCCACCTGCGCCACCACCGGCTGCGGCCCGAAGCCCGTGAACAGGTCGCCGAGCAACTGTTGCGGCAGCTCGGCCACGCCGGTCTGGTAAAGCTGGTAACTGCCCACCTTGCCAAACGAGGGGCTGGCGCCCGCCGCTCGCCGCAGCTGGCCCAGCAGCGTAGTCACGCGGGCCGGGTTGGCGGCGTAGGCCAGCGCCAGCTTGCCCGGCCGCAGCCGCGCCGAGTTCGTGCTCAGGTAACACAGCGCCACCTCGCGGCTTAGTTGGCCGCGCAGGCTGTCGAGCAGCGGTGCGGCGGCCGGGGCCAGCGAATCGGGGGCGGCGCGGGGGCGGGTGCCGCGCAGGGCCGCGGCCGGCCCCAGGCCCAAGTGCACCAACAGCGCGGCCCGCAATGGCAGCACGTCGGCCATGCGCAGGCGCTGGGCAGGCTGGCCGCGCAGGCGCTGGTGCAGGCTGCCGCTGGCCGTTTCGGGGTTGGCGAATCCCTGGAAAACCACTTTGTTGCCGGCCAGCCGCATTTCCGTCAGCTCGTTGCGGGCCAGGCTGGCCACGGCGGCCATTTCGGGCGTCAACTCGCTGCGGAACAGCACCCCTAGTAGTTGGGGCAGCCGGCGCTGGTTCAGCAGCAGCGTAGCGTCCACGTCGCGCAGGCGGAAGTAGTCGGTGTTCCGGAAGTCGGCGGCTACAGTGGGGGCGCCGGTGGGCCGGGCCAGGCGCCGGGCTACGGCTTCTACCAGCTCCGGCGTAGAGCTGATAACGAGGTGGTTGCGGTAGTTGAGCAGCGTCAGGCCACTGTTTTCTTCGCCTTCCGGGACCGTGCGGCGGCGCACATCAGTGAGCACCTGGCCCTCGTAGTCGCGGGTACTCACCCGGAAATCGGCCGAGCGGCCCAGGCTTTCGAGCAGCCCGCGCACCTGCCGGTATTCGCGCACGCTGCCAATGGGCACCTGAAACAGCAGCCCGAACTGCTGGGGCCCCGTCACGTGCACCGACGTGAGCACCCGCTTGCGGCCCAAAAACTTGAGCAGCACGTCGCGCCCGCCCATCAGGCTGTCCATGAGCACCAGGTTTTCCTCGACCTGCTGAAAGTAGCGCACGGCCGTCAGGTTGTCCCAGACCTGGGTTTCCTTGAGGTGGCGCACCAGCGTGGGGTGGTCGCGCGTCATGGCCACCAAAGCCGCATCGTCGGGCACCAGGGCCCAGGGGTCGACGGGCACGCTGGCCACGGTGCGCCGGTAGTACACGTAGGAGCCCAGCGCCGTGAGCAGCAGCAGCAGGGTAAGCCAGACGAGTACGCGGTTGGACATGCAGGGAAGGCGGGAGCGGAAGGGCCGGGGTGAGCAAAAATAGGCAATCGGGCCGGAGCGGGCCGGAATTTGGTAAACGGAGCTGTCATTCTCTATCTTCCGGCCCCCATTCTCTTTCTTTCTTTAGCAGATGTCTGAAAAGCAAGGCCATTTCCAGCGGGCCATTACGCTGTTTGATGCTGTCATGATTGTATCGGGCAGCATGATCGGCTCCGGTATTTTCATCGTTTCCTCCGATATCAGCCGCAAAGTGGGCTCGGCGGGCTGGCTGCTGGTGGTATGGCTGCTGACGGGCGTGATTACGCTGGCCGGGGCCGTGAGCTACGGCGAGCTGTCGTCGATGTTTCCGAAGGTGGGCGGGCAGTACGTGTACCTGCGCGAGGCCTACAACAAACTGGTGGCCTTTCTGTACGGCTGGTCGCTGTTTCTCGTGATTCAGACCGGCGTAATTGCAGCCGTGGCCGTGGCGTTTGCACGGTTTACCGGCGTGCTGATTCCGTGGTTTTCGGAAAGCAACGTGCTGTTCGAGGTGAAGAATATGCCGTGGCTGGGCTCGTTCAAATTCAGCACGGTGCAGCTGCTGGCTATTGGTATGCTGGTATTTCTCACCTACATCAACTCGCGCGGCGTGCGGGGCGGCAAGTGGATTTCCAACGTATTCGGCAGCACCAAGCTCGTGGCACTGGCGTTGCTGATTCTGTCGGGCCTGTTTCTGGGCATCAAGCACGAAGCTTTGAGCCAGAATTTTCAGAACGTGTGGCAGGCCGTGAGCTTCGACGCCGCCGGCCAGGGCACGCCCCTCACGGTGGCCGCGCTGGTTACAGCCATCGGCCTGGCCATGACGGGCTCGTTGTTCAGCTCCGACGCCTGGAACAACATCGGCTTTGCGGGCGACGAAATCGTGAAGCCCGAGCGCACCATTGTGCTGAGCATGGCCCTGGGCACGGGCATCGTAACGGCCCTGTACCTGCTGATAAACGTGGTGTACCTGCTGGTGCTGCCCCTGCACGGCGACCCGGCCGCCACCGACGTGCTGGGCCGCGGCATCCAGTACGCCACCGACGACCGCGTGGGTACGGCCGCCGCCGAAAGCATTATGGGCCCGGTGGGCGCCTACGTAATGGCCGTGCTGATTATGATCAGCACCTTCAGCGCCAACAACAGCATCCTGCTCTCGGGCGGGCGCGCCTACTACGCCATGGCCCAGGACGGCGTGTTTTTCCGGGGCATGGCCCGCCTGAACAAGGCCGGCGTGCCGGGCGTGGCCCTGTGGGGGCAGTGCGCCTGGGCCTGTTTGCTGTGCCTGTCGGGCTCGTATGGCGAGCTGCTCAACTACGTGATGTTTTCGGTAATTCTGTTCTACGTCATCACCATCATCGGCATTTTCGTGCTGCGCCGCACCCGGCCCGACGCGCCCCGCCCCTACCGCGCCTGGGGCTACCCGGTGGTGCCGCTGCTCTACATCGCGCTGGCCTCCACGTTCTGCTTCATCCTGCTCACCGACCCCGACAACTCCAGCTTCGCCCAGCGCGGCCTGCTGCTCGTGGGCCTGGGCGTGCCAGTGTACTACCTCTTCCGCAGCCGGTTTAAACGAGTTGAGAAGTGAGAGTTTAGAGGTGAGAGTTTAGAGGTGAGAACTTAGAGGTGAGAACTTAGAGGTGAGAAACACGAAGCCCCTGACGTCAGCAACGACATCAGGGGCTTCCTGTTTCTCACCTCTAAACTCTCACCTCTAAGTTCTCACCTCTAAGCTCTACCTTTTGCGGCGCTTGGTGCCTTCTTTGGGTACGAGCGTAACGACCTGGGTTTTGGCGTTGCGCGTGCGAAGTACCTGGTCTTCGTAGCCGCCGTAGCCGTAGAGCAGCAGGTTTTCGGTGCCGGCCGGTACTTCGAGCGAGTAGTTGCCGTTGGCGTCGGTGCTGGTGGCGGCTTTGGAGCCTTTGAGCAGAATGGTGGCCCCGGCCAGCGGACGGCCGTTCTCATCGAGCACCCGGCCGGTCATGTTCAGGGTGGTGGGCGCCTTCTCGATGGGCTCGGGCATGGCTACGGGCGCGGCGGGCACTACCGGAGCCAGCTCGGGCTCATCGGCTTTGGTTTCGGCGGGCGCGGTGGCGGCGGCCGTTGTGCGAGCCGCGGCGGCCGCCGCGGCGCGGGCAGCGGCCGGTGTGGGCTTGGCCGCATCGGCGGCCGTAGCTGCCGGGGTGGCCGCTGCGCTGGTGGCAGCAGTGGCTTCGGTGGTGGCCGGGGCAGCGTCCTCGGCCGCCCGCGCACCCGTTATCGAGGCCTCACCCAGCTCCATGGTGGGCGTAGGCAGCTCGGGTGCGCCGCCGGGGTTGGTGATGGTGGCCGGCAGCATCAGGTAGCCCCCCAGCACAACGGCTACAATGCCGCCCGCAATAAGGGCCAGCCGGCTGTTGCCCGACGAAAGCTCCTCCTCGTATTCAGGCAGTGGGGTCGGCGAATAACCGTCTGTTTCGGGGGTAATTTCGGGAGTGGTGGGAGTAGAAGTGTCCATAAGCACGGCTTGGTAAAAGCGAAAAAAATCGACCAAGTTGTCAGATTCAGACGCTGAATTGCTCATTATCTTCATCCGACACTATCGGCTCCTAAAGATATAGCAATACCCTTGTCTTTTTCAACCTTACCCCCAGCCCGAACAAATATTTTTCCCACTTTGAAGAAATACACCCTGACCGCGCGGGCAATGCGCAGCCACCCAGGGCCGGCAGGTCGGGCCGCAACAAAACCGGCGCCTGCTCGGCCAGATGTAGGTATCTGACCGAGCAGGCGCCGGTTAGTAGGCTAGCAGCGGTTGCCAGGGGTGTGGCTGGCAACCGGGGCGGGTTAGTCGTGGGCGGGCTTGGCAGGGCCGCTGGGGGCATCCTCGCCGAATTCCTGGTCCTGAGTGCGCACGCTGTTGCCCATCTCGTAGCTGCCCTCTACCCCAAAACCGGGGCCGGTGTTGGGCTGAGCCGTGTCGGAGTGGTCGTTGCCGCCCTGAGGCACGCCTTCGCCACCGCCGATGGCCAGGTTTTCGAGCTGGTCCTTCTGGTCGGCGCGCTGGGTGTAGCCGCCGGCGCCGGTGTTGCGCAGGGCCGAAGGGTCGGAGGCGTCTTTGCCGTTGCTGAGCAGCTCGTCGTACTCCTGCTTTTCTTTCAGCTGCTCATTATCAGGAATGGCGCTTTGCTGCTCGTTTACTACTTGCTTGTTGGTGTTGAGGTCGTCTTGCTGATTGGAGGTAGCCATAGAGGAAGTCGTGAAGTGAGGGAAGATGCTTGCTGTACGCGGCGGCCGGCGCCGGGGTTAAGGCGGAAGGCGGGCACTTTTCGGTTCCGGCCCGGTTTAACTCAACTTTGAAATACCTTGCAGGCGCAAGTCCGCCCGGCCCGCTGGTAGTACAACCGTTTCGGCCGGGTTTCGTTTTTCTGCTTCTTCGCAACGCTATGCACCTCGTTATCATCGGCAACGGCATTACGGGCGTAACGGCCGCCCTCACGGTGCGGCGGTTGCAGCCCGGGGCCCGCATCACGCTCGTGTCGGCCGAAAGCGCCCACCACTTCTCGCGCCCCGCCCTGATGTACGTGTACCTGGGCGATATGCGCTACCAGGACATCAAGCCCTACGAAGACTGGTTCTGGGCCGAAAACCGCCTGGAGCTGGTGCACGCCACCGCCACCGGCCTCGATGCCGCCGTCCAAACCGTGCAGCTCGACAGTGGCGCGGTGCTTAGCTACGACAAGCTGCTGCTGGCCACCGGCTCGCGGGGCCGCCGCGGCACCTGGCCCGGCTCGGAGCTGACCGGCGTGCAAACCTTCGTGACGCTGCCCGACCTGGAGCTGATGACCCGCGACACCCGCCAGGGCGTGCGCGAGGCCGTGGTGGTGGGCGGCGGGCTGATTGGGGTGGAGCTGGCCGAGATGCTGGCCGCCAAGGGCATCCGGGTTACCATACTCATCCGCGACACGCGGTATTGGGGCTCGGTGCTGCCGCCCGAGGAAGCCGCGCTGGTGCAGCGCCAGCTCGATGCCCACCATATCGTATGCCGCTACGGCGCCGAGCTGCAGGAAATTGTGGCCGATGAAACCGGCCGGGTGCGGGCCGTGCGCACCACCACCGGCCAGGAATTGCCCTGCCAGTGGCTGGGCCTGGCCATCGGCGTCGAGCCCAACCTAGATCTGGCCCGGGCCGGCGGACTGGAAACCGACAAAGGCATTCTGGTAGACGCGCACCTGCAAACCAGCGCCCCCAACGTGTACGCGGCCGGCGACTGCGCCCAGCTGCGCGAATTTGCCCGGGGCGAGGTAGCCGTGGAGCAGCTCTGGTACACCGGCCGCCAGCAGGGCGAAACCGTGGGCCACACCCTGTGCAACGCCGCCGCGCCCCGCCCCTACCGCCGCGGCCAGTGGTTCAACTCGGCCAAGTTCTTCGACCTCGAATACCAGACCTACGGCCGCGTGCCCGCCGAACCCGTGCCCCACGAGCACAGTTTCTGCTGGCAGCACCCCACCCGCGAGGCCCTGCTGCGCATCAACTTCCGGGCTGATACGCTGGCCGTAACGGGCCTGAACGTGCTGGGCCTGCGCCAGCGCCACGACACCTGGGCCGCCTGGCTGCGGGCCGGCACACCCGTTACCGAAGTGCTGGCCAACCTGGGCGCCGCCAACTTCGACCCCGAGTTTTTTCGCCAGTACGAGAAGGTGATTGTGGCCAGCTTCAACCAGCGGTTTCCGCAGCACGCGGTGCAGCTGCGCCGCCGTAAGGGCCTGTTCCGCGTATAGCTCAGCGGCCTTTCTTGCCTTTATTTTCCCCTTTCCGCATGGATTTCAACAAGCTTTACCATCCCAGCGCCCTCAACAGCTTCCAGTACATTGCCGTGGTGGGCGCCATCATGAGCGGGGCCGCCCAGCTCATTATTCACCTGCTCGACTACCCCCGCCCCGAAGGCTACCTGTACCTGTACTGGTGCTGGCTGGGCCTCTACATCTTCGGCTCGGTGCTCAACCTGTTCGGCAAGCCCAACGACGGCCACCACCATCATTAGAGGTGAGAAGTGAGAAGTGGGGAAAGGAACGTCATTGCGAGCAGCGCGAAGCAATCTGGCTGGGCAAAATGACACGTATTTTCAAGCGAAAAGCTCCTATTCAGCGCGGCTATTTAAGAGGCCTCCTCCTCACAGAACTTTGCTCGTGATTCCCCCGGATTGCTTCGCGCTGCTCGCAATGACGCTCTTTCAACCAAGCACTACCAAATGACTTCTGCCCAAACCCTCACCGCCGACGCGCCGCTACCCGAGGTGGTGGGCACCGAAAAGCTGCTGCTGACGCTGGTGGCGCTGGGGCTGTTGCTGCTGCTGCCCGCTGCCTTCGATGCCGACGCCTACCGGGCGCACGCCTGCTTTTACGCGGCGCTGGCGCTCATCAGCGCCGGTACGCTGGGCTGGGCCGCCTGGAAATACGGCCGCCGACCGCCGGGCGTGCACCACCACAACCTGTGGCTGCGGGCCAGCACCAGCCGCGGGGCCGTGGCCTGGATTACGGGCATCGTGCTCACCGGCTTCTACGTCATCCTCTACTGGTTCAGCAACCCCGACGACCAGGGTAATTTCGGGCCGCTCAACCAGCTCGTCCACGCCCTCGACCCGGTCAGCCAGTGGCTGCGCAACCGGCCCTCCGACCAGTGGTTTCTCTACGGCACCTTCTACACGCTGGCCATTCTGCTGATGGGCGGCCGGGCGCTCTGGAAGTACCGCCACTCGCCCTACCACCTCATCCGCACCGGCTCGCTGATATTCTTTCAGCTGGGGTTTGCCTTCCTGCTGCCGGGGCTGCTGCTGGCCTTCCAGCGGCCCGAGTTCTACTTCAGCTACTTCTGGCCCCTCAAGCAGGAATACCTGTTTCCGGGTACCGTAAGCTATTTGCTGAAGGATGGCGGGCCGGGGCTGGGCGTGTTCATGGTGTTCTGGACGGCCGTCATTTCCTTCGTGGGCGTGCCGGTGCTCACCTACTTTTTCGGCAAGCGCTGGTACTGCTCGTGGGTGTGCGGCTGCGGCGGCCTGGCCGAAACCGCCGGCGACCCCTACCGCCAGCTCGCCGACAAAAGCCGCACCGCCTGGAAGTGGGAAGTGCGCATCATTTACACTGTGCTGGTACTCATTGTACTGCTGACCGCCCTGTTGTGGGTGGGCGCTTCGGGCGCGGTGCCGGCGTTGGAGGGCATCACCCAGCCGCTGAGCCAGGCCTACGGTTTCGCCATCGGCTCGGTGTTTTCGGGCGTGATTGGGGTGGGGTTTTACCCGTTGATGGGGGCGCGGGTGTGGTGCCGGTTTGGCTGCCCGATGGCCACTTACCTGGGGCTGCTCCAGAAGCACTTCTCGCGTTTCCGCATCACCACCAACGGCGCCCAGTGCATCTCGTGCGGCAACTGCTCCAACGTCTGCGAAATGGGCATTGATGTGAAGCAGTACGCCCAGCGTGGCGAGCCCATCATCCGGGCCTCCTGCGTGGGCTGCGGCATGTGCTCCACGGCCTGCCCCCGCGGCGTGCTCAACCTAGAAAATGGCCCCCGCGACAACCGCTACCAGGCCTCCCCGCTCATTTCGGCCGACTCGCTGCGGATATTGAGCTGAGTGTGCCCGGCACCAGCACGAAACAGGCGGGCTGACAATCGTTGCAACGATTGTCAGCCCGCCTCACTTTTCTTGCTTCCTCTCAGCTTCCTTAGCTCTTCGCCAGTTTCGTCAACACTTCCTTGGTTTTGCTGACGTGGTCGGCGGCGTTGCTCAGCGAGTTAAAGATGTACTGGATAACGCCCTGCTCATCGATAACGAACGTGACGCGGCCGGGCAGCAGGCCCAGCAGGGCGCGGGGCACCTCGTAGAGCTTGCGCACTTGCCCGTCGGTGTCGGCGAGCAGCGGGAAGGGCAGGCGGTGCTTGCCGGCGAACTGCTGGTGCGAGGCTTCCGAGTCGGAACTGACGCCTACTACTTCGGCCCCGAGGTCCTGGAAATCCTGGTATTCGTCGCGGAACGAGCAGGCCTGGGTGGTGCAGCCGGGCGTGTTGTCGCGGGGGTAGAAGTAGAGCACCACGCTGCGCTGGCCGCGCAAATCGCTCAGGCGAAATGTGTCGCCGGTAGCGGTGGGCAGGGAAAAATCAGGGGCCTGGTCGCCAATCTGGAGCATAGGATGAGGGCGGCGCGGGGGCCGGTAGCGGGGCGCGGGGTTGCGCCGGTTCAGCCCAACAGCGGGCCGGCGTAAAAGTAGGCCAAAACTGCCGATGCGCCCCGCCGCCCGGCCAGCCTGCCGCAAGCGCAGCCGTAGCCCGGCAGAAGCCGGGGCATCTGTGCATCTTTGCACCGCTTTTGGGGCCGGCAGCCGTTTGCCCGGAAGCGGCCGGGCGCTTACTGCGGGCTGGCCCCCTCCCTCCTCCCCGTTTTCTGCATGCTCATCGACGTTATCATTCCCGCTTTCAACGAGGAGCAATCCATTGGCCGCGTGCTGGCCGAAATTCCGGCCGGACTGGTGCGCGAGGTGGTGGTAGTCGATAACAACTCGCGCGACCAGACCGGGGCCGTGGCCGCCGCCGCCGGGGCCACCGTGCTGCGCGAGCCCCGCCCCGGCTACGGCTACGCCTGCCTGGCCGGCATGGCCCACGCCTTCGCCCGCCCCGCAGCCGAGCAGGCCGACATCATCGTGTTTCTCGACGGCGACTACTCCGATTTCCCCGCCGACATGACGGCGCTGGTGCAGCCCATCATAACGGGCGAGGCCGATATGGTGATTGGCTCGCGGGCCCTGGGCGAGCGGGAAAGTGGTTCGATGCTGCCCCAGCAGCTATTTGGCAACTGGCTGGCCACTAGCCTGCTGCGCTGGTTCTACGGCGCCCGCTTCACCGACCTGGGCCCGTTTCGGGCAATCCGGCGCGAGGCGCTGCAACGTATCGGCATGCAGGATACCACCTACGGCTGGACGGTGGAGATGCAGCTCAAGGCCGCCAAGCTCGGGCTGCGCTCCGCCGAAGTGCCCGTGCGCTACCGTCGCCGAATCGGGGTCAGCAAGGTGTCGGGCACCGTGAAAGGCACCCTGGGCGCCGGCTACAAGATTCTCTGGACGATTTTTCGGTATTTGTGAAGTTGGTGAGGAGGTGATGGGGTGAAAAGGTAGGTTGTCACTCTGAGCGGAGCGAAGAATCTCGCGTGCATTAGTGGCTCCTGACGTTAGGATTTACTTTGGCACGCGAGATTCTTCGCTCCGCTCAGAATGACAACCCACCTTTTCACCCCATCACCTCCTCACCCCATCACCTCCTCACCCCATCACCTCCTCACCCCATCACCTCCTCACCCGCTCACCCCTAAATGCTTGCTCTGCAAATTCTGCTGATAACAGTGTACGGCCTGTGCCTGCTGCTGCTGCTGGGGTTCAGCCTCACGCAATGGCAACTGACGCGGCTGGCCCGGCGGGTGTACGCCGCTCCCGTGCCGCCCGTCCCCCCGGCCCCCGCCGAGTGGCCGACCCTGACGGTGCAGCTGCCGCTCTACAACGAGCCATTTGTAGTCGAGCGCCTCATCGACGCCTGCGCCGCCCTCAACTACCCTGCCGGCCGCCTCCACGTGCAGGTGCTCGACGATTCGACCGACGAAACCGTGGCTCTGGCCGCGGCCCGTGTGCAGCACCACGCCGCCCGGGGCCTGCACATTACGCACGAGCGGCGGACTGAGCGCACCGGCTTCAAGGCCGGCGCGCTGGCCTACGGCCTCACGCGCACCGAAGGCGAGCTGGTGGCCATTTTCGACGCTGACTTCCTGCCCAAGCCTGATTTCCTGCGCCAGACGGTACCGCACTTTTTCGGCCCCGACAGCGCCCGCACCGGCGTGGTACAAACGCGCTGGGGCCACCTCAACGAAGATTACTCGCTGCTGACCGAATTGCAGGCTTTCGGGCTGAACGCGCACTTTTTCGTGGAGCAGGTGGGCCGGCAGGCGGGCGGGCACTTCCTGAACTTCAACGGCACGGGCGGTATCTGGCGGCGCGCCTGCATCGAAGACGCCGGCGGCTGGCACGCCGACACGCTCACCGAAGACCTCGACCTGAGCTACCGCGCCCAGCTGCGCGGCTGGCACTTCCACTACCTGCCTCAGGTCGCCGCCCCCGCCGAGTTGCCGATTACCATGGACGCGCTCAAGTCGCAGCAGTTCCGCTGGACCAAGGGCGCGGCCGAAACGGCCCGCAAGCACCTGGGGCAGGTGTGGCGCTCGAAGCAGCCGCTTGGCACCCGGCTGCACGCCACGTTCCATTTGCTCAACAGCGCCGTATTTCTGGCCATTCTGCTGATGGCCGTGCTGAGCGTGCCGCTGGTATTTGTGCGGGCGCTGGGGGCCGAGCAGCTGCGGCCGGTGTTCTATCTGGCCGCGTTTTTCCTGCTGGCGCTGGTGCCGCTCACGTTCTATTTCCGCACCGCCTGGCAGCAGGTGGCCCGCACGCGGCCGGCCCCGATGGGCTTCGCGGGGCAGTTGCTGCTGTTTCTGGCGTTTTCAATGGGGCTGAGCCTGCACAACTCCCGGGCCGTGTTGCTGGGGCTGCTGGGCCAGCGTAGCGCGTTTATCCGCACGCCGAAGCTGGGCTCGGGGGCCAGCAAAGCGGCCGGCGCAGGCAGCTGGCGCAACCGCCGCTACCGCACCAGCCGGCTGCTGGGCGGCCTCACGCTGCTCGAAGGCCTGCTGGCCGCCTACTTCCTGTTCGGCATCGGGGCCGGCCTCTACCTGCACGAGTACGGCCTGCTGCCCACCCACCTGCTGCTGGCCACCGGCTACGGGCTGGTGTTCTACTACTCGCTCCGCCACGCCTGATTGAGGGACTTGGAGCTTAGGAACAGAAGAACGTCATTCAGAGCGAAGCGAAGAATCTCGCGTGAATCGTTGAACGAACCGTGCAACGCAGCCCGAGCAAGATTCTTCGCTTCGCTCTGAATGACGCTCCTTTACCAATTCAGTCTCTCAATATGAAACCCGCCCACCTCGCCGCCCTATTGCTGAGCGCCGCCGCCTACGGGCTGCTGGCGTACGCGACACCGCGGCCGGCGTTTGGGCAGTTGGCGGGGCTGCTGGTGCTGGCGTTCGGGCTGTATGTCTGGCTGCTGAAAACGGGCCTGCCGCTGCGCCAGGGGCTGCTGGCGGCGCTACTCCTGCGCCTGCTTTGGCTGCCCGCCCTGCCTGCTTTGTCCGACGACTACCACCGCTTCCGCTGGGACGGCCTGTTGCTCAGTCAGGGCCAGAACCCCTACCGCTACCGCCCGGACGAGCTGACGGGCCCTAATTCAGCAGCGGAAACGCACAATCAACAACTGGCAACCATCTACCCCCGCCTCAACTCGCCCCACTACTACTCGGTGTACCCGCCCGTCGATCAGGCGGTATTCGGGCTGGCCGCGTGGTTGTTTCCGGATTCAGAGCGCGGCTTTGTGGTGGCGTTGCGGGTGCTGTTGCTGCTGGCCGAAGCGGCCACGGCCGGGCTGCTGCTGGCGCTGCTGCGGCAGTTCGGGCAGCCGCCAAAACGGGCGCTGTGGTACCTGCTGAATCCGCTGGTTATGGTGGAGCTGACCGGCAACCTGCACTTCGAGGGGCTGGTGGGCTGCTTTCTGCTACTGATGCTGTGGCTGCTGGCGCGGGGCCGAGCGGCGGCGGGCGGCGCCGCACTGGCGCTGGCCGTGGCTACGAAGCTGCTGCCGCTGCTGGTGCTGCCGCTGCTGCTGCGCCGCCTGCCGTGGCCCCGGCTACTCCGCTTTGGACTGGCGCTGGCGGTGGTGCTGGCGGCGTTGTTTATGCCGTTTCTGAGCCTGGAGTTGGTCGAGAACATCGGGCGTAGCCTGAACCTGTACTTCCGCTCCTTCGAGTTCAACGCCAGCATATATTACCTGGCCCGGGCGGCCGGACAGTGGCTCTCAGGCTACAACCAGATTGCCCTGCTTGGGCCTGCGCTGGCACTACTGACGGCTACGGGCGGACTGCTGCTAGCCGCCACCGAGCGGCGCCCCACCTGGGCCACGCTGCCGCGGGCGCTGCTGCTGCTGCTTACGTTGTATTTTCTGCTGGCCACTACTGTGCATCCGTGGTACCTGGCGCCGCTGGTGCTGCTGAGCTGCTTCACGCGGGCTCGCTACGCGCTGGTGTGGTCGGGCATGATTGGGCTGTCGTACGCCGCCTACCGGACCACGGCCTACACCGAAAGTCTGGGGCTGGTGGCCCTGGAGTATGGCGTGGTGCTGGCCGTGCTGCTGCTCGATTTCCGGCAGGGCCGACTCCGAGGGCCGGAAGTTTCGGAAACTTCAGTGGTTTAGCGGGCCGGCTGCTGCGGAGCGTGGGGCAGTGCGGGGCCGGTGGCCGAAGCCGGGTTTTGGTGCCAGCTGCGCAAATCGTCCACCGTGTCCAAGTCCTGCAGCTCGGGCAGCAGGTGCACCCGCAGGTTCAGCCGGGCGGCGTCGGCCAGGGTTTCGGCCCGCACGGTGGCGGTGCTCCAGGGCTTGTTGGCGAAGAGTTCAGGATGCAGCCGATTCATGCCCAGCAGATAATACCCGCCATCAGCAGCCGGCCCCAGTACCAGGTCGTGGGTTTGCAGGGCCGCGTAGGCTTCCTCCAGATGGGCCGTCAGCAGGCCCGGGCAGTCGGTACCGATGATGACGGCGGCTTCGACGGGACGGGCGAAATCATGCGTAAACGCGGCCTGCATTTTCTGACCCAGGTCGCCGGCGGGTTGCGGAAGCTGCTCGAAACCAGTCCAGTTGGCGGCCGCCGTAGCACTGTTTTCCCCGACCAGCCAGGCCGTTTTGTGCACTGGTAGCGGCGCCACCACGGCGCGGGTGTGGGTCAGCAGCGTCCGGTAGGCAGCCAGCGCCGCCTCGCTGCCGATGCCGGCGGCCAGCCGGGTTTTTACGCGCCCGAGCTCGGGGTGCCGGGCAAAGATGATAAGCGAATTCAACGGGTAAATAGCTCAGTAAGTGCGTGGAGAAATGTGCCGAGAGGCGTAAGTCAACTTACTTTTTCGCCTCGTACACCGGGTTGCCGGTTTTCAGCCAGGGGCGCCACAGCACCGAGTACGGGTGCACATCGGTGGTGGGTCCCTGGGCGTTTACCACTGCCTGACCGTCGTTCATCCACTGGAAAATACCGCCGTAGAGGTTGCGCACGTCGCGGAAGCCCTGCTCGCGCAGCCACGTGCCCACCTGCTCGCTGCGGGCGCCCACCGTGCAGTACACCACCACCGGCCGGGTGCGGGCCACGTCCTTCAGATCGAGCTTTCGGAAGCTGTCGAAATCCACAAAACGGGCGCCGCGCAGGTGGCTGACCTGGTACTCAGCCGGGCTGCGGGTGTCGAGCAGCAGCACGTTGCCGCGGCCACTTACCGGCTCCTCATGCAGCAGCGTGGCCAGGGCCTTAGGCTGAATGGTGGGCACGGTGTTTTTGTAGAGCAAACTTAGCATCCGGTCGTAGGCCGACCTGGAATGGTCGGCGGCGGGGCGCTGCTGACCGCAGGCTACGGTGCCGGCCAGCAGCACCAGCAGCCCAAGCGCCAGCAGCCGGCGGCCGCGCAGCAGCTGTTCAACCAGAAAAGTAACGCGTCGCATAGGTATCGAATAAGTTGTGGGAAGCCCCGGCAGCGGGCTACCACGCAACAAACCGCCAGCGCCCGGCGGTTCAGCAGGCCCCGCGCGCCGGCCTACGTGGTGGCGCCGCCGCAGCTGGAGCCGGCCCCGGCCGTGCAGCCGTAGCAGTGCTGGTTGATGACGATGTTACGGTCCTGCAGCAGCCCCGCGTCGAAGTCGCGGATGTGCTTGGGGGCCGTGCCACTGACCAGCAAATCGAGCTGCTGGTTGAAGTCGCAGTCGTAGAGCTGGCCGTCCCAGCCGACGCTCAGGGTGCTGCGGCACATCACGTTGGCCGCCGCCGTAGGGTTGTAGGCGTCTACGAGCTGCTGCATGTACTTTTCGTAGTTGCCGCTTTCAAGCAGGTACTCCAGAAAACGGCTCACCGGCAGGTTGGTGATGGTGAGCAGGTTGTTGAATACGATGCCGAACTCGCGCCCCAGCCGCTGCTTGAACTCGCGCTCCAGCGAGGCCTGCGAGCCGGGCAGAAACGCCCCCGAGGGGTTGTACACCAAGTCCAGGGTCAGGTCCGAATCGGGCTGGCCGTAGCCCACGGCGTTCAGCATTTTCAGCGCCCGAATCGACTTTTCGAACACGCCCTCGCCGCGTTGCGCATCGGTGCGGCCGGCCGAGAAGTGCGGCAACGACGACACCACCATTACGTTGTGCCGGGCGAAAAACTCCGGCAGGTCGTAGTACTTCTTGTTGGCGACGATGATGGTGAGGTTGCAGCGCACTATGGTGCGGCGGCCCAGGGCCGAAATCTGCTCTACCAGCCAGCGGAAATCGGGATTCATCTCGGGCGCGCCGCCCGTCAGGTCCACCACCGCAATATCGGTCTGCGCCAGCGCATCGAGGCACTGCTGCATGGTTTCGCGGGTCATGATTTCCTTGCGGTCAGGCCCGGCATCGACGTGGCAGTGCTTGCACACCTGGTTGCACATGCGCCCCACATTGATTTGCATGGTTTGCAGGGCCGTGGGCCGGAGCGGCAGCAGCCCGGCTTCGCGCAGTTTCTGCCCGAACGCCGGCAGCCGCGCCCCCGCCGCCTCGGCTTCGGTGAGCACCGTCAGCTGGTAGCCGGTATCAGAAAGAGGAGCGTGGCGGGCCTGAAGAGATTTCATAAATCGCTGATTTTCGCTGATTAACTGTGATTGCGTTGATTCTTTAATCACTGATTTTCGCTGATTAATCGTGATTGCGCTGATTTTTTGACCGTCTGGAGACGCCCTTTAGTTTGCTGGGTGAGTTTTGATGAACCGTTTATAGCGGAGGCTCTTCTCGCCGAAGTTGATGAGCAGCCCGGTGGTGAGCCGAAAGGCAGTCAGGTAATTAATGAGCTGAGCGTGGTGCAGTTCGGTGAGCTCGTGGGTAGCTTTCAGCTCGATGAGCACTGCATTCTCCACTAAAAAGTCAACTCGCCTGGTTCCCACCACTTCATCCCGGTAATACACTGCGCGGTCCAACTCCCGCTGGAAACGCAGGCCCGAAGCAGTCATTTCCAGGGCCAGGCTCCGCTGATACACAACCTCCGGAAATCCATTACCCAATGCACTATGCACCCGCATAGCACACCCAATAATATTCTCCGTCAGAGCTGAATGCGCATAACGCTCATCAATCATATCAGCTACTAAATCAACGTCCTAAATCAGGAACATAGAAATCAGTGAAATCACGATTAATCAGCGAAAATCAGTGATTTACATACTCAACTCTTTGGCTTTGTTCATCATCTGTACGCTGTGCACCAAAGCGGCTCCGCCCTTGATGGCGGCGGCTACGTGCACGGCTTCCATCATCTGGGCCTCATCGGCGCCTTTTTGCAGCGAGTCGGTGGTGTAGGCATCGATGCAGTAGGGGCACTGCACGGCGTGGGCTACAGCCAGGGCAATCAGGGCTTTTTCGCGCTCGGTCAGGGCGCCGTCCTTGAACACCTCGGCGTAGTAGGCGAAAAACTTATTGCCCATTTCGGGCTGCCACTCTGTGATGTTGCCGAATTTGGCCAGGTCGGCGGGGTTGTAGTAGGTGGAATCCATGCGGAAAGCGCAAAAAGTGAGTGGGAGAAGAAAGCCGTCAAGGTACAACCCGCCGGCCGGCCAACGGTTCAGTTAACAGCCGCCGGCTACGTTAGCCAATCCGGCGCACCCGAATGCGGACGTGCTCACCGTTTTCGCTCGTCGTGGGCTCCACCTCGATGCGGTCGGCCTCGTTGTAGTAGCTGGCCACGCCGCGCACCATGCCCACGGCCAGCGCCCCCATCCGCCGCCCCGACACATAATCGATGAACAGCTCGTCGGGCGAGAGGCGCGTGACGTGCAGCACCGGCGGGTTGTTTTCGGCGTGCTCGGCGCGCACCTGCCGGTGCATGGTGTTTTCGGTGTGCTCCAGCATGTCGAGCGTCGTCCAGTTGGGGTCGAGCAGCTTCTGGTACATGTACATCAGGTCGGGCACCAGATACTCGCCGAACTTCTCGTGTAGCTCGTCGGCCGAAAGGCCGGTCATGGTGGCGGCTTCGCCGATGAGCCGGTACATGTGCTCGTCGGGGTACACGCTTTTGTGGTTGAATTCGGCCGCCGACAGGCCGGAGGCTTCCAGCAGCCGCACCCAGGCGCTGTGGTCGTACTGGGTTTGAACGTAGCGCTTGAGAAGCGTGAAAATGGTACCGTGCACTTTGAATTAATTAAGAATTAAGAATTAGCCATTAAGAATTATTCGCTGGAAACAAGGTGATTGCCAAAAGGACACCCTGTAACCACAGAATCAACTCTTAATTACTAATTCTTAATTACTAATTATCATCAGATGTTGCCAATCACCGTGAGCGTGCTCATGGTTGGGGCGGGTTTGCCACCGATGTCCTCGACCGTCATGGCAAAGGCCTGGGCGCTGGCAATGTTTTTCATCTGCTGAATACTGTCGCCGGTGGCGGTGTCGGTGTTCAGCATGCCGGCATCTACGGGCTGGCCGTTGTCGAGGGCCCAGAGCTGGTACTGCTTGCCTTCGGGCAGGGCGGGCAGGTTGCGCACATCCACGTACACGGCCTTGGTGCTGGCGTTGTAGTACACGCGGGCCAGCGCCTCGGGCGCCTTGGGCGTGCCCTTCAACTCGACGGCTTTAAACGACTGGTTGCGCAGAATGGCCAGCTGCTGGTCGCGCTCATTGAGGGCCGCCTGCTGGGTGGCCGCGTAGCGCGACTGCTCGGCCTGGGCCAGTTCCAGCGAGTTTTCGGTTTTCTTGAGCCGGTTATACAGCAGGTAGTTGCCCAGCCCGCTCACCAGCAGCAGCGCAATCGAAGCGGCAATCAGCCAGCGGGTGCGGCCGGCACTGGCGGCGGCCGGCAACTGGCGCACCACGGCTTCGCCTTCGGCCGGCACCGAAGCTGCGGCCGGCTCGGTTGGCGCAACAGTCATGCGGGGGGCCGCCGGGGCGGCGGGCATGGCCGGGGCGGCCACCGGCGTAGCGGCCGGTTCGGTTTCACGGATGGAGTCTTCCCAGGCCTGCAGAACCCGCTCGCGCAGGGCGGCGGGCGGCGTTACGGCGTGCGCTTCGGCGTAGGCGTCGAGGCCGCTGACGATGGCGGCCAGCTCGCGGGCTACGGCCGGCTCGTGGCCGGCCACCTGCTCGACTTCGGCGCGTTCATCGGCGCTGAGCACGCCCAGGGCGTATTCTTCGAGGATGCCCGATTCGATGTAGTGCTGCACGTCCATGATTACCGGACCAGTTTAGAGAGTACCTTGATGGCCGCCCGGGCGCGGGTTTTCACCGTTCCCAGGGGCAGATTGAGTTCTTCTGCCACTTCGCTTTGCGTAAATCCGCCGAAATAAAGCAGGTCCACAATCTGGCGCTGATCCGGATTCAGTTGCCGCGTCATTTCCTGCAAGCCAATGTGTTCGGGCCGGAAAGAGGAATCGGCGGCCAGACGCAGGGCCGCCGAACTATCCTCCAGCGGCTGCGTGCGACTACCTACGCGGTACTGCTTGGAACGGATTTTATCGATGGCCAGATTCCGGCTCACATTCATCACCCAGGTAAACAAACGGCCCTTGCCGGCGTCGTACGAGGGAAAGGAATGCCAGATTTTCACCATCGCCTCCTGCAGCACGTCCTCGGCCGTTTCCTCTTTCTTGACGATGCGCAGAATCACACCGTAGAGAGCGGCCGAATATTTATCGTAGAAAATGGTCATGGCCCCTTCGTCGCGGTCGCGCAGGCGTTGCACGAGCAGCAGTTCGGTTTCCAGGGCAACGGAATCGGGAGGAGGAGCAGGCACAAGCAGCAACTAAGGACGGTGGAAAGGCGTAGCACAGCCAGTCCGGCAGATGAAGCGAAAGTACGGCATAAACCGACAATTCGCCGGGCTCAGAGCCGAAAAAGCGTTGCGCCGGAACAGGTAAGCGGTAGTTTGCCTTGCGTACGCCCGGCGGGCCCCGGAAGTTGCCGGGCCAGCCAAGCCTTCGGCAGCGGGCCCCGGCTGGCAAACATATCAGCCAGTGGCTTATTTACCAATTACTTATTGAAATTCCTTTTCTTCTTACCAGCCGGCGGCGGCCCTGTGGCCGGCCGGCATCTCCTCCACCCTACTGTTCTGCTTGTATGTCCATTGCCTCCCTCAATCCTTACACCGGCCGCACCGAGCGGCAGTTCGATGCCTTCAGCTGGGCCCAAACCGAGCAAATAGTAGGCGAAGTGCACGCCGCTTTTGCCGAGTGGCGCACGACTTCGTTTGAGCACCGCGCCCAGCTGATGCACCGCGCGGCCGACCTGCTGCGCGAGCGGGCCGGCGAGCTGGCCCGCCTCATGGCCATCGAAATGGGCAAGCCCCTGGCCGACGGCCGCGCCGAAGCCAACAAGTGCGCCCTGTGCTGCGACTTCTACGCCGACCGGGCCGCCGAATTTCTGGCCGATGAGTTCATTGAAACCGAGGCTGAGCGCAGCTTTATTGCCTACGAGCCGCTGGGCGCAGTGCTGGCCGTAATGCCCTGGAATTTCCCGTTCTGGCAGGTGGTGCGCTTTGCCGCCCCGGCCCTGATGGCGGGCAACGTGGGCCTGCTCAAACACGCCTCCAACGTGCCGCAGTGCGCGCTGGCGCTGGAGCAGATCTTCCACGACGCGGGCTTCCCGCCGGCCACGTTCCGCACCCTGCTCATCGGCTCCGATTTGGTGGATAAGCTCATTGCCGACGACCGCGTGGTGGCCGTCACGCTGACCGGCTCGGAGCCGGCCGGGGCGGCCGTGGCGGCCACCGCGGGCAAACACATCAAAAAAACCGTGCTGGAGCTGGGCGGTTCCGACGCCTTTGTGGTGCTGGCCGACGCCGACCTGCCGCTGGCCGCCAAAACCGCCGCCCAGGCCCGCATGATTAACTCGGGCCAGAGCTGCATTGCCGCCAAGCGCTTCATCGTCGAGAAACCGGTTATCAAGGAGTTCATTGCCCTAATGAAAGAGCACCTGCAGGTCCTGCACTACGGCGACCCGCTCGAAGAAGGCACCGACTACGGCCCCCTGGCCCGCCCCGACTTAGCCGACGAGCTAACCCAGCAGGTGGAGGATTCGGTGAAGCAGGGCGCGAAAGTGGAGCTGGCGGGCGGCCAGCCCGAAGTCGGCAGTGCCCAATTCGACCCCATGATTCTGAGCAACGTGCAGCCCGGCCAGCGCGCCTACACCGAGGAGTTCTTCGGCCCCGTGGCCCTGGTGCTCGAAGCCCGCGACGCCGACGATGCCATCCGACTGGCCAACGACTCGCGCTTCGGCCTGGGTGGCTCCGTCTGGACCCGCGACGTGCAGCGCGGCGAGCAGCTGGCCCGCCGGGTGCAGGCGGGGGCCGTTTTCGTCAACAGCCTCGTCAAATCGAGCCCCGAAATGCCCTTCGGCGGCATCAAGAAATCGGGCTACGGTCGCGAGCTGTCGCACCTGGGCATCCGCGAGTTCGTCAACCAGAAAACGGTGTGGGTGGCGTAAGGTGAGATGGTGAAATAGTGAAATGGTGAGTTGCTGTTTCAGAAGGCTTGATTGCGCAAAATAGCGCAGTCAGGTCTTCTGAAACAGCAACTCACCATTTCACTATTTCACCATCTCATCTATTACAGATACCCCAGCACCTTATACACGGCATAGCCGGCCATTTCGTGCAGCAGGATGGCCCACAGGCGCAGCGGCTCCTCGGCGGGCAGCAGCAGCGAGGCGGGCGAGTAACGCCGGTCGACGGAATAGTAGGCGGCCGGGAACGTGGCGGGGTGCAGGCCGACTTTGGCAAAGCAGCCTTCGGCCCGGCGCATGTGGAAGGCGGAAGTGATGAGCACGGTGCGCCGGATTTCGGGGTGTTGGGCCAGCAGCTCTTTGGTGAAAACGGCGTTTTCGTGGGTATTGCGGCTGCGGGTTTCGAGCAGAATGCTTTGCCGGGGCACGCCAGCCAGGCGCAGCAGCGTCTGCAGGGCCTGGGCCTCGGAGCGGGCCACCGAATCGAAGGCCGCGCCCGAGCCGCCCGAGATGATGATGCGGCGGATGCGGCCGGCCCGCCAGAGCCAGAGCGTGTGCACCAGCCGGTCGGCCCCAGCGCTCAGGTACACCCGGTCGTGGGGCGACTTGTGCACGTCGGTGATGCCGGTAAGCAGGATGCCTGCGTCGTATCCGGTGCCGAGCTGTTGGAGCGTAACGGGCGGCCGCTCCCAGGCCAGCAGGGCCTCATTGGCCAGAAACGGGTTGGTAAAGAGCAGCAGCAGCCCCGTAGAAGCCCACAACAGCCGGCGCCGCCGCCACAGCAGGCCCGCCAGCAGCAGCCCCACAATCCAGAGGGCCGGCGAAAGCAGGAAATCGAGCAGCTTGGAAAGCAGAAAGAACATGAGCCGGTGCAGTTCGCTTCGTCCTATTCAGCAGCGGTATCGGTGCAGGTTTGTAGGTGTTGCAGCATGGTTTGCACGCCCTCTTCGGTAGTCAGCGTGTCGCACTCGCTGAGGCGGCCGCGGCAATACGTCACGAAAAAAGGCGCCACGCGGGTATCCATCAGCTTGCGGGCCACCGGGTTTTCGTTTACATCGAGGCGCAGAAACAGCGTATGCTCGTATTCGTCTTCCAGCGCAAACTTATTGAAGGGCGGCGCCAGCAGCTTGCAGACGGCGCAATCTTCGGCCGTAAACTTGGCAATTACCCGCGGATAGTCGTGAATAAGGGTGCGCAGTCCCTCGTCGTTCGTATCAATAATTTTCATGCGGTAAAGGTAAGGGCTGGAGGACGGAAGAACGTCATTCCATCATCTCAGGACTTCTTCAAAACCAAATCGTAAACGCGGTGCGGCCGCTGGCTTCGGTGGCCAGGCTGAAGCGGAAATTATGCTGGAGCAGAATGTCGCGGGTGAGCAGCAGGCCGATGCCCTGGCCGTCGCGCTTGGTGCTGAAAAAGGGCGTGAACAGGCGGCGCTGCACCTCGGGGCTCAGGCCGGGGCCGTCGTTTTCGATGACGAGCCGGGGCGGCCTGAGCTGGGTGCTGACCCACACGTTGCCGTTTTCGGGGCAGGCTTCGAGGGCGTTTTTGCCGATGTTGAGCAGCGCCTGCTCCAGCTGCTGGGCATCGAGGCTGACCAGCAGCGGCTCTTCGGCCAGTTCGGTGTGCCATTGGATGTGGCGGGCCTGGGCGGGCAGGTGCAGCAGCCGGGCCAGGTGGCGCAGCAGCTCGTGCACATCGGTGGGTTGGGGCCGCGGGGGTGGCAGGCGCACGAGGTGAGCGAAACCGGCCGTAAACTCCACCAGGTTAGTATTGCGCTGGATGGCCACCTCCAGGGCCTCGCGAAAATCGGGCTGGTCGGCGGCCGCGAGCTGGGGCGCGTAGTGCCGGAAGCTGTGCAGCAGCGAGTTGATGGCCCCGATGGAGTTATTGACCTCGTGCGACATCATGCGGATGAGCTGCTCGTAGGCCTGTTTTTCCTGCGCCATCAACTCGCGGGTCAGCTCTTCGAGCACGATGAACCGGCGCGAAAAGCCGCGGTCGAGGAAGTGCGAGCAGCTGGCGCGGTAGGTGTGCAGGCCCGAGAGGCGCACCACCTGGGGCTCGGTTTCGCGCAGCCGGTCCAGGGCCGCGCCCCACTCGCCGGGCAAATTGGCGGGGCGCTGGCCCAGCAGCTCGGCGGCGGGCCGGCCCAGCAGCCGCTCGGCGGCCGGATTCACGCCCACCATTTCGCCCTCAAACGAAAGCAGCAGCACGCCCGCCGGCGAGGCCTGAATCAGGCTTTCGAGCAGGTGGCTTTTCTCGTGCTGCCCTACCCGCTCGCGGCGCAGCGCATCGAGCATCTGGTTATAGACGGTAATCAGCTGGTCCATTTCGCGCTGGCCCACGGGCACAAATTTCAGCGAGAAATCCTGGGCCTGCATGGCCGCCGTGCCCGCCGCAATCAGCTCAAACGGCCGCACAAAGCCCCGGTACAGCTGCACCGTGAGCCCGATGCTGATGAGCAGCAGCACCTCCAGCCCCACAAACAGCGGCGCGTTGGTGCGCATGAACTGCGCCGCCAGCACAATCAGCACCGCATGAATCAGCACCACGAACAGCAGGAATTTGACGCGCAGGGACATGGGTGGTGGAAAATTGGGGTGAATATACTGTCATCCTGAGCGGAGCGAAGGACCTTGCATCACCAGCCGTAATGATGGTGCAAGGTCCTTCGCTCCGCTCAGGATGACAGACTTTCTCTGATGCCTTACGTCCCCACTACCTCAATTCCGTACTTCTCCAGCCGGCGGTACAGCGCGCCGCGGCTCAGGCCCAGGGCGCGGGCCACGCGACTCAGGTTGCCCTCGTAGTGGACCAGCGTGCGCCGAATCATCTGCTCCTCTACTTCATCTAGCGTCATGGTGCCGGGAGCGGGCAACTCGCCGGAAGTTGCAGCCGCGGTTAGGGCGAAATTTTGGGCCTGGAAGTCGTCGGGCGTCAGCTCGTCGTGGCTTGAAACCAGCACGGCGCGCTCCACCACGTTTTTCAGTTCGCGGATGTTGCCGGGCAGCGGCTGCTCCTGCAGCCAGTGCAGGGCCCGGGTGCCCACCTGCAGGGCCGGGCGCAGGTAAGTCGTGCGCAGCTGCTCCACGAAATGGCGCACCAGCAGCCCGATATCCTGGGGCCGCTCGCGCAGGGCGGGCAGGCGCAGCGTGAGCAGGTTGATGCGGTAGAACAAATCTTCGCGGAAGCGGCCGGCCCGCACCTCTTCGGCCAGGCGGCGGTTGGTGGCGCACACCACCCGGATGTCGAGGCGGCGGGGCTTGCTGTCGCCGAGCACCTCGTAGGTGCGGTCCTGGAGCACGCGCAGTAGCTTCACTTGCGAGGCCAGGTCCAGCTCGCCGATTTCGTCCAGAAAAATGGTACCGCCCTGGGCCAGCTCGAAGCGGCCCACGCGGTCGGTTTTGGCATCGGTGAAGGCCCCGCGGCGGTGGCCGAACAGCTCACTCTCGAACAGCGAGGCCGAAATGCCGCCCAGATTCACCTTCACAAACGGCTGGCGGCGGCGCGGGCTGTTGCGGTGCAACGCCTCGGCAATCAGCTCCTTACCCGTACCCGACTCGCCCTCAATGAGCACCGAGGCATCGGTGGCCGCCACCTGGCCCACCTGCCGCAGCACGTGCAGCAGGCCCGCATCCTGACCCACAATGGCGCCGAAATCGTAGCGGGCATCGAGCTGGCGGCGGGTAAGGGCGGTTTCGGTGGCCGGTTCGGGCGCGTGCAGGGCCAGCACAGTTTCTATGGTACTCAGCAAATGCTCGTTGTTCCAGGGCTTGGTCAGGAACTCGGCGGCCCCGGCCTTCATACCCTCCACGGCCAGCGCAATGCTGCCCCAGCCCGTCAGCAGCACGACGGGCAAGGCCGGGAAGCGCCGCTTGAACTCGGCCAGCAGCTGCAGCCCATCGGCCCCGCTGGTGTCCAGCGCGAAGTTCATATCCAGCAGCACCAGCTGGGGCAAGGTGGTTTCGGCGGCGACCAGGGCTTCGGCCGCGCCGGGCACGGCCTGGGTCTGGTAGCCGGCCTGCTTCAGCAGCAGGCCGAGCGAAGTTCGCACGGCCACATCGTCGTCAACGAGTAGAATCATAGGGGTTGTTTAGATAGGCTCTGGGCCTTTTACGACCAGTTGTGGTCGCCTTCCACGGTGCGCCTCACCCCCCGGCCCCCTCTCCGAAAAAGGAGAGGGGGTGCGTTCAACGAATGGTTAGCGTTATTGTCCGAAAGAGTTGCCGTGGCTCCCCCTCTCCTTTTTCGGAGAGGGGGCCGGGGGGTGAGGCGCGACGTTGAACGAGCCGGCGAATAATTTACCGACTGCGCACGCTGCCGCCGCTGCTGGTGGTTTTGCGCACTTTGGCCGGGCCGCTGTAGTTGACGCCGCCGCCGCTGCTGGCATTGGCCTGCAGATTTTCCTGCACGTTCACGGCGATGCTGCCGCCGCTGCTGGCGCTGGCCTCGCAGGCGGCGGCCTCCAGGGTGCGGCCCTTGAACTCAGCCCCGCTCGACACGTCCACTTTCAGCTCCTTCGCCTTACCGGTAAGCGTGGCCGTGGCGCCGCTGCTCAGGTCAAGGTCGAGTGTGGCGGCCCGAAAATCGGCTACCAACGAGGCCCCCGACGAGAGGTCGGCGGCCAGCTTGTCGGTGGCGTAGGGGCCGGGCACGGTCAGTTTGGCGCCGCTGCTGCCGCTGAGCTTATTGATGAGCGGAGCCGCTACTTCGACGTGCAGGGTGCGGACGTAGCTTTTGCGGCCCTGCTGCTCGTCCTTCTCGCGGTCGAAATACACTTTGAGCACGCCATTGCGCACCTCGGTTTTAAGGCGGGCCAGCAACTCGGCCGTTTCAGCCGTGGCCTCCACGCGCTGGGCGCCGGTGGTCAGATTCAGCTCGATGCCGTTGCTGACTTCGATGGCTGTGAACGGGGCCAGCGGGCGGGTTTCGGCGGCCGATTGGGCCAGGGCGGGTACCAGGGCCAGCAGCCAGAGTAGGGCGAGGGTGAGCAGGTTTTTCATAGGAAGGAGCTTGAAAAGATGGATGATGTTGGGGCAGATGCGCGGCGGCTGGTTTTGGTTGCCTGGCTTTCTGTTCCGGTGTACTATTCTGGCAGATGGAGCAAGCTGGCCGACCAGCGGGCTCACTTATTTTAAGCGCAACAGCTTTTTCTTATTGGTTTTCAGATACTTCGCGGCATGCACCACCTCATAGTCCGGATTGGCTGCAAACAGTTCTTCCAGCACCCCCACGTGGGCCAGGCCGAACAGCAGCATCACCCGCTTGGCCCGAGTTTGCTGTTGTGCCCGCAGAATATTCGAATAGATTTTGAGGTTGCGATTGTAAAACAAGGTGATGAAGTGAGCTCCGATATATTCGGTGTCCACCTTACCCAAATCGGCCGTATTAGTGCCGCCCACGGCGAAATTACCGTTCATCACCTGAGCCGGGGTATTGAACTGCATGCGGTGCAGCAAGCCAATCAGCTCGGGCTGGTTGGCCAGCGCCAGGTAATCGTAGAGCGAAAGGCTGTCCTTTTGCACGGAGGCCCTTAGTGGCCGGGAAGTAGTCTGCAACAACCGCAAGTCCCGCGTGTAGGCTTCGATGTTGGTGCCACTGTTCAGCAGACTTTGCGACGTTGAGGTAAAGTAATTGACACCCTTGGGGCTGGGCAGCCCGAGTTGCCGGGCCAGCGCGAACCCAATCTGGTACCGCTCACCACGCCCAAATGGCAGGTCTTCCAGCCGCAGAGTTCCTTTCTGATACAAGGCATACAGGCTATCTATCTGCGGCTGCTCTTTAGGTTCGGCTTCCAGCAAAATCACCTCGGGCCGAAACTTGGCCAGCTGCGCCCGCACCTTAGGAACTGTTCTCAATTACGGAGTTGTTGATCGACTATGAATGCAGACCGCACGCTATTGACGGACAAGATGTGGGCCGAGTTATCTCCTTTGTTACCGGGGCAAGCCGGGAGTTGCGGGGTCACCGCTGCCGACACGCGCGGATTTGTCGAAGCGGTGCTTTGGCTGGGCCGCACGGGAGCTCCCTGGCGGGACCTGCCGGCGCAGTTTGGCCACTGGCACCGGGTGTACGTGCGCTTTGCCCGCTGGCGCGACAAGGGCGTGTGGGAAAAGGCAACGGCT
>NZ_KB907806.1:0-5293 GCF_000382225.1 Hymenobacter aerophilus DSM 13606
TGTAGTGCTTGGCCACCACCAGGTTGCCGCCAAAAAAGCGGGCCGCTACCAGGGCCGTGGTCAGCACCTGCGCATCGGTCAAACGGCGGCCCGAAGCCGGTAGCGGGCTGCCGGCGGGACGCGTAAAACGAATCAAATCATCGAGAACACAGTACATTGCAACGGTCTGTTCGCGCATGGTCGGCAGGGCTTGAAGGGGTCGAATACTTCAAACCTAGGCTGTTCAAGCCGAACAGACCTTTTTTTTGGCCCCGCTATACCCCGCAACTTGGGTTAGCAAGGCAATAGAATACGGCGGGCGAAGTTGTAGGGTGCGGGGCAGATGCTTCGCACCCTTTTGCCTTCCGGATGGCGCTGCCTGCTACACTTCAGCTTCGTGCGGCTGGCCCTGGGCCCGGTTTGCCACCTGTCGGCGTCTATTCCTCAAGCTGGCAGTTCTCATCCCTATAAATTCCTGCGTACTTTTGCCCTTCTTTTGACGGGCCACGCCGTCCGCTCTCATTTACTTGCCGTTACGCAATGGGTTTCTTTAACTTCTTTACCAGCGACATTGCCATCGACCTGGGCACGGCCAACACGCTCATCATCCACAACGGCGTTATCGTTGTCGATGAACCGAGCATCATCGCCAAAGACCGCACGACCAATAAAGTAATTGCCGTGGGCCGGCAGGCGCAGCAGATGCACGAGAAAACCCACGACAACATCAAAACCATCCGGCCCCTGAAAGACGGCGTTATTGCCGATTTCCACGCCGCCGAGGAGATGATTAAGGGGCTCATCAAGATGATTGACACCCGCAACCGGCTGTTTCAGCCCTCGCACCGCATGGTTATCTGCATTCCGTCGGGCATTACGGAAGTGGAGAAGCGGGCCGTGCGCGACTCGGCCGAGCACGCCGGCGCCAAGGAAGTCTGGATGATTCAGGAGCCCATGGCCGCCGCTATCGGCATCGGCATTGATGTGGAGCAGCCCGTGGGCTCGATGATTATCGACATCGGGGGCGGCAGCACCGAAATTGCCGTTATTGCCCTCTCGGGTATCGTGTGCGACCAGAGCATCAAAACGGCCGGCGACGTGTTCAACCAGGACATTCTCGACTACATGCGCCGCCAGCACAACCTGCTGATTGGCGAGCGGAGCGCCGAGCGCATCAAAATTGAAGTGGGCGCGGCTCTCACCGAGCTCGAAGTAACGCCCCCCGATTTCGAGGTGCGCGGCCGCGACCTGATGACCGGTATCCCGAAGGTTATCAAGGTTACGTCGTCGGAAATTGCCATTGCCCTCGACAAGTCGGTGGCCAAAATCGAGGAAGCCGTGCTCAAGGCCCTCGAAATCAGCCCACCCGAGCTGTCGGCCGACATTTACGAAAACGGCATCCACCTGACCGGCGGCGGCGCCCTGCTGCGCGGCCTCGACAAGCGCCTGGCCGTGAAAACCAAGCTGCCTATCCACATTGCCGAAGACCCGCTACGCGCCGTGGTGCGCGGCACCGGCAAGGCCCTCGCCGATATTCAGGGCTTCAAGGGCGTACTGCTTGTTTAATTATGAATGATGAATTTTGGATTTTGAATTGTTCGGCGTTGCATTATCAGCCTGGGGCAAGTCATAATTCAGAATCCAAAATCCAAAATTCATAATTAACCCATGAATAACCTGTTCGCCTTTCTGTTCCGCTACCGGGGTTTCCTGGTATTTGCGTTGCTGGAAGTGCTGAGCTTGTTTTTGCTGGTGCGCAACAGCACCTACCAGCGGGCCGCGTTTTTCAATTCGGCCAACACCTACGTAGGGCAAGTGCTGGGATGGCGCAACCAGGTACAGGATTATTTCCGGCTGGCCGACATCAACCAGGAGCTGCTGCGCGAAAACGCCCGGCTCCGGCAGCAGTTCTACCCCGCCGACTTGGGCGGCCGCACCGCCGACTCGCTGCCCGTGCGCCAGGACAGCACCACCCGCGCCCGGCTGGCCGTGCTGGGCCGCCCCGATTCGCTGCTGCTGGGTTTGCGCAGCCTCGCCACCCGCGACCCCGATTATCCGCTGATTCCGGCCCGGGTAGTGAGCAGCACCCAGCGCCTCGTGGATAACTACCTGACCCTGAATGTGGGCCGCGCCGATGGCGTGCGCGACGGCATGGGCGTGGTCTCGGCCGAGGGCATTGTGGGCCGGGTGAAGGTGTTTTCCGAGCACTACGCCACCATCACGTCGGTGCTGCACTCGCAGAGCCGCACCTCGGCCCGCATCCAGCGCGACGGCACCATCGGCACCATTCGCTGGCTCGGCGACGACCCCACCCACGTGCTGCTCGACAACATTCCGCGCCAGAACAAGCTGGTGCGCGGCGATACGGTGGTAACCTCGGGCTACAACGCCGTGTACCCCGAGGGCGTGCTGGTGGGCACCGTCGACTCGTTTGTGAAGGAGCCCGATAAGAACTTCTGGACGGTGCGCGTGCGGCTGGCCACCGACTTTTCGCGCCTCACCTACGTGTACCTGGTTACCAGCCGGCCCCAGGCCGAGCGCGACACGCTGGAACGGCGCGCCGGCATCAAACCTGAAGCCAAGCGGCCATGAGTGGAGGAATTTTCAGCGTTTTATGGCAGGCAGTCCGGGGCGTGTTCTACCTGGCCCTGTACGTGCTGCTGATCAGCGGCACCGATTTCGTGCTCTTCAACCTGGCCTGGTGCTTTATTTACCTGGGCTTTCTGCTGTTTCTGCCGCTGGCCACGCCGCTGGTGCTGCAGCTGGTGCTGGGCTTTGTGGTGGGTATTTCGCTCGATATGGTGTTCGACACCGGCGGGGTGTACGCCGCCGCCGCCGTGCTGCTGATGTACCTGCGGCCCTGGGTGCTGCGCCTGCTCACGCCCCGCGACGGCTACGACGCCCAGGATTCGGTGAACATCCACCAGATGGGCTGGCAATGGATGGTGCTGTATCTGGTGCTGCTCACCTTCGTGCACCACGCGGCCTTCTTCCTGCTGGAGCTGGGCTCGTTCCGGTTCGTGGGCCTCACGCTGGCCAAAATCGTGCTCAGCACGCTCTACACGGCTCTGGCGTTGCTCATTATCCAACTGGTGTTCTACCCCACCAAGCGCCGCAAGCGGTGATTTGGCGATTTGGTGACGTGGTGATTTGGTGACTTAGTGGATGTGCTGTCATCCTGAGCGGAGCGAAGGACCTTATCCAGAAGCTATTCTCTTTTGATATTAGCTTCTGGATAAGGTCCTTCGCTCCGCTCAGGATGACAGGTTGCTTAGTTCGCCAAATCACCAAATCACCATTTCACCATCTCGCACCTTTTCCGCATGGTCGGGGTTATCTTTGCATTTCCGCCGGTAGCGGCGGAGCCTGCCTTTTAAGATTTCCCTGCTTTGCAATACCTCGAAGGCCGCAAATACGTCGTCCAGGCGATTTTCCTGGTCGTCGCGCTGGTTTTTGCGACGCGCCTGTTCTACATCCAGGTTCTGGACGGCAGCTACAAGCTGGCCGCCGACCGCAACACGCTCCAGCGCATCGTGCAGACGCCCTACCGGGGCCTGATTTACGACCGCAAGGGCCAGATTCTGGTTCAGAATACGCCCGTGTACGACCTGATGGTGGTGCCGCGCGAAGTCAAGCAGCTCGATACGCTGCGGTTCAGCCAGCTGCTGCAGCTGCCGCTGTTGGAAGTGCGCGAGGGGCTGCAGCAGGCGCGCAAGTTCAGCCGCGTGAAGGCCTCGCCGCTGGTGCAGAACCTGAGCACCCAGGAGCTGGCCACCATTCAGGACAACCTGATTGACTTTCCCGGCTTCAGCGTGAAGGCCCGCATGGCCCGCTCGTACAACACCCACACCATGGCCCACGCCCTGGGCTACGTGGGCTCGATTACGCCCAAGCTGCTGGAGCGGCCCCAGTACGCCAAGTACCAGCCAGGCGAGTTTCTGGGCATCACGGGCCTGGAGTCGTTCTACGAAAAGCAGCTCATGGGCCGCCGCGGCGTGCAGTACCGCATGGTAAACGTGCGCGGCATCGAGAAGGGCGCCTTCCGCGACGGCGAGTACGACACGCTTTCGGTGGCCGGCCAGGACTTGCACCTGAGCCTCGACTCGGAGCTGCAGGCCTACACCGAGAAGCTGATGGCCGGCAAGCGCGGCTCGGTGGTGGCCCTCGACCCCAAAACGGGCGAAATCCTGGCCTTCGTGTCGGCCCCCATGTTCGACCCCGAAATGCTGTCGGGCAAGGGCATGGGCAACCGCTACATGGAGCTGCTCAACAACCCCGAGCAGCCGCTGTTCAACCGCCCCCTGATGGCCACGTATCCGCCGGGCTCCACCTTCAAGCTTATCAACGAGCTGGTGGCGCTGCAGGCGGGCGTGGTAACGCCCAACACGCCGTTTCCGTGCAACTGGAAGCTGGTGCGCTGCACCCACCGCCACGAGTACCCCAGCAATGTGGGCATTGCCATCAAGCAGAGCTGCAACCCCTATTTCTACCAGGTAATGCGCGCCACCGTGCTGCGCGGGCGCTCCAGCAACCGCTTCGAGGATGCCCGCCTGGGGCTGGGCGAGTGGCGGCGGCAGGTGATGAAGTTCGGGCTGGGCGAGAAGCTGGGCGTGGATATGGGCCAGGAAAAGAAAGGCCTGATTCCGTCGCCCGAGTTCTACGACAAGCGCAACGGCTACCACCGCTGGAGCTTCCGCACGGTGTACTCGCTGAGCATCGGGCAGGGTGAAATTGGCATTACGGGCCTGCAAATGGCCAACGTAATGGCCACCATTGCCAACCGCGGCTGGTACTACACGCCCCATTTCGTGCGCGGCATCGGCAGCGGCGGCCCGCTGCCCGAGTACCAGGTAAAGCACACGGTGGGAGTGGACGCCCGCCACTTCGAAGCCATTGTGCCCGGCATGATTGGGGCCGTGGATGGTAAAGGCGGCACCGCTGCCAACGCCAGCCTGGCCGACGTGGGCATTTCGGTGGCCGGCAAAACCGGCACCGTGCAAAACCCCCACGGCGACGACCACGCCTCGTTCGCCGCCTTCGCCCCGGCCCAGGACCCCAAAATTGCCATCGTCGTGTTCATCGAAAACGCCGGTTTCGGCGGCAGCTCGGCCGCGCCGCTGGCCGGCCTGGTCATCGAGAAATACCTGCGCGGCCAGGTCGCCCCCTGGCGCCACCGCTGGGAAGAGTGGCTGCCCGGCCCCGCCGACCGGTTTATTAAACGAAGAAAGTATTAAATGAATTATGAATTATGAATTATGAATTATGAATTATGAATTATGAATTATGAATTATGAATTATGAATTATGAATTATG
>NZ_KB907806.1:5393-189558 GCF_000382225.1 Hymenobacter aerophilus DSM 13606
ATGAATTATGAATTATGAATTATGAATTATGAATTATGAATTATGAATTATGAATTATGAATTATGAATTATGAATTATGCTCTTTACAAGTCTGTTCGTTCTGCCCTTGAATTTTGAATAATGCCGTTGCGGTTCTGAACGGGAAAATTCAAAATTCAAAATTCAAAATTCAAAATTGAACACTCCCGCCCGCTACAACCGCAGCATCGACTGGGTGACGGTCCTGCTCTACCTGCTGATGGTGGGCGTGGGCTGGCTGAACGTGTACGCGGCCAGCTACTCGCCCGACGCGCCCGATAATCCATTTGGCACGCTCAGCTTCAGCCAGCTGATGGACTACAACTGGTTCAAGCAGATTGTCTGGATTGGCACGGCGCTGGTGCTGATTGTGGTGCTGCTCGTCATCGACCCCAAGGCCTACGACACATTTGCCTACGGCCTGTACGGGCTGATGATTGTGCTGCTGATTATCACGCCCTTCATTGCCCGGCCCATTGCCGGCTCGCGCTCGTGGCTGGAGCTGGGGCCGGTGCGGGTGCAGCCCGCCGAGTTTGCCAAGTTCATCACGGCGCTGGCCGCCTCGCGCTACCTGGCCGGCATCAACCTGCGCCAGCAAAGCTTCCGCGACCAGCTGGTGCTGGCCGGCCTCACGCTGCTGCCGCCGGTGCTCATCATTGCGGCCAACGAAACGGGCCAGGCGCTGGTGTTTGCCGCCTTCCTGCTGGCCTACTTCCGCGAGGGTATGTCGCCGCTCATCCTGCTGATTCTGGCTGCCGGGGCCGTTATCCTGATTCTGGCGCTGCTCGTGCCCAAGCTGTGGCTGGTGGCGGGCTTCACGGTGCTGCTGGCCGTGGCGCTGGCGGCCAACTGGCGCACGCTGCGCCACCATCTGCCGCTGAGCCTGGGCGCGTGGGCGGTGATTATCGGCATGGTGTTCGGGGTGGATTTCTTCTTCAACAATGTGCTGCAGGACCACCAGCGCAAGCGCATCGAAATCCTGATCAACCCCTCGGCCGACCCGCTGGGCGTGGGCTGGAACGTCACGCAGTCGAAAATTGCCATCGGCTCGGGCGGACTGGCCGGTAAAGGCTTTCTGCAGGGCACCCAAACCAAGTTCGATTTCGTGCCCGAGCAAAGCACCGACTTTATCTTCTGCACCGTGGGCGAGGAGTGGGGCTGGGTGGGCACCACGACCACCATTGTGCTGTTTATGGCTCTGCTGGGGCGCATTGTGTACGTGGCCGAACGGCAGAAATCGGTGTTTGGGCGCACCTACGGCTACTGCGTGGCCAGCATCATCTTCTTCCACTTCTGCATCAACATCGGCATGACCATCGGGCTGGCGCCGGTAGTAGGCATTCCGCTGCCGTTTTTCAGCTACGGCGGCTCCTCGCTGTGGTCGTTTACCACGCTGCTGTTCATTCTGCTGGCCATTGACGCCGCCCGCAAGCAGGATCTGGAGCGGTACTAAGAAAATGCCAAACTGACTATTTGGCTTTATATCCTGGTGCGTTCGGCCTGACTTGGTTTCAACCAGCTAAACAGTGAGTCCCGGCTGATAATCAGCGAGAAAGCCACCGCGAAAACCGGCGCCGCCAGGTAGCCCATGCGGCCTAAATCACCCGAAAGCAGCATGTGGGCCACCACAATTACCAGGAGCCAAGCGCCCGACCAGCCCACGGCGGGCAGCCAGCTTTGGCGGACCGTTCGGTTGCGCAAACCCGCCAGCAAAGCGAGACTGAAGAAGCCGAAGATGCTGAAGATTTCGCCCGTGCCCTTCACCGAAAACAGCCGCCGCAGCGAGTAGCTCAGGTTTTCGAGGTGGCCCAGCGCATTGCTGACGCTGGCGGCCGGTGGGATGCCGGCCTGCTGGTCAATCCAGAGGCGCAGGGCCAGCCAGGCGGCCGCGCCCAGCGCCAGCCACGCCAGCTGCCAGGGCCAGCGCAGGGCGTGGCGGCCGTACCACAGCAGCCAGGGCACCAGCATAAGGCCCGACTCCTTGGCCGGCAGCGCCAGCAACAACACGGCCACCGCGGCCCCTGCCGAGCCCGCGCGCACCGCATAAAAGGCCAGCGCAAATACCAGCAGGTACAGGCTGTCGACCAGCGGCAGGCCGGCCATGTACACCGTCCAGCGGCTTGTGAAAACGGCCGCCAGGGCCAGCGCGGCCGCCAGCGGCGAAGCCCCGCACAGCTGGCAGGTGCGAAACATCACCAGGCCCGCCCCGGCCATCAGCAGGCAGTTCACTACGTAAAAACCCAGCCGCAGGGGCCATTCGGAGCCGGGGCGCTCGGGCCAGATGCGGGCGTACACCTGTTCCAGCGGCCAAGCCACGGCGGCTGCGGCGGCCGGCACCAGCGGCCGGTAGCGCCGCGTCAGGCTCACGCCTTCAAACTCGCCCCGGGCCACGCTTAGGTAGCTGCGCGTGTCGAGCGAGTGCGAGAAATCGTAGTGCCGGTACATGGGGTAGGCTGGCCCGGCCACCAGGCCCAGACCCAACAGGTATACCAGCAGCCAATGAGGCCAGCGCAACGACGGAAGGGCAGAGGGCATAGGCGGCGGGCTCACCTGGGAAATCAGGCGCTGAACTTGCGGTCAATCAGCCGTAACAGCTTGTTTACGTGCTCGTCCTTGCGCACCCACTGCTGCTCGGCAGCCAGGTTTTCGGTTACGTAGCGCTTAGCGGCAACAGCGTCGGGCAGCGTGTCGAGGTGCTGAATGGCGGCGTGGTAGCGCATGTTCTCGCCCCCAAACAGCTCATTAATAAAGCTGAAGCGCTGGTTGATGGAAATGGCCTCGCGCAACGACTCGACATGCGGCGGCTTTTCGGCCAGCGTGGTGCCGCGGTCGGCGGCGCGCAGCGTGTCGCTCAGCGAAGGCGCGCCCGACTGCTCGGCCTTCAGCTTGGCGTAGAGCGGCACGGCGGCCCCGGCAGTTTCCGGCCCGGCGGCGGTGGCCGGCGCTTTGGTAATTGGTTCGGCCGGAGCTACCGGAGCTACCGGAGCCACCGGCGCAGCCGGGGCCGCGGCAACCGCCACGGGAGTTGGGGTAGGCGCAACAGGAGTTGCAGCGGGTGCTGGCTGAGCCGGCGTGGCGGCCGCAGCTGTCGGAGCTGGTTCGCGCAGGTCGGTTTCGGTGAGGGGCAGCAGCTCGTTGAACTGGGCGACCAGCGCCGTTACGGGCGCCACCTGCCCGGAGTGGTTTTCGAGGTGCTGGCGGAAGTGGCTGATGAGGTAGTCGCGGGGCTGTTCCTGGCCGGCCGGCAGCGCATCGATAAAGCCCTCAAACAGCGCCTTGTTGGTGTCGAGGTAGCGCAGGCCTTCGCGCAGCTGCTCGGGCGTGCGCAGACCGGCCTCGGCGGGCAGCAGCTTGGCAGCCAGCGTGTCGGTGGGGTCGAGGGCGCCGGCCAGCGTGTCGGCAATTGCCTGGGCCAGCAGGGGCTCGTAGGTAGGCCGGCTCAGGCGAATGCGCCGCGACAGCACGTTCATGAACTGGGTGAGGGCCTGGCGCACGTCGGCATCCTCGAAGTCGAAGTAAGCGCTGCGCAGCTGGGCCATTTCGGCGGTCCATTTGCCCAGCAGCGCCTGCACTACAAACAGGTTTACCTGCCGGATGGGGGTGAAGCGCAGCACCGCCGGGCCGTCGAGCGTGGCCGTGGGGCGGGCCCCGAAATGCTGGTCGCAGAGCCGCGCTGCCAGCAGCCGGCCGTATTGTTCACGCTGAGCGTGGCTATATTTGGTATTCATTCGAAAGCCTGGTTCAGCGAGCAATTTACAGAAAGATGCCCACTCTGATTGTCGAAAACCTGGCCGGCGTGGCCATTCCGGTGCCCGCCGGGGCCACGCTGCTGGCCGCCATCCAGGCCGCGGGCCACGACTGGCAGCACGCCTGCGGCGCCCGCGGCCGCTGCGTAACGTGCCGGCTGCGCATCACCAGCGGGGCCGAGCTGCTGAGCGAGCCCACGGCCCCCGAGCTTCGCTACCGCGCCGCCGGCCGCCTCCGCCCCGACGAGCGCCTGAGCTGCCAGACCCGCCTGCCCACCGGCCAGGTAAGTGGCCGTGTGCCCCGCGCCACCCAGCTCCCGCACATGGTATATTCGGTGAAGGAGTAAATGAAGGGGTGAACGGGATAACTGCCCGTCATTCAGAGCGAAGCGAAGAATCTTGCGTGCTACTGTTGAACGACAACCGTTATAACGACTCCGAGCGAGATTCTTCGCTTCGCTCTGAATGACGTTCTTTTGTATTCTCTTACCCACCTATTCACCCATTGACTCCGCCCGTGTTTATTGAACCCCGCGTTGGTACGCGCCCCGGTAGCAACGCCCGCCGCGGCTGGATTGAAGTCGTGTGCGGCTCCATGTTTTCGGGCAAAACTGAGGAGCTTATCCGGCGGCTGAAACGGGCCGAAATTGCCCGTCAGCGCGTCGAAATCTTCAAGCCCGCCCTCGACACCCGCTACCACGCCGAAGATGTGGTGTCGCACAACCAGAACAGCATCCGCAGCACGCCCGTGCCGGTGGCCCAGGAAATCCTGCTGCTGGCCGCCAACTGCGACGTGGTGGGCATCGACGAAGCCCAGTTCTTTGATGAGTCGCTGGTGGATGTGTGCGTGCAGCTGGCCAACGGTGGCACCCGCGTGATTGTGGCCGGCCTCGATATGGACTTCCAGGGCCAGCCCTTCGGCCCCATGCCCGCCCTGATGGCCGTGGCCGAGTTCGTCACCAAAGTACACGCCATCTGCGTGCGTTGCGGCGAGCTGGCCTCCTATTCGTTCCGCGTAACGGCCGCCGAAGACAAGATTCTGCTCGGCGAAACCGACGCCTACGAGGCCCGCTGCCGGGTCTGCTTTCAGGAGGGCATGAAGGGCAAGCGCTAAGCGGTTTTTCGGCCCGGTCTGCCCGCACGAAAGCCGGGCCGGGCGCGTTATCTTGCCAGTCAATCCGTTGCGCTTTTAGCTTTTCTGCCCATGATGCCAATACTACGCCCGCGCCCGGCGCGGCTGCTGGTTTTTCTGCTGCCGCTGCTGAGTTTGCTGCCGTTCGGCCCGGCCCGGGCGCAATCGGCGGCGGCCGGCTACGGCGAGTGGCAGCTGCACCTGCCCAGCAACCGCGCGCTGGCGCTGGCCGAGGCCGATAAGCGGGTGTACGTGGCCGCCCAGGATGCCTTCTTCTACCTCGATAAGGAGCTGGGGACCACCACGCTGCTTTCGCGGCGCGACGGCCTGAGCGACGTGGGCGTGCGCACGCTGGCCTACGACTCGGTGGGCCAGCAGGTGCTGGTGGTGTACCAGAACGCCAACCTCGATTTGCTGCGCCTTTCCGACGGGAAAATCAGCAACCTCAACGACATCTTCCGCAAGGACATCAACGGCGGCAAAACCGTGTACCAGGTGCAGGTTACGGGCCGGCGGGCCTACCTGGCGGCCAGTTTCGGCATTGTAGTGCTCGACCTCGACAAGCGCGAAATCCGGGATTCGTACACCAACATCGGCCCCGGGGGCACGGTGGTGCGGGTGTACGCCACGGCCGTGGCCGGCGGCACGCTGTTCGCCGCCACCTCCAACGGCCTGATGCGCACGGCCCTGGCCGGCAACCCCATCGATTACCGCACCTGGACCACCGACCTGCCCGCCCTGCCCGGCGACCCTTACCGCACGCTGGCCGTGCAGCAGGGCCGCGTGGTGGCCGGCCGCAACGGCGACCGGCTGTATGCCTACACCGCGCCGGGCAGCTGGCAGCCGCTGGCCGGCTCGCCGGTGGGCGTCGAGTTCCGGCAGCTGACGCCCTCGCCGGCCGGGCTGCTGATAACCGAGTCTGCCCAGGTATCGGTGCTCGATGTGGCTACCGGTGCCCAGCGCCTAGCGCTGCGGCCGGCACTGCTGCGCAACCCGCAGGCCGCCGTGCGCAGTCGTGAAGGCCGCTTTTACGTGGCCGATTTCGAGAACGGGCTGCTGCGCATCGGGGCCGATGGCCAGCAGGCCGAGCAGTTTCTGCGCAACGCGCCCGCCGGCGCCCAGGCATTCAGCGTGCTGGCCGATGCCCGCACCAACACCGTGGACGTGTTCACGGGCGGCTTCACCGACCGCTACTTGCAGCGCGGCTTTTTCCGGGGCTTCTACGAGTTTCAGCAGGGCCAGTGGACCAACATCACGCCCGCCACGCTACCCGACCCGGCGCAGTATCCCAACCCCCAGGACCTGACCCGCGGCGCCCGCACCGCCGACGGCACGCTGTACGTGGGCAGCTACGGCAACGGGCTGCTGGAGTGGAAGGGCCCCGGCGAGTTCCGGCTCTTCAACCCTACCAGCAACCTGCCTAACCCGCTGCGCAGCGCCATTGCCGACCCCAACTACACCCGCGTAACCGACCTGGCCACCGACGCCGAAAACCACGTGTGGGTGGTCAACCGCCACCAGATTACCGGCCAGTCGGGCCTGTTCGTGTTCGACCCCGTGGCCAGCAGCTGGCGCATTATCGACTACTTCGTGGGCAGCGAGAACCTCGACCGCATTGCCCTTGACGATGCCGGCGCGGCGTGGGTGTCGCGGGCGCGGGCGCCCAATTCGGGCCAGGGCATGGTAGTGCACAACCCCGAAACCCGCGAAACCAGCTACTACACCCAGGCCGTGGGCCGCCCGGACGATAGTGGCAATGCCCCCCTGCGCGACATCAACGACATCTACGACGTGGTGAAGGACCGCGTGGGTGACATCTGGATTGCCACCAACAAGGGCCCGGCCTACTTCCCGAATCCCGGCGGCGCCTTCGACCCGCAGCAAACCACCGGCTTTCAGCTGCCTTACGTTGACAGAGGCGCTAAGAACGAGGTCGGCTACGCCACGCTGGACAACCGGAAAATAAACGCCATTGCCGTTGATGGGGCCAACCGCAAGTGGTTCGCCACCGAAAACGGGCTGTGGCTGTTTACGGCCGATGCCAACGAGGTGCTGCTGCACTTCACCACCGACAACAGCCCGCTGCCCTCCAATACCATCGTGGATGTGGCCGTGAACGACAAAACGGGCGAGGTATTCGCCGTGACGGATGCCGGCGTGGTCAGCTACCGCGGCGACGCTACCGTGACCGAAGGCAAGCCCAGCTGCGCCAGCGTGTACCCCAACCCCGTCCGCCCCGAGTACGCCGGGCCGGTGACTATTTCGGGCCTGGCCAACAACGCCAGCGTGAAAATTACCGACGTGGCGGGCCGGCTCGTGTACCAGACCCGCGCCAACGGCGGCACCGTAAGCTGGAACCTGGCCGACTACAACGGCCAGCGCGTGCGCTCGGGCGTGTACCTGGTACTCTCGGCCGACGCCGACGGCAAGAACGGCTGCGTAAGCAAGGTGGCCGTGGTGAGTAAGTAGGAGGTGAGAGGTGGAAAACAGAACGTGTCATTCTGAGCGGAGGCGCAGCCGAAGTCGAAGAATCTCGCGTGCAACACTAATCCAGCCGTCAGAAATTACTTTGGCACGCGAGATTCTTCGACTACGCTCCGCTTCGCTCAGAATGACACGTTCTGTCTTCTACCTCTCACAGCCCACTTCCAGCTCCTAACTTCTATCTTCTAGCTTCTCAAAAAAATGCTCATAAAAACCCGGGGCATCGTGCTGAGCCACATTCGCTACCGCGAAACCAGCATTATCGCCCGCATCTATACCGAACGGCTGGGGCTGCAGAGCTACCTCGTGAACGGGGTGCGCAAGGCCAAGCCGCCGGGCCGCATTGCCCTGTTTCAGCCCCTCACGCTGCTGGAGCTGGTGGCCTACACCTCGCGCAACGGCGGCCTTACACGGCTTTCGGAGTTCCGTTGCGCCGAGCCGTTCCGCACCTTGCCCTACGATGTGCGCAAGAGCAGTATCGCGCTGCTGCTGTCGGAAATTGTGAGCCGGGTGCTGCTGGAAGAAGAGGAAAACGAGCCGCTGTTCACGTTTCTGCACGACTCGGTGCTGGCTTTCGACCGGCAGGAAGCGGGCTTCGAGAACTTTGCGCTGGTGTTTCTGCTGCAACTCAGCCACTACCTGGGCTTCGGCCCCGAAACGGGCGAGGAAATCACCACCCAGGTAGCCTTTGCCACCGATGCCGCGGCGGGTACCCACCACGGCCCCACGGCCCTGCGCCGCGAGTTCGACCAGTATTTCGACGCCCTGATTAAAACGCCGGCCGCGGCGGGCATTCCCAACGGCCGCGTGCGGCGCGAGCTGCTGGGCGTGCTCATCCGCTATTACCAGCTCCACGTCGAGCGCCTCGGCGACATCCGCTCCCTGGCCGTGCTCTCGGAAGTGCTGGCCGAGTTGTAGGGATTGAGGGAGAAGTGAGAAGTAAGAGGTGAGAAAAGGGAACGTCATTGCGAGCGAAGCGAAGCAATCTGCGGGAGCAACGTGCCAAGCCCTGATAAGCAGAAAGCCCCTGACGTCTGTGCTGGCGTCAGGGGCTTTGCGCTTGGTAATACTTGTCATTTTGTACGAACGGATTGCTTCGCGCTGCTCGCAATGACGTACCGTTTCTCACTTCTCACTTCTCACTTCTCACTTCACATCCACCAGCTCCACCTCAAACAGCAGCACGCTGTTGGCGGGGATGGACTCGCCGGGGCTGCGGGGGCCGTAGGCCAGGGCCGAGGGGATGAGCAGCGTGGCTTTGGCGCCCTTGGACAGCTGCGCGAGGCCTTCGTCCCAGCCCTTAATCACGCGGCCGGCACCCAGCGGAAACTCGATGGGTTTGTTGCCGTGGTTAGCCGAAGCGTCGAACTCCTGGCCGCTCAGCAACTGTCCCCGGTACAGCACCGAAACCGTCTGGCCGGGCTGGGCCACCGGGCCGCTGCCGGGGCGCGTAACCACGTAGTACACGCCGCCGGGCGTTTTCTGGGGCTGCAGGTTGTGCTCTTTGGCGTAGGCCTGAATGAGGGCCTCGTCGCGGCGGGCCTGCTCGGCGGCTTTAGCGGTGGCCAGTTCCTGCTGACGGCCGGCATCCTGGCGCATCTCGGCTTCTACTTCGGCCGGCGTCTGAATTTTTACGGCTTTGGCAAAGACCAGCATCGTGGGGCCGGCGCGGCGGATAAAGCCGGGCACGGGCTGCCGGAACGACTTAGCAAATACCGTATCGAGGTTGAGGCGAAACACGCCCGAGTCGCCGGGCTGCAGCAGCGCCAGCGCCTGCTCGACCGAGCCGCCCTGGCCGGGCCGGAGCGTGTCGAGCGGCACGCGTACGGGCTGGTTCTCGTTCTGGCGGCGCGAGTGCATGAGCACCGAATCCTTGGCAGTGCGGAACTGCAGGTGCAAACTCAGGATGCGGCCCAGGCGGCTGGCGTAGGTTGGGTCGCCGGTAGGGGGCAGGGCCGGCCGCAGCACGTAGCGGCCCTTTTCGAGGCGGTAGATGCGGTATTCCAGCCCCGACTTCAATTTATGAAACGGCGCGGGCTTGCCCTGAAAGGCCACCAGCCCCGCCGCCGTCAGCAGCCCGGCACTCACCAACCCCAACACCCGCACAGAATAACGCATACTTGAAAGCAACTGGAAGAAAAACGATGCGCCGCTCAGGCACTGCTGCAAAGAAAGGAATAAAAAGAACGGTCGTTCCGCCAACGCAGAACGACCGTCGTATCGTTTCTCACTTCACCTTCAGCACTTCCAACTCGAAGATGAGGTCGGCGTTGGGTGGAATGAGGTAGCGGCGGCCGGCATCGTCATCGGGGTCGAGGCGGCCTTTGGCGCCGTAGGCCAGCCGCGCTGGTATCCAGACGCGCGCCCGGCTGCCCTGGGGCAGCAGCAACAACGCCTCATCGAAGCCCTTGATGACTTCGTGGTGGCCCGCCCGCACTTTCAGCGGCCCACCCTGCTGCACCGAAGTATCGAACAGGCGTCCGTCGGCGGCCAGAAACCCGGTGTAGTGAACCGTAACGCGGCTGCCAACCCGGGCCGGTGGGCCGGCGCCCGGCTGCCGCAGGGCGTAGCGCAGGCCCGAAGCAGTAGTGATGGCGCGGGCCAGCAAGCTGTCGGGCTGGGATGCGGGCAGGGCCGTGGTGAGCGTACGCTGGGCATGACCGGCCAGGGGCCAGCTGCCCAGCAGTAGTAACGCCGTCCCAATCAGCACCTGCCGCATCGCTCCGCTGTTTACTCTACCTCCAGAATTTCTATATCGAACAATACGGGCGTACTGGCTGGTACAGCCCCCGCACCGCTAAAACTATAGGCCAGGTACGAGGGGATAAGTACCTGCTTCCGGTCGCCCTGCCGCATTTCTGTAACTGCCATTTGAACGCCGGTAGGTGCCTGCTGGCTTACCTGCCCTACATAGAAGCTGTAGCAGCCGCAGTCGGTGCGGTTGGTGCTGGAGGCATCGAATACCTGCGACTCATTCTTCTTATTGATGAGCCTGCCCACGTAGTTCTCCGTTACTTTCTGGCCGGCCTTGATGAGCGGATTGGCTGCCGGGCCGTCGGTGAGGGGCACTAAGTAAATGCCCGATTCGAGCCGCCGGTAGTTGGTGATGCCGTGGCGCGTCAGGTAGGCCTGAATGGTGTCGTTATCGGCCTTTTTCTGGGCCTCGATAATTTTGGGGTCAATCTCGTAGGGGTTCACCTGCTTTTTGCAGCCCACTGAAAGCGTGCCCCCCACCAGCAACGCCAGCAGCAACAGGAGTAAGGTTGATTTCTTCATCGTCATTTAGCAAAAGAGTAACGTTGCCGCAAGGCCGGCTCACCGAATATCCACTACTTCCACATCAAAGCGCAGCACCGAATGGGGTGGAATAGTGCCCGATGCGGCGCCTTTGTAAGCCTTCTCCGACTCGATAATCAGAATGGCCTTGGCGCCCTTGTTCAGCTGCGGGAAAGCATCCTCCCAACCTTCAATAACCTGGCCGGCACCCAGCACAAACGGGAAGCCGATGATGGCGGCCTGGGTCTGGTCGAACACTTTGCCGTCGAGCGTGGTGCCGGTGTACTTGGCCACAACGGTTTTGCCCAATGTGGGCAGCGGGCCCGTGCCCGGCTCCGTTATAGATACATATACGCCAGTCGAATCCTCTGTAAAACCCGTCAGGTTATTGGCCCGGATGTAGTCGGCAATCAAGGTTTTGTCACGGTCACGATAGAAGGCACTGTCGGGCTCCTCACTATCCGAGCCTTTTTTACAGGCACCGAAGGCGAAAAGCAGCGTCAGCAGGAAAAGCGGGAGCAGGGAAAGGCGAAAATTCATACGGGCAAAAGCGTTGGTGAAAAAAGGCGTTACTGGGCGCTCAGCAGCTCCACATCGAAGCGCAGCACCGAATGGGCTGCAATCGGACCGTTGCTGCGGGCGCCGTAGGCCAGGTCGGAGGGGATGAGCAGGATGGCCTTGCTACCGGGACGCAGGCCCACGAAGCCCTCGTCCCAGCCGGCAATTACCTGGCCCCGGCCCACGGTAAATACGAAGGGCTGATTGCCGCGGCTGGCCGTCGAGTCGAACACCTTGCCGTCGAGCGTGTAACCGGTGTACAAGACGCTTAGCTGCTGGCCGGCCACCGCCGGGTCGCCGGTGCCGGGCTCGGTAACGGCCACGAACAGGCCCGAGGGGCGCTCCTCGAAGCGGGGCAGGTTGTTGGCCTTGATATAATCGGTAATCAGGGCCTTGTCGCGGGCAGGGTAATCGGTGTTGTCGGGGGCGGGCTCGTTGTTCTGGCAGGCCGCCAGCAGCAGCACGGGCAGCAGCAGCGCCAGCCGGCGGCCGGCACTGCGCAGAAGTGGTGGCAGGAAAGTTGTCATCAGTAAAACGTGGAAAGCGAAGGAAGCCCGAGGGCAGGATACAAAAACCCCCGGCCGGGTTGCAACACAGGGCCGGGGGCTTCAGCTAAACGCGCACGCGGCCGTTTTATTTGCCCTGCTGCTGGCGCTGCATGGCTTCAATCTGGCGGCGGATTTCGGCTTCGTCCATCTGGCCACCGGCCGGCTGGGCCGGGGCGTTCTTGATGTCAACCAGTTCCACGTCGAAGCGCAGGATGGCGTCGGCCGGTACATCGGCGCCGGCGCCGCGCTGCCCGTAGGCCAGCGACGACGGAATCAGGAGCAGGCCCTTCGAGCCTTTCGGGAATTGGGCAATGCCCGCATCCCAGCCCGGAATCACCTGGCCCTGACCGATGGCGAAATCAAACGGCTTGTTGCCCTGCTTCTCCGACGAATCGAACACCTTGCCGTTTTCGAGCAGCGAACCTTTGTAAAGCACCGACACAATCTGGCCCGCCTTGGGCTTGGGGCCGGGGCCGGCCGTGGTGATGGCGTAGTACACGCCCGAAGGGTCTTTCTTGACCGTCAGGTTGTTTTTCTTGGCGTACTCCTGCAGCGTTGCGTCGTCTTTCTTGAGCTGCTCCTCGGCGTGGGCGGCCATTTTGGCCTGCTGCTCCACCTGCATTTTCTGCACGTCGGCCATGGCCTCAGCCTGGGGCTGCACCTTGTCCACCTTCACGTACATGGTCATGGTTTTGCCGGCCTTGCTCATGAACGGGGGCACGGGCTGGCGGAACGACTTGGCGAAAATGGTGTCGACGTTGAAGCGGAACACGGCCGAGTCGCCGGGTTCGAGCAGGCTGATGGCTTCCTCGAGGCCGCCGCGCTGCGCTTTGCGCACGGTGTCAAGCGGCACGCGCACCGGGAAGCCCATCTGCTGCTTGCGCGAGTTGAACAGGATGGAGTCTTTGGCCGTGCGGTACTCCACGTGCAGGGCCATAATTTTGCCGATGCGGTCCTTATAAGTCGCGTCGCCGTCTTTGCTCACGTCCTTGGCGTCGTACTTGCCCGGGCCGGTGCTCTTGTAAATCTTGTACTCAATTCCCGAGGGCGTCTTGCTGAAATCCGCGTTTTTGTTGCAGGAAGCCAGGCTCACGACGCCAGCCGCCAGGGCCAGGCTCAGAAGGTTACGGGTTGAAAACATGAAGGAGCGTATGTGGTGTGGAAATGGGGAGGAATGTGGAAAACCGGCTGGCCGATGTGGATAAGGTGCGGAATGCGGAAAACAGCGCCGGTTTCAGCCGGTAAAAGCCCGGCTGCTGGGCGCATTTACCACGCCTGGCACCGCTCGCACACTATTCCGGCGACGAAGGTACGCCGAATTACGCCACCGGGGCCGGGGCACTCAGCGGGGCGCCCAGCAGCTCTACCTGGTAGTCGGGTAGCAGCTCCAGGAACCGGTCGAGGGTGGCGGGCAGGGCCTCGTGGCTGATGCCGCCGGCGGCGTTGTGGTGGCCGCCGCCGCTGAAGTGGCGGCGCGAAAACTCGCTGGCCGAGAAGTCGCCCACCGAGCGGAAGGAGATTTTAACGGCCTGGCTGCGGTCAATGAATATGGCAGCAAACACGATGCCCTCAATGCTGAGCGCAAAGTTGACCAGCCCCTCGGTGTCGCCGGTTTTGGAGTGGTACTGGCGCAGCTCGTCGGCCGTAATGGCAATGTAGGCCGTGTTGTACTCGCGCAGCACCGTCAGCTTATCCTTCAGCACGAAGCCCAGAAAGCGCAGCCGCTCCTCCGAGTGCGAGTCGTAGATGCGGCGGTGCACCTCGGAGGTGTTGATGCCAGCGCTGAGCAGTTCGGCAATAATGAGGTGCACGTTGCGCGAGGTGCTGGGGTGGCGGAACGAGCCCGTATCGGTCATGATGCCCGCGTACAGGCACTCGCCGATGCCGTTGTCAATCAGGTCCTGGTCGCCCAGGTCGCGGATAATCTCAAAAATCAGCTCGGCCGTGGCCGCGGCTTTGGGGTTGGAAAACTCAATCTGGGCGAAGTGCTCGGGCTGCTGGTGGTGGTCGACGAGCACCTTGGTGCCCGGCGCGTTGCGCACGTACTCGCCCAGCTCGTTGATGCGGCTCAGGCAGGAGAAATCGAGGCAGAACAGCACCTCGGCCTCGTTTACCAGCTCGCGCACCCGGGCGTCGTTGCGGCGCGGGTCGTACACCACTACGTCGTCGTTGCCGGGCATCCAGGCCAGAAAATCGGGATAGTCGGAGGGCGTTACCACCGTTACCCGGTGGCCCTTCTTACGCAGGTAGCCCGCCAAACCCAGCGACGAGCCCAGCGCATCGGCATCGGGCTTGTGGTGGGTGGTGATGAAAACCTGCCGGGGTTGGGCCAGCAGCTCCTTTAACTCAGCAATTTGCGACATTTCCTACGGATAGGTAACTGAAAGTGGGCCGGTTAGGCCGAATGCAAAGGCGGCAAAATTCGGAAATATTCCGCTCTCCAACAAACCGCCTCCCGGAAAGGTGCGCAAAGGTAGTGGATAACAGTTGCCAGTAGTCAGTTGCCAGCGGTGAGCAACAGGAACGGTCATTCTGAGCAGCGCGAAGAATCTCGCGTGCCACAGTAATTCCTGACAACAGGGTTACTACTGCACGCGAGATTCTTCGGCTACGGCTCCGCCTTCGCTCAGAATGACCGTTTTATTCAGGCACTACCAGCCAACTCACTATTTCCTGTTACTTTTGTGCCCGCAAAAACGCCTTCTGTTTCAACTAACCCAACCCGCCTTATGGCCACCAACCGCACCTTCACCATGATTAAGCCTGACGCCGTGCAGGACAACCACATTGGTGGTATCCTCGGCATGATTGAGGCGGCCGGCTTCCGCATCGTGGAGCTTCAGAAAGTGCAGCTGACCCCCGAGCGGGCCGGCCAGTTCTACGAAGTACACAAGGAGCGTCCCTTCTACCAGGACCTCGTTAAATACATGTCGTCGGGCCCCATCGTGGCCGCCATCCTCGAAAAGGACAACGCCGTAGCCGACTTCCGCACCCTGATTGGCGCCACCAACCCCGCCAACGCCGAGGAGGGCACTATCCGGAAGAAGTACGCCAAGAGCATCGAAGCCAACGCCGTGCACGGCTCCGACTCCGACGAAAACGCCCAGATTGAAGGCGAGTTCTACTTCGGTTAATCACTGATTTGCGCTGATTTCTGCACTGATTACGCTGATTTTTTAGTTCTGTAATCAACTCGTAAATCACAAAAGAGCCCGCCTGGCAATGCGCCAGGCGGGCTCTTTTGTGTAAGCTTGTCGAGGTCGTTGGTTTTTAGAACGATGCTAATAGCCAGCAGCTATAAGCTAACAGCTCAAAATATTATGCCTGCTCGACGCTGAGCAGCGGCTCTACGTCTTCTACCCGCTCATCAACCTGGCTGGGGTTGTGCTTGTGCTTGAAGAGGAAGATGAACAGCACGGCAATAACCAGCGCGTAGGCCGCAAACGTCAGCCAGATGTTGTGCCAGTCCTTCACGCCGTTGGCGTCGGTGAAGTAGCGCTCAATCACCACGCCGCTGACGGAGCTGCCCAATACGGCGCCGAAGCCGTTGGTCATCATCATAAATAAGCCCTGGGCGCTGGCCCGGATGGACGGAGTGGTCTGGGTTTCGACGAACAGCGAGCCGGAAATGTTGAAGAAGTCGAAGGCCATGCCGTACACGATGCACGAGAGGATAATCATCCACAGGCCCGCACCCGGGTCGCCGTAGGCAAAGAGGCCGAAGCGCAGTACCCAGGCAATCATGCTGAAAAACATGACCTGCTTGATGCCGAAACGCCGCAGGAAGAACGGAATGGCCAGAATAAAGAGCGTTTCCGAAATCTGGGAAATCGACATGATGATGGCCGGATACTTCACGGCCAGCGTGTCCTTGAAAGCCGGATTCTGGTCGAAATCGTGCAGGAAGGTGTCGCCGTAGGCGTTGGTGAGCTGCAGGGCCGCCCCCAGCAGCAGCGCAAACAGGAAGAACACCAGCATCTTGGAGTCGCGCAGCAGGGCAAACGACTTGAGGCCCAGCGCATCGACCACCGAGCGGCCGGGCGTGTCGCGGGCCAGCGGCGGGCACTTGGGCAGCGTGAACGAGTAGAAACCCAGCAGGAAAGCCGCGCCGGCCGCCACGTAGAACTGGCTGGCCGACTTCTCGAAGCCCAGCAAGCTCACCGTCCACATGGCCACGATGAAGCCGATAGTGCCCCACACCCGGATGGGCGGGTAGTCCTTCACCACATCCAAGCCCTCGCGCTTGAGCACCGAGTACGACACGGCAATCGACAGCGCCAGCGTGGGCATGTAGAACACCATGTTCAGCAGAATCACCCAGAAAAAGGTGCTGGGGTCCGTTACCAGCGGAATCGTGCACAGCACTACGCCGCCCAGCAGGTGCAGCACGCCGTAGAGTTTTTCGGCGTTGATGTACTTATCGGCCACGATGCCCATAAGCGAGGGCATGAAGATGGAGGCAATGCCCATCGTGGAGAAAATGGCCCCGAACTCCGAGCCCGACCACTGCTTGGTCTGGAACCAGTAGGCCCCGATGGTAATCAGCCACGAGCCCCAGATGAAAAACTGAAGGAAACTCAGAATAATGAGACGCAACTTGGTACTCATGCGGTGGGGGCAGTTTGGAGCGTGGGAAAAGCCGCCGCCAACGCCTCCTAGAGTTGTTGGCCGGCTGTCCGGGCCGGGTGGGTCCGGCTCAGGGGTTCAAATATAAGTAAAGTTGGGAGCGGTTGGCCGGTAATATCCGCCGGAGCTGAAAAGAACGTCATTCAGAAAAGAACGTCATTCAGAGCGAAGCGAAGAATCTCGCTCGGAGTCGTTATAACGGTTGTCGTTCAACAGTAGCACGCAAGATTCTTCGCTTCGCTCTGAATGACGTTCTTTCCCTAATCCTAATCCCTGACCCGCTACCAGTTGGCGCGGCGCAGCTTTTCGGGGTGCAGTACCCGGATGTCGCGGTTGGTGAGCTCGATGCTGCCGTCCTGGCGCAGCTCGCTCAGGATGCGGCTCAGCGACTCGGGGGCGGTGCCGATGAGGGCGGCCATGTCTTCGCGCGAGAGTTGGATGAGGGGCTCGGCGGCGGGCTGGGCGGTGGTTTGCTGCTCGTGCAGGCGCAGCAGCGTGTCGGCCACGCGCTTGCGCAGCGAGTTGTAGGCCATATCGAGCAGCAGCTCCTCCTGCTCGCGCACCCGGCCGGCCAGCAGGCGCACAAACTGCCGGCCCACCTCGGGGTTGCGGGAAAGCAGCTGGCTGAAGTCGGCGGCCGGAATATAGCGCAGCACGGTGTCTTCGAGCGTCAGGGCTGAGTCGTGGTGGGCGGTGTGTTCGAGCAGGGGCTGGTAGCCGAAAAAGTCGCCGGGGCCATAGAGGCCAGTAATCAGCTCCTTGCCGGCGGCGGTGGTTTTGGTGGTTTTCACCCGGCCCGCCTCCACGAAATACAAGCGGCTGGCCTCGTCGCCCTCGGCGTAGATAATCTGCTTGCGGGGCAGCTCGTGCGTGCGGCGGTCGGCGGCCAGGCTCTCCAGCGTATCGAGCTGGCCCGTGGCCTGGGCGTCGTGCAGAAACGCATCGAGGCCGGCGGACGTGGGTTCGTACTCGGGGGCAGGTGGGGGTTGCAGCTGCTGGAAACGGGCCAGCCGACCGGCCACGGCATTTAGCAGCTCGTTGCTGTCGAAGGGCTTGGTGAGGTAGTCGTCGGCGCCCAGCTCCATGCCCTTGCGCAAGTCCTGGCGCTCGGTTTTGGCCGTCAGGAAAATAAACGGGATGCCGCGCAGCTCCTCGTTCTGGTTGAAGATGTGCAGCACGCCGTAGCCGTCGAGCACGGGCATCATAATGTCGCAGATAACCAGGTCGGGGCGGGTGGCCAGGGCCTGCTCGACGCCCAGCTTGCCGTTGGCGGCCGTGAGCACCTCGTAGCCGGCCAGCTCCAGCAGCTCGGCCGTGTTCTCGCGGATAAGGTCGTGGTCCTCAATCAGTAGAATGACTTTCATAGGGGATGGTTAGCGTGACGGTAGTGCCCTGGCCGAGCTGGCTTTGCAGGTCGACGGTGCCGCCCAGCAGCTCGGCGTAGCGGCCCACAATATACAGGCCTAGCCCGGTGCCGGGCAGGTTGCTGACGCTGCGGGCCCGGAAAAACCGCTCGAACAAATGCTGCTGGTCTTCTTCCGAAATGCCCAGTCCTTCGTCCTCGACCCGCAGCGTGAGCCAGCCGCCGGCGCAGGCCGCGTGCAGGCGCACCACCGAGTCGTCGCCCGAGTATTTGAGGGCGTTGGAGAGCAGATTAACCAGGATTTTGCGCAGCAGCGAAGCGTCGAGCCAGATGGCGGAAGGGCAGGCCTGCAGGTCGGGCTCGATGCGCTGGCCGGGCTTGCACAGGCCCTGCACGTCGAGCATCGTGTCGCGCACCAGCTCGGCCAGCTCCAGGCGGGCGGCGCGGGCGGCCACCTTGCCCTCCTCAATCCGGCCCACCGACAGGAACTCTTCCAGAATATCATTCAGGTGATTAACCGACTGGCGGATGCGCTCGATGTGGCGCAGGCGCTTGCCCTGCTGCTCGCCGGCCGGGTACTGCTCGATGAGCGAGGCCGAGGTGAGCACGGCCGTAAGGGGGGTGCGGAACTCGTGCGAGGCCATGCTCACGAAGCGCGACTTCAGCTCGCCCAGTTCCTGCTCGGCCTGCAGGGCCTTGGCCAGCTCGTCTTTGCGCTGCTCCAGCTGCTCCAACGTGCTCAGCAGGGCGTGGGTGCGGTCGGCTACTTTCTGCTCCGGGTCGGCGTTGAGGCGCTCCACGCGCAGGCGCTCGGCCACCAGCGCCTCCCGCGCCTGCCGCTTATCGGTAATGTCGATGACGTAGGACACCACGTACAGCTCGTTTTCCTGGTAGAAATAGCTCAGACTCACCTCCACCGGAAACACCGAGCCGTCGGCCCGCTGGCCTTGCAGGTCGCCGCGGTGCGAGTTGAGGGCGCGCACCTGGGGGTCGGCGTTGAACGATTCGCGCAGCTGCTGGTGGTTGCGGCCGGGCGCGGGCGGCACCAGCGCGTCGATGTTGGCGCGCAGCAGGCCCTCGGGCGGGTAGCCGAACTGCTGGTGGGCCATGTGGTTGGCCGACACGATGTCGCCCGCCCGGTTGCAGACGATAATGCCAATAGTGGCGTGCGACACCACGGCCTCGAACCGGCCGTGGCTGTTGGCCAGGGCCTGCTCGGCGCGCTGCAGCCGCAACCCCTCGGCCACCGGGCAGCCGCCGCTGGGCAGAGGCTGCAGCCGCAGCAGCAGCGGCGCGGCGGGGTCGGCAGGGGCCAGGGGCAGCAGCGTGAGGCGGGCCCGCACACCGGACGCCCCAAGCTGCACCACCGACTCGGCCGAGCCCGTGCTACGGGCTTCGGCCAGCAGCGCGGGCCACTCGGGCGGCAGCGGCGAAGGGGCATCGGCGGCCAGCAGTTCGGCTTCGGAGGTGTAGCCCAGCAACTCCACGCCCGCCTGGTTTATGCGCAGCAGCCGGCCGGTAACCGGGTCGGCCAGCCCCGCAAAGTCGGGAGTTTGGGAGAGCAGCAGGTCGGCCAGGGCGTGGGAAAACATCGAAACGGGATAATTGAGGCGCACATTACGTTGCGGCAGCCCAGGCGGGGCGGGGGCGTTGCGGGGCGCAGCTAATGCACAAAGTTCGGCAAAAATAAGGCGGCGCGGGCGGGCTTTCTGAGGAAGGTCAAGCGGGGGACTGACAAACCTCATGGAATGGGAGGGGGGCGGGCTGGTACTTTTACAGCTCTTACGTTACCCGTTTTGGCTTATGTCAGTTGTTGCTACCCCTACTACGCTGGTGCCCGAGGCCGCCGTGCTGCTGGTGCTGCTGCCCCCGGCCGGGGCGGGCCAGGCGCCGGCCCTGAGCGCGGGCGCGCTCAGGGCCCTGCAGGCCCGCCTGGGGCCGGGCGTGCGCGTACTGAAAATCGACGAGGCCACCCACCCCACGGTGGTGCGCAGCTTCAGCGGCCAGCCGGCGGCGCTGCCCGCCTGCGTGCTGGTGCGCCAGGGCGTGGAACTGTGGCGCCAGCCCGGCCTGCCCCAGGCCGAGGCCATCGAAGCCCGCCTCCGCCTGGGGTAAGGCCCGCCGCTGCTACTGGATACCAAATAGAACGTCATTCAGAGCGAAGCGAAGAATCTCGCGTGCATTGGTAACTTCCTGATGGCAGGATTACTTTGGCACGCGAGATTCTTCGCTTCGCTCTGAATGACGTTCTTTCTAACAACTAACCAACCGCTTACTGGGTGGAAAGAGGCGTGTTGATGATGCGCAGGCGGGTTTCGAAGACGTGCGCGATGCTGCCGGCGCGGAGCCGGGCCTCGTCGGCCACCGGGCCGGCAAACAGCGAATCGACGGTGCGGCAGAACAGGTGCAGCCACTGCTGGAAGTGGCCGCTGCCGATGGGCAGCGGGATGTGCTTCATGAAGGGCTGGCCCTGGTAGCGGCCGGTGTGCAGCAGCAGGCTGCTCCAGAAGTCGTACATGCGCGGCAGGTGGGCCGCCCAGTCCACGTGGGCCACGTCGTTGAAGATGGGGCCCAGCAGCGGGTCGGCATTCACGCGGTCGTAGAAGGTGTCGACCAGCACCTTGATGTCGGCTTCGGACTGGATATCGGGCAGCGTGTTGTTGGAAGGCATGAGCGGGGAGGGTTGTAAGAAGGGTTGAAAATCTTAGTCTGACGTTCACCCCACCCCCGGCCCACCTTGCTCAAAGCGCAACATCCTCCGGGAGAGGGGTGCCAGCCGCGAGTTCAAGAACTATACTTCGTTGAACGCACCCCTCTCCCGGAGGATGTTGCGCTTTGAGCAAGGTGGGTCGGGGGGGGGCACTGTTCAAGCTGCCTGCCGGAGGCGCCAGGCTTCGGCGGGGCGGCTGAGCAGGGCGAAGGCGCGGTTGGCGGTGCCCAGCAGCAGGAGCAGCTTGAACACTTCGGCGCCAATATAGATATGGTGCAGGTCGCTGGCGGGCGGGGTGCGGCCGGCCAGCAGCGCCAGGGCCCGCACATCGAGGGCCGGCAGCAGCCATGCGGTTTGCACTACCAGCACGGCGGCCAGTAAGCCCAGCGGCAGCGCCAGGTTGGCGGGCACCTTCAGGCGGAAGGCGGCCACGATGGCCAGCACGGCCAGCCCGATTTCTACCTTATTGAGGGCCTGAAACACCAGCCGGCCGATGCCCAGCCCCAGCGGCACCGTGATGCCCGGCGCGGTGAACTTGAGCGGCGCTTCGAGAAACGAAATGCCCGCCACCAGCCCCGCCCAGAACAACAGCGCGGCCACCAGCAGAAACGACCAGGAATGACGAGAGAACATGGAGCAGGAATAAAGGTGACGGTCGAATGGCGTAGCGGCGCGACCCATCGCGTCTCAGCGGTGAACGGCGACGTCTGACGGGCAACATCAGCAACGATGAGACGCGACCCATGGCGTCTCATCGTTACCAACCAAACAAAGGTGCCAGCCAAACGGTGCGGGCGCGCTGACGCAAATCAAGCCCCGGCATGAGGTTGGTCATCGGACGGGGGCGCGGGCGGGCGGAGCTTTGTAGAAAGCACGGGCGGGCAACCTGTCAGTTGTACCGCTGCCCGCTTGTTCGCCTCAGCCGATAGAAAACAAGCTACCCGCTAAAAGCTATCAGCTAACCGCTCCATATATGCCCACCGTTCTCGAAGAAGCTACCGTTACCGACGTTGCCTGCGCCCACTGCGGCGACGCCTGCCCGCCCGAGCCGCTGGAGCTGGCCGGCCAGCCCTTCTGCTGCGCCGGCTGCCGCACGGTGTACGAGCTGCTGGCGGCCAACAACCTGTGCACCTACTACAACCTCGACGAGCGCCCCGGCCTCAAAGTAAAGGAAGTGGAACTGCCCGGCCGCTTCGACTACCTCGACTCGGAAAGCGTGCAGGCCCAGCTGCTGAGCTTCCGCTCGGAGGAGCGGGCGCGCCTGACCGTGAGCGTGCCCCAGATGCACTGCACGTCCTGCATCTGGCTGCTGGAGCACTTGCCCAAGCTGAACGCGGGCATCGTGGAGGCGCGGGTGCAGTTCCTGCGCAAGGAAATCACCATCACCTACCTCACCGCCCGCACCTCGCTCAAGGATGTGGTGGCCCTGCTGGCTTCCGTGGGCTACGAGCCCCAGATTACGCTGGCCGAGCTGGGCGCCCAGCCCCACCGCGCCAGCCGCACGCTCTACTACCAGCTGGGGCTGGCGGCCTTCGCCTTCGGCAACGTAATGCTGCTGGCCCTGCCCGACTACTTCTCGTTTGTCGAGGAGTTGCAGGCCGGGTTCGGGGGCTTCTTTGGGCTCCTGAGTCTGGCGCTGGCGCTGCCGGTGCTGCTGTACAGCGCCCGCGACTTCTTCCGCTCGGCCTGGCAGGGGCTGCGGCAGCGGTATATCAACCTCGACTTTCCGATTAGCCTGGGGCTGCTGGCCTTGTTTGGGGTGAGCAGCTGGGAGGCGCTGAGCGGCCAGGGGCCGGGCTACTTCGACTCGTTTACCGGGCTGGTGTTCTTTATGCTGATTGGCCGCTGGGTGCAGCAGCGCACGTACGACGCGCTGCGCTTCGACCGCGACTTTACGTCCTACTTCCCGGTGGCCGTCACCCAGCTCACCCCCGAGGGCGACAAGTCCATCTCGGTGCGGGAGCTGCAGGTGGGCCACCGGATTCGGGTGCGCCACCAGGAGGTGGTGCCGGCCGATGCGGTGCTGCTGCGCGGCGACGGGCAGATTGACTACTCCTTTGTATCGGGCGAGAGTACGCCGGTGGCGCGGGCCTCGGGCGAGCTGGTGTACGCCGGCGGCCGGCAGCTGGGCGAGGCCGTGGAGCTGGAAGTGGTGCGCGAAGTCAGCCAGGGCTACCTGACCCAGCTGTGGAACAACCCGGCCTTCGCCAAGGAAAGCCGCCACCAGGGCCTGGAAACCTACGCCAACCGGGTGGGCCGCTACTTCGTGGGCATCACGCTGGCGCTGGCGCTGGGCACGCTGCTCTACTGGGGCCCGCGCGACCAGGCCATGATGTGGCGGGCTTTCACCTCGGTGCTGATTATTGCCTGCCCCTGCGCCCTCTCGCTGGCCACCCCGTTTGCCCTGGGCGCGGCCGTGCGAGTGCTGGGCCGCCACAAGTTCTACCTGAAAAACTCGGCCGTCATCGAAACGCTGGCCCGCGCCGATACGCTGGTGTTCGACAAGACCGGCACGCTCACCGACCCGCACCAGGCCGCCGTGCAGTACCACGGCCGCCCCCTCACGGCCGCCGAGCTGAGCCTGCTCACGACGGCCGCCGCCCAGTCAACCCACCCGCTAAGCCAGCGGCTGGCCCGCGAGGCCAATGGCCCGGCCCGGCCCCTGCGCCACTGCCACGAAACCTCCGGCCAGGGCCTCGAAGCCACCGCCGACACGGGCGAAACGGTGCGCCTGGGGGCGGCCGGGTTCACCGGCAGTACCGCCAAGCTCCCGCTTCGCGACGCGCCGAACGATAGTAGCGCGAAGCTTCCGCTTCGCGACTTGTTGAGCGACACGGCGCCTGATGGGCGCGAAGCAGAAGCTTCGCGCTACTTCGACGCGCCCGAAACGCGGGTGTACGTGGCGTTTGAGGGCGAGCCGGCGGGTTACTACACCTTCCCCAACGTGTACCGCCCGGCCCTGCCCGAGGTGCTGGCCGGCCTGGGCGGGCACTACCGGCTGGCCGTGCTCTCGGGCGATACGGCCGCCGAGGAAGCGCGCCTGCGCGCCATGCTCGGCCCCGACGCCGCGCTGCACTTCCGCCAGTCGCCGGCCGATAAGCTGGCCTACATTGCCGCCGAACGGGCCAACGGGCATACCGTGGTGATGGTGGGCGACGGCCTCAACGACGCCGGGGCCCTGCGCGCCGCCGATGCCGGCCTGGCCCTCACCGACACGCTCACCAACTTCTCGCCCGCCTGCGACGCCATCCTCGACGCGGCCGAGTTCGGCCGGCTGGCCACGTTCCTGCGCTTCTCGCGGGCCTGCCTGCGGGTGGTGCTGGCCACCTTCGTGCTCTCGTTCTGCTACAACGCTTTCGGCCTCACGCTGGCCGTGCAGGGTTTGTTCACGCCCATCGTCTCGGCCATCCTCATGCCCATCAGCTCGCTGAGCGTGATGCTGGTGGCCACCGTGCTGGTGCGCCGGGCGGCGGCCAAACTTTGTCTTTGAGCTGCAAGCCTCAAGCTACAAGCTGCAAGCTTCTTGCCCATAGCTTACAGCTTGTAGCTTGAGGCTTGCAGCTCACTAACCCTTTCTGCCATGACCATCATCTATTTGCTTATCGGTATCAGCCTGTTGGTGGCGCTGCTCTTTTTGGGGGCCTTCCTGTGGTCGGTGCGCTCGGGCCAGTACGACGATACCTACACGCCCTCCGTGCGCATGCTGTTCGAGGACGAGGAGCCGCCGCTGCGCTAGGGGAGAGGCAAACCCCGGCCCGATAAGGCGTTTGTGCGTTTCCAGGCCGTGAAGGCCATTTCCGATTTACCGGACAGCGTTTTGGATGCGTCGGATGGCGTTTTCGATGCGTCGAAAGCTCCGTCCGATGCACCGAAGACGCCTTTCGGTGCATCGAAAACGATAACCAACGCACCGAAGACAGCAACCAACGCACCGAAAGGCGTCTTCGATGCGACGAAGACACCAACCAACGCACCGAAGACGCCTTCCGGTAAAGCGAAAGCGCTGTTCGGTGCGTCGAAAATGATAGCCTGGGCAACGTAGGCTCGGGAAGAGCAAGCCGGCGGCGGCACCGTTGCCTCGCTTCCTGATACAAATCAAGCGGGCGGCTAACCGGCGTCATGCGATGCGCGGGGGGCGTGGGGGACCTTTGGGACATTCTTTACTTAGTCAGTCCCCTCCATGCAAGCCGCAACACCGCTACCGCCGGCCGCGTCCGACTCCGTCCTGGTTCATCCCGACCAGGAGCGGGCCGTGGACACCTTCTTTTATGACAACCGGATTGTCCGCGACTTTGGCCTGGCCACGGTGTTCTGGGGCATTGCCGGGATGTTGGTGGGCATCATGGCCGCCTTCCAGCTGGCCCAGCCCGATGTCAACCTGCACACCTCCTTTACCACCTTCGGGCGCATCCGGCCGCTGCACACCAACGCCGTGATTTTCGCCTTCGTGGGCAACGGTATTTTCATGGGCGTTTACTACTCGCTGCAACGCCTGTGCAAGACGCCCATGTACTCCAAGGCCCTGAGCAAGCTCCACTTCTGGGGCTGGCAGCTCGTTATCCTGAGCGCGCTCATCTCCCTGCCCATGGGCTTCACCACCAGCAAGGAATACGCCGAGCTGGAGTGGCCCATCGACATCCTCATCACTATTATCTGGGTGGTGTTCGGCTGGAACATGTTCGGCACGATTGCCAAGCGGCGCGAGCGGCACCTGTACGTGGGCATCTGGTTCTACATCGCCACCTTCCTGACGGTGGCCGTGCTGCACATCGTCAACTCGATGGCCATTCCGGTGAGCTTCATGAAGAGCTACTCGGCCTACGCCGGCGTGCAGGATGCGCTGGTGCAGTGGTGGTACGGCCACAACGCCGTGGCCTTCTTCCTGACCACCCCTTACCTGGGTTTGATGTACTACTTCCTGCCCAAGGCCGCCGGCCGGCCGGTGTACTCGTACCGCCTGAGCATTATCCACTTCTGGTCCTTGATTTTCATCTACATCTGGGCCGGTCCGCACCACCTGCTCTACACCTCGCTGCCCGACTGGGCGCAAAGCCTGGGCGTGGCCTTTAGCGTGATGCTGCTCGCGCCCAGCTGGGGCGGCATGATCAACGGCCTGCTGACCCTGCGCGGGGCCTGGGACAAAGTGCGGGAGGAGCCGGTGCTCAAGTTCCTGGTGGTGGCCATCACGGCCTACGGCATGGCCACCTTCGAGGGCCCCATGCTGAGCCTGAAGAACGTGAACGCCATTGCCCACTTTACCGACTGGATTGTAGCGCACGTGCACGTAGGGGCTTTGGGCTGGAACGGCTTCCTCACGTTTGCCATGCTCTACTGGCTGTGGCCGCGCCTCTACCGCACGCCGCTGCACTCGAAGAAGCTGGCCAACCTGCACTTCCTGATTGGTACGCTGGGCATCCTGTTCTACGCCATCCCGATGTACTGGGCCGGCTTCACGCAGGGCCTGATGTGGAAGCAGTTCAACGCCGAGGGGATGCTGCAGTACCCCAACTTCCTCGAAACCGTGCTGCAGATTGTGCCCATGTACTACCTGCGCGGTATCGGCGGCATCCTGTACCTGAGCGGCGTGTTCCTGATGGTGTACAACCTGGTGAAGACCGCCAAAGCCGGCTCGCTGCTGGCCGAGGAGAAGGCTCAGGCCGCCCCGCTGCTGCCCGCCGACCAGGACCCCCACGCCAACGAGGGCCACTGGCACCGCTGGATTGAGCGTCGTCCCTTCCAGATGGCCATCTGGGCCACCGTGGCCATTGCCATCGGCGGGGCCGTGGAGATGGTGCCCACCTTCCTCATCAAGAGCAACGTGCCCACCATTGCGGCCGTGAAACCCTACTCGGCGCTCGAATTGCAGGGCCGCGACCTCTACATCAAGGAAGGCTGCTCGAACTGCCACACCCAGATGGTGCGCCCGTTCCGCTCCGAAACCGAGCGCTACGGCGAGTACAGCAAAGCCGGCGAGTTTGTGTACGACCGCCCCTTCCTGTGGGGCAGCAAGCGCACCGGGCCCGACCTGCACCGCCTCGGCGGCAAGTATCCGCACTCCTGGCACTACAACCACATGCTCGACCCCACCAGCATGTCGCCCGGCTCCATCATGCCGCCCTACCCGTGGCTGTATGAGAACGAGACGGACTACGCCGAACTGCCGGCCAAAATCAGGGCGCTGCAGAAGCTGGGCACGCCTTACCGCGCCGGCTACGATAAGCAGGCCGAAGCCGACGCCCGCCGCCAGGCCGACCAGATTGCGGCCGACCTGAAGAAAGAGGACATCGACGTGAAATCGGACAAGGAGATTGTGGCCCTCATTGCCTACCTGCAGCGCCTCGGCACCGACATCAAGGTGAAGCCCGTCGCCGAAACGGCCGGCCAGTAAGCCGGAACGGCCCCCCGGCCAAGGCACAAGAGCTTAGAAGAACGTCATTCAGAGCGCAGCGAAGAATCTCGCTTGATGCTATTGAACAATCAGCAGTGCAACGAGTCCGAGCGAGATTCTTCGCTGCGCTCTGAATGACGCCCCTTCAGCCCCCAAGTCCCTCAGTTCCCTAACACCCCCTTCGTCATGCATAAAGAAGTGTTGCGTTCGATTGCCGGCATCGAGATATACCCGCTTATCTCGTTCGTCATATTCTTCCTGTTCTTCCTCGGCCTGCTCGTGTACGTGCTCATCGCCAACCGCCAGCACCTGCACGATATGAGCCAGATGCCCCTGCGCCCCGACGCGGCCGACGCCGCCACCGACGAGGCCGAAGCCGCTGCCTTTTACAACGCCAAGCCATGGTAACCTGCCCGCTCCTGACCGCCGCCGGCCCCCGCCGCGTGCTGCTGCTCGCCGCCGGCCTGCTGGCCACCCTGCCCGCCGCCGCCCAAACGGCCCCCGCCGCCCCCGCCGCTGCCGCCGCTGGCCCCAACGTGCTGCTGTGGCTGCTGCTGGCCGGCCTCGGCGTGGTGGGCGTGATGCTCATCATGACCGTCGGCTCGGCCGCCTCAGCCATGCGCTGGCAAGCCGAACAGGCCGAAACCGAAGCCGCCGCCGCGGCTCCGGCCAGCGCCCTGGCCGTAGGGCTGGCCCCCCCAGCTGCTCCGGTAGTGGCCGCGTCGGCTCCGGCCGCCGTGCCCGTTCATTCATTCGAAGTCGAGGAACCTGTTTTATGCTAACGCTCTTTTCTCTGCGCCGGGCGCTGCTGCCGGCCGCCCTGCTAGCCCCCGCCCTGGCCGCCGTTGCCCAGGATGCCGCGCCGGCCGCCGATGCGGCTGCGGCAGCCGCCCCCACCGCCGCGGCTTCGGGCGGCCAATTGATGCTGTTCTGGTTTCTGCTGGCTACGCTGGCGCTGGTGCTGCTCGTGTTCGGTTTGCTCTTCGTCTTGATTGTGGTCAAGATGAAGCCCCAGCTGCGCGCCCTCTATAACCTGCCCACGGTGCACGACACCTGGAGCGGCAAAGTGTTGGGCCTGCTCGTGGGCGACGCCGCCCTGCTAACCGGCAAAGACAAGGACGAGCTGATGGGCCACGCCTACGACGGCATCACCGAGTACGACAACGACCTGCCGCCGTGGTGGAAGTACGGCTTCTACTTCACCATCGTGTTTGCCATCGGCTACATGGTGTTCTACCACGTCACCTACACCGGCGATTTGCAGCTGGCCGAGTACGAAACCGAGATGCAGCAGGCCGCCCTGCTCGTTTCGGCCGACGACAACGACCCCAACAAGCTCACCACCTACACCGCCCTCACCGCGGGCCCCGATATAGAAGCCGGCAAGGCCCTGTTCGTGACCAACTGCGCGGCCTGCCACGGCACCGAGGGCGAGGGCAAAGTAGGCCCCAACCTCACCGACGACTACTGGCTGCACGGCGGCGAAATCAACCACGTGTACAAAACCATCAAGTTCGGCGTCACCAGCAAAGGCATGGTGGCCTGGAAGGGCAAGCTTTCGGGCAAGCAGATGCTCCAGGTAGCCTCCTACATCGAATCCATCCGCGGCACCAACCCGCCCAACGCCAAAGAGCCCCAGGGCGAGAAGGAAGCCCCCGCCGGCGCCCCCGTAGCCGCCCGCTAGGCAGAACCATACGCAAGAACCGTCATGCTGAGCGAAGCCGGAGGCGAAGTCGAAGCATCTCGCGTGCTGACGTTGCCACGCTAACTCTTGCGTCAGGATTAGCACTGCACGCGAGATGCTTCGGCTACGCTTTGCTTCGCTCAGCATGACAGTTTAAGCCCCTTAAACATACCCCTCATGTCCACCGCTCCTTATCAACCCGACGACTCGTTCCGCGACTCCATCTCGACGGTGGATGCCGAGGGCAAGCGCGTGTGGCTGTACCCCAAGAAACCCAGCGGCCGCCTCTACGAGGCCCGCAAGTGGATCAGCTACGGCCTGCTGGCCCTGCTGTTTGGCGGCCCCTGGCTGCGCATTAAGGGCCTGCCGGTGCTGATGCTCAACTTCCCCGAGCGGAAGTTCATCATCTTCGGCCAGATCTTCTGGCCCCAGGATTTCTTTATCCTGCTGATTGCGGCCATGGCCTTCGTGCTGTTTATCTACCTGTTCACCATCGTGTACGGGCGGGTGTTCTGCGGCTGGGTGTGCCCCCAGACCATCTTCATGGAGATGGTGTTCCGGCGCATCGAGTACTGGATTGAGGGCGACGCGCCCCAGCAAAAGGCCCTCGACCGTCGGCCGCTCGACTGGGACAAGCTCTGGCGCAAAACGGCCAAGCACGTCATCTTCCTGGCCCTGTCGTTCCTGATTGCCAACACGTTCCTGGCCTACATCATCGGCACCGAAGCGCTCATCCAGATTATCACCGACCCGATAACGGCCCACCTGGGCGGCCTCTCGTCGATGGTGCTGTTCACGGGCGTGTTCTACTGGGTGTTTGCCCGCTTCCGCGAGCAGGTGTGCACCATTGCCTGCCCCTACGGCCGCCTGCAGGGCGTGTTGCTCGACAAGGACAGCCTCGTAGTAGCCTATGACTACCAGCGTGGCGAACCCCGCGCCAAGCTGCGCAAAAACGAGGAGCGCCTCGCCGGCGACTGCATCGACTGCCACCAGTGCGTGCAGGTGTGCCCCACCGGCATCGACATCCGCAACGGCGCCCAGCAGCTCGAATGCACCAATTGCACGGCTTGCATCGACGCCTGCAACAACATCATGGAGCTGGTGAACCTGCCGCCCAACCTCATCCGCCACGCCTCGGAAAACGACATTGCCCGCGGCACCAAATTCCGCCTCACCGGCCGCATGAAGGCCCTTTCGGGCGTGCTAGGCGTGCTGACTATTGCGCTGGGCTTCCTGCTGCTTTCGCGCTCCAACGTGGCGGCCACCGTGCTGCGCACGCCGGGCCAGCTCTACCAGAAAACCGAGCAGGGCACTATCCGCAACCTCTACAACATCTCCGTCATCAACAAAACCAACCAGCCCTACCCGATTTCGCTGCGGGTGCTGGAGCCGGCTGGCGGCACGCTCACGGTGGTGGGCGCCCCCGAAGGCGGCCTGCGTCTGCCCGCCCAGGGCCTCACCGAAAGCGTGTTTTTCGTGGAGCTGCCCCGCGCCGCCCTGCACGAAACCAACCAGCCCCTGCGCATCGGCATCTACAGCGGCGACGAGCTCATCGCCGAAACCAGCACCAAGTTCCTGGGCCCGGTACAGTGAGTTGGTGATTTGGTGAAAAGAACGGGTCATGCTGAGCGAAGCGGAGCATCTCTACCGCTTCGTTGCAGGCGCCGCGCCTCACCCCCCGGCCCCCTCTCCGAAAAAGGAGAGGGGGAGCCAGCCGACAGAGTTAGCATTGCCCGCGAGATGCTTCGGCTTCGCTCAGCATGACACCGTTCTTTTTCAAATACCTACTACCCTATACTCCTTAGCCCTATGTCTCAGCATCTCACTTCCCCCAGCCTCATGGCGCAGCAAAAGACTTCTTACTGGCCCTATTACATCATTGCCACGTTCGTGCTGTTTGCCGGCTACATCGGCTATATGGTGCAGCAGGCCATGCGCACGAGCGTTGATTTGGTGAGTGCCGATTACTACCAGCAGGAGCTGCGCCACGGCCAGCGCATGGAGGCCGTGGCCCGCGCCAACGCCCTGCCCGCCCCGGTGCAGGTGGCGCTGGATGCCGCTGCGCACCGCCTCACGCTGGAGCTGCCCGCTTCGCTGCGCGGCCAGGCCGTGGAGGGCACGCTGCAGTTCTTCCGCCCCTCCAACCAAAAGCTCGATTTCACACTGCCCTTCCAGCCCACCGGCGAGCCCGCCCGCCAGCAGCTCAACACCAGCCGCCTGGCGCCCGGCCTCTGGCGCCTGCGCGTGCAGTTCACTGCCAACAACCAGCCTTATTTTTTGGAAGAAGTGCTGTCGATTGAAGAGTAGAGCAACGTTGCGCCTCACCCCCCGGCCCCCTCTCCGAAAAAGGAGAGGGGGAACCAGCCGACAAGGGCTACTGCTTTGGCTGCGCATAACCGGGCCCTGAAACATCAACTCACCACCTCACCATTTCACCACCTCACCGCATGCTCTGGGCCGGGTTTTTATTCGGGTTGATTGGCAGCTTCCACTGCGTGGGCATGTGCGGGGCCATTGCGCTGGCGTTGCCGGGCGCGGGGCAGTCGCGCGGGCGCTACGTGCTGGGGCGGGTGCTCTACAACCTGGGCCGGGTGACGACTTACGCCACGCTGGGGGCGGTGGCCGGGGGGCTGGGGCAGGGCCTGCAGCTGGCCGGCTGGCAGCAGAGCCTGTCGCTACTCTCGGGCCTGCTGATTCTGGTGCTGGTGTTTACGCCCGAGCGGTATCTGAGCCGGGCGGCCGGGGCGCTGGGCCTCGCGCCGGTGCTGGCGAAAGTGAAAAATCGGCTGGCCTACTTCTACCAGCAACCTACGCTAGGCGCACTGTATACTACTGGCCTGCTCAACGGCCTGCTGCCCTGCGGGCTGGTGTACCTGGCCCTGGCCGGGGCCCTGAGCGCGCCGGGCTTGGCGGGCGGCGCGGCCTACATGGCTTTGTTTGGGCTGGGCACGCTGCCGCTGATGCTGGCCCTCTCGCTCACCGGGCACCTCGTGCCGCTGGTGTGGCGCGGGCGGCTGCGGCGGGCCGTGCCGGTGCTGGCCCTGGGCTTGGCCGCCCTGTTCATTTTGCGCGGTTTGGGGCTGGGCATCCCGTACCTGAGCCCGCAGTTGCCCGCCGCCACGGCCGCGGCCGCCCCCGCCGAGCGGCCCGCTACCACCGTCACCATCTGCCACTGAGTTCATTCCCCGATTCATTCCTGATGCTGCGCTGGCCGCTGGTGGCCGTGCTTTCTCATCAGCCATTCTCCTCTCTCCCACGCATCCTTTCCCGCCAGCCCATGAAAACCCTGCTCGTTTCCCTCGACCACACTGCCGCCGCCGAGCACACCCTCGCCTACGCCAACAAGCTGGCCGTGCGCTGGCCCGCCGAAATCGTGCTGCTCTACTGCCACCCCGCGCCCGCCGAGGCCCAGTCGGCCACCACTACGGCCAGCGTGCTGGCCGCCGAGGAGCAGCGCCTGCGGAGCCTGGTTGAGCGCCTGCGCTACCAGCAGCTCACCCGCCAGGACGGCCGCCGCATTCGCTACCGTTACCGCCTGCACAGCGGCTGCCTCCACGATTACGTGCGCGCCGAGGCGGCCCGCTGCGCGGCCGATATGCTGGTGATGGGCCTCGAACACGTGGACTGCGGCCGCGCCGAAGCCCCCGGCAACCACGCCGCCGCCATCCGCGAGCTGGTCGATTGCCCGGTGCTGATTGTGCCGCCGGGCCGCCGTTCGTTGCCCAACCGCCTGGTTTTCGCCGCCGATTTCAGCGCCCTGCCGCTGGCCGTGCTGCCCCGCGCTTCGGCTTTGGCCGAGGCCTTCCCGGCCCCGCTGGAGTTGGTGCAGTTCTATGCGCCCCAGGAGCGAAGCCGCCGCCGCGCCCTGCAGCTGGCCCTAGGCCGCGCCGCCGCCCAGCTCACCTGGCCGGCCATCAACCGCCACCTGCTCGAAGACGACGCCCCGCTGGAAGGCACCGGCGACTTCTGCGCCCGCACCCAGGCCCAGCTGCTGCTGATTGCGCCCGCCAGCCAGGCCGAGCTGCTGCGCTACTTCGATGCCTGCTACACGGCCACCCGCGCCTACCACACCTGCATTCCGGTGCTGGTGCTGCCCGCCACCGCGCCGGCCGCCGCCGTTACCTGCTGCGACAAATGCGCCGAGCGCCTCGCCCAAACGGAGTCTCAAACGCCCCGCACGCTGGCCAAGATAGCCGGGCTGTAGAGACGCGTATTCGCGTCTCGTCGTTGCTGACGCTGGGCGTCCAACACCTATCTGTTCTGCTGCCGGTCGTTCAACGACGAGACGCAAATACGCGTCTCTACACCGGCCTGAATACTCTATCATCACCCCAAAGCTTACCCCGCTATGTCAACCCTCACCACTTCCGCCCACGACCTTATTCCGGCCCGCACTGCGGTGGAAAGCTGGATGCGCGAATTTCAGAACTGGCTATGCCGGCAGCTCGAAATGGCCGATGGCGGCGCCACTTTCCGGCAGGATGCCTGGGAGCACGAGGGCGGCGGCGGGGGCCTGACCCGCGTTATCAGCAATGGCGACGTGCTGGAAAAGGGCGGCGTGAACTTCTCGGCCGTGTCGGGCCGCATGAGCGACGCGGCGGCCCGGCAGCTGCTCATGCCCGACCCCGGCTACTTCGCCACCGGCGTGAGCGTGGTGCAGCACCCGCGCAGCCCGCTGGTGCCCATTTCGCACATGAACGTGCGCTACTTCGAGGCCGGCAACGGCGAGGCCTGGTTTGGCGGCGGGCTCGATTTGACGCCCATTTACGTGGAGGAGGCCCAGGCTCGCTGGTTTCACGAACAAATCAAAATCAGCTGCGACCGGCACGACGCCAGCTACTACCCGCGCTTCAAACAGTGGGCCGACGAGTACTTCTTCCTGCCCCACCGCCAGGAAACCCGCGGCGTGGGCGGCATCTTCTTCGACCGCCTTACGGTGGGCCGCGACGGCTCGTTCGAGGAGCTGTTTGCCTTCGTGCAGGACGTGGGCGAGGTGTACGGCCGCACCTACGCCGAGCTGATGCGCCGCAACCGCGACCAGCCCCACACCGAAACCCAGAAGCAGTGGCAGCTGGTGCGCCGCGGCCGCTACGCCGAGTTCAACCTGGCCATCGACCGGGGCACCAAGTTCGGCCTCGAAACCGGCGGCCGCACCGAAAGCATCCTCATGAGCCTGCCGCCCCAGTGCGAGTGGCACTACGATTTCCAAATAGCCCCCGACTCGCCCGAAGCCGCCACCCAAGCCTGGCTCCGCAAGGATGTAGCGTGGGTGTAGGGGCGGGGTAAGCCCCACCGCATACCGTTCTTTCTCCTCGACTTCTAAACCTCCACTTATGCGCTTTCCTCTGCTACTCCCGGCTCTGGCCGCTTTCCTGCTGACTGCCTGCGGCGACACGAAAAACCCCAACGGCATGCCCGACGAGCCCCGCGCCACGGGCCAGGAGGCCCAGGTGCTGACCTCGGCCGACGTGCCCGACCCCGACCCGGCCACCGTCGGCACCGAAAAAGCCGTGCTGCCCGCCGATACCAGCGTGGCCGGCGCCTGGGTGATTCTGGAAGGCAGCCTGCGCGGCCACGATGCCGAAACCTTCAACCAGCTCATCGACCCCGAGTACGGCCTCTGGCTGTTGGAGCAGTCCGGCGGTAAACCCCAGATTACCCGCGTGGCCGACGTGAAAAACCTGCTCACCCAAACCGATAAGCCGCTGTTCAGCCTCGACAAAAAGCTGATGGACTGCCCGACGCCTCAGGTAGTGGAACGCCTGCCCGAACCCAACTGCCCGGCCGGCACTTTCGCCCAAAAAGGCTGCTTCAACGGCCCCTCTACCCAGTTCCGGGCCCAGGATTTCTGGCAGACGGCCACGCTAAACCAGGCCACCCGCAACCAGGCCCAAGCCGCCGTGGGCCGTTGCGTGCGCGGCGTACTGCAAACCACCACCGGCTACCAGTTCCACTTCTCTAAATCGGCCGGGGCCGGGGGCCGCTGGCGCATCGTGTTCATCGACCTGCGCGGCGCCTGCGCTAAGTAGAGCTAGCTACAAGCTGCGAGCTGCGAGCTGCAAGCCACAAGCCGCCAGCTGACCGGCCGCTGTCATCCTGAGCAAAGCGAAGGACCTTATCCCGTTAAAACGAGTCGTTGTTACGATGTCGTTCTAACCTGATAAGGTCCTTCGCTTTGCTCAGGATGACGGTTTTTAGCTAACAGCTAACAGCTAACAGCTCAGGACACCTGTGCCTCGGCCAGGGCCGGGTAGTCGGTGTAGCCCTGGTGCAGACCCTCGGGGCCGGGGGCGTAGAAGGTGGCCTGGTCGCCCTGGGTCAGCTCGGCGCCGGCTTTCATGCGCTCCACCAAATCGGGGTTGCTGATGAAGGGACGTCCGAAGCCGATAAGGTCGGCGCGGCCGCTCTGCAGCTCGGCTTCGGCGCGGGTGGCGTTGTAGTCGCCGCTCAGGATAAGCGTGTTGGTGAAGGCACGGCGGAGGCGCGGCACAGTTTCGGCCACGGCGGCCGGCGCGTCGGGCGTTTCGGGGTTGATGAGGTGCAGGTACACCAGGTTGCGGCGCTGCAGCTCGGTGGCCAGGTACTCGTAGAACTCGTTCACGCCCTCGTAGGTGCCCATATCGTTGAACGTGCCCCAGGGCGAGAGGCGCAGGCCGGTGCGCCCGGCTCCGATGGCGGCCACCACGGCATCGGCCACTTCCAGCACGAAGCGGGCGCGGTTTTCGGCCGAGCCACCGTACTCGTCGGTGCGCTGGTTGCTGTGGGGGTTGAGGAACTGTTCGAGCAGGTAGCCGTTGGCCGCGTGCAGCTCCACACCGTCAAGCCCAGCCTCCACGGCCAGCTTAGCGGCCTTGGCAAACTCCTGCACCAAGTCCTTCACCTCGGCGGTGGTCAGGGCGCGGGGCGTGGGGTGGGGCTGCATCTGCTGCTGGTCGGTCCACATCTGGCCGGCGGCGGCCACGGCCGAGGGCGCCACCACTTCGGCGCCTGCGGGCAGGTTCAGGTCGTGGCCGATGCGGCCGGTGTGCATGAACTGCACGAAAATACGGCCGTCGCGTGCGTGCACGGCGTCGGCCACCAGCTTCCAGCCGGCCGCCTGCTCTTCATTGAAAAGGCCCGGAATGCGGGCGTAGCCCAAGCCGTTGGCGGCCGGCGCCGTGCCCTCGGCAATGATGAGGCCGGCCGAAGCGCGCTGGCCGTAGTACTCGGCCACCAGCGGGCCGGGCACGTTGCCCAGCGAGCGGCTGCGCGTCATGGGAGCCATTATGATGCGGTTGCGAAGGGTAAGCGGCCCGAGCTGGGCGGGCGAAAAGAGCTTGTCAGACATGGAAAACAAAATGATGTAGATACATTGATTGCCCTTAAAGTCAGTTTCGCCCCAAAAGGTTTGCGGCCCGCGTAAAAATCAGCCACAAAAAAGCCTCCGCCCCAAAAAGGAGCGGAGGCTTTTTTGTGGTCGTTGCTGGCTATGCGGTGCTATCGGCGCCGGTAGGCTTGAGCCGAAAAACGAAAAACAAGCAACGAAAAACGAAATTAAGCGGCCTGAAAGCGCTGGTTCACCTCATCCCAATTGATGAGGTTGTAGAACGCCTGGATGTAGTCGGGGCGCTTGTTCTGGTACTTAAGGTAGTAGGCGTGCTCCCACACGTCGAGGCCCAGCAGCGGGGTGCCTTTGCAGCCGGTGTCGGGCATGAGCGGGTTGTCCTGGTTGGGCGTCGAGCAGATGCTCAGCGAGCCATCCGACTCCTTGCAGAGCCAGGCCCAGCCCGAGCCGAAGCGCGTGCCGGCCGCCTTGGTGAATTCTTCCTTGAACTTCTCGTAGGAACCAAACGACTTGGTGATGGCCTCGGCTACGGCGCCGGTAGGCTCGCCGCCGCCGTTGGGGCTCAGCACCTGCCAGAACATAGAGTGGTTCCAGTGGCCGCCGCCGTTGTTACGCACGGCCATAGGGGCCGCCGCAATGTTGCGCATCAGCTCATCCAGGCTCTTGCCTTCCATATCGGTGCCGGCAATGGCGTTGTTGAGGTTGGTGACGTAGGCCTGGTGGTGCTTGTCGTGGTGAATCTGCATGGTTTGCGCATCAATGTGCGGCTCCAAAGCATCAAAAGCATACGGAAGGGCGGGCAGTTCGAAAGCCATAGTAGAAAGGGTTAAGGGTTGAGATTTAGTAGTGAGTAGCTGGTATGAAGTAGTGAGATGATGTTTGTTTTGTCCTGATGGGTTATCTGAACATCATCTCACTACTCCATACCAGCTACTCGATACTACCTATATACAACCCCGGCGCGGGGGCCAGGGTTACGGCAGCGGGCTAAAAGTAGCCTATTTCCGCTTCTGAGCGAAAAACTCCCGCATCAGCTCCTCGCTTTCGGCGGCCAGTACGCCGCTCACCACCTCGGCCTTGGGGTGCAGCAGCCGGCCGTGGCGGCGGTAGCCAAACTTGGGCTCGGGGGCCCCGAACACCACCCGCCGCACCTGGGCCCAGGCGCTGGCCCCGGCGCACATCACGCAGGGCTCCACCGTTACGTAGAGCGTGCACTCCTGCAGGTATTTGTTGCCGAGGTGGTTGGCCGCGGCCGTCAGGGCCAGCATTTCGGCGTGGGCCGTTACGTCCTGCAGGCGCTCGGTCTGGTTGTAGGCGCGGGCGATGATGCGCTTATCGAGCACGACCACGGCCCCAATCGGAATTTCGTCCTCGGCCAGCGCGTAGCGCGCTTGCTTGAGCGCCTCCCGCATATACTGCTCGTCGGAATACAGGGAAAGGGTCATCTTTAGGGCTTAGGGACTTAGGTGTTAGGGCTTAGGTGATATTCAGGCTTGTGGTTTAAAAGTGTAAAATGAAACGACATCTAAGCCCTAACACCTAAGTTCCTAAGCCCTGAATTATTTCATCACCACGCTTTCCATGGCCGCCCGGGCGATGGGCTGCCACTTGGCCTGCTCCTGGGCGGGGGCATCGAAGGTGAACACGAAGAGCTGCTCGCCCTCGATGGCGTACTGCACCAGCTGGTACTTGCGGATGGCAGCCAGGTTGCCACCGCGCCGGTTGTCGGTCACGGTCGAGACGAACTCCAGCACCACGAAGTCGCGCTTGTTGATGGTGTGGATGTCTTCACGCAGAAACTGCACCTTGCCGTACATGTTCTGGATGCTGGCCTTGTAAATTTTGAGCAGCAGGGCGTAGTCGCGGTTGCTGAAGTTGGTGGGCTTCTGCGTCACGCTCAGGCCCACCTGCCCATTGGGGCTTGTGAACACGGCCAGCGGACGGCGCTGGGCCGGGTACTTGGCGGCAATGCCATCGTCGGGCAGGGGCGCAAAGCCGTCGGGTACGCCCATCGTCAGGTTCTTGGCGATGGTAGTTTTCTTGAGGCCGGGACCGGCAAAAGCCAGCAGGCCCAGCAGCAGGCCCAGCAGCGGTACGAAGCGGAAAAAACGCGAAACAGAGTTCATAGCAGAAGTAAGAAGGCGGCCGGCCCAACCGGGCCCGCCAGAAACGCAAAGCTCCGAAGCCCAAACGACTTCGGAGCCTCAACCAGTTGCACGCCCCGCCGAAAGGGCCGGGCCACGCAGGCCGCTAGCGCCGCTTTTTGCGGGCCACGGGCGCGGCAGGGTACTTTACCATCACCTTTTTCCAGTACACGTAGTTGCCGGTTTTGGCCTCCACCAGGTAGCTGCCGGCCGGAATCCGCCCCAAATCAACCGGCGCGCCGGTGCTGGTTTGCGGGTCGAGCGGCGTCGAGTAGATGGCCTGCTTCTTATAGTTGGTGACGGTGAGCATGCCGGGCTGGGTGAACTGCTGGGTGAAGCTCAGCATGATGCTCTTGCCCGTTGAGGCCGGAAAAATATCGATGCCCGACAGCGTTTCCACCCGCCGAATCGGCCCGTCGAGCACCAGCGGCTCCACGTCGGTTTTGGTTTTCACCTCGGTGCCGTTGGCGGCCTTGGTTTTCATTTTGATTTTGGTCGGCGCCGTCTGGGCCTGCACGGTGGAGAAGGCAAGCAGCGAAGCGGCGAAAGCGAGGAGGAGAGGGCGTTGCATGGCAGGGAAAATCGGAGTCAGAAACAGGACTGCCGGGCCTAATACAGAAGTCAGGCCAAATTTTTAGCTGCAAGCCGCAAGCTACAGGCGGCGAGCTGACGTTCAACATCAGCTTGCCGCCTGTAGCTTGCGGCTTGTCGCTTGCAGCTAAAAAAACCTCACTTCTTCACCACCACCGTCTTCACGTTATCGTCCGGGGTGCGGTCGATGAGCAGGTTGTAGGGGTCGATGCCGGCTTTGGCGGGCTTGGATGGTACGACGACGCTCAGGCGGGTGGTGCCGGTGCGGAAACGGCGCTTCTGGCGGTACAAGGGTATATCCTGCCACTGGCCGTTGATTTTCTGCTGACCGAGTACGGCCACGTCAATCAGGTCGTTCATACGCTTAGCGGGCGTTTCGTTGCCGGCGCTGTCGGCGTATACCTTCTTCGCGCTCAGCACCATATCCACCCGGTAGCGGCCGTCGGGTAGCTTGGTGGCGCTTACCGAATCGGCCTTGTTCTCATAGAGCGTAATGCGCTCGAACATATCGGTAAGCAGGTACTGCAGCGAGTCGGGCGTGGCCTGGCGCAGGTCGCGCAGCAAATCGAGCGAAGTGGTGTAGGGCGGCTGCTGGAACTTCACTTCCTTCAGATACTGGCTCAGGGCTTGGTTCACCTTGTCTTCGCCGATATAGTTGGCCAGCGCGTACATCACCACCGAACCCTTGCGGTAGTGGATGTACTGCTGGTTTTCGACGCGGTAGAGCGGCTGCTCGGCAATGCGCTCGGTGGCGCGGCCCGTCAGGTAGGAGTCCAGCTCGTACTTGAGGAACTTGCGCATCCGCTCGGGGCCGTATTTCTGCTTCATCACCATCAGGGCCGAGTACTGCGAGAGGGTTTCCGAAAGCAGCGTGCCGCCCTGGGCCGCCGCCCCGATTACCTGATGGGCCCACCACTGGTGTGCCACTTCGTGGGCCGTCACGTAGTAGGGGTAGTCCACGTCTTTGGGGTCGGTGGTATCGACTTTAGCAATGAAACCGATGTTTTCGGAGAACGGAATGGTATTCGGAAACGCCTGGGCGAAGGCCGCGTAGCCCGGAAACTCCACGATGCGCAGCTGCCGGTGCTGGTAGGGTCCGAAGTTTTTGGTGTAGTAGCTCAGCGCATCCTGCACGCCGCGCACCATGCGGCCCAGGTTGTACTCGTGGCCCGGCTGGTAGTAAATCGTGATATCGACGCCCTGCCATTTGGCGTGGCGCTCGGCGTAGCGCGCCGACTGGAACGAGTAGAAATCCAGAATCGGGGCGTCCATGGCGTAGCGGAAGTAGCGGCGGCCGTTTTCGGTCCACTCCTTCTGCAGGTAGCCGGGGGCCAGGGCAAGCTGGTCGGGCACGGTGCTTACGGTGGCGGCAAAGCGCACCCAGTCGGCGTCGGAGGCAATGTAGGTATTGGCGCGGGCGGTGGTGTCTTCGAGGCGGGCCATGCGCAGCTTGGGCTTGAGGCCGAACTTTTTGCGGGCGCTGGGCTCGCTCAGCTCGGCGTTTTCGCTGTAGCCGATGTGGGGCAGGTTGCCGTTATTCACGAACGTGCCGTTGGCCACGAGGCTGGTGCGGCCGGTGCGCTGCTCGAAGCCGGGCGCATCATAATACAGGTCGAAGTCCAGGGCCAGCGAGTCGCCGGGGGCCAGCGGGCGGGGCAGGCGCTGCACGTAGAAACCCATGAGCGAGTCGGCCAGCACGGTGGCCGCGCCGCCTGCGCCGAGCTGCATTTTCCGAATCTTCACTTCCTCATTGGAAGGCATATTGAGCACCACCGTATCGAGGGGCTGAGCCGTTTTGTTGCGCAGCCAGTACTGGCCCCGCACGTGCGCCTCCTGCTTGGTGGGGTACAAATCCACGTTCACATCCACGGCCACGATGCGCGGTTGGGGCGTGCGGCGAAAGCGGCCATATTTCTGCTCGTAATCGACGGTAAGCTGCTGGCGGGCCTTGCTGCTGCGGAAGGTGTTGAGCACGTTGGTGTTGTAGAAAATCCAGCCGCCGACGGCCACGAAGCCCAGCAGGGCCACTACCAGCGCCGCCCGGGCCGGGCCCGAAAAGCGGCGGCCGGCCAGATGCCGGCGGGTGCGCCAGTCGGTTTCGGTGCCGCGCACCCACAGCAGGTTGGCCCCCACGGCCAGGGCCACGGCCAGCAGCGCCCAATACAGCTTAAACCACAGGAAAGGCCCCACGAAATGGCCGAAGCCGTTCATGTCGGAGTAGCTGATGCCCGGGTCGCCGCCGTAAATCAGCAGGTTGTGCTCCAGCCCCAGCTGGCTGGCAAACAAACTGAACACGTAGTAGAGCACCATCACGAAGTGGCCCAGGTATTTGTTGTTGACGACGACCTGCACCACCACGGCCAACACCACCAGCAGCCAGTAGTCGATGAGCTTCAGCCCGAACAGCCAGCGCAGGTACAGCCCGATTTCGAGGTGGGTGTAGCCGCTGGCAAGTTGGGTGATGATGCCGAACACCATCACCACGAGCAGCAGCACTACCGGCACCAGCAACAGGGCCGTGAGCTTGCTGGCAAACGGCACCCAGTTCGGTATCGGCAGCGCGTCGTGCAGCTGGTTGAGGCGGGCGTCGCGCTCCTTCCACACCAGCTCGCCGGCATAAAACGTAACAATAGCCAGCACGAACAGCGAGAACGAGCCCGACAGAATCTCAATCACCTGGGCCGTAATCGGGAAGGTCGTGGTGTCGTAAATCTTGCCAATCTGCAGCGCCGCCGCCAGCAGAAAGGCCAGTCCGGCCACCACAATGGCAATAAAGTAGGGGCTGCGCAGCACGTCGCGCAGGCTAAGCCAGGTCAGGCGCAGGTACTGGCTGAAATACTGGGCGAAGCCGAAGTGCTGGTCCACGACCGGCAATGCAACGGCCACTGGGGCCGGCGCCACCACGCCCAGCGCCCCCGCCGAAGCCGGCCGAATCCGGCGCGGGGCCGCGCTGCCCGTAGCGCCCTGCTCGAAGCGGAAGCGCAGGTAGCAGAAGCCCACCAGCAGCAGGCCCACGCCCATCCACAGCAGCCGGTTGAGCCCTATTAGCCCGGTAGGCCAGATGAGGCGCACGTTTTTCTCCACGGGCGTCCAGTATTTGGTCAGCAGCGAGTTGGCGCCGCTACCCAGCGGGTCGAGCAGGGAAGCCACGGTCTGGTTGTCGAGGTCGGAAAGCTGGCTTTGGGCGACGATGTAGAGCACCAGAAACACGATGCTGCCCACGTAGGTGCTCAGCGCCTGCCGCGTAAGGGTGGCCAGGGCAAAGAAAATGGCGCCCGTCAGCAGCACGTTGGGCAGCACATAGGTCAGGTAGGGAACCAGGTAGTAGCTCAGGTGAAACTCGCCCAGCCGGTCGGCCGGAATGCCCGGAAACAGCGCCCCAATGATTTGGCCCAGCGCAATGCCGCTCATCATGAGCACCGTCACGACCAGGGTTCCAAAAAACCGGCCGCCCAAATAGCCCCACTTGCTGATGGGCGAGGTGTAAAGCAGCGGGTGCATCTGCGAGTCGAAATCGCGCAATACCGCCGGCCCAAACATGGCCGACACCAGCAGAATGCCCGGCAGCAGCACCAGGGCATTGGTGAGGCTGTTGATGGTATACGGCGAATTCAGGTGCACCTTGCCCGTGCCCACCACCGCCGTCAGGCTCTCGAAGAAGCCGCCCGTCATGAGCGTAATCAGCAGCGACAACGCCAGCAGGATGCCGAAATAAATGTAGGTAGCCGGCCGCCGCAGCCGGTACCAGATTTCAAACTTGAATATCTGTAGAAACATTTTTTGAGAAGCTAGGAGCTGAGGAAGCTAGGAGTTAGAAGGGGGGGAGGGAAACCGCTTGTCATCCTGAGCGGAGCGAAGGACCTGTACAGAGGGTAATGTCAAATGCTAGCTTCTGTATAGGTCCTTCGCTCCGCTCAGGATGACAAATAATCACACCTCAACCTCCACCGTCTGCTCCGCCTGGGCGATGCGGGCGAAGTACACGTCTTCCAGCGTCGGTTCCACGGCGTCGTAGTCGGAGCCGGGCTGCTGGGGGGCCACCACGTGCACGATGGTGCGGCCCGCGAACAGACGGGTCGAAATTACCTGCTGCTCCTGCAGGAGGGCGGGCAGCTGCTCCTTGTCGACTTCGCGGCGCCACACCTGGCCGCGCAGCTCCTGCATCACCAGCAGCGGGTCGCCGGTCAGCAGTACCTGGCCTTTGTTGATGATGGCCATGTTGCGGCACAGGTCACTCACGTCGCCCACAATGTGGGTGCTCAGAATCACGATGATGTTCTCCCCGATTTCGGCCAGCAGGTTGTGGAAACGGTTGCGCTCGGCCGGGTCGAGGCCGGCGGTGGGCTCATCCACGATAATCAGGCGGGGGTTGCCCAGCAGGGCCTGCGCAATACCGAACCGCTGCTTCATGCCGCCCGAGTAGCCACCCAGGTTTTTCTTGCGCACTTCGTAGAGATTGGTGCGCTGGAGCAGGCCCGCCACCACTTCGCGCCGCTGCTTGCTGTCGGAGATGCCCTTGAGCACGGCGAAATGGTCGAGCAGCTGCTCGGCCGAAATCTTGGGGTACACGCCGAACTCCTGGGGCAGGTAGCCTAGTACCCGCCGCACGGCGTCCTTGTCTCTTAAAACATCTAAATCGCCCAGCATAATGCTGCCGCTGTCGGCTTCCTGCAAAGTGGCAATCGTGCGCATCAAACTAGATTTGCCGGCGCCGTTGGGGCCCAGTAACCCGAACATGCCGGTCGGGATGGTGAGGTTGACGTCGCGCAGGGCCTGGGTGCCGTTGGCGTAGGTTTTGGAGAGGTGCTCGATGCGTAATTCCATAGGGATAGGGGTTTTAACAAACATAGAAGTTTATGGATAAGCTGGCCTGGCTTTTCAACCAACCGGGCCATAGCGGCGGTTAACGGGCCGGGTAACTGGCGTTTCCCGCAGCGGTGCGCAGCGGGTTTCGCAGCGGTGCGCCGAGAACGACCTCCGCGCACCGCTGCGAAACCCTCGGCGCGCCTCTGCGGGAAACGACGTCTGCGAATCCAGTATCTTCGCCAAAAATTAGATTTATGCTCCGAACCCACACCTGCGGCGAACTACGCCCCGAACACATCGGCCAAACTGTTACGCTCTGCGGCTGGGTACAGCGCACCCGCGACAAAGGCGGCATTCTGTGGGTGGATCTGCGCGACCGGTACGGCATCACCCAGCTGGCTCTCGAAGAAGGCGTGGAAACGGCCGAGGTGCGCGAGCAGGCTCGCCAGTTGGGCCGCGAGTTCGTACTCTGCGTCACCGGCACCGTGGCCGAGCGCCATTCCAAAAACGACAAAATGCCCACCGGCGGCATTGAAATCCGGGTCGAGAGCCTCCAGGTGCTCAACCCCGCCAAGCTGCCGCCCTTCCTGATTGAGGACGACACCGACGGCGGCGACGACCTGCGCATGAAGTACCGTTACCTCGATTTGCGCCGCAACCCCGTCCGCCAGAACCTGATGCTGCGCCACCGCGTGGCTCAGGCCACCCGCCGCTTCCTCGACGGCCAGGACTTCATCGAAGTCGAAACGCCGGTGCTCATCAAGAGCACGCCCGAAGGCGCCCGCGACTTCGTGGTGCCCTCGCGCATGAACCCCGGCGAGTTCTACGCCCTGCCCCAGAGCCCCCAGACCTTCAAGCAGCTGCTCATGGTGTCGGGGTTTGATAGGTATTTCCAAATCGTGAAGTGCTTCCGCGATGAAGACCTGCGCGCCGACCGCCAGCCCGAATTCACCCAGATCGACTGCGAAATGTCGTTCGTGGAGCAGGAAGACATCCTGAGCACCTTCGAGGGGCTGGTCCGGTACCTGTTCCGGGAGGTGAAAGGGCTGGAAATCGGGACGCTGCCCCGCATGACCTACGCCGACGCCATGCGCTACTACGGCAACGACAAGCCCGACACGCGCTTCGAAATGAAGTTCGTGGAGCTAAACGACGTCGCCAAGGGCCACAACTTCCCGGTGTTCGAGGCCGCCGAGCTGGTGGTGGGCATCTGCGCCACCGGCGCCGCCAGCTACACCCGCAAGCAACTCGACGAGCTGACCGAATACGTAAAACGCCCCCAGATTGGCGCCACCGGCCTCGTGTACGCCCGAGTGGAGGCCGACGGCAACGTGAAGTCGTCGGTGGATAAGTTCTACGACCAGGAGGCGCTGCAGCAATGGAAAGCTGCCTTTGCTGCCCAGCCCGGCGACCTGCTGCTGCTGCTGGCCGGCCCGGCCGACAAAACCCGCAAGGCCCTCTCGGAGCTGCGCCTCGAAATGGGCCAGCGCCTCGGCCTGCGCGACAAGGACACGTTCTCGGCGCTGTGGGTGGTCGATTTCCCGTTGCTCGAGTACATCGAGGAAGAAGGCCGCTACTTCGCCATGCACCACCCCTTCACCTCGCCCAAGCCCGAGGATATGGCCCTGCTCGATAACCCCGACACCATCGGCCAGGTGCGGGCCAATGCCTACGACATGGTGATTAACGGCGTGGAAGTGGGCGGCGGCTCCATCCGCATCCACGACCGCGCCGTGCAGGCCCGCATGTTCAGCCTGCTCGGTTTTAGTGATGAAGAAGCCAAAGCCCAGTTCGGCTTCCTGCTCGACGCCTTCGAGTACGGCGCGCCCCCCCACGGTGGCATTGCCTTCGGTTTCGACCGCCTCTGCAGCCTCTTCGGCGGCGCCGACTCCATCCGCGACTTCATCGCCTTCCCCAAAAACAACTCCGGCCGCGACGTGATGATTGACTCGCCTTCGGAAATTTCAGAGGCGCAACTCAAGGAGTTGAGTATTAAAACGGACGTGGCGGCCGGGAAGTAAGCGGCGCTTCTTTTCTTGAATACCAACGGCGGCCTCTGAGGAATCAGGAGCCGCCGTTGTGTAGGGGCCTTCTCTCGTATATTCACGATATGTCTTTCCGCCTCGACCGCACCGCCTTCCACGCCGGCACTCACGAAGAAAACGCCCGCTACCACGCCCGGCAGCAGCCCGCTACAATGGCGGAGCGGCTGCGGGCGGCGGCTTACCTCAACAGCGTGGCTTATGGCTACGACCTCAACAACCCGCCCCGAATGGACCGTACGGCCTTTGCCACGCGCAAACACACTAATTGAAATGGGAAACCTATTCAACGTTGACTTTCAGGATTTCCTGCGGGCGTTGTGGGCCACTGAGGTGAAGTATGTATTGGTCGGAGGCTATTCGGTTATCCTGCACGGCTACAGCCGCACCACCGGCGACCTGGATATTTGGGTGGAGCGGTCAGCCGATAACTACGAGCGGTTGGTGCGGGCTTTCCAGCAGTTTGGAATGCCGACTTTCGACATGACGCGCCCTAACTTTCTGGACAACCCAGCAATGGATGTTTTCACGTTTGGCCGGCCGCCGGTGGCCATTGACATTATTACGGAGTTGAAAGGGCTAGCCTTCGAGGACGCCTACGCCGTCGCCTCCATTCGGGAAGTGGAGGATGTCACGGTGCGCCTGATTCAGTACCAGCAGTTGCTCGAAGCTAAAAAGGCCGCTGGCCGCCCGCGGGACTACAACGATATTGAAAACCTGCTGCGGCAAAAGGAATAACTGCATCTCCAGGCCCACTGCGGCACCGCCTTCGGCTTCGACCGCCTCTGCAGCCTCTTCGGTGGCGCCGACTTCATCCTTGACTTCATCGCCTTCCCCAAGAACAATTCGGGTAGAGATGTGATGATTGATTCGCCTTCGGAAATTTCGGACGCGCAGTTGAAAGAGCGGAGCATCAAAACGGACGTGGTGCCTGGGAAGTAAGCGGTGCTTCTTCGTCGGAATTATGACGGCGGCCTCTGAGGAATCAGGAGCCGCCGTTGGTATTTTATTCCAGATGAGTGCAGTACAGATTTTTTTAGTGGGGCTAGTTGCTTCCTGGAAAAGTAATTAGATATTTGCCTAACTACAGAATAGCCTATTCTTGAACGCCCTCTTCAAAGCCCTGAACGACCCCACCCGCCGCGCCATGCTGGAGCTGCTGCGGGAGCAGCCGCGCACGGCCGGCGAAATAGCCGAGCACTTTGCCTTCTCCAAGCCCACCATCAGCCACCACCTCGATTTGCTTCGCCAGGCCGACCTCGTGACCAGCGACAAGCAAGGCCAGTTCATCACCTACACGCTTAATATGACCGTGCTGGACGAGGTGCTGGGCTGGCTGCTCCAATTCAAATCCTGATTTTTCTATCTCATCCGCTATAATTCTCTGCCATGACGGTTATGCTGAAGCCGCTACTGACTACTCGCCAGAAAATCCTGCTGCTGCTATGGCTGCTGGTGCCCGCGTTTTATCTGGCCTACTGGGCCATCGTGCTGCCCGCCGGGCCTACCGGGCGTGGGCGCCTGCCCGTATGGATGCTGATGTACGTACCACTTGCTGCCTGGCAGGTACTGAACGATTTCAAACGCATGCGACGAAATAAGCCTGGCTTTGTGCGCCTCATTCATAACCGTAACTATCATAAGCTGGCACTGATAGGAACTGGTTTTATGAACGCTGTATACTGTTATTTTATCTACTCCAGCACGCATCCTGACACGACTGATACAAGCCGTTGGATGCCGGCTTACGGAGGGCTGTTCATCCTGCTGATGGGCAACTACCTGCTTCCCCTGAGCCGCCGGGAGTACATGGAGTCGGAACTGACGTTCAACACGCCCTTTATGCGCCGCTACGGCGACCTGTTGGTGCGGGCCTATCGGCTGGTAGCCCGGCTGCTGGTAGTTGGCGGAGCCGTGGCAATGGTTGGCGCTGCGTGGCTGCCGATAAATACGGCACTGAGCGTAGCTGCCGGAACCCCCGTCGCGGCTGGAATAGTGGCTTTCAGCGTATTCTGGGTTTGGGTAGCCCGGCGGCGTTGGCTGGCTGTCGGCTGAGACATCAGGATTCCGCATCTGCTAAATCGTAACCAGCCCTTAATTCAGCCCAATCAGCAGGAGCTTAGCGGAGCTTTCTATCACCGCCGCAACGGAGTCGAGCACCAGCGGATTCAGCGCCGGGCAGCCCTCGCTCTGGATAGGGCGCTGTCCGGTAGGCCAGGCGTCGACACCGGCCCACGAGTGCAGCACGACGGCGCATCATTTGCCCTGTAAGCTGAGCCCTTACTTAAAAGGAAGGGGAACCTACACCGTAGCAATCAGTGGCTGATTTTCTGCCGCGCCACTTCCAGCGCTTTTTTAAGCACCGGGTCGTGGCCCTGGCTCAGATCGGCAGCGGTGTTCTCCATCCTTATATCCGGCTGCACGCCCACATCTTCCAGCTGCTGGCCGGTGGGCGTAGTGTAGCGCTGGTTTGAAAGCGTGATGTCGAGACCGTTGGGCAGGTGTACGCTGTGCATATCGGAAAGCATGCCCTTGGTGGCGGTGCCTACCAGCGTCACTTCAGGGCGTTGGGCCAGGGAAATCGTCAGGTCTTCGGCCGCGCTGGCAGTCTGGTCGGAGGTGAGCACTACCAGCGGGCCGAGGAAGCGCGGGCCGCGCAAGGGAGTTACGTAGTAAGGCTGGAGCTCAGAGAATTGGTCGTAGCCGCCGGGCTGGCGCAGGGCTTTGTAGTTGGCCAGGTAGCGCTCTGCGGCAAAGTGGCCCGCCAGCTCGTAGCCGCTGTGGCCGCCGCCGTTGTCGCGTAGGTCCAGCATTAGTACCTGGCAGCCGGCCAGCGGCTTCAGGGCCTGCGCAAATAGCTTCTCCAGCTTCCGCTGGTCGGCCTGCTCCTGCGCCTCGGTACCGATGGCGCCGGTAATATCGGCGAAGTTACGGCTGAGGTGGAGGTAGCCAACGGCGCCGTTGCGGCTGGAGTAAATTACCTGCTTGCCCTTGAAAGTTGGCCCCGTGCCCTTTATCGGCCCGAAGCCCGCCTGCCGCAGGTCAGCATAGGCCACCCGCCAGAAATCGGGCTGGATAGTTTTGAAAGCCTGTTTAAATGCGTTGCGCCGGCTTTCACCCTTGTAGATAACGGCTTCGCCCCGCGAAATGGTGATGTGCCCGTCGTGTAAGGGCTGCACCATTTGCTCAAACAACAACACCAACGAGTCTGGATGCGTTTGGGCGGTTACCTGGGGGCGTGATACGCGGTAGGTAGAATCCCAATCCACCTTTTTCAGCGGGAAGAAAGCGTAGTTGTCGCGGAAGGCTTGCCAGAATTGCTCAAAGCTTTCCTCGGGCAAGCTAAGCGGCGCCGACGTTTGGGCTGCCCCCGCCAGCGAGAAGCTTAGCAGGGCAGCAGTCAGCGTAACGATGAGTTTCATTGGCAACTAATGTAAGGATTGCAAGCAGGCACGAGGGCCGGGGATTGTACCTTATTTTTTATTTTCTGCCCGATAAGGTACGCGCTTGTACCCTATTTCTGATTTTCTCGCGGATAAGGTACACTAACCCGCAAACAAAACACCCCTGCCAGGCGGCAGGGGTGTTAGGAATTCAGGTAGAAATGCGCAGCAACGAATTCGCTTACAGCACGCCGGCAATCAGGCCCGGTAGCACACCCAGCAGCACCGTTAGCAAGGCCAGCACCAGCAGCGCGCCCGACTGGAAGGTGGTTACCGGCACGGGCACGGCCGAATCCGCGTCGTCGGCGTCGCGCATGTACATCGCGATGATGGGGCGCAGATAGTAGTAGATGCTCACCATCGACATCACCACGGCGAAAACCACGAGGCCGATGTAGCCGTTTTCGACGGCCGACATAAAGACGAAGAACTTGCCGAAGAAGCCGCCGGTGAGCGGAATGCCGGCCAAACTCAGCATGGAAAGCGTGAGGCAGAAGGCCAGCAGCGGGTTGGTTTTGGCCAGGCCGTTGAAGCCGGCGTAATCTTCGCGGTGGCGGGCATCGGCTACCAGCTTCAGCACGGCAAAAGCAGTTACGGTAGCTACCGAGTAGGCGAGCATGTAAAACATGATGCCGTTGGCCGTGGCCCCTTCGAGCGCGCCGTTGAACGCTACCAGCGCGATGAGCAGGTAGCCGGCGTGCGAGATGCTGGAGTAGGCCAGCATGCGCTTCACGCTGGTCTGGGCTACGGCGCCCACGTTGCCCACCAGCAGCGTAAGCACGCACATGGCCGTGAGCGTGGGCAGCCACACACCCTGGGCCGACGCGGCCGGGAAAGCCTGCACCAGCAGCTTCAGCCAGGCCGCGAAACCGGCCACCTTTACCACGGTGCTCATGAAAGCGGTGAAGAAGGTGGGCGTACCCTCGTACACGTCGGGCGTCCAGAAGTGGAACGGCGCGGCGCCGACCTTGAAGGCCATGCCCAGCAGCATCAGCAGCATGCCGATGTAGAGCATGGGCCGCAGGGAGGCATTGACGGGGTTCTGGGCCGCGAAGCTGATGCTGCTCAGCTCGAACGTGCCGGTGGCGCCGTACACCAGGGCCATGCCGAACAGCAGGATGCCGGTGAAGAAGGCGCCCATCAGGAAATACTTCAGCGCCGCCTCGTTCGAGCGCATGTTGCGCTTATCGGAGCCCGCCAGCACGTACATGGCCACGCTCAGGATTTCAATGCCCAGAAACAGCATCAGCAGGTGGTTGTAGCTCACCAGCATGATGGCGCCCACCATCGAAAACAGCAGCAGCGAGTAGTATTCGGCCAGGTTGGCCTCGCCGTCGAGCACGTACTTCTGCGAGAAGGGCACGAGTACCAGCGCCGTGAGCAGCACGATGCCGGTAAAGGCCACCGAGAAGTTGTCGATGGTGAGCATGCCGCTGAAGAACGACTGCGGGCCCTGGTTCCAGTCGAGGAAGTTCACCGTCAGCACCAGGCCCAGGATGAGCATCATCACGGGCAGCAGCAGCCGGTTGGAGCGGCGGAAACCCAGAAACAGGTTGCCCAGGCCCAGCGCAGAAAGCAGAATAATTGAATTCATGTCGTCTCAATGTAGCGCGAACTTTGTAGTTCGCGCGGCTGCCGGTTCGGTCGTGCGGCTAATATGCTAAAGGCGCGGGGACGCGAACTACAAAGTTCGCGCTACTTACCGTTTTGCTACCTCGCCCAAAATCCCCAGCACGCTGCCTTCCGACAGGTGCAGGAACATGTTGGGGAACAGGCCCAGCAGGAATACGAGCAGAATAAGCGGCACCAGCACGGCCAGCTCAGCGCCGGTCAGGTCGGTGAAGGTGGCCGAGTGGGTGGAATCGGGGCCGAGCATCACGCGCTGGAACATGCGCAGCAGATAGACCGAGCTGAGGATGATGGTGAGGCCCGCTACCGCGCCCAGCCAGGCGTTGTACTGGTACACGCCGGCCAGCAGCAGGAATTCACCCACGAAGCCGTTGGTGAGCGGCAGCGCCACCGTGCCCAGCAGCAGCACCAGGAAGCACACCGTGAGGACCGGCGCCTGGCGGGTGAGGCCGCCCAAGTCGGCGATGTTGCGGGTGCCGGTGCGGCGCTCAATGGCGTCGGCAATGAAGAACAGGCCCACTACGTTGATGCCGTGGGCGAGCATCTGGATGCTGGCGCCCTGCATGCCGAGCTGGGTGAGCGAGAAGACGCCGGCAATCATCAGGCCCACGTGCGAGAGCGAGGAGTAGGCGATGAGCCGCTTCATGTCGGGCTGGCGGATGGCGATGATGGCGCCGTAGAGGATGCCGATGATGGCCAGAATGAGAACCAGGTTCTGCCAGTAGTCAACGCCCAGGGGCACGACGGGCAGCAGCCAGCGCATGCAGCCGTAGATGCCCATTTTCAGCATGATGCCGGCCAGCAGCATGGTAGCCGGGGCGGGGGCGTCGGTGTAGGTGTCGGGCTGCCAGGTGTGGAAGGGGAAGATGGGCATCTTCACGGCGAAGGCCGCGAAAATCAGCCAGAACACCCACAGCTGGGTTTCGGCGGGCAGGTTGAGGTTGTAGAAGGCGCTGAGCGAGGCGTTGTGGGCCGAGAGGCCGTCGACCGTGGGGCCGGTCTGGAAGTACAGGTACACGAAGCCGGCCAGCATGAACAGCGAGCCGATGATGGTGTAGAGGAAGAACTTGAAGGTGATGCGTGCCCGCTCGGCCCCGCCCCACACGCCGGCCAGGAAGTAAATCGGAATCAGGGCCACCTCCCACATGAAGTAGAACAAAAAGGCATCCTGGGCCGTGAACACGCCAATCAGGCCGGTTTGCATGAACAGCACCAGCGCATAAAACACCGACTCGTTGGCGAAGTTGCGGCGGAAAGCGGCCAGCAGAATGATGGGCACGAGCAGCGTAGTGAGCAGCACCAGCAGCAGGCTGAGCCCATCCATACCCACATGGAAGTTGATGCCGGCCGAGGCAATCCAACTAAAATTGAACTCGAACTTGGGGCTGATATCACCACCGCGGGCAAGGTTGGCCCCGGAGAAACCGGCGGCGTACAGCGCCAGCGCAAATTCGAGAAGAGCCGCGCCCAGCGCCGCCACCCGCGCCGCCTTCCCCTTGAAGAAGTGCAGCAGCAGGGCGGCCGTCACGGGCCAGAGTAGAAGAAGGACAGTCAGCATGCTTTACTGTGAGAGTGCGGTTTTAGGCGTTATGGCTTTTTAATATAAATTCAACTAGATAAATGCTTTGCATTTTTGTATGCTCTCAATACAGCCCCTTGAGCTGCAGTTTTTAAAAAATCTAATTTATACTCACTTACTAACACCCATGATTGACCAGATGCATAAGATTTTTTATGCATGAAATTTCCTATTAAAACCTCCTTAATCAACTCTTGAAGATTAGATTCTTGGTTGTTTGAGATGTTGTCGAAATGTTCTACTAAATAATTTCTCACAGAACTCTTTCTATGTGGTAATAATAGATAGTAACGTTTAAGATAATCTTCTAAGGTCATAAAGAAGACATCTTTGAATGATATTTCACTTTTAGAATTTACTTCATTGGATGAAAAGAGTATATAAAATTTTAAAGCTCTTTTATCAAAACCATCATTGATTATAGTAAGCTGCTTAAATATAAAAACAAAAGATATTACGGCTAATATGGATGCAGTTACTTCTAAATCACTCATAACAATCTAAATTTAGCTCTAAAACTTCCCGAAGTTCAGCGCCATCACCAGCACGATGGCCACGACCATCAGCAGGAGGTAGGTTTCCACGGAGCCGGTTTGCACGTTGCGCAGGAGCTGCCCACCGCCCATCGTTACGCGGCCGAAACCGTTGACGATGGGGTCGATGATGCCGTTTTCGACGAAGCGGTAGAGGCCGCGGGAGAGCCACATGATGGGGCGCACCAGCAGGGCGTTGTACAGCTCGTCGATGTAGTATTTGTGGCACACCAGGTTGTCGAGGAAGCCGCGCGGGGCGTCGTCCTCGGCCGGGCGTACGCCGCGGCTCACGTACATGATGTAGGCGACGATGATACCCAGCATGCCCGCGCCCACCGAGAGGGCGATGAGCATGAGCTCGGTACCGTGGTCAACGGCGAGGGTAAAGGCCGCCGGGTTGATTTTCTGCGAGTAAGTGAACAGCGGGGCGAGGTAGTTGGCCAGGTAGGCCTTGTCTTCGCCCAGGAAGAAGGGCGCGTTCATAAAGCCACCGACGGCCGCCAGCAGGGCCAGCACGATGAGCGGCAGCGTCATGGACGCGGGCGACTCGTGCAGGTGCTGGCGCTGCTGCTCGGTGCCCCGGAACTCGCCGAAGAACGTGAGGAACAGCAGCCGGAACATGTAGAAGGCCGTCAGGAACGCCGTGAACAGGCCAACCCCATAGAGCACTTTGCTGTGCTGGAAGGCGTGGAGCAGGATTTCATCCTTGGAGAAGAAGCCCGAGAAGGGCGGGATGCCGGAAATGGCCAGACAACCCACCAGAAAGGTGATGAACGTGATGGGCAGCGCCTTGCGCAAACCGCCCATGCGGCGCATGTCCTGCTCGTTGCTCATGGCATGAATCACGGAGCCCGCGCCCAGGAACATCAGGGCTTTGAAGAAGGCGTGGGTGAGCACGTGGAACAGGGAGGTGCTGTAGCCCAGCACGCCCAGCGCCAGAAACATGTAGCCCAGCTGCGACACGGTGGAGTAGGCCAGCACCTTCTTGATATCGTTCTGCGCCAGTCCGATGGTAGCCGCGAACAGAGCCGTAGCCGCGCCGATGATGGCAATGACCTCCAGCGTATCGGGGGCCAGGGTGAAGAGCACGTTGGCCCGCAGAATCATGTAGATACCCGCCGTGACCATGGTGGCGGCGTGAATCAGGGCCGAAACGGGCGTGGGGCCGGCCATGGCGTCGGGCAGCCAGGTGTAGAGCGGCAGCTGCGCCGATTTACCGGTGGCGCCCACGAACAGCAGCAGCGTAATGGCCGTTACCACGCCCGGCCCGTAGGTGCCAAACTGGCCGAGGGCGGCCTTCTGGAACACCTCGCCAAACTGCACCGAGTTGAAGGTGAGGTAAATCAGGAAGATGCCGAGCAGGAAACCCAGGTCGCCGACGCGGTTGATGATAAAGGCCTTTTTGGCGGCGTTGTTGTAGGCGGTGTTCTTGTTCCAGAAGCCGATGAGCAGGTAGGAGCACAGCCCCACGCCTTCCCAGCCGATGAACAGAATCAGGAAGTTGGAGCCCAGCACCAGCACCAGCATCGAAAACACGAACAGGTTCAGGAAGCTGAAAAACTTGCCCACGTTCTCGTCGTGGGCCATGTAGCCGATGCTGTAGAGGTGAATCAGGAAGCCCACGCCGGTTACCAGCAGCAGCATAATCAGGCTCAGCTGGTCAATCTGGTAGCTGAACGGAATCTGCATGGTGCCCACCGAAATCCAGTCGAACAGCGGCACGGTGTACTGGTACTGAAAGTTCAGGAACAGAAACACCGAAATGGCGAACGAGCCCAGCACGGCGGCCGAGCCAATCAGGCCCGCCACAGTGGCCGACAGCTTGCGGTTGAGCAGGCCGTTGATGAGGAAGCCCAGAAACGGCAGCAGCGGAATCAGCACGTACAGGAACGTCGAGTACGGGGCGCCGGCAGCGGGTAGAACGGTTTCTTGCATGATTAGGGATGCAGAAGCAGAGCTGTCATCCTGAGCGGAGCGAAGGACCTATACAGAAGATAACGTTAAGTGACACCTTCTGTATAGGTCCTTCGCTCCGCTCAGGATGACAGGGCGAATCAGAATTTCAAACGACTCAAAAGATTAACGTCGGTGCTCTGGATGTTGCGGTAAATCATCACGATGATGGCCAGGCCCACGGCCACTTCGGCGGCGGCCACGGCCATGATGAAGAACACGAATACCTGCCCGTTGGGGTCGGCGCGGAAAGCCGAAAAGGCCACTAGCAGCACGTTCACGGCATTGAGCATCAGCTCGACGCTCATGAAGATGATGATGGCGTTGCGCCGGGTAAGCACGCCCAGCACCCCGATGCTGAAGAGCGCCGTGGCAAAAAAGACGTAGTACTGAAGGGGAACCGTCTGGATAACCTGCGGTATGTTCTGGTCCATGCGGGGGGGCTAACGGCAAGCAAAGGCCCCGACGGCGGGATGGGGCCGGGGCAATGGAGGGCAAAGGTATCCTGAAAATCGGAAAAGGCCACTGTTTGGGCAGTTTGTTTGGGGGGGCTGGCGTCGTTTCGTTCTGGCGTGGTGCCTCACCCCCGGCCCCCTCTCCAGGGGGAGAGGGGGTGCCACACGACAGTATGTATAGGCGGTAGTAACGGCAGCCGTTGAACGCACCCCCTCTCCCCTTGGAGAGGGGGCCGGGGGGTGAGGCGCACGTGGAGGGCGACGACGCCCAGACCAAACCGCAAAACCGTATTTTCGCCCTACCACCCCAACCCCGCCTCCGCCATGCTTATCCTTGCCCATATCCGCGCCGAAGCCAATGCCGCCAGCTTCAGCAAGGGGCGGGCGTATTTCGAAGAAGGGGCGGTGCACCGGCTGCGCTACCGGCCCGACGACCAGGAGTACACGGCCATCGTCAGCGGCTCCGACGAGTACGACGTGCAAATCGGGCTGGACACGGACGACGGCCCCAGTTTCTGGTGCAACTGCCCTTACAACTATGAGGGTATCTGCAAGCACTGCGTGGCCGTGGGACTGGCGGTGCTGGAAAGGCAGGAACAGCAGCCGGCTAACGGCCAGGGCCCGCTGAGCGCAATGGCGGGCCGCAAACCCGAACCGGCGTTGGCGGCCGGCGAGCCAACGGCCCCGCCCGAAACCGCACCCGAACCCGTTTCGGCCTCGGAGCTGGAAACAGCCCTGCGCGACGTGCCGAAGCCCGAGCAGCTGAAGTTTCTGGCCCTGCAGCTGCGCCAGAACCCGGCGCTGGCCCGCGCCTTTCTCACCCAGTTTGTGGGGCCGCCGCTGCCGTCCGATTGCCTTGCTGCCGACGCCACGCTGCCCCAGCTGGCCGAGCTGCGCGACGCGCTACGCCGACCCCTTAACTGCCTGCGCTTCGACCACCTCACGCTGGCCGACGAGCAGGGCCGCCTGCCCCGCATCGTGTTCAGCTTCGGACCAACAGGACGGTTTCTGGCGGAGCTGGCGGACCGCATCGGGCAGGTGCTGGCGCCGGTGCTGGGGCCCGCCGCGGCGGCTCTGCGCGAGGCGCTGGCCGCGGGGCGGCTGGCCGAGGGGCTGCGCCGCTGGCAGGGGGCCTGGCTGGCCATCATCGACCTGAAAAAACCTGCCGCCGATACCTACAACCTGTTCTTTGGCAACTACTACGCCCGGCAGGTGGCCGATACGTGGCTGGCGCTGCTGGCGGAAACGGGCACAACGGCGCTGCTGGAAACCCAGCCCTTCGACCCCGCCGAGGTGCAGCGCTGCCTGCCGGTATTCGTGCGGGCGGTGCTGGAGCCGCTGGCCGCCACCCCGCCCCTCGTACCCGCCCCGCGGAGCCGCCGCCCCGACCCCTACAGTGCAGCTCCGCAAAGCACGAGCCCACCGCTCCCCGACGCCGAGCTGGCCCTGTTGCTGGCCGTAGCCGCCAACCCTGCCATGGCACCAGTGCTGCGGCCGGTGCTGCAGCCCCACACGCACCGCCTGCCGCTGTCGCTGCAAGCGGCGCTGGCCGCCGGCTGCCACGACTGGACCGCGTGGGAGCCGCTGGCCCGCCGGCAGCTCACGCAGCACTACACCGCGCCGCTGCTTACCCGGCTGTTGCACTTCTACCACGAGCAGGCCCGCACCGCCGAGCTGGTGGAGTTGGCCACCCAGCATTTCGGACCCGCCGAAAGCAAGGCGCTGGTGGCCGGTTTCGTGCTGGCCTATCTGTCGCCGGCCGCCAGCCGGCCGCTCTACCTCAAGGCTCTCATGCACCGGCTGGAGCAGGAGCACGATTTCGCCGACTACGAAACCCTGGCCGACATCTGGACCGATACGGAACGGGCGCAGTTTGTGAAGCGGGCGCTGGCGCCGTCCTCGTTCCGGTTAATGAATAACTTCCCGCTGCAATTCCGGGCGCGGCTGCTGGCCCACGAGCAGCGGGTGGCCGAAGTGCTGCCGCTGCTGCTGCAAGCCGTCTGGCATACGCCCAAAAAGCGCCCTGCCTGGGGCACGCCGCCGCCGGTGTTCGACCTGCAGGCGCTGCCCGAGCTGCTGGCGCTGGCCGCCCGGCACCAGCCCGAAATCACGCTCGACGCCGTGATGGAGCGGGTAGAAAACTATCTGGACCAGACCTCCCTGCGCTCGGTTGAACTGTACGACCATATTGCAGAGTGGCTGAAAGCTTTGCGCGAAGTGCCGGTGCTGGAAGAGCAGGTAGCCCTTTTTGCCGAAGGGCTATTCAGTAAGTACAGCAAGCTGGCCTTCCTGCGCAAGGCGCTGCGTGAGGCTGGCCTGCTGCCGGAGCCAGAAGCGCGGCACCCCAAACTGCCGCGGGCCGGGGCCACCCCGCGGGCTGCCCGCCAGGTTAAAAATCCCTTCCAACGCTAAACCGTATCTTCGGGCCTCTCTTCTCCGTTTACCTTTTCTTATGAGCATTACCATTGGCAGCCTGGCCGAGCTGCAGCAGCACGAGGGCCAGCAGCTGGGCATCACGCCCTGGCACACCATCACCCAGGAGCAAATCAACCAGTTCGCCGCCGCCACCCTCGATTTCCAGTGGATTCACACCGACCCCGTGCGGGCTGCGGCCGAGTCGCCCTTCGGCGGCACTATTGCCCACGGCTACCTCACGCTGTCGCTCTTGCCCTACTTCTGGAACCAGCTGGTGCAGGTCGAAAACCTGAAGATGCAGGTGAACTACGAAATCAGTGAATTCCGCTTCAACCAGGCCGTGCTCGTGAACACGCCCGTACGTCTGCACGCCACGCTACTGGCCGTAAAGGACCTTCGTGGCATTGCCAAGGCCAACATCGGCGTGAAAATGGAAATCGAAGGCAACAAGAAACCCGCCTACACCGGCGTCATCACATTCCTCTACCACTTCGAGTAGGGCCGACGGATTATTAGCTGAACAGTATAAAGCCAGCAGCGGCACCTGAGGAATCAGGTGCCGCTGCTGGCTTTAGTCAGGGATGGCGCCTTGCTGCCACTCCTCTACTGTAACATGATTGTTCCAGCCAATAAACGCCTTCTACCCCTTCATACATTCCACTCAGTGATAAGAATTGACCAGATGTATGAGTGCTGAACTCATCGTGACCTATCAGGCTGAAGGCTGTTTCAACATCTATGGGTACATGCACTTGTGGTGGGCCTACAACTTGGCCCGGACCAAGCATATCTTGGTGTTTCAGGAATACCTCGGATGTTACTCCAGACAGAAGTAAGTAGGACTCGCCAACAACTATGTCTTTAGGGTGATAACCTTTCTCGTAGTCCTGAATCTTAGCCCAGTCGAAATACAATGTCAATTCATTAGAATTACGACTTGTTTTCTCGATCGATGAGTCGTGAAAACTGATTCGGCTCAAATCGTTAGTTATAAAATGCATCGTACTTTCTTATTGGTCGGGCATAAAAAACGCGGCGGCTAAGAAATCAGCCGCCGCGTTTTTTATTTGCTGAAATCAGCCGAAATCCTAGAAATTCCGCTCGCCGGTTTCGCGCTTGCCGAGCATTACGGCGCCCACCATGGCAATCAGGAACAGCACCGAGGCCAACTCGAAGGGTAGCAGGAAGTCGGTGTAGAGCTTGAGGCCGAGCTGGTCGACCATGCCGATTTGTGAGTTAAACGCGGTGCCGGTAGCTACGCCGGTGGGCAGTACGTCTTTGAGGGCGGCCACCAGAATGAGCAGCAATGAGCCACCAGCCACGGCGGCGGCAATCTTGGCCAGCGCCGGCTTATGCGGCTCGGTGTCCACGTTCAGGTTCAGGAACATTATCACGAACAGGAACAGCACCATGATGGCGCCGGCGTACACGATGATGTTCACGGCCGCCAAGAACTGGGCGTTCAGCAGCAGGTAGTGGCCCGAGAGCGAGAAGAACGTCAGAATCAGGAACAGCACGCTGTGCACCGGGTTCTTGGCGAAAACCACGCCCAGCGCACTCAGCAGCGCCACGAACGAGAGGAAGAGAAATAATGGATGCATCGGCAGTTGTCAGGTTTTAGTTGTCAGTTGTTAGCGGTGGTTTAGCAGTCAATGACAGCCTATTTGGACTGACAACTGACAGCTAAAAACCAACAACTACATTATCCGGGCGCGGAGCTTGTCGGCCTGTTCGGGCGTGAGCTGGATGCCGCGCACGCTCCGCTCGTCGGGCGACACGGGCTCCACGAGGCGGTCCTTGCCGTAGGTGAACTCGTCGCGCTCGAAGCGGGGCGGGGCCATTTTGTCGGGCTGCAGGTAGATGGCCGCTTTGGGGCAGGCTTCCTCGCAGAGGCCGCAGAATATGCAGCGCAGCATGTTGATTTCGTAGCTGACGGCGTACTTCTCCTCGCGGTAGAGGCCCTCTTCGCCCTTCTTCCGCTCGCCGGCTACCATCGTAATGGCTTCGGCGGGGCAGGCCACGGCGCACAGGCCGCAGGCGGTGCACCGCTCCCGGCCCTGCTCGTCGCGCTTGAGCACGTGCAGGCCCCGGAAAAAGCCCGAGAACGGCCGCACCTCCTCGGGGTAGCGCACGGTGGCCTTCTTCATGAAGAAGTGGCGCATCGTGATGCTGAGGCCCTGGAAGATGGCCGGCAGGTAGGCCCGCTCGGCCAGCGTCATGGGCTTCTTTTCTAATACCTTGGCTCGGTTGGTGAGTTGCATGAGGTCGTTATTCTATTCTGTTTCAAAAGCCTAAGAGGCCTTCGGCAGGACAATATTTTCGAGCGTCCGCACCCGCTGGTCGAGGTTGACGATTTCTTCGATACGCTCGGCCAGCTTCATGTTGGATAGGCGCATTTCGCCGAGGGCAACATTGGTTTTACCCTGTTGCACTTTGAGTTCGGTTATGTCACTAGCCATGCCCTCCGTGACTTTTTTTAAACCACGCAGCTCATCCAGCATATCGGCCATAATCTCCACTAAACGGTCGTCAGCCATAACGCAACAGATTAAGGTTGAAACCTTAAGTTACTTAGATTACGCCAAACAGAATCAGGCCACCGGTAAGCACGATGTTGAACACGGCTAGGGGGATGAGGATGGTCCAGCCGAGGCGCATGAGTTGGTCATAGCGGAAGCGCGGCAGGGTCCAGCGCACCCACATGAAAAAGAAGATGAAGGCGAAAATCTTCAGGAACAGGCCCACCGTGCCCAGAATGGTAATCAGATTCTGAGCCGAGTCCAGCTCCCAGCCCTGGCTGTTCACGAACCAGTCGCGCAACTCGTACTGGAAGGGGAAGTTGAAGCCGCCGAAGTACAGCACGCTCATCACGGCCGACACCACGAAGATGTTCACGTACTCCGAAAACAGGTACAAACCCAGCTTCATCGACGAATACTCGGTGTGGTAGCCGCCCACCAGTTCGGTTTCGCACTCGGGCAGGTCGAAAGGCGTGCGGTTGGTTTCGGCGAAGGCGCAGACCAGGAAAATGATGAAGCCGATGGGCTGCTTCACGATGTTCCACATCTGCCACTCGCCGGCCACCGACTGCTGCAGCGTGATTTCGCGCAGGCTCAGCGTCCCCGAAATCATGAGCACCGCAATCAGCGACATGCCCATGGCCAGCTCGTAGCTGATGTTTTGGGAAGCGGCCCGCACGGCGCCGAGCAGCGAGAACTTGTTGTTGGAAGCCCAACCGCCAATCATCACCCCGTACACGCCCAGCGACACGACGCCGAAAATCCAGAGCATGCCGATGTTCACCTCAATGCCTTGCAGAAAGAAGGCGTTGTTGCCGAAGCTCATCGTGTTGCCAAACGGAATAACCGCCGACGACATCAGGGCCGTAATCATGGCCAGACAGGGGCCCACCACGAACAGCGCCTTGTTGGCGCCGCCGGGGAAGAATTCCTCCTTGGTAAACATCTTCACGGCATCAGCCAGCGGCTGCAGCAGCCCGAAAGGGCCGGCGCGGTCGGGGCCCACGCGGTCCTGCAAAAAGGCCGCAATTACGCGCTCGGCGTAGGTGCAGTAGGTCGCAATCAGCAGTGAAAGCGCGAAAACGACGAAGATGACGATGGATTGCCAGCCGAGAGCGGGTAGTTCGAGCATTCCTATTTTAAGCTGTTAGCTGACAGGTATTAGCTGTTAGCTTATGTTCAACAATGGAGCATAAAGCACGGAGAGCTAACAGCTAATAGCTGTCAGCTAACAGCTCATTTACGATCCTAATTTGAGTGGCGGGTTCTTCTCCAATTCGCGCTGGGTGCTGGCGGGCAGGTCGTCGATGACGGACTGGTTGAGCACGGGCAACTCGTAGTGGTTGGCCGAAATTACGGAAGAACGGTCGATGTGGGCCGGTCCTTCAATGGTCCAGTCGGAGGTTTCCTTCTTTTCGAAGCGGCACTCGTTGCAAATCCACTCCTTCACCTCGCCGTACTGGTCCTTGCGGGCAGTGGTGCGCAGCACCTCGTTGCCCTTGTACCAGAGCACCACGTTGCCCGCGCATTTTGGGCAGTCGCGGTGGGCGTTGACGGGCTTCGTGAACCACACGCGCTGCTTGAAGCGGAACGTTTTGTCGGTCAGGGCGCCCACGGGGCACACGTCAATCACGTTGCCCGAGAAGTCGTTGTCGATGATGTTCTCGATGTAGGTGCCGATTTCGGCGGCGTCGCCCCGGCCCAGCACGCCGTGCACCCGGTCGCCCTTGGCAATCTGGTCGGCGGTGTACACGCAGCGGTAGCACAGGATGCAGCGCGTCATGTGCAGCTGAATGAGCGGGCCGATGTCGATTTTCTCGAATGTACGGCGCTCCTCTTCGTAGCGGGTCGTGCTCAGGCCGTGCTCGAAGGTGAAGTTCTGCAAATCGCACTCGCCGGCCTGGTCGCAGACGGGGCAATCGAGCGGGTGGTTGATGAGCAGCATCTCCACGATGCCCTTGCGCACGTCGAGCACGCTGTCGTTGGTCGTGTTTTCCACCACCATGCCGTCCTGCACGGCCGTGATGCACGAGGCCACCAGCTTGGGCATGGGGCGCGGGTCCTTGGCCGAGCCGGCCGCCACCTTTACCAGGCAGGCGCGGCACTTGCCGCCCGAGCCTTTCAGGGGCGTGTAGTAGCACATGGCCGGGGGCACGATGCTGCCGCCAATCTGGCGGGCCGCATTCATAATAGTCGTCCCGTCCGGAACTTCTATCTCGATGCCGTCGAAGGTTATTTTAGCCATTGGGTCTGTATTGAGAGCTTAGATTTGAGAACTTAGCGCTTAGATTCGGGCAGAATCGTTGGCTCCTATCTTCTTCTCTAAGCTCTAAGTTCTCAAATCTACGCTCTAACTAATTGGCCGGGGTACACCGCGCCGGGCTTGGTGGCCTCCTGCGGGTGCGTTACGTACCACTCGAACTCGTCGCGGAAGTGGCGCACGGCGGCGGCCACGGGCCAGGCGGCGGCTTCGCCGAGCGGGCAGATGGTGTTGCCCTCAATCTGCTTGGCCACGCTCACCAGCAGGTCGATGTCGTGCCTCTGGCCGTGGCCGTGCACGAGGCGGTGCAACACCTTTTCGAGCCAACCGGTGCCCTCGCGGCAGGGCGAGCATTGCCCGCAGCTTTCGTGGTGGTAGAAACGGGCGAAGCTCCAGGTATTGCGTACGATGCTGGTCGTCTCATCCATGGCAATGAAGCCGCCCGAGCCGAGCATGGTACCCGTTACAAATCCGCCGTCGCTCAGCGACTCGTAGGTCATGAGGCGGTCTTCGCCGGCGGCCGTTTTGAGGATGAGTTCCTTGGGCAGAATCGGCACCGAGGAGCCACCTGCCACTACCGCTTTCAGGTCGCGGCCCTTCCAGATGCCGCCGCAGTACTCGTCGGAGTAGATGAACTCCTCGACGGGCAGGCCCAGCTCGATTTCGTAGATGCCCGGCTTGTTGAGGTGGCCGCAGGCCGAGAACAGCTTGGTGCCGGTGCTCTTGCCCACGCCGATTTTCGCGTACTCGTCGCCGCCCTCGTTTACAATCACCGGCACGGCCGCAATTGATTCGACGTTGTTGACCACCGTGGGGCGGGCGTACAGGCCCTGCACAGCCGGGAATGGCGGCTTATTGCGCGGGTTGCCGCGCTTACCCTCCAGGCTTTCGAGCAGCGCGGTTTCTTCGCCGCAGATATAGGCGCCGCCGCCCGGATGCACGAACAAATCTAGGTCGTAGCCCGAACCCAGGATGTTCTTGCCCAGGAAACCGGCCGCGTAGGCTTCGGCAATGGCTTTTTCGAGGATGCGCAGCACGTACAGCAGCTCGCCCCGGATGTAGATGTACGAGGTGTTCGCGCCCAGCGCGTATGAGCTCGTAATCATGCCCTCAATCAGCAGGTGGGGCAGTTTCGACATCAGCTGCCGGTCCTTGAAGGTGCCCGGCTCCGATTCGTCGGCGTTGCAGACGAGGTAGCGCGGCACGCCCTCGGGCTTGGCCAGGAAGCTCCACTTGAGGCCCGTGGGAAAGCCCGCGCCGCCGCGCCCACGCAGGCCCGACTTCTTGACTTCCTCCACCACCTCATCGGGGGTCATGGTTTTGAGGGCCTTCTCCACCGAGCGGTAGCCGCCGTGCTTGCGGTACACGTCGAGCGTCTCGATGCCTTCAACGTTGATATGTTCGGTCAGCAGTTTGCGTCCCATTTCTTTGGAGCTGTTAGCTGTTAGCGGGTGGCTGTTAGCTAGGTAAATAAGCTGTCAGAACAAATCTGACGAACAAAATTACTGGGCAGAAAAGCTAGCAGCTAACAGCTACTAGCCAACGGCCTAATTGTTGGCCAGCGCGTTGGGCAGGCCGTTTTCCTCCCAGGGCAGGGCGGGGCGGTGCACCTGGTTGCGCAGCTCCGTGAGCATAGCATCCACGGCCTCGGGCGTATCGAGCTGCTCGTAGTATTTCTCGCGTACCTGCACGATGGGCGCGAAACCGCAGGCGGCCAGGCACTCCACTTCCTTCAAGGTAAACAAACCATCTTCGGACGCTGGACCACCCACTTTAGCGCCGGTGATGCGCTCCAAGTGGGCCGTCAGCTCCTCGGAGCCGCGCAACATGCAGGGGCCGGTGCGGCAGATTTCCAGCACGTGCTTGCCCACCGGCTTGAGGTTGAACATGGTGTAGAACGACGACACCTCGTACACTTCAATCGGCTTCACGCCCAGCACTTCGGCCACCAAATCCTGCACTTCGGGGCTTACCCAACCGCCAAATTCGGCCTGGGCAATGTGCAGCACCGGCAGCATGGCCGACTTGCGGCGCTCCTCGGGGTATTGCTTGCAGATGCGCTCAATCTCGGCCTTGGCGGCTTCGGAAAATTGCGGTTTGGCAGCGGTGGCAGTCGATTCCATATCAGTTGTATTCAGAAAAACTACGCGTCGAGCTCCCCGGCAATTACATTCATCGAGCTCAGCGTCACGATGGCGTCGGAGAGGGTCTGGCCCACCACCATTTCGGTGTAGGCCTGGTAGTAGATAAAGCAGGGGCGGCGGAAGTGCAGGCGGTAAGGCGTGCGGCCCCCGTCGGATACGAGGTAGAAGCCCAGCTCGCCGTTGCCACCCTCCACCGAGTGGTAGACCTCGCCCACGGGCGCGTCAATCTCGCCCATCACAATTTTAAAGTGATAGATGAGGGCCTCCATATTCTGGTACACGGCCTGCTTGGGGGGCAGGTAGAAGTGCGGCGCATCGGCGTGGTAGGGGCCGGCGGGCAGGTTTTCCAGGGCCTGCTCGATGATGCGCAGGCTCTGCCAGATTTCCTCGTTGCGCACCATAAACCGGTCGTAGGTGTCGCCCTTGGTGCCCACGGGAATCTCGAAATCGAAATCCTGGTAGCTGGAGTAGGGGTTCATCACCCGCACGTCGTAGTCGACGCCGGCGGCGCGCAGGTTGGGGCCGGTGAAGCCGTAGTTGAGGGCGCGCTCAGCCGAAATGGCGCCTACGTCCACCACCCGGTCCATGAAGATGCGGTTGCGGTTGAACATGGCCTCGAACTCACGCATCACGGCCGGGAAGGCCTTCAGCCAGGCACGCAGCTTGCTGATGGCAATGTCGGAGAAGTCGCGCTCCATGCCGCCCACGCGGCCCATATTGGTGGTGAGGCGGGCGCCGCTTACTTCCTCGTAAATCTCGTACACCTTCTCCCGCTCGTCCATGAGGTAGAGGAAACCGGTGAAAGCGCCGGTGTCAACGCCCAGAATGCCGTTGCAGATGAGGTGGTCGGTGATGCGGGCCAACTCCATCAGAATCACCCGGATGTATTGGGCGCGCTTGGGCACTTCCACGCCCAGCAGCTTCTCTACCGTCAGGTGCCAACCAAAGTTATTGATGGGCGACGAACAGTAGTTCATCCGGTCCGTCAGGGTCGTAATCTGGTAGAAGGGCCGGCGCTCGGCAATCTTCTCGAAGGCGCGGTGAATGTAGCCGATGGTGGGCACGCCGGAAATAATCCGCTCGCCATCCATTTGCAGGATGTTCTGGAAAATGCCGTGCGTGGCCGGGTGTGTCGGGCCCAGGTTCAGGGTCGTCAGCTCCTGGTTGAAATCGTTGACTGTGGGCGCGAGCGGGTGCAGCCGCGGCTGCTGCTCGCGCGCCTCCTCAATTATTTTATGGGTGCCTTCCAGCGTGTCGTTTACTGCCATCTGGTGTAGAGCTTAGAGCTTAGAGTCAAGAGCTTAGAAACAGGGTTATGCAAAAGAGAGACTAAGGTCTAAGCTCTCAATTCTAAGCTCTAAAAGTTACCGGCCAAAGAACAGGTCGGTTTTGTCTTCGCGGGTGCCGTCTTCGAGGGCATACTCCTTGCGCATCGGGTGGTAGTCCATGTCCTCCACGTTGAGGATGCGCATCAGATTGGGGTGGCCGGGGAAGATGATGCCGTAGAAATCGAAGGCCTCGCGCTCCATCCAGTTGGCGGCCGAGTACAGGTCGGTCAGGGTGGGGGCCACCGGGTCGGCGATGGGGAAGAAAATTTTCAGTCGCAGCCGGATGTTGCGCGTGAGACTGTGCAGGTGGTACACCATGCCCAGTTCCTGGCCTTCGCGGTCGGGGAAGTGCATGCCGCACATGGTGGTCAGGAAGTTGAGCTGCAACTCCTGGTCCTGCTGCAAACCGGCGATGATGCCATGAATCTGCTCCCGCGTGGTCGTGGCCGTCAGCAGGCCGTAGGGCTCCTCCACATCCGTGAAGGCATCGGCCCCGAACAGGCGGTGCAGCAACGCCAGCAGCTCCGCGTTCTGTTGCGCGGCCGGGTCCTGGGCCTGAGCGGCTTCCTGAGCCGGGATGGATTCGTTCTGGTCAGCCATTTTATAGAGCTTAGAGCTTAGATGTTAGAGCTTAGCCAGTGATAAAGCAGAACGGTCTAAGTTCTAAGCTCTATTATCTAAGCTCTAAAAACAGCTTACTTGATATTGTACGAGGCCAGCAGGGCCTGGTATTCGGGCGAGTTGCGGCGGCGGATGGATTCGTTGCGGGCTAGGTCCTGCACGCGCATCAGGCCGTCGAGCACCTGCTCGGGGCGCGGGGGGCAGCCGGGGATGTACACATCGACGGGAATGATGCGGTCGATGCCCTGGAGCACCGAATAAGTGTCGAAAATGCCGCCCGAGCAGGCGCAGGCACCCATGGCCAGCACCCAGCGGGGCTCGGCCATCTGCTCGTACACCTGTTTCACAATGGGGGCCATTTTCTTGGCAATCGTGCCCATCACCATCAGCAAGTCGGCCTGCCGGGGCGAGAACGAGGGCCGCTCGGAGCCGAAGCGCGAAATGTCGTAGCGGGCGCCCATGGTGGCCATGAACTCGATGCCGCAGCAAGAGGTGGCGAACGGCAGGGGCCAGAGCGAGTTGGCGCGGGCCATGCCCACCACCTTCTCCAGCGAAGTGGCGAAGAAACCCGCGCCTTCGAGGCCGTCGGGGGCGTCCACCATTTTAATTTCAGGAACTCGGGTATCCATAAGAACGAGAAAGTCAGGGAAGAAAAAGTGGATTAATTCCACTCAGAGCCAACACCAGCCGGCCGGCAAAAGTTTGGCCTAACGGCTTTCGTTCCAGTTCAGAATGCCCTTTTTGATGACGTACACGAAGCCGGCCATCAGCAGGGTCAGGAACACGAGCATCTGCAAAAAGCCCGTGGTGCCCAGGGCCCGGAAATTCACGGCCCAGGGGTACATGAAGATAACCTCGACGTCGAAAAGCACGAACAGGATGGCCGTGAGGAAGTATTTCACCGAAATCGGGGTGCGGGCGTTGCCCACCGACTCGATGCCGCACTCGAAGGCCTCGTCCTTCACCACGCTCTTGCGGCGCGGCCCCACCAGGTGCGAGACAATCATGGCAAACGCCACGAAGGCAATGGCCAGCACAAATTGCACGATGATGGGCAGAAAATCCTGGGGCTGGTATTGAACGGGAACGGCGAGCAGCATGGCAGCAACGGGTAAAAGGCCGGCTTTCGACGGCATGGGAGGCAAAGGTAGGCCCTTCGCAGTTGAGAACAAATCTAAAAGCAGACGGGGAACGAAAGGCGTATCTTTACCTCAACCAAACTCCGCCCGAAATGGCTTCCCCGCAACCCAAACTTCCCGCCCGCTACACCGTCGAAGAATACCTGGCGCTGGAAGAAACCGCCGACCAGCGCCACGAATTCTACCAGGGCGAAGTGTGGGCAATGGCCGGCGCCACGGCCTTACATAATGAGTTGTGCTACAATTGCACTGCTAGCCTCAAAGGTGCCGCACGCAAGCAGGGCTGCAAGGTTTACTCGGAAAACGTGCAATTGGCGGTAGCCGATGGCCGGTTCTACACCTACCCCGACGTGATGGCGACCTGCCACGACGAGGACGTGCAGGCCGAGCGCACCATGCGCAATCCGGTGCTGCTAATTGAAGTGCTGTCGCCCTCAACGGCCGACTACGACCGGGTCTGGAAGCGGTTCCGCTACCAGCAACTGCCCTCGTTGCGCCACTACCTACTGGTATCGCAACAATACCAGGCCGTCGACTGGTACCACCGCGCCTCCGACACCGCCGACTGGCAACACCAGGTGCTGACGATGCCCGATGAGGCCGCCGAAATTCCGGAGTTGGCCACCCGGCTGTTACTGGCCGACATTTACGCTGAGCTAGGCATACCCTTGGTAACCGACGACAACGCCGGCATGGAAAAACCAAACGGCCGCCCCGAGTAGGACGGCCGTTTTGGTACGTGCAATAGCCCCAATCAGCCTACCGGCCCACCCGGCCTTCTTCCTCCTGGCTGCCGGCGTTGCGCTGGGTGCGGGTCTTGCCGTTGCCCAGCTTGCAGGTGAAGGTTAGCGTTACGCGGCGGCTTTCCCACTGGTTGGTCCAGGTTTGGTTGACGTTGTTGTAGCGCAGGTCGCTCCGGAAGCGGTTGGTGGCGAATACGTCGCTAATGCGCAGGCTCAGGCTGGCTTTTTCGGCCCACAGCTGCTTTTTGAAGCCCAGGTTGAGCTGCCCCGAGGAGCGGGTGTAGAACAGCCCCTGCACCGAAGGCGAATTGTAGTAGCCACCCACCAGCACCTGGTACTCGCGGGGCAGCTTGAAGGTGTGGTCGGAACTGGCCGACCAGCCGAAGCGGGCCAGGCGGACGTGCTGGCCTTCCAGTTCGGTAGAAACCACGTTGTAGCTGCCGCTGAGCTCGTTGTCCATGCCCCACCAGTCGGTGAGGGTGGTGTGGCCGCCCGAGCTAAGCGTGAGCGTAGTGGCCCGGCCCAGGTTGCGGGGCATGGTGGTCGACACCTTGGTCTGGTCGTTCTGGCTTACCACCTCGTTCATGGCGTTGGTTTCGCGCAGGTAGCTCAGACTCAGCACCTGAAAATCTTTGTGGATGTAGTTGAACACCACCGACTGGGACAGGGAGGGCGCCAGAAACGGGTTGCCCTGGTGAGCCGTGTAGAAGTCGGTGTAGCGCAGAAACGGGTTGAGGTCCTGGTAGCCCGGCCGGGTGATGCGGCGGCTGACGGAGGCGCTCAGCTGGTTGTGGTCGTCGATTTTGTAGGCCGCGAAGGCGCTGGGAAACAACTGGAAATAGCGCCGCTGCACGCGCTGGCCGGTGGTGGGCGAGTTGCCCGTCGATTGGGTTAATTCGCCGCGCAGGCCGCCTTTCAGCTCCAGCTTGCCCAACGTGGTGCTCAGCGTGAAGTAGCCGGCGCTGATGTGCTCGTCGTACTGAAACGAGTTGGTGCGCAGCGTGTCGAGTAGCCACTGCTGGCCGTTCAGTTGGTCGAACTGGATGGCGCTTGCGGAGGTGGTCCAGCTGGTTTTGCCCCCGGTTTCGGCCCGCCACTTGGTGCCCGCGAACGGGTGCACGTAATCGATTTTGGCAGCCCGGATAGTGGTTTCCGAGGAGTTGGCACTTCGTAATTTACCAGCGTCCTGGCCCAAGCCCTCGTTTTCCAGCCCAGAAGCCAGGTTACGGAATTGCTGGTCCTGGGCGCTGGTGTAGCGCACCAGGTCGGCATCGGCGCTCAGTTCGCGGCCGGTGCTGTCGATGGTCCAGCGGTAATTCAGGTTGAGGGCTTGCGATGCGCCGTGGCCGTCCTGGGGGTTGAAAAGCTGGCGGCGCTCCACGAAGCGGCCGGCCGGGTCGGTGGTCACGGAGTTGGCGGTGCTCAGGGCGGTGGTCTGGTCGGCGGCCCCGCGCAGGCCCAGGCCCAGACTGTGGCGGGCGTTCAGGGCTACCTCGGCCCCGGCGGCGTAGTTGCCGGTGTAGGTGAGGGGGCGCCAGTAGTTTTCCTGGCTGAACACCGTGTCGCGGATGAGGCGGCGCATGGTGAGGCGGTTGAACGAGTTGTAGCGGCCCCCGTCGAGGCGGGCGTACAGGCGCACCTTGTCCACGTTGTAGGCCAGGTTGGTGCCGGCCCAGCTTTTCTCGAAGCGCCCGTAGCCGCCGCCCACATTGAACGTGCCGCTCAGGCCCGGCAGCTGGTTGCGCTTCAGCCGGATATTGAGCACCCCGGCGGTGCCAGCGGCGTCCATCGAGGCGGGCGGGTTGGGCAGCAGCTCTAGCTGGCTGATGGCCGAGGCCGGCAGCGACTTGAGGTAGTTCTTCAGCACCTCGCCCGACATGTAGGTAAGCTTGCCGTCGATGAGCACGTTGATGCCCGTGCTGCCCCGGTACACGATGTTTTCGTCCTTGTCGAGCCGGATGCCGGGGGCCTGTTGCAGCACCTCCAGGGCGTTGGTGCCGGCCGTGTTCAGGCGGGCCACATTGATGATGGTGCGGTCGGCGCGCTGCTCCAGCCGGGGCGGCAGGCCGGTTACCTGCACTTCGCCCAGGGTGGTGGTGGCCGGAGTCAGGCGCAAAGCGGGCACGGCCACGGGCTGGCCGGCTACCACGGCAAAGGCGGCGCTCCGGGCGGGTTGGTAGCTCATCATCAGCGCCTTCACGCAGTAACGACCGGGCTGCACGCCCTCAAACGTATAGCTGCCCTGCTCGGTGGTGGCCAGCGAGGCGGCCACGGCCGAGTCGGGCAGTTGCAGCAGCACGGCGGTGGCGAAGCTCAGGGGCCGGGACTGGGCATCCAGCACCCGGCCCGTAATGGGAGCGGCAAGCTGCGTTGGGGCCGGAGCAGAAATCTGGGCGGTGGCGAAAGCGGGCAGCAGCGAGAGAAGCAGGGTAGCGGAGCGCATCGGGAGCGGGGCTTAGTGAAAGGGTAAGCCAAAGGTGAGCTCCCGGTTCGGGCGCTGAAAAAAGATTACACCAAACCCCCGAAACACGCTGCCACTGCCCCAAAAGCCGGGTTTGCCCGTTCGCATCCCAAACCGGGGCAGTGGCATAAAAAAATAGGGCTTGCAGTTAGGCCGGTGTAGGTTTGATGCCTAAACCTGCTACCCGTATGACTACTTCCCGCTTCCTGACCATTCCCATCTTTTTTTGGCACCTGCTGGGCTGGTTTTTCTACGGCGGCTACAACCTGCTGGGCCTGTTCATCGGCCGCAACTCGCCCACGCCCCAGGCCCTGTGGTTCAACGGCTCCATGCTGCTTATCCGCATTCTGGAGTTTTACCTGTGCTATCTGGTAATCTATCCGCGGCTGCTCCGCCCGGGGCGGGGCTGGTCGTTGGTGGGGGCGGTGCTGGGCGTGGTGGCGCTGTTTATTGGGCTGCGTGCGTTTATTGAGGAAGTGCTGTTCCCGGCCGTGCTGGGTTTTGGTAACTACCAAATAGGTGGTTCTACTGCTTTTAAAGTAGGTTATTACATAGGCGATAATATATACTTCGCTACGCCCATTATTTTAATCAGCGCGGCCATTTGGGCTAGTCAGACTGCGCTACAAAGAGAGCGGGAAAACCGGGTGCTACGGGATGAAAAGCGGGCGGCCGAAGTGGCCTTCCTCAAAACCCAGATCAACCCGCATTTTCTCTACAACACGCTCAACATGCTCTATGGGCTGGCCTACCCGGTGTCGAAGCCGCTGGCCGCCGCCATCCTCAAGCTGGCCGACCTGATGCGCTACATGCTGCCCGACACGCCCGACGGCCAGGTGCTGCTGAGCGAGGAGCTCGACTACCTGCGCAACTACCTCGACCTGTACCGCCTGCGCTTTGCCGACCAGTTTTTCGTGGATTTTCAGCTCCGCGGCGACCCCACCGGCCACCGCATCGCGCCGCTGCTGCTCATCCCGTTCGTGGAAAACGCCCTCAAGCACGGCACCCTCGACGACCCCGCCCACCCGGTTCAGATTCAGCTGGAGGTGACTGCCAGCGGCTTACAATTCGAAGTCCGCAACCAGCCGCTTCACTCCGGCGACCACAAGGACGCCACCACCGGCGTGGGCCTGCCCAACCTGCGGCGGCGGCTGGAGCTGCTGTATCCCGGCCGCTACACGCTGAGCGTGGGGATGGAGGCGGCGCAATTCGTTACTTCGCTGCAACTTGCCGAGGGATAAATCGGAAGTGAAGAGCACAACTTTCGTTGCCGTCCTTAGTCTGTCAGAACAAGAGCTAACAGCTAGCAGCTGAAAGCTAATAGCTAAACACTTCTATGATTCGTTGCCTGGTAGTTGACGACGAAGCGCCGGCCCTGGCCATTCTGGCCGATTACATCAACCAGGTGCCCTTCCTGACGCTGGTGGGTACCACCACCAAGCCCATCGAAGCCCTCACGCTGGTGCAGCAGGGCGGGGTTGATTTGGTGTTTCTCGACATTCAGATGCCCCGGCTCACGGGCCTGCAGTTCCTCAAGCTGGCGGGCAACAAATGCCGGGTCATCCTCACCACCGCCTACCCCGAATACGCCCTCGAAGGCTACGAAAACGACGTGGTCGATTACCTGCTCAAGCCCGTTTCGTTCGAGCGGTTCTTCAAGGCGGCCCAGAAGGCGCTGGCCCTGCTGCCCGGCCCGGCCGCCGTGGTGCCGTCCGCGCCGGTAGCAGCCCCAGCGGCCCCGGTGCTGACCCCGCCCGCGCCGGTGGCCGACCATATGTTTGTGAAGGGCGAGAGCAAGAACAAGTTTCTGCGGGTCGAGTACGCCGATATCCTCTATATCGAGGGCCTGAGCAACTACGTGGCCATCCACTTGCCCGAACTGCGGCTGGTTACCTACCACACGCTCAAGGATTTGGTTGAAACCCTGCCCCAGCCGCCATTTCTGCGGGTGCATAAGTCCTTCATCGTGTCGCTCAGCAAAATCCGCATGGTCGACGGCAACACGATTTACATCGGCGACAAGGAAATTCCGGTCAGCGAAACCTACCGCGAGCAACTCTACCAGCTCATCCGCTAGGCCCAGCCAGATAGTAAGCGGCGGGCCGGATTGACGCTGAACCGGGCAGCAGCGAAAAGCCTTATCTTTGAAGTATCCCCAACGCTACCTGCTATGGCCCAACCCCAAACTGCCGCGCCCGCCCGCTACACGGTCGAAGAATACCTGGCGCTGGAAGAAACCGCCGACCAGCGGCACGAGTACTTCGAGGGTGAGGTGTTTGCCATGTCGGGGGCTTCGGCCACGCACCACACCATCCGTCAGAACTGCGTTATCAGCCTGCGGGCCGGGCTGCGCGGGCGCGGCTGCAAGGTGTATGACGAAGGCATGAAGCTGGCCGTGCAGGAGGGCCGCTACTACACGTATCCGGATGTGCTGGTGACCTGCCATGCTGCTGATGTGGAGGAGCCATTCATCGTGCGCCACCCGGTGCTTATCATCGAAGTCCTCTCGCCATCTACCGCCGACCACGACCGGAGCTGGAAATTCAATCAGTACAAGCAGATAGCTTCGTTGCAACACTACGTGCTCGTAACCCAGCACACCTGCCTGGTCGAGTGGTTCCGGCGTGAGGAAAGCGGCGTCTGGTCCTTCACGCCGCTGGCGGAGCTGACCGACACGCTGGAAATTCCCGAGCTGGGCCTGACGCTACCAGTGGCCGCGGTGTACGACGAACTGGACATCACGCCCATGCAGGCCCAGCCACCGACCGAGCAGTAAGCTGCTGTCAGCCAGTAAAATTGCAAGCCGCTTTAAACAGAAAACGGCCACCCCAGACAGGGTGGCCATTTTCAGTTCAGGCAAGAAACAGCGCTTTGGGCTAGATGCCTTTGTCGCGGTTCAAATCCTCGGCTGGGGCGGCGCCCAGGAAGGGGTAGCGGTAATCCATAACCGGCACGAAGGTCTCCTTGATGGTGCGCGGCGACACCCAGCGGAGCAGGTTGAGGATGGAGCCGGCCTTGTCGTTGGTGCCGGAGGCGCGGGCGCCGCCGAAGGGCTGCTGGCCCACCACGGCCCCGGTGGGCTTGTCGTTGATGTAGAAGTTGCCGGCCGCCTGCACCAGTTTCTTGGTGGCCAGGTCGATGGCGTAGCGGTCCTGGGCAAACACGGCGCCGGTCAGGGCGTAGGGCGAAGTCTGGTCGACTACCTCCAGGGTTTGCTCGTACTCGTCGGCCTCGTACACATACACCGTCACGACGGGGCCGAACAGTTCCTCGCACATGGTCACGTACTTGGGGTCCTTGGTGACGATGACGGTGGGCTCGATGAAGTAGCCCTTGCTCTTGCTGTAACCGCCGCCGGCCACGATTTCCACGCTGCTGTCGGCCTTGGCGGCGTCGAGGTACTTGGCCAGCTTGTCGAACGATTTTTCGTCAATCACGGCGTTGATGAAGTTGGAGAGGTCCTCCACGTCGCCCATTTTGAAGGTGGCGAGGTCCTCCTTCACGTAGCCCAGAATTTCGTCGGCCAGGTTCGAGGGCAGATACACCCGCGAGGCGGCCGAGCACTTCTGACCCTGATACTCGAAGGCGCCGCGCGAAATGCCCACGGCCACGGCCTTCGCTTTGGCCGATTCGTGGGCCACGATGAAGTCCTTGCCGCCGGTTTCGCCCACGATGCGCGGGTAGGTTTTGTACTTGCTGATGTTCTCGCCAATCGTTTTCCAGATGTGCTGGAACACGCCGGTCGAGCCCGTGAAGTGGATGCCCGCGAAATCGGGGTGCTGGAAGATGACCTCGCCGGCCGTCGGACCGTCCACGTACACCAGGTTGATAACGCCGTCGGGCAGGCCGGCTTCCTTGAACAGCTCCATCAGCACCTGGGCCGAGTAGACCTGAGTGTCGGCGGGCTTCCAGACGGCGACGTTGCCGAGCATGGCCGCCGAGGTGGGCAGGTTGCCGGCAATGGCCGTGAAGTTGAAGGGCGTGAGGGCGAAAATGAAGCCCTCCAGGGGCCGGTGCTCCAGCCGGTTCCACATGCCGGGCGACGAAACGGGCTGCTGCTTGTACAGCTCGCTCATGTAGTACACGTTGAAGCGCAGGAAGTCAATCAGCTCGCAGGCGGCGTCAATTTCGGCCTGGAAGGCGTTTTTGCTCTGCCCCAGCATGGTGGCCGCGTTGAGGCGGGCGCGGTAGGGGCCGGCCAGCAAATCGGCGGCTTTCAGGAAGATGGCGGCCCGCTGCTCCCAGGGCAGCTCGGCCCACTCGGTGCGGGCGGCCAGCGCGGCCTCAATGGCCTGCTGCACGTGCGAAGCGTCGCCGCGGTGGAAGTGACCCAGCGTGTGCTTATGGTCGTGGGGCGGGCTCATGCGCACGAGCTTGCCGGTGCGCACCTCCTGGCCGCCAATGTGCATGGCAATATCGCGCTCCTGCTGCTTGAGCTCCTTTAGGGTCTTGAGCAACTCAATCCGCTCGGGCGAATCGGGCGCGTAGCCCTTCACGGGCTCATTTATCGGTAGCGGAACGTTGAAATGGGCATTGGCCATAAAACGGATGGTTTTTAGGTGGCGGAATGGATAGACTGCAAAGGTAGGGCTTCGGGATTAGGTAGAGTAATACGAGTGTCATCCTGAGCGCAGCGAAGGACCTGCTTACGGAAGCACAAGATGTTGCTGAGGTTGTGCTTCCGTAAGAAGATCCTTCGCTGCGCTCAGGATGACAGACGGTTTCAGGCTCAACTACACCGGTTCCAGCACGGCCGGCTCGTTGTGGGAGGGCGAGTTTACCAGCTTGCTGATGACGTACTCACGCATCAGCTCGGTGGGGTAGGGGCGGAGCAGGGCTTGGTGGTCGGCGGCCGGTACGGCGTCGCTGAGCCAGGCCTGTTCGGCCTCGGGGCCCTGCAGAATCACGGGCATCCGGTGGTGCAGGGGCTGCATCAGGGCGTTGGGCTCGGTGGTGACGATGGTGAAGGTGGGCAGGATTTCGCCGGTGGCGCGGTCGAGCCACTCGTCCCAGAGGCCGGCGAAGGCGTAGGGCTGCCCGGAGGTGAGCAGGATGCGGTGGGGCGTTTTGGGCGGCAGGCCGTGGGCTTCCTTCTGCTGCCACTCAAAGAAGCTGTCGGCTAATACCAGGCAGCGCCGCCGCTGCAATAGCTGCCGGAACGAGGGCTTTTCGGCCAGCGTTTCGGCGCGGGCATTGATGGGCTGGGGGCCGCTGGTGCGGTCTTTCACCCAGGCCGGCACCAGGCCCCATTGCATCAGCCGCACCTGCTCGGGTGCGGTGTTGGTAATCACGGGCAGGTGCTGCGAGGGCGCGGCGTTGTAGGTCGGCGCGAAGTCAGTGGTATAGTCAGCCCCGAACCGTTCTTTTACCAGGCCGGGCGGGGAAATCAGGGAATAGCGTCCGCACATAATTCAGGAGGAATAAAACGTGAGGCTTCGTTTTACGCGCATTCCGAAGTGACGTTTTGCTTGTGCGCGAGTTGTCAGGTTCAGGCTAGTTTGGTAGATAGCCATCCGGCCGCCGCCTTCGCCAAGCCTTATTCACCGCCCATCCATCGAAGAAGAAGAGTAGAACTGCGGGAAGCCAGATGAGCATCAGACCACTAAAGCTCCACTCAGAATCCAGCATCGGTTTACCGGACTGCTGAGCTGCGTAGCGTACTGTCACCTTCATGTCCAATGTCAGCTTGTTGAAGATGCTGGAAGTAGTAATTATCCGAGCTGTCTGCACACCTTGCTGCGGCTGGCTGTATCGAATAATGACTTCGTAAAGGGAGCTTTTGCCGGAACCGACCTTCCCCGGCAACGCCTGCACGGTAGCAATGGCAGCAGTTCCGTGCAGCGTCCGCCACCGCGAAACGGCGAGGCCTAGAAAGGCGAGCAGCAATGCTACGCTAACTGGGAATAAAACCCAGGCTCTGAGCCATAAAATGAGGGTAGCTTTTTGGAACATGTGCAGGCCAGTAACTCACCACTACACCCGCTCCAATAACTCCCATACCTGCCGTTCCAGGTCGGTTTTGGAGCCGGTGTTCTGGAGCACGGCGTCGAAGTGTGGGTAGTCGTCGAGGGCGGTTTCGCTGGGGTGGGCGTCGTCGCGGGTGCCGTCGCCGCGCTGGTGCAGCGGGTCGCCCTCCACGCGCAGCATCAGGCCGCCGCGGCTGCGGATGAGGTCGGCCTCGTTGGGGAAGCGCACGTCGGGGATGAGCGTGCACTGCTCGGTGGGCAGCTTCGAGAAGAACGCCTGCACCCAGATATCGGGCTCCCAGAGGCGCAGCGCCAGGCCCACTTGCTGGAGCATCTCGCCCCGGGTGCGGCCGAACGCGGGCAGCTTTTCGGCCTTGCCCGTCTGCGAAAAGTAGGGCGCCGTGCCCTCACCGGCCAGCGCCGCGCACACGGCCTTGATAGGCTCGCCCACCGAGCGGATGTGCCACTTGCGCTCGGGCTGCAACTGCTGCATGAGCCGCGCCACGGTGTCTTTGCCGCTACCCCGGCGGCCCGAAAAGCCGATTAGTTTAATCATCGGGCAAAGGTAGCCGCGCCGGTTAATTGTCGGGCCCCAACTGCTAAGCCAAGCCGCGCAAGGCGCTCAAATCAGCTACAAAAAACCCTTCAACTCGCTCAGGCAGCTGATTTCGTAGGTTACCTGATTGAAGTGGCGGCGCTTGTCGGGGTTGAAGTACACCTGGTCGAGGCCGGCGTTGTGGGCGCCCAGCACGTCGCACTCCAGGTTGTCGCCCACCATCAGGCTCTCGGCGGCGGTGGCGCCGGAGCGCTCCAGCGCGTGCGCGAAAATGCGGGTGTCGGGTTTGAGGTGGCCGCAGCACTCGGAGGTGATAATCTCCTGGAAATAGTCGGTCAGGTTCGAGGATTGCAGCTTGACGTACTGCACGTCGCGGAAGCCGTTGGTAATCAGGTGCAGCACGTAGCCCTTGCCCCGCAGATACGCCAGCACCTCGTGGGTATGCGGAAACACGGCCGACTTGAGCGGCAGAATATCGGTGAACTGCTCCGACATATCGGCCGGCGAATCGGCCTCGCTGAGCCCCAGCTTGCTGAACGTGCGCGGAAACCGGGTGGCCCGCAGCTGCTGCTGCCCGATTTTACCGTTCTGGTACAGCCGCCATAGCCCGTGGTTGATGTCGGAATACACCCGGATGAATTCCTCGACCGTGAACGTACCGTAGCGGCTCAGCTCGTGCTGTTCGTACAAATGGCGCAGCGTCTGGTCGGCGTTGGTTTCAAAATCCCACAGCGTGTGGTCGAGGTCGAAGAAAAGGTGACGGTATTTCACGTGGGGGTGATGAGGTAAAAGGTGAGCAGGTGATGAGGAGTGAATTGTTTTTCAACAACTCGGAAAGCGCAATCAGTCAAGCAGTAGCCGCTTTACAACCCGGCCTTCACCCAGATGTTCGTGCACGATTTCGGCGGCGTCGCGCGGGCGCACGTCGCCGTAGGTCACGGCCTCGGGGTAGATAATGAGGGCGGCGCCGGGGCCTTTTTTGCAGTGCTTGCACAAATCGAGGCAGTTGCAGGTTTGTACCCGCACCTTGCGCTTCTGGCCGCCCGAAAACAGCGTTTTCAGCCCCTGCTTCTTCAGCTCAAACTTCAGCGCCTTGGCCACGTCGCGCCCGATTTCATCCTTCTGGGCCGCGCATACAAATAGCCGGCTAACGTTATCTGCTGATTTCACGGTTAGTAGTATTTGGTATTGAGTATTGAGTATTGAGTATTGAGTATTGAGTATTGAGTATTTGGTATGGAGAAGTGATTGGTAGTTATGTTATTAAAGGATAGATTTTTATCTCAATACTCAATACCAACTACTCCATACTATAAGCCTTGCCAGCGCCGGTTCTGGAGCTTGTACGCGGCCAGCTCGCGGTTCGACCACAGCGTTTGGTAGATTTTCTGGTCCTGCATCAGCTGGGCATCGCGCTCCATGTAGGCCAGCAGCTGGCGCAGCAAATCCTGGGCTTCCTCTTTGATGAAGTAAAACACCCAGTTGTCGAGGCGGCGGAAACTGACGAGGCCGGCGCTGCGCAGGTGGGCCAGCTGACGCGAGGTTTTGGTCTGCGAAAAGTCGAGCACCTGCTCCAGATCAGAAATACACATTTCCTGGTTGCGCCACAGCAGATGCAGGATGCGCACCCGGCTTTCGTCGGCCAGGGCCCGGAATACTTGCTGGCCAAATGCAACGGTAAAGTGTTTGAGGCGCATCTTTAGGCGAAAGCGGGAGGGAAGAAAAGCGGCCGGAACCCGGCGGCGGCCCGAATTTAAGCCAAACCCGCCAGCAGCCCCCGAAAGTGCCGTATCTTTGGTATTCCTAATGACTTATCTGCCCGTTGTGAATTCGGTTCGAGTTTCTTTTCTGCTGACGGTGCTGCTGCTGGCCCTGGGTCTGCTGCTGGCGCCCGGCGCGGCCCGCGCCCAGGGCCAGCGGCCGGTGGTGCAGTTCACCGGCATCGTGGCCTCCGGCGATTCGCTGCTGGGCGTGCCCGGCGCGGCCATTTTTGTGCCCCTGGCCGGCCGCGGCACCACCAGCAACGAGTACGGCTACTTCTCGATGCCCGTGCTGGCCGGCGACAGCATCGTGATTCGCAGCCTGGGCTACCGCAACCAGTACGTGATTGTGCCCGCCAGCTACCCGCGCCAGAGCTACTCCGTGATTGTGCAGCTGCAGGAAGACGCCACCATTCTGCCCGAAGTGCGCATCTTCCCCTACGCCACCGAGAAGGCGTTCAAGGAAGCGTTTCTGGCCATGGAAGTGCCCTCCGAAAACGACCGAACGGCCGCCGAACGCCTCAACGACAAAGTGATGCGCCGCATGTTTAACACGCTGCCCGTTACCAGCATGGGCAACTTCCGCCAGACCATGCAGAACCAGCAGCTCGACCAGCAGCGCCGCATGGGCTTCGGCCAGACCCCGGCCACCAACAACCCGCTGCTCAACCCCTTCAGCTGGCTGCAGCTCATCAAGCAGGTGAAAGCCGGCGAGTTCAAGAAGAAGGAAGGCGTGGATTATTAGGGGCTTAGGGGCTGGGTTGAACGAAACCGTTTGTCATCCTGAGCTTGCGAAGGACCTATACAGAAAGTATATCCATTGATTAGCTTCTGCATAGGTCCTTCGCTGCGCTCAGGATGACAAATGGGTTCACTCATTCATCAACTCACTCATCCACTGCCCAACCCCAACCATAACCCTGGCGGCCGTTTAGGGGTAAAGGAAGTGTTTGACCTCACGCATTTTCCTGCTTATGGATACCAATCTGCCGCAAACCACCCAGCCCCGCATCGTGATTGTCGGGTGCGGTTTTGCCGGGCTCCGGCTGGCTAAAGACCTGGAGAAGCTGCCGGTGCAGGTAGTCGTCATCGACCGCAACAATTACCACAACTTCCAGCCCCTGCTGTACCAGGTGGCCACCGGCGCCCTCGAAGCCGACAGCATTGCCTACCCGATCCGGAAGATTTTTGCCGGTCAGCACAACTTCTACTACCGCATGGCCGATGTGGAGCGGGTCGATCCGGCGCGCAACCTGCTGGAAACCAACATCGGCGACATCCACTACGACCACCTGGTGCTGGCTACCGGCTCGCTCACCAACTTCTTCGGCCTCGACAGTATCGAGCAGAACGCGCTGCAGATCAAGAGCATCCCGAACGCGCTGAACCTGCGCAGCAACCTCTTTCAGAACTTCGAGAAGGCCATCCTCACCGAAGACCCGGCCCAGCGCCAGGCCCTGATGAACGTGGTGGTAGTGGGCGGCGGCCCCACGGGCGTCGAAATATGCGGCTCGCTGGCCGAGATGCGCAAGGACGTGCTGCCCAAAGACTACCCCGAGCTCGACCTGAAGAAGATGGAAATCTACCTCATCGAGTCGGGTGGCGAAGTGCTGGGGCCGATGAGCAAGGAGTCGCAGGTGCAGGCCAAGAAGTACCTCGAAGACATGGGCATTCACCTGCGCCTCAACACCCACGCCCAGCGCTTCGAAGACGGCAAGCTTTACTATTCCGACACCGAATTTATCCGCACCCAGAACCTGATTTGGGCCGCCGGCGTGAATGGCTCGGCGCTTGATGGGCTGCCCGCCGAGGTGGTGGCGCGCAACAAGCGCGTGGGCGTCGATACCTACAACCGGGTGCTGGGCCTGCGCAACGTGTACGCTATTGGCGACGTGGCCAATATGGTCACCGACGAAATGCCCCGGGGCTACCCCATGCTGGCGCCGGTAGCTATTCAGCAGGCCGAGCAGCTGGCCGATAACCTCGGGCGCCTGCTGAAAGGCGACGAAATGGAGCCGTTCAAGTACATCAACAAGGGCAGCATGGCTATTGTGGGCCGCAACCGGGCCGTCGTCGATTTACCCGGCGACCTGCACTTCGGCGGTTTCCTGGGCTGGCTTACCTGGCTGTTTGTGCACCTGATGACGCTGGTCGGCTTCCGCAACAAGGCCGTCACGCTCGTCGGCTGGGCCATCAGCTACTTCAGTTCCGACAAGGCCCTGCGCCTCATCATCCGCCCCTACGAGCACCACGATTTCGATGAGTACCAGGGTGTGAAGGCGGCCGAGCACAAAGCGGCCACGCCCACCTACCACCCGCCCGTTCCGGCGCCCGAAGCCCCGGTAGTAGGGGGCTAATAACACAGTTTATTCTCATAGCAAAGGCCTCAATCCAGCCAGATTGAGGCCTTTGCTATGGAAGAAAGCTCCTGCTAAGCCGGCCGGAGAGCGGCCAGCAATTCCGCCAGCTGCGCTGTAAGCCGCGCCGGGTCGGTAGTATCGAGCAGGCGGGCATCGAGGCCCACGCAGCTGGCGCCGGCGGCCTGCCACTCGGCCATGGTTGCCACGGTGGGCTGAATACCGCCGGTGGCCATGAGAGGCACGTGGGGCAGCGGGCCGCGCAGAATGGCCAGGTAGGCGGGCGTGAGGTAGGCCGAGGGGTAGAGCTTAACCAGCGTAGCGCCCAGCCGGTGAGCCGTGTACACCTCATTCAGCGTCTGGGCGCCGGGCAGCCAAGCCAGGTCGTGGCTGCGGCAGATGGCACCTACCTCGGGGCTGGTGATGGGCTGGATGATAAAGTCGGCCCCGGCGGCAATGAAGCGGCCCGCCTCCTCGGGCGTATAGATGGTGCCGGCGCCCAGCAGCAAATCGGGGTATTCGGCCTCCACGAAGCGCTGGAGCCGGGCAAAAATGGCCGGCGCTTCGTCGCCGCGGTTGGTAAACTCGAACAACCGGATGCCGGCCGCGTAGCCCGCCGCCAGCACCGTGCGGGCGTACTCCTCAGAAGCGTGGTAGAAAACCGGCAGTAGCGGGTGCTGCCGGACCTGGGCCAGCATGTGCGCCGCAGAAAACATAGCCATAAGCGGGAACGGTGAGATAGTGAAGTGGTGAGATGGTGAGATGGTGAGTTTACGTCCCGCCGGCGCAAGTGGCGCAAATCGGCCCGCCGGGACGTAAACTCACCATCTCACCAGTTCACCATCTCACCGCTAAAGCGTGTACTCGCTCAGGGTGCGGCTCACGTCGTAGATGTTCTTGTCGCCGCGGAAGCTTTTGGTAATGGGCTCGGCCATGCCGCGCACCCAGATTTTCAGGTCGGCATCGAGCTCGAAGTGGCCGGTGGTTTCGGTGCTGTAGCGCTCAATGCTGCGGTAAGGCACGCTCAGGTACTCGCGCTTCTTGCCCGTAACGCCCTGCTTGTCAATTAGCAGCAGGCGCTTGGTGGTGAACACCAGCAGGTCGCGGATAACGATGTAGGATTTGCACACCTCTTCGCCAGGGGCCAGCAACTGGCTCAGCTCCAGCTGAATGGCGTGGGTGTCGGTTTCGGAAGCGTTGCCCAGCAGGCCGTCGAGAAGTCCCATAATACGTTGCTCAAGTGGTGGAAAGAAGAGGAAAAGCTACAACTCTTCTACCAGTTCTCTGATATTTTCCAGCCCCAGTTCCAGCAGGGACTCGCTCGGCGCCAGTTGCGCTACGGCCCATTGCTGCTGAATATAAGCTGCATCTTCGATGGAATACTCGAAATCTTGGTCCTCAATGGCCATCATGGCCATCAGTTGCGCTTCGTAACCTTGCTGAAAGACCATCTGGAAGAGCTCCTTCAATAAATGCCGACAATCAAATTGCGTGAGGACGTACACCAGCGTGCCGTTGCAGCCGCGGGTTTCTGGCAGCTGAATGGCTCGCAGAAGCGGCGCAACGGCCCGCGCATCGCCCAAGTGCATTAGGCCCATCGCGGCCCGGTAGCGCCACCCGCGCTGAGCCGTTTCCAACAAGCCCAAGTAAAACTGCGCCACTTCCTCTGTGCCAATAGCCGTCAAGGCCTCAAAGGCTTCGGAAGCCGCCTCTGAATTGGGGCCGAGGGCTTGGTGCTTAAGTGATTCCAGGCTGGAAGATGATTTGGGCATACGTGTAAAGAAAACAGCCGACCCCTGGAGCCGGCTGCTTTAGAATCACTGGAAAATGGCTACTTAGTTCGTGCTGCCGCCCGCCGAGGAGGCCGGCGTGTTCAGCGGCTTCTGCTCCTTCTGCTGCAGCGCCGACTGCTGCTGCATGGGGTTGGGCTGGGCGCGCTGTTGGTACTCGAACAGTTCGAAGCGCGAGGGCGCCGCCTGCTGGGGCCAGGCATTGTTGCCCAGGTCGGTATCGGCGGTTTGCTGGTAGGGGTCGAGCACAAAGCTCACCACCGGCTTTTCGGTCACGAACACCTTGCTGACCTCGGCGTTGTTCTTGCGCCAGATTTCGGCCGGAATGTTCTGAATTTCCTTCTGGCCATCTGCGTAGGTAAGCTGCATGATGACGGGCATCGTCAGGCCGCCCAGGTTTTTCAGGCTCACTTCGTAGAAGTTGAGCGTGCCGTTCAGACGCTGCTGCTGCTCGGGGCTCAGCGTTTTCAATGCCTGCTGGTAGCGCTGTTGGTCGGCGGGGGTAGTGGCCAGCGGGTCGTACTGGTTGTAGAAATCCTTGAGCTCGGGCTTCTGCTCGACCAGCGGCTGCGGAATGGCCGTGAGGTTGCGCTGCTGCGAAATGGTTTTGGGCGCCTTGCCGGCCAGCTCGCGCTGGCGGGCCTTCTCGATGGCTGGGTTCTGCGAGTTGATGCTGTACTCCTTCACGCCGGCAATGGCCAGGTCGGTGTGGTCGGTGGTGTAGAACCAGCCGCGCCAGAACCAGTCCAGGTCCACGGCCGAGGCGTCTTCCATGGTGCGGAAGAAGTCGGCGGGCGTGGGGTGCTTGTAGGCCCAGCGGCGGGCATACTCCTTGAAGGCGTAGTCGAACAGCTCGCGGCCCATGATGGTCTCGCGCAGGATGTTGAGGCCGATGGCGGGCTTGCCGTAGGCGTTGTTGCCGAACTGCAGCACCGACTCCGAGTTGGTCATAATCGGGGTTTGCAGGCTCTTGTCGGTGCGCATGTAGGGCACAATCTGGGCCGGGTCGCCGCGGCGCGAGGGGTAGTCGCGCTCCCACTCCTGCTCGGCCAGGTACTGCACAAACGAGTTCAGGCCCTCATCCATCCACGTCCACTGCCGCTCGTCGGAGTTCACAATCATCGGGAAGAAGTTGTGGCCCACCTCGTGGATAATTACCGAAATCATCCCGTATTTGCGGTCGGCCGAGTAGGTGCCGTCCTTCTCGGGGCGGCCACCGTTGAAACTCAGCATCGGGTACTCCATGCCGCCTACCGGGCCGTGCACCGAAATGGCCACCGGGTACTCGTAGGGAATGGTGTACTTCGAGTACACCTTGATGGTGTGGGCAATTACCTCGGTCGAGTACTTACCCCAGAGCGGGTTGCCCTCCTTGGGGTAGTAGCTCATGCACAGCACGTTTTTGCCGCCCTGCTTGATGCCCATAGCATCCCAGATAAACTTGCGCGACGAAGCCCAGGCAAAGTCCCGCACGTCCTTGGCGGCGTAGGTCCAGGTTTTGGTGCCTTTGGCGCGACTCTGCTCGGCCCGCTCGGCCTCCTGCGGCGACACAATCAGCACCGGACTCTTGGCCCCCTGGGCCTGCTGGAGGCGCTGGCGCTGGGCGCTGGTGAGCACCTCGTTGGGGTTTTGGAGCACGCCGGTAGCGCCTACCACGTGGTCGGCGGGGGCCGTGATGCTCACCCGGTAGTCGCCGAAGGGCAGGGCAAACTCGCCGTTGCCCAGAAACTGCTTGTGCTGCCAGCCCTGGTTGTCGGAGTACACCGCCATGCGGGGGTAGAACTGCGCAATTTCGTAGAGGTAGTTCTTGTCTTCGGGGAAGAACTCGTAGCCGCTGCGCTGGTTGATTTTGAGCTGGTCGTTGATATTATAGCTCCACTTGATGCTGAAGGTAACGGCCTGCTTGGGCCGTAGCGGAGTGGGCAAATCCACCCGCATCATGGTGTGGTTGATGACGTAGGGCAGAGCCTTGCCGCCCTTGAGCTTCACCTCGCCAATCTTAAAGCCCCCGTCGAATCCATCGCGCTGCATGTAATCCATCGCCTGGAAGGGCATGCGGGGCTGGATTTCGCCCACCTGGGTAGCGGCCGTGATGGAGTTCTTGTCGAGGATGTTCTGGTCGAGCTGCACCCACAGGTAGGTGAGCACGTCGGGCGAGAGGTTGGTGTAGGTGATGTCCTCGTCGCCGCTGATGGCCTGCTTCTCGTCGTCGAGCCGCACGCGGATGTTGTAGTCGGCGCGCTGCTGCCAGTAGTTGGTGCCGGGCGCCCCGGAGGCCGTGCGGTAGGAGTTGGGCGTGGGCAGCAGCGTTTCAAGCTGGGCGAATTTATCGGTGCCGGAGTTGGTGTTCTGCGCGGCCGAGGGCAGGGCCAGCAGCACCGCCAGCCCGGCGGCCAGCAGAGTAGGTTTGAGCATAAAAGGCAGGTGGGGGTTTAGAGCTAGAAAGTTAGAAAGTTTTGAGGGAAAAGGGTGAAACAGCTACCGCATGGTTGCAGCAGGTTCTAAAAAAACAGGGTGTTATGCCGCACCTGCCGAAGCACCTCGCGTGCTGTTTCCTCACCACTTACCCCACCAGCAGTACCAGCGCAATGCCCAGCGCCGCGCCGCTGCTCACCAGCAGCCAGTCGCGCCGGGCCACGCCCAGGCCCCGAATCAGGCCGAAGCCCAGCGCCAGAATCAGCCCCACAATCAGCAGCTGGCCCAGCTCGACACCTACATTGAAGCTGAACAGCTCCAGCACCGGCCGGCTTTGGCGGCCCAGCAGCTCGCGCAGATAGCTCGAAAACCCCAGCCCATGAATCAGCCCGAAGCCCACGGCCAGCAGGTTGGGCAGCGCCAGCACCAGCGGCCCGCCGGTAGCGGCGCTACCCGTTTCGGGCCGGCGCAGGGCAGCGCGGCCGGCCCCAATCAGGTTCAGCAGGCTGGTAAGAATGATGGTAACTGGAATAAGCGTTTCAATCAGCTGGGGCGAGTAGTTCACCAAGTCCAGCGTGGCCAGCGCCAGCGTGAGCGAATGGCCTACCGTGAAGCTGGTCACGAGCAACACCACCCGCCGCCAGTCGCTGAGCACGTAGGGGGCGCACAACGCCAGCAGAAACACGAGGTGGTCGTAGGCCTGCAGGTTGAAGATGTGGAAAAAGCCGAGCTGGAGGAAGGTAGTGAAAACGGACATGTGGGCGCGGGGAAGGCAGTGAACGGGCAAATATCCGGATTAGGGAGCTACCTGGCCTTACTACCAGCTTGGCCATTGGCGAGCCTGCGGCCTCAGCTACATCCAAAATATATCGAGAAGCCATTGCTAATTCGCCGGCAAAGCAGGAAGTTGCGCTGTTTTTTGGCTGATTATTTATGTCGCTTTTACGCTTGTGCCGGGTGCTTCCGGTTTGTCTGGTTGCGCTGAGTCAACCACTACCCGCCGCGGCCCAGCAGGCCGTGGCGCCAACGCCCGCCACCTTCACCCGCACCGACACGCTCGATGCCGTTACGGCCCTGTTTATCACGAAGCGTAACGCTGCCTACTGGCCCCTGGCGCTGGCCCTGCCCGGTTTGCGCCTGATGGCCAGCGGCCAGCGCAAGTACGATGTATACAGCGGCCAGTGGGTAGACACGCCGGCTTCGGGCGGGGCCGTAGCGGCCGGCCTCGGGCTGGCCGGCGCGGGCCTGGGGTTTATGCTGGCTCGCAACTCTACTTACAGCATGGCCAAGCTCAACGAGTTCCAGCGCACCTATGCCGCCGGGGCGCCCTTGTCGCCGGTTTATGCGGCGCTACTCCGGCCCAGGCACTTCGCCAAGGCCGACCAGTGGCGCGAAAAGACCGCCCGCAAACAGGCCCGAAGGAAAAAGTAAAGAAGTCAGTAGGGTGGTAACTGCGCTTTAGGGTGTAGCCAAAACAGCTTTTCATCTCCCCATAAACCATATGCGTAAAATTCTATTCTCAGCTGCGCTGCTGCTGAGCACCATGGCTGCTCATGCCCAGGTACCGGCCACCGACAGCACCCAGGCCGTTCAAAATCTGTTCGCGCAACGCCGCACGGGCGGGGCAATATTCACCGCCATCGGGGTTGGCGCCACGGGCGCTATTGTGCGGGGCGCCAGCAGCGGCGATTCGGGTGGCAATGCCGGCGGGGCCATTGTTAGTGCGCTGGCGCTGGGAGGGGTACCGTTTGGTATTGGCATCGGCAAGCTGGTACGGTTCAGCAAAACGCGCGAAGCGGAAATAGTGGCCGCGTACAGCGCCGGAAAACCCATTCCCCGCGACATTCGCCGCCGTTTGAAAAGCAGCCACTTCGCTAAATAAGCAACAGCGGTACCGACAACAGAACCAACCAAAAAGCCCCGCCGGCACAACACCGGCGGGGCTCCCTGTTTTCAACTCAACTTACAACTACTCCACGGCCGGCAGCTCCACGTTCACGAAGCGGATGCCGCCGTCTTCGAGCACGGCTTCCACCACGGCGTCCTTGCTGACGTGGCCGCTGAGGATTTCCTTACTCAGCTCGTTGAGCACCTGCCGTTGCAGCACGCGCTTGAGCGGGCGGGCGCCGAACTGCGGGTCGAACCCGGCTTCGCCCAGGTAGTCAAGTACCTCGTCGGTGGCCTCCAGGCGAATGCCGGCTTCGTCGAGGCGCTGCTGAATCTGCTTGAACTGGATGTTCACGATTTGGCGAATCTCCTTCCGGCTCAGGGGCTGGAACATGACGATTTCGTCGATGCGGTTGAGGAACTCGGGGCGCATGTGCTCCCGTAGGCGCTCCACCACCGCGTCGCGGGTGCGGTCGATGATGGCCTCCACTTCCTCGGGGTCCTGCTCGTCCAGGTTCTTGAAGTTGCGCTGGATGATGTCGGCCCCGGTGTTGGAGGTCATGATGATGATGGTATTCTTGAAGTTGGCCACCCGGCCCTTGTTGTCGGTGAGGCGGCCGTCGTCGAGCACCTGCAGCAGGATGTTGAACACGTCGGGGTGGGCCTTCTCGATTTCGTCGAGCAGAATCACCGAGTAAGGCTTGCGGCGCACGGCCTCCGTGAGCTGGCCGCCCTCGTCGTAGCCCACGTAGCCGGGAGGCGCCCCAATGAGGCGCGAGACGGCGTGGCGCTCCTGGTACTCGCTCATGTCGATGCGCACCAGTGCGTTGTCGTCGTTGAACAGGTACTCGGCCAGGGCCTTGGCCAGCTCGGTTTTGCCCACGCCGGTCGTGCCCAGAAAAATAAACGAGCCGATGGGCCGCCGGGGGTCCTGGAGGCCGGCGCGGGAGCGGCGCACGGCATCCGAAATGGCCGCAATGGCCTCCGTCTGGCCGGCTACGCGCTTGCCCAGCTCGCCCTCCAGATTCAGCAGCTTTTCCCGGTCCGACTGCAGCATCTTGCTTACCGGAATGCCGGTCCACTTGGCCACCACCTCGGCAATATCCTCGCTGGTCACCACTTCCTGGAGCATGGCCCCGCCGTCCTTGTTGGCGGCGGCCTCGTCCTGCAGGGTTTTCAGGCGGGCTTCCGCCTCCTGAATTTTGCCGTAGCGCAGCTCGGCCACGCGGCCGTAGTCGCCCTGGCGCTCGGCCTGGTCGGCTTCCAGCTTGAAGCGCTCGATGTTCTCCTTCTCGGTCTGGATGTTGGTCAGCACCGATTTCTCCGACTCCCAGCGGGCCTTCAGCGAGTCGCGCTGCTCGCTCAGGTCGGCCAGCTCCTTGTTGAGCACCGCTTCGCGGTCGTGGTTTTCTTCGCGCCGGATGGCCTCGCGCTCAATTTCGAGCTGCATCATGCGGCGCTGCACCTCGTCGAGCTCCACCGGCATCGAGTTCAGCTCGATACGTAGCTTGGCCGCCGCCTCGTCCATCAAATCAATGGCCTTGTCGGGCAGGAAACGGTCGGTGATGTAGCGGTTGCTCAGCTCCACGGCCGCAATTACGGCGTCGTCGGTGATGCGTACGCCGTGGTGCAGCTCGTACTTTTCCTTGATGCCGCGCATGATGCTGATGGCGTCGGGCACGCTCGGCTCATCCACCATCACGGCCTGGAAGCGGCGCTCCAGAGCCTTGTCCTTCTCGATGTACTTCTGGTACTCCTTGAGCGTGGTGGCCCCGATGGCGTGCAGCTCGCCCCGCGCCAGGGCGGGCTTCAGCAGGTTGGCCGCGTCCATCGCCGACTCGCCGCCCGCACCGGCCCCAATCAGGGTATGAATCTCGTCGATGAACAGGATAATCTGCCCTTCGGCATCGGTTACCTCCTTGATAACGGCCTTGAGGCGCTCCTCAAACTCGCCCTTGTATTTGGCGCCGGCAATCAGCAAACCCAAATCGAGCGACATCACGAGCTTATCGGCCAGGTTTTCGGGCACGTCGCCGGCCACGATGCGCTGGGCCAGGCCCTCCACGATGGCCGTTTTGCCCACGCCGGGCTCCCCCAGCAGCACGGGGTTGTTCTTGGTGCGCCGGCTCAAGATCTGGAGCACCCGCCGGATTTCCTCGTCGCGGCCAATCACGGGGTCCATGTTGCCGGTGCGCACCCGCTCGTTGAGGTTGATGGCGTAGCGGTTGAGGCTCTGGTACTGGTCTTCGGCCGACTGGCTGGTCACCTTGCGGCCCCCGCGCAGCTCCTGGATGGCGGCTTTCAAATCCTTCTCGTTGAAGCCGGCGTCCTTCATCAGCGTGGCAGTGCTGTCGCGGCCGCCGAGCAGCCCCAGCAGCAAGTGCTCCACCGACACGTACTCGTCGCCGAACTCCTTGAGGTATCCGGTGGCCCGCTGCAAGGCCGCGTTGGCGTCGTTCGACAGGTAGGGCGAGCCGCCGCTCACGCGCGGGTAGGCGGCCACGATGTCATCGAGCCGGGGCGTGAGGACATTGAGGTTCACGCCCAGCTTCTTGGCCAGAAACGACAGCACGTTCTCGTCGCTCTGGAACAGGCCCTTGAGCAGGTGGCCGGTTTCAATAGCCTGCTGCTGGTTGCCGCCGGCTATTTCGGTGGCCTTCTGCACGGCCTCCTGGGCCTTAATGGTATAGTTATTAAAGTTCATGGCTAGTCGTCGTTAGGTGAGAACTTCAGGGTATGAGAAGTTCTACGACGAGGCTAGCAAACAGGGTGCGAGAGGGCTTTTGCTGACGTTTTGGCGGGAAAAAAGTTGATTTGGACCAATAAAATCGCAACTTTGTCAGATATTCCATCCTTCTTATGAGTAGCAACAAACTTCAATGAATATATTCGTCCAAATATTTTTACAACGTAGAGGCATCAGAATACTTATAATTCTTATGCTCATCCTAAGCTCAGTAGGAGTGTTTCTGTTTTGTAACATAAATAAGCCATTTGTTGAGGATATTGACGAGCTCCATAAACAGTTAATAACTATAAGCGGAATTTTTACCGCGCTGATGCTCACTATATTAATGCCCTTTTTTATCGAAAGGGCAAATGAAAGGCAATTAATTATTAACGAGTACAATAAAGATTGTAAGCGAGTCGCTGCATTCCGCGCTTTCGTTTATCATATCCGAGATTTTGATATGTTCGAGAGTTCTTCATCGTTGCAGTTTACCTACTTAAAAGGCCGAAGCTTTCAAGAGTACAAGGAATCTTCGGAATTTTTTTCAGAATTGTACTCCCTATCCAATGAAGGAAAGGTCAAAGGAGAAAATATAGGCAGAATGGAGCTATATGGCGCCATTAGAGATTTTGCTTATGACTTCCCCAGTGGAATAAGCTTTTTTTCTAAATACTCAGAATATACCTATTCGTATGAGAAGCTGCAATATATTCATTATTGCTGCAATATGATTTGGTATTCTCTTGATAGGCACAACTACTTAAGGCAAGCGTTGAATCGGAGCTATAGCTTTCACTCCACTTATTGGATTGGAGTTATGGAAAAGCTAATACCGTTTTTTTCTATAGAAAAAACGAAATTGCCATTAAAAGACCCAGCCAACTTTGTGATGTCTCAAGCTGGGGAGTATGAGCAAATAATATCAAACATGCTTAATAAAATGCATAAAATATTATTTGAACTTTCACCTCAAAATTATTCGTCAATTTCTTTAGACACAATATTTATACTACTGTTTGGGTTGATTATGCCATTGTATACTTTGCTGTTTAAAATTCCCTTATTTCATAATCAAGTTACTGGTCTGATTTGCTTTACAATTACTATAACATTCATTATCAACTTTTTAATAGATGTTTATAAGATATTCAACAAAGATAATTTCAAGGAGAAATACGAAAATGAAACTCGTCCACTTTTCGACCGAAGACGCTATTAGAACACGTCAGCCTTGCATAGCTTTAAGGGAATTTCTATAATGCGCGCCTAAAGAGTCGTGTCATTTTTTTGACAAGCGGTAGCTATAAATGACAGCAGGAATTTAGTCCAGAAGAAGTTCCTGTTTCACTAAGTAGCTTCAGCGCGGGCCGAGGGTTGCGCCTAGCCCTGCCCACTTCTACAGGTAGTTGGCCTCGGTGAGGATGCGGGACTGGCCGTGGATGACGTTAATGATGCATTCTCATAAGCTTAACAGAAGCTCCAGTTTCCTCAGCGGCGGGGCACCGGGTGGGGAAGCGGTTACGGAGTATCAATCCAGTTTTCCAGCGGCAGATTGGCGAGGCCGGCGAAGTGGCGGGTATTGCGCGTGACGAGCGTGAAACCGTGGGCTACCGCCGTGCTGCCGATGAGAATATCAAAATCATCAATTGGCCGGCCGCTTCGTCGCAACGCCGCTTTGTGGTCGGCAAAGATTTCCAGGGCGGGTCCAATGGGTAGTACTTGCTCCGCAAACAACTCCCGAAACTCCGCCACTTGCTGCTGCTGGCGCGCCTGCCACACCAGGGCGCTGTTGGCCGCCCAGAACAGCAGCTCCGCGATGGTAATTTCAGACACAAAACATTGCGTCAAACCAATTGCGGCAAACCGCTCATTGAGTCGGTATTCTCCCCGTAGAAAGTGGATGCAAATATTGGTGTCGAGCAAATAACCGGCGCTCATAGCTCGATGTCGGGGCGGTTGCTCTGGCGGGATTCTCGTAGCATCTTATTGAGTTCCTCCCCTGTTTCCTCCGATTTCCACGCGCCAAACAGAGCCATAAACCGACGCTCTCGTTCCTCCAACGACAGCTTTGCTGCTGGTGAGGCAGTAGCTTTTACGCCCAGCCGCTGCGCCAGACTTAGCAGTAAGTGTAAGTCGGAATCGTTGGTAGGCTCTAGAACGAGAGTAGTCGTCATAATTGACAAATGCTAAATTGCGAAGTAATACAGTGCTGCCTCTACAACTCAAGTTACGCATAAGTGCCCGTTTCGCCAGTCGGCGGAGGCAGCGGGCGGGGCGGCGGCCTGACCGGGCTATGGCGGCTGGTTTGCCGAGCGGCTACTCCACCAATTCTCCCCGCTCGTGCAGCCAGTCGAAAATCAGCTGGTCGACGGCCGAAACCTGGGGGCGGTGGCGGTAGGTGAGCCAGACTACTTCTTCGATTTCGGCGGCGGGCTGCAGCGTGCCGGTGTAGGTGGCGGCGTACAGGGTCATTTGCACCAGCACCTCGGGCGCGTGGCCGTGGGCGGGGGCCGTGAACACGCCGCGCGGCTGCAGGCTGGCCGGGTCCAGGGCCACCGTCAGCTCCTCACGGATTTCGCGCAGCAGCGTTTCGGCGTCGGTTTCGCCCGGTTCGCGCTTGCCGCCGGGCAGGTAGTAGCGGTCTTTGCCCCGGCTACGGGTGCTCAGTACGCGGCCCTCGTGCAGGTGGAGCCAGGCTACTTTGTCAATCAGCGGCATGAGGACAGATTATTGGCAGCGCACTACGAAGTACGCCAGCACCGCTACCAGTGCCACCGAGCCGAAACGCAGCGCCAGAAACACCCAGGCGGGCAGTTCGGGCTTTTTGGGGGGATAGGACATGGAAGGATGGATTGCTTGTTACAATGAAGAAGAGGTTACTTCTGTGCCGAGTGTAGCGACATGAAAGCCGCGAACTGGTTCTAGCGGGTGTAGCGCTTCTCCGGTACGGTTTTACCAAGTGGCTCTGTCAGGGGGCCTGTTGCGAGTACGGAGTCCGGGCCGCGTAGAGTGAGGGTTTCGGCAGTCAGTTCCTGAATTTCGAGATTGGTGCCGTCGGGGTAGCGCAGGGTGTTCTGCTGTCTGGTATAGTCGTGTCGAGGAAAGACCGCGACCATGCTATTGGCGTGCTCTTCTATCTGCGTTTTAGTGATAATCAGGTAAGGCGTATCGATTGGGTTGGGCAGTTCAAGCCGCTGTAGCAGCTTGCCTTGCGCATCATACCGGAATTCGACGTGGCTAATCTGGTTCCAGCGCCCTTCTAGTGTGATGGGCGCTGGTTTAGCGCCGTCTGAACAGGAAGTCAGCGCAATCAGGGAAAACGAGGCCACAAACAGGTGCAAACGAGGCATCAATAGAAGGTTGAAATTAGCTGGAAACGAATGGCTGCCGGACACTGGCAGAGGACAAATTAAGCTATCCTGACAGTAATCTGCGCAGAAGCCGAAAGCCTCCTTATACCGCCACCGGCATAGTTTGCAGCAGCCATTGGTAGAGCCGCTCCACGTCGGCTTGGCGGAATAGCTCGGTGCCGGAGTTCATGGTGGCGGCCGTGCCGCAGGCCACGCCCAGACGGGCCGTTTCGCGCAGGCTGCGGCCCTCGCTGAGGCCGTGCACGAGACCGGCCACCATGCTGTCGCCGGCACCCACAGTGCTGCGCTTCTTTACCGAGGGCGCGGGGATGTAGTCGCAGCCCTCGGCCGATACCACGCAGGCGCCCTGCGGCCCCATCGATACCACCACGATTTCGCAGCGGCCGTCGGTTACCAGCTGGCGGGCGGCCACCGAAACGGCCTGGCTGTCGAGCTCCTCCACGCCCTGCATCCGGCTAAGCTCGCCCACGTTGGGCTTGGCCAGGTACACGCCCGTTTTCAGTAGCGCCTCCAGGGCCGGGCCCGAGGTGTCGGCCACCACTTTCACGCCCATCTCGCGGGCGGCCTGGGCAATGCGGGTCAGCAGTTCGGGCTCGACGCCGGGCGGCAGGCTACCGCTGATAACCAGAAACTCGGGCAGCTCGCTGAATTCGCGCAGCACTTGCAACACCTGCTGCTGCTCCTCGGCCCGCAACGTGGGCCCGGGCATGCCGAAGCGGTACTGCTGGCCGGTGGAGGCATCCACCACAATGAAGTTCTCGCGCGTCCAGCCCTCGGTTTCAATGGGCCGCTGCTCAATGTGCTCCGCGCTCAGTAGCTGGCGCAGCAGCTGGCCGCTGGGGCCACCCACCGGAAACACGGCCACCGACTCGGAGCCCAGCCGCCGCAGCGCCCGGCTCACGTTCAGGCCGCCGCCGCCGGGCTCGAACTTGGGCGCGGCGCAGCGGATTTTATGGTCGGGCACAATCTGGTCGGCGGTGGTGCTTTTGTCGATGGTGGGGTTGAGCGTGAGCGTGACGATGCGGGCCATAGGCGAAGGAAGGAGTAGGAGAAGCGGTGGAACGGCGTAACTGCTACCAACGGCTAAACATAGCGCGGGTTTTCGCGTCTAGCATAGAGCCGCTGCCTGGCAGCCCTGTCCGCGGCCGTGGCATCCGCTGCTTTTCCGTTTTTCCATGATGATGATGATGATGATGCGCCCACTACTCCTGCTGGCCGGCCTGCTGCTCGCGTTTGCGCCCTCGGCCCCTGCCCAGCAAACCCTCACCGGTACCATCCGCTTCGGCGGCCTCGTGCGCGACTACCGCCTCTACGTGCCCAAGGCCTACGACGGCACCCGGCCCGTGCCGCTGCTGCTCAACTTGCACGGCTTCGGCTCCAACGCCGCCGAGCAGGAGCAGTACGGCGACTTCCGCGCCATTGCCGACACGGCCAATTTCCTGGTAGTGCACCCCAACGGCACGGTGGCCCCCACCGGCCAGCGGTTCTGGAACACGTTTCTGCCCTACGCTGCCGGCGGCCCCGACGATGTGGGCTTCCTAAGTGCCCTCATCGACTCCATCAGCGCCAAATACCGCGTCAATCCGCAGCGCCTGTACAGCACCGGCATGAGCAACGGCGGTTTCATGAGCTACGAGCTGGCCTGCCGGCTCAACGGCCGCATTGCCGCCATTGCCTCGGTAACCGGCAGCATGCTGGCCAGCCACCTCGCGGCCTGCACGCCCACGCAGCCGGTGCCGGTGCTCGAAATCCACGGCACCGCCGACGGCACCGTGCCCTACGAAGGCAACGGCACGTTCGTGCCCATTCCGGAGCTGGTAGCGGCCTGGGTCCGGCGCAACGGCTGCAGCCCCACGCCCGTCATCACCCAGGTGCCCAACACCAACACTACCGACGGCAGCACGGCCGAGCGGCAGGTATTCGGCGGCGGCCGCAACGGCAGCGTGGTCGAGCACTACCGCATCATCGGGGGCGGCCACACCTGGCCCGGCGCGCCCATCAACATCGGCGTTACCAACCGCGACATCAACGCCAGCCAGGTAATCTGGCAGTTTCTGCGCCGCTACCAGCTGAGCGGATTGGTTACGGCCACTTCTGGCGCCCGCGCCAACTCGGCCGAGCTGCTGGTAGCGCCCAACCCGGTGCGCAACCAAATGAGCGTGCGCTCCACGCTGGGGCCCCTGGCGCCCGGCCAGCTGCGCATCACCGACGCGGCGGGGCGCGCCGTGACTGCCACCTTCCGGCGCGGACCCGATGGCAGCCTGCTGCTCTCCACGGCCGGCTGGGCCGCCGGCAGCTACTGGCTGCGGGCCGAAGTAAAAGGCCGGACGCTGCACCGACAGCTGGTGAAGACGGCGGAGTAAAGGTGATAACGGATGATTTGAATGACGTTCTTGCGCCCGCAAACGAGCAACTTCTCAAGCCCTACAATCAAATTACCTATGCCCGAACTTGCTTTGCGTACCGTGGAGGTAACGCGCTACGTGGTACCGCTGCGCGAAGGTGGCTCGCTGCCCGCGCTGGTCGAGGCCGACGATGGCTTTCTATACGTGCTCAAGTTCCGCGGGGCGGGGCAGGGGCTGAAGGCGCTGATTGCCGAGCTGGTAGTGGGCGAGCTGGCCCGGCAGCTGGGTTTGCGCATGCCCGAGCTGGTATTTGTCAATTTGGATGAGGCCTTTGGGCGCACCGAGCCCGACGAGGAAATCCAGGACCTGCTGCGCTTCAGCACCGGCCTCAACCTGGGCCTGCACTTCCTGGCCGGCGCCGCCACCTTCGACCCGCTGCTGCTCGACGTGGAACCCCGGCTAGCCTCGCTTATCGTGTGGCTGGATTCGCTGACGCTGAACGTGGACCGCACCGCCCGCAACACTAACCTGCTCATGTGGCACCGCGAACTGTGGCTCATCGACCACGGCGCGGCCCTGTACGTGCACCACGCCGGCGCCGGCTGGGCAGCGCCCAAACCGCGGCCTTTCCCCCAAATAAAAGACCACGTGCTGCTGCCCCAGGCCACCGAGCTGCGCTGGGCCGATGCCGAGGGCCACGCCCGCCTCACGCCCGAAGTTATCGAGGCCGTGGTGGCCCTGGTGCCCGACGACTGGCTGCAGGAACCCGATGTGAGCCCCGAGGAGCAGCGGGCCCAGTACGTGCAGTTTATCACGGCCCGCCTGGCCGATTCCGCCACCTTCGTTGCCGAAGCTGAAACCGCCCGCCATGCACTTGTTTGAGTATGCCGTGCTGCGGGTGGTGCCCCGCGTCGAGCGCGAAGAATTTCTGAATGTGGGCGTCATCCTGTATTGCGCCTCCCAGGGCTTCCTCGAAACCCGCTGCCAGCTGCCCGAAGCGCGCCTGCAGGCCTTTGCCGGTCCTACCCACCAGCTGGATTTCGACGACCTGCGGGCCCGGCTGCGGGCTTTCGAGCGGATTTGCGCCGGCCGGCGCGAGGGCGGGCCCATCGGGCAGTTTGCGGTGGCCTCGCGCTTCCGCTGGCTGACGGCCACGCGCAGCACCATCGTGCAAACCTCGCCCGTGCACCCCGGCCTCTGCCACGACCCAGCCGCTACCCTGGAGCAGCTTTACCACCAGCTGGTGCTGTAGCGGGGTTCATCTAAACTTCATGGTTGCTTGATTATCTTGGGTTTATCCATTCACTAACCCGCCCCGCCCCATGAAAGACCAAACCAACTGGCCCCCCAAGCACAACTCCGGACGCCTGCCCTGGTGGGTGTATGCGCTGTTCATTCCGGGCGTATTCTGCATTGCCGTAGTGCTATATTTTGCCGGCATCATTCCGGGCAAATAACCGCCTTGAGCCTAAATACCAAGCAAGCCGGCCCCGCCACCATCCAGCACGGATAGGGGCAGGGCCGGCTTGTTTGTCACTCAGGATGTGAGCTGCGAAAGAACGGGGGCCGGCCAGGCGTTAGCCCGCCGGGGCCGTGGTTTGCGGAGCCAGCTGCTGGAGCAGGCGCAGCAGCAACTGGTACAGCTCCCGCAATTGCTCGGGCTCTACCACGGCCCGCTCCACGCTGAAATCCAGCAGCAGCGGCGCATCGGCTGCCTCCGAGTCGGGGGCCAGCGTGAGGCGGGCCGTGGGGTGGTGCAGTAGGGCCTGATGCACCGCAGGGTCGGCCAGCAGCCGGCGCAGGGCGTTGGCGTCGTTGGTGGTGATGATAAAGGTGCGGTCCAGCTCGGCATAGCCCAGCTCCACGTCCTGCAGGCCCAGCAGCTTACCGATTTCGTGCACCCAGTCCTGCTCGTGCAGGGCGAAGCGCAGAGCGGGCTGGCCGGGTACGGTGGCCCGGAGCGTGGTCAGCTCGTAGCCGCCCTCGAAACCGCCGCCCAAATCAATGTCGAGCGCCAGGCGCACGCAGTAGGGCGGCTGGCAGAGGTCGGCGCGGTAGTCGAACAGGTCGGGCTGGCGGGCCATATCGGCGGCTACCTGCGCCCACAGGGCCGGCTCGGAGTCGGCAGTAAACGTGCGGATGGTTTCCATAAGCGGGAGGTCAGCAGAAGGTGAGACGCTGCGTTCTTCCTACTCCGGAGCCCGCGCCCGGGTTGTGCAGCGCCCGTCCGGCAGGCCAGTTCGGGCCTAATAGCCGCGGCCCAGCGTTACCTCGTTGTCCAGCGGCTCGCCTTGTTGCCAGCGCTCCAGGTTGCGCAGAAATACTCCCATCCTGTCGGCCTGTTCCTGGGGGTAGCCGCCGCCGGTGTGCTGGGTGAGCAGCACGTTGGGCAGGTCCCAGAGTGGGTTATCGGCCGGCAGAGGCTCCTGCGCGGTTACGTCGAGCACGGCGCCGGCGAGGCGGCCGGCCTGCAGGGCAGTCAGCAAAGCCGGCTCATCAGTAGTCGAGCCCCGGCCTACGCTGGCGTAGAGCGCGTGCGCGGGCAGGGCGGCCAGCAGCTCGGCCGACACGTAGCCGGTGGCGCTGCCGGGCAGGCAGTTCACCACGATGTCGGTAGCAGGCAGGGCGGCCAGCACGTCGGCGCGGGTGTGTAGCTGGGCCTGTGGGTCGGTGCGGGCCGCAAACTGCACCGCGCACCCGAAGCCGCCGAGCTGCTCGGCCACCGCCTGCCCGATGCTGCCGCGGCCCAGCACCAGCACCCGCCGGCCCCGCAGCAGCCCCAGCCGCTGCCGGAACGCGCCGCCTTCCCAGTGCCGCTCGGCCTGCCACACGGCCAGCTGCGGAATGCCGCGCAGCAGCGCCAGCAGCCCGGCTACCATGGTTTCGGCGCAGGGCCAGGCAAACAGGTCGCCCATGTTGGCCACCGCAAAATCCGGCCGCAACTGCTGGTACTGGTCGATGCCGGCCGAATCAATCTGCCAGAACCGGAGCCGGGGCGGCAGCGGCGCAAGCCAGGCCGCCGGCGGGTTGCCCAGCAGCACATCGGCCGCTTGCAGCTCGGCGGGTGGCCGGGAGCTGTGGCGGTCGGTGGCAAAATGAACCTCGAAGCCGGCGGGCAGCTGCCGGGCAAGCTCGGCGCGGATGGCGGCCGGAAAATCAGAATAAACAAACAACAGCATACGCCCCTATACTACCCGCTACGGCCGCGGGGTTGCACGGGCGCGGCTTAGTCGGCCTTGGAAGTGGTGGGCAGGTCGGTGGCCGGCTGCGCGGCCGTGGCGGGCTTAAGGTAGGTGTCGAGCCAGGTATTGACTTCGGCCAGCAGCTGCATCAGCGACTCGCGGGCCGTGTAGCCGTGGTTTTCGCCGGGCAGCGCGGCGTACCTTACGCTCTTGCCCCCCAGCCGTTGCAGCTCGCCATAGAACTGCTCGGTGCGGGCGGCCAGGCTGGCAGGCAGGTTGTCGAAGCCGGCGGGCAGCACCAGCAGCGGCCGGCGCAGCGTGTCGGATAGGCTGAAGGGCGCGGCCGGGGCTTCGGTGTAGCGCACGGCCGGCGCGAGCGGGGCCACCAGCTGCTCCTGGCCGGGCAGCCGGTTGGGCAAAGGCTGGCTGTGGAGGCCGGCCAGCGCAATGCCGGCCTTAAACTGGCGCGAATCGGCCAGCAGCGTAGTGGCCAGGAAAGCGCCCGGGCCCTGGCCCAGCACCACCACCCGGGCCGTATCGACGAAGCCCATGCGGCGACCCTCGGCCAGCGCGGCGGCGGCGGCCTTGGTCAGCCGCTGAACATAATCGGCCGAACTCGTGCCGTCGGTGGGGGGCTGGGGCAGCACTACATCCTGCAGCACGGCGTAGCCCTGGGCAGTCCAGTATTGGGGCGAGCCCCACTCGTAGCGCGCAAACAAATAGCGCGAGCCGCGGGTCTGGCTGGCGCCGGTGCTGTCGGCAAACAGGGCCGGGCTGGCTTCCAGAATGGTGGGCAGCGGCCCGTCGCTGGTTTGGTAGCCGCTGGGCAGGTAGAGCGTGGCCGCGAGCGGCCGGCCGTCGGGGCGCAGGTAGCGCAGGGGCTGGGTCCGGGGCAGGGCGCCCGCGTAGGGGTCGGCAAACTGCGTGATGGCCACCAGTTTCGGGCCGGTGCGCAGGTAGTAGTTGGGCACCTGCTGGTCGGATTCGCGCCGCGTGATGAACACGCGCCGCACCGGGTCGAGGATGGCAACGGGCTGCTCGAAATAGGGCGCCTCCGAGCGCCACCAGCGCTGTTTGGCGCGGGTCCGCACGTTCAGCTCATCCACGAAAGGCCGGTCGCCCTCGGCCGAGGCGCCGGCCCCAAACAGGTACACGCCGGTGCCGGTGCGGTCGGTGAGCAGCACGGGCCGGCCCAGGGCATTGGGCTGCAGCACTGGGGTGCCGGGGTGGGTATAGGCGTCCCGAACCGAATACTCCAGCAGTGGTTTCGGCAGCGTTTTGGTGGCCAGATCAAGCGGCCAGACGATTTGCTTCTGGTCGGGCAGGCGGGTGGCTTCTACTAGCGCCAGCTGGTCGCTGCTCCAGTACATGCGCCTGAAGCGGGCCGGCAACGCCGCCAGCTCGCGGCCCGGCTCCTCGAAGGGGGCGGCCAGCGTCAGGAGCTGGTCGCGCACCGGGGCCGCCTGGGCGGGGTCGCCGCCATCCTTGGCTTCTACCCAGAACAGGGTGCTGGGCACATCTTCGCGCCAGGCAAACTCGCGCGGGCCGGTTGGTACGGCGCCCGCGCCCGCTGGCAGGGTTTCAACGGCGGGCAACTCGGCCAACTGCTTGTCCAGCAGCCCATCCATGGCCAGCACCTGCACCCGCTGCGGGAAACGCTCGAGCGGCAGCGTGGTGGGGTAGGGGCGGCGGTAGCTGCGCACCAGCACAAAGCGGCCGTCGGGCGAGGGGGAGGCCTGGGCAATCAGGCCGGGCTGGCCCAGCGGGGCCATGCGGTTGTCGAGGCCCACGCGCACTACCTGGCTGAGCGCGTAGTAGCCCAGCATCTGCTCGGCCAGCGGGGTTTTAACGGGATGCTCGTACTGGCGGCCGGCCACCGTTGGCTCGGGCACCGGCGCCGCGCCGCGGCCACCAACTACGGCACGCACCACGAGGCCCTTGCTGTCGGAAATCCACTCGTAGGGCATGCCCAGCGCACCGTTCAAAAAGATGTTGGGCACCAGCCGGGCCGAAGCCGACAGCACGTCCACAATCCACAGCTCCAGGTGGTCGCGGGTGCTGTGGGTGAAGGCAATTTTGGTGTTATCGGGCGACCATTGCAGGTTGCTGATGCGGGCGTTGGCCGGCAGCCCCTGCACCAGCAGCTCCAGGCCTTTGGGCAGCCGCCGCAGCCGCAGGGCTTTCACCTGGGCCGCACGGCTGGCGCTATTCACCACGGTATTGATGCGCAGCCCGGCCAGGCGCAGCTCGGGCTGGCTCTGGTCGAACACCGTGGGCCGCTCGTACATATCCAGCTGCATCAGCCATTCGCCGTTGGGCGAGAAGCTGGCCCGCGGCATGGGCGGCGCGTCGGCCAAAGCCACGAGCGGGCGGGGCGGCAGCTGGTAAGGCAGTAACTGGGCCAGACTCCGACCCACTGTCAGGGCGCTCAGCGCCAGCGTCAAAATATGTACTCTCATCGCAAAAGCCACTCACCTGAATATGTTCACAAAAAACGGCAGATTTCACCGGATTCGCTAACGGAGAGAATAAATATCTAGCCCTCATGTTATTATAAGGTGCTAAAGCCCGGTTTTTATAAACGAAGCAAGCCCCGCCGGTCTGGCGGGGCTTGCAGATGCGCAATAAGAAATATAATTTATCTATGAATGAGCTGGCCACGAAGCCGGCCGGTAATCAGTTGGGCAGCTGGCCCGCAAACGCGAACGAGGCTACCGGCCGGCGTTGGCGCGGGGCCTGCTCGCGGCTCAGGAAGGGCTCCTGCAACTGCTCGGCCTGGCCCAGGTAGCCCAGGGCCAGCATCACCACGGGCTGCAGGTCGGCGGGCAGGCCGAAGGTTTGCCGGGCCTTGTCGGCGTCGAAGCCGCCCATAAAGTGGCCGTGCAGGCCCAGGGCGGTGGCTTCCAGAATGAGGTGGCTGTTGGCCAGGCCCAAGTCGTGGAGGGCGGCGGCGTTGGGCGTGCCGTTGGCAAAATCAGTTTTGGTCAGCGCCAGCACCAGCACCGGCGCGTGGCGGGCCCAGGGCTGGTTGCCGGGCAGCAGGCAGTCGAAGAGCTGCTGAAAGGCCGCGGCATCTTCGCGGTGCGCGTAGATGTAGCGCCAGGGCTGCTCGTTCATGGCGCTGGGGGCCCAGGCGGCGGCCTCAAACACCTGCTGCAGCGCCGGCTCGGGCACCGGCTGCTCGGCAAAGGCGCGCGGGCTCCAGCGCTGCCGGATTACATCGAGCACGGCAAAATCGGTAGTGGCATGCCGGCTGGCGGCGGTCTGGTTGGTCATCAGTTGAAAGAGAATAGTTTCTGATTTGAGAGACAGGGCCGCGCTTACAGCATCGGCACTTCCATCAGCAGCAGCTGGGTGGCCGAGTCGGCGTGGATGGTGACGGTTTCGGTTTCCCAGAGGCCCAGGCCGTCGCGGCGCTGCAGGGGCTGGCCGGCTACCGTGGCCGCGCCTTCGAGCACGAACACGTACAGGCCGTTGCCCGACTTTTTCAGCTGATAATCGGCAGCGAAACCGGCCTCGAAATCGGCCCGGTGAAACCAGGCCTGCTGGTGCACCCACACGCCGGCATCGTCGGGCGAGGGCGACAGCACCTGCTGAAACTGGTTGTGCCGGCCCTCGGCGGCGAAGTGCTGCTGGTCGTAGCGCGGGGCCACGTTGCGCTGGTCGGGGAAAAGCCAGATCTGCAGAAACCGCACCTGCTCGGCCGAGCTGTGGTTTTTTTCGCTGTGGGCGATGCCCGTGCCCGCGCTCATCACCTGCACGTCGCCGGGCCTGATGAGGCCGTGGTGGCCGGCATTGTCCTGGTGTTCCAGCGTGCCTTCGAGCGGAATGCTAACGATTTCCATGTTGTCGTGGGGGTGGGCGCCGAAGCCCCGGCCGCCGGCCACGGTGTCGTCGTTGAGCACCCGCAGCGCCCCGAAGTGCATGCGCGCCGGGTCGTGGTAGCCGCCGAAGCTGAAGGTGTGGTAGGAGTCGAGCCAGCCGTGGTTGGCGTGGCCCCGCGAGTCGGCCGGGTGCAGAACGGTTTTCATAAGACGAGGTTCAGTGGAATGACAATGCAAATATATGTACATACATTGATTAAGGCAAAAATAGTTTCCTGACCCTCGCTATTCCGGCGCTGGGCGCTGCCGGGGCCGATTTGCGTACTTTGCCGGTGTCAGCTTCCCTGCCCGATGCTCCAGTTTCCGTCTGCGCCCGTTGTTTCGCGGCTGGCGCCCACGCCCAGCGGGTTTCTGCACCTGGGCAACGCCGTCAACTTCACGCTTACCTGGCTGCTGGTGCGCCGGGCGGGCGGCACGCTGCACCTGCGCATTGATGACCTGGACCGCGCCCGGTTCCGGCCCGTCTACCTCGCCAACATCTTCCGGACCCTGGATTGGCTGGGCCTCGACTACGACCAGGGCCCCAGCGGCCCCAACGATTTCGAGCGCCACTACTCGCAGCAGTACCGCCTGACCGAGTACGAAGCGGCACTCCAGGCCGCCCACACCGCGCACCCGGCGCTGTTCTACGCCTGCCGCTGCTCGCGCGCCGCGCTGGCGCGCACCGCTACGGCCAGTGGCGGCTACCCCGGCACCTGCCAGTCCCTGGCGCTGCCCTTCGAAGCGCCGGGCCTTGCCTGGCGGGCCCGCGTGCCGCCCGGTACTACCCTAACGTGGCCCGATCTGGCCCAGGGCCCGCAAACGGTGGCGCTGGCCCGCGAGCTGGGCGACTTCGTGGTGCGCAAAAAGGATGGGGCCGCCGCCTACCAGGTAGCCTCGCTGCTCGACGACCAGCGGCTGGGCGTGAACCTGGTGGTGCGGGGCCAGGATCTGCGCACCAGCACGGCGGCCCAGCTGTGGCTGGCAGAGTGGCTGCCCGGTCAGGCCGGCTTCACCCAAACCCGGTTTCTGCACCACAACCTGCTACTCGACGATGCCGGCCAGAAGCTCTCCAAATCAACCCAGACCGGCCAGCAGCGCGGTATTCTGGCCGAAGCCGCTTCGCCGCAGGTCGTGTACCGCGCCGTGGCCCGGCTGCTGGGGCTGCCAGCCGGCGCGGGCGAATCGTTGGCGGCGTTGTTGGCGGCGCTTTCCTAACCCCACCCCCGGCCTGCCTTGCTCAAAGCGCAACATCCTCCGGGAGAGGGGTGCGTTCAACGAAATAGATTTCCTAAACTCGCGGCTGGCACCCCTCTCCCGGAGGATGTTGCGCTTTGAGCAAGGCGGGCCGGGGGTGGGGTAGCTACTTCAGCTCCTTTTTGAACTCCTCGGCCCAATGGTCGGCGAGGCGGGTGGGTTCGGGGAGCTTGTAGCCGCGCAGGCAGGCCAGCGTGAGGCGGGTGGCGGTGGCCTGGTCGCAGCGGTGGCCGGGGCTTACGAACAGCGGCTTCACCTTGTCTTTGCTGCGGATGACCTGGCCCAGCAGCTCGCCGTTTTTGTCGGTGAGTGGCGTGATGCTGCCTTTGGTGAGGGCCGGCTCCTCGTAGGTGCCGGTGAGGCGCTGCTTGGCCACGCCGAACGTGGGCACATCGAGCTCAACGCCCAAATGGGCCGCAATGCCCATGCGGCGCGGGTGGGCAATGCCGTGGCCGTCCACCATAATGATGTCGGGCTGGCGGCGCAGCTTGGCGTAGGCCTGCACCAAGTTGGGCGCTTCGCGGAACGAGAGCAGGCCCGGAATGTAGGGCAGCGGCACCGGCCCCACGTGGTACACCTTCTCGACGAAGCCCAGCGAGGGCAGCTCCAGCACGATAAACACCGACAGCACCGTGTCGGGCGTCGGAAACGAGGAGTCGCAGCCGGCAATGTAGCGCAGCTCGCCGGTGGGCGGCTCCAGGCGTACCTGGTTGCGCAGCTGCTCCTGCAGTTGGGTGTACTCGCGGACCAGCAGCGGATCGGGGGCGGGGCCGGGGGGGCGGAAGTAGGCCATAGAAAGAAATGCCGGGGTGAACCGGGTGTACTGCCGACGCGGGCGCGGGGTTGTGCGCGGGGCCGGGCGCGGCGGCCCGATAACCTGCTCCGGCGCGGTCCGTTTATGCAGAGGAAACAGCCTTCCGATGACCATGCCCAAACCCGAACAGCCCGCCCAGACCGGCAGCGGCCCGCTTTTCGAGCGCCGCTACTGGCTTGATGTGCAGCACCCGCGCCAGCCAGCCGCCGCGCTGCTGGAGCACATCAAATGCCACCTGCCCGATTTCTCGCCCGATTTGCTGGCCGATTTCGAGAAGTCGAAAGGCACGCACGGCTGCCTGGCGGTGGGCGACGAATACAGCATCAAGATTCTGGGCCCCTGGAACGGCGACGTGCGCGTAGCTGAAGTGGGCGACGATTTCTTCGAGCTGGCCACGCTCGAAAACCACCCCGAGGCCGGCCGCATCCGCTTCTCGCTGCGCCCCCACGCCACGCTGCCCGACACTGTGCGTTTCGAAATTCATTCCTGGGCCCGCTCGCGCGACGGGCTGGTGGCGTTCACCTACGACACGCTGGGCCTGGGCAAACGGGTGCAGCAGCAAACCTGGGAAACCTTCTGTCAGCGCGTGGCCGATTTCAGCAAAGGCCTGCAGCTGGGCCCGGTGCAGGTCGAAACCATTAAACAGGACGAAAGCCCGGCTGCCCATGTCTGACCGCCCCGCCCTCACCGCCCGCCAGCAGGCCCGCCTGGCAGCTTACACCGATACGGGCTACAACTTCGACCCCGACCAGCTGGCCGACTACACCGCCGCCACCGGCTGGCGCGTAGACGATTACGAAACCGAGCTGCCCGCCGAAGCGCCCGGTCCGCCCGAGGCGCGGGGCTCCTGGGCCGCCGCCCGCGAGGTGCTGCGCCGCTACTCGTTTCCGCCACCCGGCCTCATCAGCGGCATCTTTCTGCCCGACCAGCCGCTGGCGCAGCGCGTGATGGTGCTGCGGGCGCAGTTTCTGGGCTTCTCGTTCTGGTTTGGCGTGCGCATCGGGGGCGTCACCGACGAAACCCGGCCGCTGCCCGGCGGCGGCCAGGAGCAGGTGTGGGGCTACAACTACCGCACCCTCGAAGGCCACTTCGAGCGGGGGCAGATTGAGTTTCTGGTGCACAAAGACCTGACGACCGGCCGCGTGTGGTGCCACATCCACGCCGTGTCGCAGACGGGCCGCATCCGCAACCCCTTCTACTGGCTGGGCTTCAAGCTATTCGGCCGCCGGCTGCAGGTGCGTTTCTCCCGTCAGTCGCTAAAACGGCTGAAGGCGCAGGTGGAGCAGATGCTGCATGAAAACTGGCAGGCCCCGGCAACGGCCGGCCCGGCCGTCAAGCCCATTTCCGCCCACGAAGAGGCGCAGGAGCAAGTCGAGAAGAACCAGTAGGCTTTTTTGAGCTATCAGCGGGTAGTTTTCGTTCAAAAAACCAACATCCAAAGCAAAGGAAAGGCCCCGCACCCAACCGGGTACGGGGCCTTCCTCGTTTTTCAGCTAACAGCTAAACGCCCTCGGCTGGCTCGCCGCCGTTAATCATGGAGGAAACCAGACCGGGCTCCTCGGTTACCTCGGCCCGGAAAACGCCGAAAATGTGGAGCACTACGAATGCCACCACCACGTACATCGTGTACTCGTGGATGGTTTCGGCTACCTCCTTGATGGGTTCGAGGTAGTCCTCAAACACCAGCACGAGGCCCGTAAGCACCATCACGGCCAGGATAACGTAGAAGGCGCGGTAAGCGTAGCGCGCCCACAGCCCCTTGGTCGCCGCGGCGTCGCCCCGGCTTGCGCGGGCTTTGAGGACCGCAATTTTAGCCGCCGTACGCTGGCTGCCCCGCTGCCGGAAACTCACAAAAACGCGGAAAGCGAGCAGGCACGAAATGGCAATGCCCGCCCAGATGTGCCAGTCCCAGATGCGGTGCGACACAATGCGCGTGAGGCCGCGCAGCTCGGCGGCCGGCAGGTTTACGCCCTTTTCGGCCAGCACCTGGCTGAACTCGGGGGCCAGCGTTTTTACCTTCACAATGACGAACAAAAACAGAATCGTCATCAGCTGAAACAGCACCAGCCCCGCATTGGACCAGTGCCAGATGCGCAGGCCCCGCGAGTTGTGCTTGGGGCCATCGGTAGTGGTAGAGGAAGTTGAAACGGGCTGGATGGGGGCCATAGCGGGGGTAAAAGGGATGAGACGGTGATTGGTTGGGGAAGGTACGCCACGGCCGGCATATTTTCGTGCGCAACCTACGCAAACCGGCCGCCGCGCAACAATTCGGGGCCGGCAGCGGTTTTACTCCCCACGCTCGGAGCGCACGGCTCCGGCGCTTACTTCTTCTTTTGTTATGATTGCAGCCCAAGGCTACGCGGCGCCCGCCGCCAACGAACCCCTCGCCCCCTTCAGCTTCGAGCGCCGCGATGTGGGCCCCCACGATGTGCGCATCGAAATTCTGTTCTGCGGCGTTTGCCACTCCGATATTCACCAGGCCCGCAACGAGTGGGGCGGCTCGATGTTTCCGATGGTGCCCGGCCACGAAATTGTGGGCCGCGTGACGGAGGTTGGCTCCCACGTGAAGAGCTTCAGCGTGGGCGATTTGGCCGGCGTCGGCTGCATGGTGGACTCGTGCCAGCACTGCGCCGAATGCAACGAAGGCCTGGAGCAGTACTGCGACAATGGCTTCGTGGGCACTTACAGCGCCAAGGACAAGGACGGCTCCATCACCCAGGGCGGCTACTCCAACACCATCGTGGTCACCGAGAAATTCGTGCTCCACGTGTCCGAGAAGCTCGATTTGTCGCGCGTAGCCCCGTTGCTGTGCGCCGGCATCACCACCTGGTCGCCGCTGCGGCAGTGGAAGGCCAAGGCCGGCGACCGGGTAGCCGTAATCGGCCTCGGCGGGCTGGGCCACATGGCCGTGAAGTTTGCCGCCGCCATGGGCTGCGAAGTCACCGTGCTCAGCACCTCGCCCGACAAGGAAGCCGACGCCAAAGCCCTCGGCGCCCACAAATTCGTGGTCACCAAGGAGAAAGATGCCATGAAAGGCATCAACAACTATTTCGACCTGATTATCAATACCGTATCGGCTCCCATCGACCTGATGCCCTACGTGGCCAGCCTGCGCCTCGACGGCACGATGGTGCTGCTCGGCGTGCCGCCCGAAGCGGCCCAGCTGCACGCCTTCAACCTGATTGCCAAGCGCCGCCGCATTGCCGGCTCGCTCATCGGCGGCATCCAGGAAACCCAGGATATGCTGGATTTCTGCGCCGAGCACAACGTGATGAGCGACGTGGAAGTTATCAACATCGACTACATCAACGAAGCCTACGAGCGCATGATGAAGTCCGACGTGAAGTACCGCTTCGTGATTGACATGGCGAGTTTGAAAGGGTAATCTTTAAAGCTACAAGCCACAAGCTTCAAGCGGTAAGCTGACTACCAGTAATCCTGAGCACAGCGAAGGACCTTATTACGCTAGAACAGGCCGTTGTTACGGTTACCCTAGCGTGATATGGTCCTTCGCTGTGCTCAGGATTACTGGTATAGGACTTACGCAGAACGACTGTAGCGCGAAGCTTCTGCTTCGCGTATTGTTGCTCATTGTTAGATGGTTATATTCAACGGTGCGCGAAGCGGAAGCTTCGCGCTACAAGCCTACGGCCCCCTTTTGCGTAAGCCCTATGGTAGTCAGCTTGCCGCTTGAAGCTTGCGGCTTGTAGCTTCTTACAGCTTCCCAAACACGTACGAATCGGCTTCCACGTAGTCATTGGCGCGCATCTCCAAAGACTTCACGCGGCCGTTTTCTACCTCGAACTTGGCCGGCAGCACGCCGAACACGAGGTCGGAATAGGTGGCGCGGAACTCCTGGCCGTCCATGTAGTCGAGGGTGGCGGTGAGGCCGGGGTGGGTGGGCAGCGTGACGAGCAGCTGCTTGCCTTTTTGCGTGACCTGGATGCGGCCGAACAGGGCGTTGTTGTACTCGCCTACGTAGGCTTTAAGGGGCAGCGGGGCCTTGGCTTTCTTGGCCACGCGGGCAGCCAGGGCCAGCGTGGGGTCGGGGCCGGCGGCCAGCTCGCCGGCGCGGCGGCGGGCCAGCAGCTGGGCGCTCCGGTCGATGTAGGGCACGCCGAGGTAGGCGTCGAGAATCTGGTAGCGCAGGGCCTCGAAGAAGCTTTGGTTGTCGTTGTTGGTGAGCACGGCCAGGCCCAGGCCGGCCTCGGGCACGAAGCACACGTTGCTTACCTGCCCCGAGGCGCCGCCCGTGTGCCAGAACACCTGCCGGCCGTTGTAGTCGGCGGCCTCCACGCCCAGCCCGTACGTTACGAAGTGCGTGGGGAACAGCGGCGACTTGCGGCTGCTGATGATGGTGTTGGCGTCGCGGGTTTTACGCAGCGCGGCCCAGGGCAGCACCTGCCGGCCCTCGTAGCGGCCACTATCGAGCTGGAAACGCAGCCAATGGGTGAGGTCGCTCACGTTGGAGGCCATGCTGGCGCAGGGGCCCATATTGTCCCAGTTGTCGAACTGCACCTTGGCTAGTGGCCCGAAGGTATTGGAGTAGGCCGTGGCAATATTGGGCTGCTTGGCGAATTCGAGCGACGAGACGAAGGTGTTTTTCATGCCCAACGGTTGCAGCAGATTCTGGCGCACGTACTCCTCCCAGCTTGTGCCCCCGGTCACGGCCGGAATCACCTCGCCGGCTGCCACGAAACCCGAGTTGCAGTAGCCGTAATCCTTGCGGAACTCGCGGGTGGGCTTCATCAGCCGCATCCGGCGCACAATGTCGGCCCGCTCCAGGTTGGATTTGAAGAAAGTGAAGTCACCCTGAAACGTTTTGAAGCCCAGGTGGTGGCTCAGCAGGTCGCGCACCGTGACGAGGCGGGTGCTGGTGGAATCGTAGAGCCGGAAATCGGGCAGGTATTTGGTTACGCGGTCGTCGAGGCTGATTTTCTTCTCCCCATCGAGCTTGGCCAGGGCCGTGCCGGTGAACAGTTTGGTGTTGGAGGCAATCATGAACAGCGTCTGGTCATCCACGAGGGCCGGTTTGCCCACCTCGCGCACTCCGTAGCCTTTCTGCACCAGCGTCTGCCCGTCCTTCACCACCACCACGGCCAGCCCCGGAATGTTCCAGAGCCGCATGCCGCGCTGCACATAGCTGTCGAGGCTGTCGGTGAGAAAACGGTTGGGCGCGGCCGGAGCCGTAGTTTGGGCCTGGGCAGCGGTAGCAGCGCCAAGCAGCAGAGCAGCGGTGGTTAGGCGACGGAGGGTGGGAGAGGGCATAAAGGAATCTTGAATGGAAAAGCACGTCATGCAGAGCGGAGCGAAGCATCTCGCCCGCTTCGTTGTAAAAGTAACCCCTGACAATTGGTTTACTACTGCAATGAAGCGGGCGAGATGCTTCGCTCCGCTCTGCATGACGTGCATGTATTCATTTATCCCGACCTATTCTTTCTCCACCGGAAACTCAAACTCGCCTTCCAGCGTGAAGCGCCGGGCGCCGCGGCCGACCTCGCACACCTGGCAGCGGTAGGTGCCGCGCAGCCAGTGCCGCTCGGCATTCACGCCCGTAATTACGACCTGCCCGGGGTTGTCGGAGCACGATTTGGAGTAGGCCGACACGACCCCGTAGCGGTAGGAGGCATCCCGGTTGCGGCCGCTCAGGATTTCCTGGAACTTGTAGGCGCCCACTTTGATGGGAAACCGGTCGATGATGATGTTGAGGCCCTGCCCGTCGGGGTCATCAGCCCGCACGATGTTGAGGCGCAGGGCCCGGTCTTCACTGAGGAAAAAGCGCGAGCTAAGCGTATCGGTGGGCACTATTTTGCCGTCGATGCGCAGCGTGAGGTGACGGACGGGCGCGGGCGTAGGAACGGGAGCCGTAACAGGGGCCGCCCCCAGCAACGGCAGCAGCAACAGCGGAAGAAAGCGTTTCATAAAAGCGGGCAAAACAAGAATCAGCCCAGAAACTACGGAAAAACTAGTTGCGTCGCATTGTTGCTGATGCTGGCCAAGCGGGCAACTGTAACGCGAAGCTCTGCTTCGCGCTTGCGAGAACAGCACGTAGCGGTAGGCCAGTTTTGTCCATTTAGCACGCTCGGTCGCGAAGCAGAGCTTCGCGTTACAGCTGCACGCCGAACTTCTGGCCCAGGCTTTCCAAATTGCGCAGCACCGGCTCCAGCAGCGGAATGCCCTCCAGCAGACGCACGGCAGCCGTTTCGCGCTCCGGGTCGCCGGGGATGAGCACGCGCTGGCCCTCCGTGGCGCGGGCGGCGCGGAAGGTGGCAATCCAGTTATCCATATCGGCCTTGAACTCGGCGGCGGGGCGGAAGGCATCGACCCGCATGGCCCCGAAAAAGTGGCCCAGGCCCTGCCCCACGGGGTTGGCGGCCGGCTGCAGAAAGGCCACGAATGGCGGCACCCAGGGCCCGTAGTTGGCCCCGCTCAGCACGGCCGAAAATATATCGACCACCGCGCCCAGCCCGTAGCCTTTGTGCGAGCCGGTAGCCCCGCCCAGCGGCAGCAGCGCGCCACCGTTTTTCACGGCGTTGGGGTCGGTCGAGCCCGTGCCGGCCGCGTCCTGGGCCCAGCCTTCGGGAATGGGTTGCTGCTTCCGCTGGGCAATTTCGAGTTTGCCGTTGGCGGCGGTGGTGGTGGCCATATCGAGCACGAAATCGGGCTGTTCGGCGGCGGGCACGGCTACGGCAATCGGGTTGGTGCCCAGCAGCCGTTCCAGCGAGTGGGTGGGCGCCACCAGGGGCGAGGCGTTGGTCATGGCCACGCCTAGCATGTCGTGGGCCAGCGGCAGCATGGCGTGGTAGCCGGCAATGCCGAAGTGGTTGGAGTTCTTCACCGATACCCAGCCCGTGCCCACTTGCCGGGCTTTTTCCATGGCCACGCGCATGGCCTTGGGGCCCACCACCAGCCCCAGGCCCCCGTCGCCATCCACTACGGCCGTGCTGGGCGTCTCGTACGTAACGCCCACGCGCGGCGTGGCGTTGATGCGGCCGGCTTCCCAGAGGCGCACGTAGCCAATCAGCCGGGCCACGCCGTGCGAATCAACGCCCCGTAAATCGGCCGATAGCAGTGTTTCGGTGGCCAGCGTGGCATCTTCCTCGGGGCAGCCCATGGCGCGGAATACGGATTCGGCAAAGGTGAAAAGCTGGGCGTAGGGAAGCGTGGTAGTCATGGATAGGAAGGGGAATGGCAACAAAAGAACAACCAATGAAGAGGCCGTAGCGCGAGATGGCAGAACGGCTGTAGCGCGAAGCTCCTGCTTCGCGTATCGTTGCTGACTGCCAACGATTCCGTTCAACGACACGCGAAGCGGAAGCTTCGCGCTACAGTCGTTCAACTACAGCATTTCGGCCAGCAGGCCTTCCTTGAGGGCGTAGGCGGAAGTGCGGATGCGGGTCAGGCCGGTCAGGTTCAGCACATAGTCAATCAGAATGGCCGCTACTACCAGCATATCGGCGCGCATGGGCAGGATGCCGGGCAGGTCCTTTCGCTGTTCGTGGTTGAGGCTGAGCAGCTGGTTGTAGCTGTGCCGGAAGCTGCTCAGGGCCAGTTCGGTACTTGGCGGCAGCTCGGCCTCGGTGCGCAACTGGCCCAGTTGCATGTCGGCCAGACTGTCGAAACTACCCGAAGCGCCAATCAGGCTAACCGGCGGAAACTCGGCCAGGGCGGCGGCCAGCGGGGCCAGGGTTTCGGCCAGATACTGCTGCTCGGCCACAATGGCTTCGGCGGGCATGATGCCGCTGGGCTCCGGGAAAAACTTGTCGAGTAGGCGCTGGGCCCCGATTTCGAAGCTGCGCTTCCAGAAAATGGTGGTGTCGTTGGCCAGGATGAATTCCACTGAGCCGCCGCCAATATCCATGATGAGGTGGCACTCGGGCCCCAGCGGCACGGCCTGCCGGACGCCCTGGCAAATCAGCTCGGCCTCCCGGTCGCCGCCAATAACTTCCACCCGAATACCCGTCTGCTCGAAGATATCCTTGACCAGCGCGGGGCCGTTTTCGGTGACGCGCATGGCGCTGGTGGCCGTGGCGCGCACGTCGTTCACCTGATGCAGCTCGATTTCCTCGCGGAAGCCGAGCAGTGCGTGCAGGGCCCGCTCGTAGGCCGACTCGGCAATGCGGCCCGCGCTGATGCCGTCCTCGCCCAGCCGCACGCCCACTTTGGTGCGCAACAGCGTGCGCGGCGCCGTCCGGCCGTCGTCTGCCAGCTCCACAATCAGCAGGTGAAACGTGTTGGTGCCCATGTCGATAAGGGCCAGGCGGCGGTGCAGCATAATCGTTGTTTTTTTGGTAGGCTAACAGTACGTCATTCAGAGCGGAGCGAAGAATCTCGCGTGCTGACGTTGAGTTACTGTGGCAACGTCAGCGCGCGAGATTCTTCGCTCCGCTCTGAATGACGTGCGGTTTATTCCACTGAAACCAATTCAGGTGGCGAACCGGCAGAAGGTGCCCAGCGGCAGCTTGCGGGCCCCGGCGTCGTGCAGGTAAATCTCCCCGATTTCCCGCTTGTCGCGCATCGTGGGGAAGATTTCACTGACCAGGTTGTCGAGAATCAGGGCCGAGAAGCCGAGCGAGTAGAGGTTGACGAGGAAGAAATGGTCTTCGGGGTCGAGCAGCTGCTGGCAGAGCTTAAGCATTTCGTTGAGTTCGTCTTCGAGCTGCCACTTTTCGCCGTTGGGGCCGCGGCCGTAGGCGGGCGGGTCGAGGATGAGGCCCTGGTACTTGCTGCCGCGCTTCACTTCGCGCTTCACGTACTTCATGGCGTCTTCCACCAGCCAGCGCACCCCATCGAGGCCCGAGGCCTCCATGTTGTCGCGGGCCCAGAAGTTGACCTGCTTCACCGAATCGAGGTGCGTTACGTCGGCGCCGGCGGCGCGGGCGGCCAGCGTGGCGGCACCCGTGTAGGCAAACAGGTTGAGCACCCGCGGCTGGGCCGCTTGGCGGCGGCGCGTTTCGTTGTAGATGAACTGCCAGTTGGGGTCCTGCTCCGGAAACAGGCCTACGTGCTTAAACGACGACATGCCCAGCCGGAACCGCAGCTTCAGGCCGTCGGGCCGCTCGTAGTTGATGTGCCACTGCTCGGGTGTGCCGGGCTTTATTTTCCACTGGCCGCGCTCCTGACTGCCTTTTTCGCGGGTGAAAATGGCGTTGGCCCGCTGCCACTCCGAGGCCGGCAGGTGCGGGTCCCAGATGGCCTGCGGCTCGGGCCGGGCCAGAATGTGCTGGCCGAAACGCTCCAGCTTCTCGAAGTTGCCCGCATCGAGCAGCTCGTAATCGGCCCAGGGGCTCGTGGTAAGGAAAGTATACATGCTGGCGCAAAGGTAGGGGGTTAAAGAACGTCATTCAGAGCGCAGCGAAGAATCTCGCGTGCTGACGTTGAGTTACTATGGCAACGTCAGCACGCGAGATTCTTCGCTGCGCTCTGAATGACGTTCTTTTTACTCACCCGTCTCTCCGCCGTACCTTTACGCCCATGAGCACCACGCTGCACTTCTCCAAATACCAGGGCACCGGCAACGACTTCGTGATGGTTGACGACCGCGCCAAGCGGTTCGATGTGGCCGACCACCAGCTGGTGCGCCACCTCTGCGACCGGCGCCGCGGCATCGGGGCCGACGGGCTGATTCTGCTGCGCCAGCACCCGGAATACGATTTCGAGATGGTGTATTTCAACGCCGACGGCCATTTGGGCTCGATGTGCGGCAACGGCGGGCGCTGCACCGTGGCCTTTGCCCGGCAGCTGGGCGTCATCGAAACCGACACCCGCTTCCTGGCCGCCGATGGCCCCCACGAGGCCCGGATAGACGCCGACGGCCTCGTGCACTTGCGCATGCAGGACGTGCGCGGCCAGCAGGGAATCGACGAGTACGGCGTGTTTCTCGACACCGGTTCGCCCCACCTCGTCCGCTTCGAGCCAACCGGCAGCCTGGCCGGGCTCGACGTATTCACCGAAGGCCGGGCGTTGCGCAACGGCGCGCTGTTCCGCGAGAAGGGCACCAACGTCAACTTTGTGGAAGCACCCGTGGCCCCCGGCCAGCCCTGGCAGGTGCGCACCTACGAGCGGGGCGTGGAGGACGAAACCCTGAGCTGCGGCACCGGCGTAACGGCCGTGGCGCTGGCCGCCTCGCGCCACGGCGCCGCCAGCCCCGTGCAGCTGCGCACGCCCGGCGGCGAGCTGCAGGTAGCCTTCGAAGCGCAACCCGATGGCTCGTTCACCAACATCTACCTCAGCGGCCCCGCTACGTTTGTGTTCGAGGGGAAAGTATAAGCCAGGAACGGTAGAGAACGTCAGGCAGAGCGTAGCGAAGCATCTCGCGTACTGACGCTGAATTACTTCGACAACGTCAGCACGCGAGATGTTACGCTCTGCCTGACATTCTTTTATACTTCCCCATTATGCCCGAAACTGACTTTCTCACCGTCCGCGACATCAGCTTGGAAGAGCACGGCCAGCCGGTGCTCAGCGGCATCAGCTTCGCGCAGCCGGCCGGCCGCAAGCTGGCGCTGGCGGGCGAGTCGGGAGCCGGCAAAAGTACGCTGTTGCAGGTGATTGCCGGGTTGGTGCAGCCCACGGCGGGGGAGGTGCACTTTGCCGGCCGCCGCGTGCGCGGGCCGCAGGAGGTGCTGGTGCCGGGCCATCCGGGCATCGTGTATCTGTCGCAGAAGCCCAGTTTGCCCAAGTCGCTGCGGGTGGAGCAGGTGCTGCGCTACGCCAGTAAGCGGCCCGCGCCCGAGGCGCAGGCGGTGTACGAGGTCTGCCGCATCAGCGGCCTCATGAGCCGGCGCACCGACCAGCTTTCGGGCGGCGAGCAGCAGCGGGTGGCACTGGCGCGGCTGCTGCTGTCGGCCCCGCGCCTGCTGCTGCTCGACGAGCCCTTCTCCAACCTCGACCGACTCCATAAGCAGCAGCTCCAGCAAGTCATCCGCGAAGTGGGCGAGCAGCTCAGCATCACCTGCCTGCTCGTCTCCCACGACCCGCTCGACACGCTGCCCTGGGCCGATGAACTGCTGTTGCTGGAACGCGGCCGACTGGTGCAGCAGGGCCCGCCCGAGCAGGTGTACCGCCAGCCCGTCAGCGAGTACGCCGCCGCCCTGTTCGGCGACTACAACCGCCTCGAAGGCCCCGACCTGCGCGCCCTGCTGGCCGCTGCCGCCCCGCGCCGGAAACTGCCGAGGTTGGCTGCCCTAGTGCGTCCTGAAAGCCTACATCTGGCCCCCGCCAGCAGCTCCGGCACGGCCGGCATTGTGCAGGACGTGCGTTTCATGGGCAGTTATTATGAGGCCGAAATCCAGCTGGCCGCCACCCTGTTGCGGGTTCGTTTGCCAGCCGCCTCGGTAGCGGTGGGCGAGGCGGTGGTTGTGCAGCTGGCGGAAGGTGCGCCGGTTTCGTTTGTAAGCAGCTAAGCACAACGCACAATCAACTACGCACTAAAAGATGCTGCAATCCGACCTCATCCGCCTGCGCCCTTTGGAGGCCGACGACCTGGAGTTTCTGTACCAGCTGGAAAACGACCCGGCCGTGTGGGGCGTGTCGGATACGTTGGCGCCCGTGTCGCGGCACGTGCTGCGGCAGTACCTGGACAGCGCGGCGGCCGATTTTTTTGAGGTGCGGCAGCTACGGCTGGTGCTCGAAGATTCGGCCGGCGGGGCGGCGGTGGGCACGCTGGATTTATTCGGCTTCGAGCCTTTGCACCAGCGGGCCGGTGTGGGCATTACGGTGCTGGCTGGCCACCAGCGGCGCGGCTACGCCCAGGCCGCGCTGACGCTGCTGCGGCCCTACGCCCGGCAGGTGTTGCGCCTGCACCAGTTGTATTGCACCATCGGGGCCGATAATGAGGCCAGCCTGAGCCTGTTTGCCTCGGCCGGCTTTACGCGGGTAGGTGTGCGGCGCGAGTGGCTGCGCACCGCCGAGGGCTGGCAGGACGCCGTGGAAATGCAGTGCCTACTGTAGCCGGCGGCGCCTCGGGGCTGAAGGAAAGCTGCAAAACTGACAGCCGGGGCGAAAGGTTTAGCTCGACAGTAAGCTAATTTGCTTAGCCCCAGCGGCCAGTTAAAATAGTAGCGACTCGACAATATCCTTTTGAAAAGGCGGGCGTATAGGCGAAGGAAGCGCGGCCGAAAGACCTGTGTGGTTGCCCGACTTCATCCAACTACTTACCTGTTCTTTATGTCATCTGCCCCACCGGCGGAAGCGCCCGCGCGCTCCGCCTCCGCCATGAAAGCTGACCAGCCTGCCGCTTACTCGCTGCCCGATGTGGTGTGCTTTGCGCACCTGCACTGGGACTTTGTGTGGCAGCGCCCCCAGCACCTGATGTCGCGCTTCGCCCAGCAGGGCCGGGTTTTTTATGTGGAGGATGCTTTTTATCACAACGACAACCACGTAGCACCGCACCTGGAAATAAAGGAGCGCCAGCAGGGCCTGAAGGTAGTGGTGGCCCACCTGCCCGACTGCCTCCGCCACAGTGCCCCCGCAGCCGATATGGTGCAGCAGGCGCTGCTCCAGCAGTATTTCCAGGAGCAGCGCATCACCAACTACCTGTTCTGGTACTACACGCCCATGGCGCTGGGCAAGTCGGGGGGCTTTGCGCCGGCCCTGACGGTGTACGACTGCATGGACGAGCTGGCCAATTTCAAGTTTGCGCCGCCCGAACTGCGCGAGCGGGAGCAGGAGCTGTTCCGCAAGGCCGACCTCGTGTTTACGGGCGGCCACACGCTCTACGAGGCCAAGCGCCAGCAGCACGCCGATGCGCACCCGTTCCCCAGCAGCATCGACAAAGCCCACTTCGGCCAGGCCCGGCATGCGTTGTCCGAGCCCGCCGACCAGGCCGGCATTGCGCACCCGCGCATCGGCTTTTTCGGGGTAGTGGATGAGCGGCTGGATATTGAGCTGCTGGGCCAGTTGGCCACGGCCCACCCCGAGTGGGAGTTTGTCATTATCGGGCCGGTGGTCAAAATCGACCCCGCCACGCTGCCCGATTCGGCCAACATCCACTACCTCGGCGGCAAGGATTACCAGGAGCTGCCCACGTACCTGGCGGGCTGGGACGTGGCCACGCTGCTGTTTGCCGACAACGAAAGCACCAAGTTCATTTCGCCTACCAAAACGCCCGAGTACCTGGCCGCCGGCCGACCGGTCGTCAGCACGCCCATCCGCGACGTGGTGCGGCCCTACGGCGAGCTGAACCTGGTGCAGATTGCCGCTACCGCCGACGAGTTTGGCCAGGCCATCGAAACCGCCCTCACCCAGACGCAGGACGCCGACTGGCGCCAGCGCACCGATGAGTATCTGGCTACCATCAGCTGGGACCAGACCTGGCAACAGATGGTGGACCTGATGCAGGCCAGAATCAGCGCGCAGTAGCAATGTAGTCCGGCAGATTCGGCCAATATTTTTAGCTGAATTCACTAAAAATTGCATCAAAAGCCAGGTTGGTTTGTTCATAGGGCCGGGCGCAGCCCCACCGTTCCACTACTTCCAATCTGAGCTTACGAAACATCCCTTTCGGGCTCCCCAAACCACCTCCAAATATCGCTTTATGTTTGATTATCTGATAGTAGGGGCCGGTTTTGCCGGCAGCGTGCTGGCCGAGCGGCTGGCTACCCGCTCCAACAAAAAAGTGCTGGTCGTTGATAAGCGCAACCACATTGCGGGCAATGCCTACGACCACTACAACGAGGACGGTATTCTGGTGCACAAATACGGCCCGCACATCTTCCACACCAATTCCAAGGACGTATTCGAGTACCTGTCGAACTTCACCGACTGGCGCCCCTACGAGCACCGGGTACTGGCCTCGGTCGATGGCCAGATGGTGCCCATGCCCATCAACCTCGATACCATCAACAAGCTCTATGGCCTGAAGCTGAACAGCTTCGAGGTGGAGGAGTTCTTCGAGTCGGTGGCCGAAAAGGTGCCGGTTATCAAGACGTCGGAAGATGTGGTGGTGAGCAAAGTGGGCCGCGAGCTGTACGAGAAGTTCTTCCGCAACTACACCCGCAAGCAGTGGGGCATGGACCCCTCCGAGCTCGACAAATCGGTGACCAGCCGCGTGCCCACCCGCACCAACCGCGACGACCGCTACTTCACCGACACCTACCAGGCCATGCCGCTGCACGGCTACACGCGCATGTTCGAGCGGCTGCTCGACCATCCGAACATCAAGGTGATGCTCAACACCGACTACCACGACATCATGGATTTCATTCCCTTCAAGGAAATGATTTTCACGGGTCCGGTCGATGAGTTCTTCGATTTCAAGTACGGCAAGCTGCCTTACCGCTCGCTCGAATTCAAGCACGAAACGCTGAACACCGAGAACTACCTGGCCGCGCCGGTCGTCAACTACCCCAACGACAACCTCTACACGCGCATCACTGAGTTCAAGGCCCTCACCGGCCAGCAGCACCCCAAAACGGCCATCGTGTACGAGTACCCCAAGGCCGAGGGCGACCCTTACTACCCCGTGCCGCGCCTCGAAAACGCCGAGCTCTACAACAAGTACAAGAAGCTGGCTGACGAAACCCCGAACGTGCATTTCGTGGGCCGCCTGGCTACCTACAAGTACTATAACATGGACCAGGTAGTAGCTCAGGCCCTCACGCTCTACAAGAAACTCACCGAGAAATCGGCCGAGGAAGCCCCCCGCAAGCCCGCCATTTCCGGCTCCACCGAGCTGGTTGAAAAGCTGGTAGCCCGCAGCCCGTCGAAGCCGTAGGGTTGTTAAGCTGCAAGCGGCAAGCCACAAGCGGCAAGCTAACCGCCTGTCATCCTGAACACAGCGAAGGACCTTATCACGCTGAAGCTGAATCGTGAAAACGGCTCGTTTCAGCGTAATAAGGTCCTTCGCTGTGCTCAGGATGACAGGCGGTCAGCTTGTAGCTTGCAGCTTGTGGCTTGACGCTTAACAACCACCGATGCCCGCCAGATACTGCTCGTGCGGGAGGCGGCCGATGGGCTGGTAGCTCAGCAGCTCGACTTGCGGAGTGAGGTAACCGGGGCGCACGGGCTCGTTGCGGAGCAGGTCGGTGCTGAGGTACTTTTTGTTGCTGTCGCAGAGCAGCGTCACCACCACCGAACCGGGGCCCAGCTCCTGGTGCAGCCGGATGGCGCCGATGACGTTGGCGCCCGACGAAATGCCCACTGCCAACCCCAGCGCGGTGGAAAGCTGCTGGGCCATCAGGATGGCGTCGCCGTCGTGGGCCTGCACCACGGCATCGAGTTCGGAAAGCTGCACCAGGGCCGGAATAAACTCGTCGGAAATGCCCTGGATGCGGTGCGAGCCCACTTTGTAGCCCGTGGTGAGGGTGGGCGACTCGGCCGGCTCCAGCGGGTGCACGCGGATGTTGGGGTTCTGCTCGCGCAGGTACTGGCCGGTGCCCATCACGGTGCCGCCGGTGCCCACGCCGGCCACGAAGGCATCGGGCCGCAGGCCCAGCGAGGCCAGCTGGTGCCAGATTTCGGGGCCGGTGGTGCGGGCGTGGGCTTCGGCGTTGGCGCGGTTCTCGAACTGCTGGGGCAGGAACACGGCATCATCCTGGGCGGCCATTTCCTCGGCCAGCTTTATGCTGCCCAGAAACCCACCCTCGGCCTTGCTGACCAGCGTAATATCGGCCCCCAAGCTGCGGATGATGCCGATGCGCTCCTGGCTCAGCCAGTCGGGGATGAGGATGCGCACCTGGTGGCCCAGCGCCCGGCCCAGCGCGGCAAAGGCAATGCCGGTGTTGCCGCTGGTGGCCTCCACCAGCACATCGTGCGGGCGCAGACGGCCGGTGCGGTAGGCCTCCTGGAGCACGTACAGCGCCATGCGGTCTTTGAGGCTGCCCGTCAGGTTGTAGTGCTCGCACTTTACATAGATGGTGCCTTCGCGGCCCTCGAAGCGGTAGCGCAGCGCCAGCATGGGCGTGTTGCCCACCAGCAGCCACAGCTGCTGAAAAGTAGCCTGCAGCTCGGGCGCCAGCTCGGCGGGGGCAGTTAGTTGTGTTGACATAGAATTTTCAGGTAGGTCGTGATGGTCTTTGGAAAACACCTGTCATCCTGAGCGGAGCGAAGGACCTATACAGAAGCTAGCATCAAAAGACATTACCTTCTTTGCAGGTCCTTCGCTTCGCTCAGGATGACAGGTAATCGTACTCTACTTGCCGAAGGCCTGCAGGCCGCTGTCGAGGAAGTTCACGAAGTTGTCGGCGTCGTAGTTGGCGCCCTGGGGCGGGGTGAGCACCTTTTCGGTGGCCGGGTCGAGCAGCACGTAGTAGGGCTGCGAGTTGGCCTGGTAGCGGCTGGCCTGGAAGTCGCTCCACTTGTTGGCAATAGTGCGGATGGGCTTGCCGCTGAACGCCGACGTGGTGTGCTCAGCCACGGGCAGCTCCGTTTTGTCGTCCACGTACAGCTGCACCAGCACGTAATCCTGGCGCAGGCGCTGGAGCACGCGCGGGTCGGGCCACACGGTGGCTTCCATTTTGCGGCAGTTCACGCAGGCGTGGCCGGTGAAGTCAATCAGCAGCGGCTTGCCGGCGGCCTGGGCAGCGGCGCGGGCTTCGTCGTAATCGAAGTAGGCATCGAGGCCCAGCGGGGCATGAAACAGGTCGGCGTACTTGTGGGTTGGGCGTGGCGTGGCGGGGCCGGCCGAAACCGGGCCGCCGCCGAGCGAGGGCGTGTAGAGGTCGAAATCCTGGGTATGCTGGGGCGGCAGGAAGGCGGCCACGGCCTTGAGCGGCGCGCCCCACAAACCCGGCACCAGGTACATGGTGAACGAGAGCGTGAGCACGGCCAGCAGCAGCCGCGTTACCGACAGGCCACCGGCCGGCGCGCTGCCATCATGGGCCAGCGGCAGCTTGCCCAGCAGATAAAAGCCCAGCAGGCCGAAAATGATAATCCACAGCGCCAGGAATACCTCGCGGTCGAACCACTCCCAATGGTAGGCCAAATCGACATTGGAGAGGAACTTGAGGGCCAGGGCCAACTCCAGAAAGCCCAGCACCACCTTCACCGAGTTCAGCCAGCCGCCCGATTTAGGCAGCGCCTTCAGCCAGGCCGGGAACAAAGCAAACAGCGTGAAGGGCAACGCCAGCGCCAGCGAGAAGCCCAGCATGCCGATGGCCGGCCCCAGGTACTGCCCGGTAGTGGCAGCCTGCACCAGCAGCGTGCCGATGATGGGGCCGGTGCACGAAAACGACACCAGCGCCAGCGTGGCGGCCATAAAAAACAGGCCCGTCAGCCCGCCCTGGTCGGCGCGGGCATCGGCCTTGTTCACCCAGGAGCTGGGCAGCGTCAGCTCGAAAGCGCCCAGGAACGAGGCGGCAAACACGAGCAGCAAGGCAAAAAACAGGAAGTTGAAGATGCCGTTGGTGGCCAGCTCGTTCAGTGCGTCGGCACCGAACAGCACCGTAATCAAGAGCCCCAGGGCCACGTAAATGACGATGATGCTGAGCCCGTAGATGGCGGCCCGGCCCACGGATTTGCTCCGCGAATGGTCCTGCTTGGTGAAGTAGCTGACCGTGAAGGGCAGCAGCGGGAAGATGCAGGGCATCAGCAGCGCCGCCAGTCCGCCCACGAAACCCGCCAGGAAAATCGCCCACAACGACGAAGGCGCCTCCTCCGCTACCGGCGCCCCGGCTGTTAACGTAGCATCGGCCGCCGGCGCCACCGTAGCACCGGCCACCTCCGACGCCCCCGTTGCAGCGGCGGTATCGGCGGCAGCCGGGACGGTGGTAGCATCGGGCGCTACCGTTGTCACTGCGGACTCAGCCGGCGCGGTAACGGCTGGGGTTGCAGTGGCTGGCGTGGTGCTGGTAGTGGCCGCCGCCGAAGCGGCCGGCGTGGTTTTGGCTGGCGTGGTCTTGGCCGGCGTGGCCGTAACAGGGGCCGCGGCGGTGGTTTTGGGCTCGGCCGCTTTGGGCTCGGCGGCCGCAACGGGCGTCTCCGTCAGGGCGCTGGCCGGCACCGACACGGTGATGCTGAACGGTACGTCCTCGGGCGGCAGGCAGCGCTGGTCGTCGCAGACCATGTAGGTGAGCGTGCCCTTGATGGTGGCCGTGGGGGCCGTCAGGCGCACGGCCTGGGTGAAGGTGGCCTGCTCCTCGAACGAGGAGATTTCCATGCCGAACATTTCCTCGTAGGCTGTGTGCGGCTTGGTGGCTTCCTTGGGCTTGCCAGTCAGCACATAGCCCGCGCCCTTCTCAAACTCGAACGAAGTAGCCACCGGCCCGCCCGGCTTCACATTCAGCGAGTAAATATGCCAGTTGGGGTCGATGTTGGCCGTGAAGCTGAGCGTGGCGTTGGCCCCGCCGGTTGGCTTGGCCCCGAAGCTCCACTTCACCGGCCGCAGAATCTGGGCCTGGGCGGCCAGTCCGGCGGTGAGGAGCAGGCAGAGCAGCAAAAACAGTTTTTTCATGCGAGGGAAGGAGGGTGGTAGGGCGAGCAGATGGCCCAGGCATTAGGAACGAATGACTATAAAGTTAGAGGCTAGCGCTAGCTCCCCTCCTTGGAAAGGAGGGGCTGGGGGTGGTTGATGATGAAAGAACGATGACTAAAACTAGCTTCTAATTGATGTTCAACGCTAGTCAACCACCCCCAACCCCTCCTTTCCAAGGAGGGGAGCTAGCACTAGCCCCTAGCTTTAGAAAGGCCCAACGGCTCAGATTTTCAGGTCCTGGAGCGTGGCGTCGAGGTAGGCGCCGCGCATTTCCACGCGCATGATGCGGCCTTGTTTGTCGAGCATCAGGCTGAAGGGGATGCCCAGGATGCCGTAAGCTTTGGCAATGTCGCCCTCGAAACCCCGGGTGTCCACCAGCTGGGGCCACACCATGCCTTCCTCCTTCATGGCCTTGCGCCAGTCGGCATCCTTTTCATCAAACGAGATGCTCACAATCTGGAAGTTCTTGCCCTTGGTTTCGTACACGTTGCGCAGGTGCGGAATTTCGGCCCGGCAGGGGCCGCACCACGAAGCCCAGAACTCCAGCAGCGTGTACTTGTCCTTGGGCACGTAGCTCGACAGCTTCACCTGCTTGCCCTCGGGCGTGGTCAGGGTGAAATCTTGGTACTTGGTGCCGATGGCGGTCAGCTTAGCCTTCTCGGCCTTCTCGTTGAAGGCGGCCAGGCGCGGCGTGCCGGCCCAGCCCTTCGCCACGGCGGCCTGCAGCTCCTCAATCTGCTTCACGGTCATATCCACGAACATGCCGCTCAGGAAGTAGTTGGCCTGGTCGTAGGCCACCACCGACTGGGGGTTGGCCTTGATGAACGCCATTTTCCGCTCGCGCAGCTGGTCGTTGAGCGCCCACTCCTGCTTGGCTAGCTTGATGCCCACCGGGGTGTTAAACTTGCCCTCCATCGCGGGGATGTGGAACTCGTCGGTATACTGCTTATTCACGGCGGCCAGCTGCTTGCCCAGCGGGGCCAGCGACTCGCGCAGGGTCGCAGCCTGGTTTTCGGTGGCCGAGCCGGTAATGCGGGGCTGGGCCACCACCCGGTCGCGCTTGAAGTAGAAAGTGGGCAGGCTGTCGAGGTTGCCGGCGTAGCTGATGGGCGAATTCTCCAGGTAGAAGCTCGACATCAGCCAGTTGCGCTGGGAAGACTTCTCCCCCTTCGGCGTTTTGTCGATAATAATGCGGTGCAAATCGGGGCCGGCCAGCTTGCCCTTGAACATAAAGCGGCCGTTTTGGATAACGGTGCTGTCGACCATGTGCGGGTCGGGCCAGTGCGTGTCCTGCAGATACACCTTCAGCCCGTCGGGGGCATTGGCCACCCGGCCATCAATGGTGTACTGGTTCTGGGCCACGGCCGAGCACGAGGCCAGCAGGAGGGAAGAAAGGAAAAGCAGGTTTTTCATGTCAGGGAAAAGAATGAGTAGGAATGGACGGGAAACCGCCTGTCATCCTGAGCTGGCGAAGGACCTATACAGCAATGCTAATGTTAGATGATGCCTTCTGTATAGGTCCTTCGCTGGGCTCAGGATGACAAGTGGCTAGGTTGCTACGGGTGGTTGCGCACCATGCCGGGGTTGAAGCGCAGCACCCGCGCCGGAATTTCGAAGGTGTAGCGTGGGCTGCGGGGCGGCAGCGTTTCCAGCACCTGGCCTTCGGGGCCGAGGCGCTGCACGGCGGGCATGCGGCCCTGCGCATCGAGGCGCTTCATGTCCTGCCAGCGGGTGCCGCGGAAGGGCAGCTCGCGGCGGCGCTCCAGCAGCACGGTGGCCAGGGCCTCGGGGCCGGTGCCCACTTCCAGCGGCTCGTAGCTAAAGGCGTCGATGCGTTTCTCGCGCAGCTCCTCCAGCACGGCCAGCGCCTGGGCGGCCTGCCCGGCGCGGGCCAGTGCCTCGGCCCGAATCAGCAGCATTTCGGCGAAGCTAATGCCGTGAATGCCGTAGTCAAACCGCCCGTACACGAAGCCCGAACCGATATCCAACGAAAGCAGCTGAGGCCGCAAGTCGTCGGGCTCGTAGAGGGCCAGCAGGTCGGGCGAGTAGTTCAGGAAGAAAAGGCCGCCAATATCATCGGCCTGCCGCAGCCACAGAATTTCGGGATCCTCCGAGTCGACGGGGATATTGAATTCGTTGTAGTCGTTGAGCTGGTGGGGAGCTTGCAGGGCGTTTTCGGCGTAGGTTTTGGCCCCGGCGTAGTCCTGCATGTACAGGCTGATGCGCGCCAGCATCCCGTAGGCCACGTACTTGGTTACGCGGGCCCGATTCACGTTGGTGGGCGGCAGCACGGCGGCGGCGCGCAGCAGGTTCTGGCGCAGCGTGTCGAGCATTGTTTGCACCGGCATGCGCGGGGGCGTGGCGTCCGTCACGTCGATGCCCGTTACGAAGGGCACGCCGGGGTCGGTGGCGGCGGTGGCCGGGTTGTAGGCCTTGGCAAACACCGTGAGCAGGTTGAAATACAGGTCGGCGCGCATCACCAGGGCCTCGCCCAGCACCTGCTGGCGCTTCTGGGCCGTGCCGTCGGTGGCATCAAGCACTTGGCTGATGATGACGTTGGCGTTGTAAATGGACCGGTAGGCCGGGCCCCACACCAGCGGGCTCGATTCCTGCTCCACATCGAGGTTGGAGTTCCAGAAGTAGGCGTTGGCCAGGCTCGTGCCGGCCTGCTTGGTCAGGCTGGGCTCCTGCACGTCGTCGCTCATATAGAGCATGGCCAGCGGGAAGGTCTGGTTCAGGACCGGCGAGTTGAGAATCAGCTCGTAGTCAGCTACCTGCTGAGGTATCACCAGGCCCTTGGGCTTCACGTCGAGGTACTTCTCGCAGCCCGTCAGGGCCAGGGCCGCCAGGGGCAATGCGGCCAGTAAACGAAGGTTTTTCATTGTCGGGCGGGCTTAGAAGTTGGCGTAGAGCGACAGGCTGTAGAAGGGCTTGGGCCGCAGCAGGCGGGTACCGTCGCGCCGGTCGATGGCGTCGGGGTCGATGTCGTTGCCGCTGAACGTGTAGTTGAACGCGTTCTGCACCTGGCCCCGCAGCTGAGTGCGCTCCAGGCCCAGGTTGGTAAAGAAGGCTGACTTGAGGTTGTAGCTCAGCACGATGTCGCGCAGGCGGATATTGTCGGCTTTGCGCACGAAGTCGCCGGCGAAACCGTAGGCCGAGCGGGTGTAGTCGTCGAAGTAGCCGGGCTCGCCGAGGCCGGGCGAGAAGCCGGGCACGCGGGTCGTCAGCTCGTCGCCGGGCTGCTGCCAGTAGTCAGTAGCGCCCTGCTGCACGCGGCCGGCGCCGCTCAGGCCCTGCACCTGTAGCGGGTCGGGGGCCTCCACGCGCATCACGTAGCCGCCGTAGTACATGAACAGGAAGTACAGGTCGAAATTCTTGTAGCTCAGCTGGTTGTTCAGGCCCAGCACGTAGCGCGGCGTGGTGCTGCCCTTGTACTCCAGGTCGGCCAGCGTGATGCTTTCCGAGCCGGTGCCCGACAGCGTCAGCAGGCGCCGGGTGCCGTCCTGCCCAAAAATTTCGGGCTGGCCCAGCGCGTTCAGGCCGGCGTAGCGGTAGGCAAACAGCGCATTCACCGGGTAGCCCTGCTGCAGGCTGAGCACCGAAATCAGCGGGGCGCCATCGGGGTCGCCGGTCACGGTTTTCACCTTCGTTACCTCGTTTTTGTTGAACGAAGCCGTCAGCTGGGTACGCCACGAGAAGTCCTGGGCCCGCAGGTTCAGGCTGTTCACACTGAATTCCAGGCCCCGGTTGCGGATGGCGGCCGTGTTGGCGCGGTACTCGTTGAAGCCCAGCGTGGGGTCGGCGGCGTACTGCCCGAAAATGTCGTCCGAGTTCTTCAGGTAGTAATCCACCGCCCCGTACAGGCGGCCGCCGAACAGCGCGTAGTCGAGGCCGGCGTTGTAGTTCTTGGTCTTCTCCCAGCGAATCGACTGGTTGCGGGGCGCCAGCACGTCGTAGTACTGCTGCACCGGGTCGAGGTAGTAGTTGAGGTCCGACGTAAGCACCAGAAACCGGCCGCTGTTGCTGGTGGGCACGTTGCCGTTCAGGCCGTAGGCCAGGCGCAGCTTCAACTCATCCACCCACTCGGTTTCTCGCAGGAAGCTTTCCTGCTTGAGCCGCCAGTTGGCGCCCACCGAGTAAAACGGGTTGTTGCGGTACTCGGGGTCGGTGCCGAACAGGTTCGACTTATCGAGCCGGATGCTGCCGGTGAGCGTGTAGCGGTCGAAGTAGGTATAGGCCGCGTTGCCGTAGAACGACACGAAGCGCTGGTCGTTGTAGCGCTCGTTGAAGTAGCTGCTGAACGGGAACGTGGCCGGGCTTGCGGTGGGCAGCGTTTTAAACACCGGCGCCCGGTACGAGGTCAGGTTCACCTGGTTGATGGGCTTGGCAATCAGCGTCTGCCCGTCATAGCCGAAAAAGGTGTTGGTGAAGTCGGAGTTCGTGATTTTGCGCACCTCCATGCCCGCCAGGCCGGTGATGGTGTGCTTGAGGTCGTCGCTGCTGCGGTCCACGTTCAGGTGGCCGCGCAGCGTGTAGCTCTTGGTCTGCCCGTTCACGCGGGTCAGAAACGAGCCGCGGGGCAGGTCCGAAAACACCGGCACGCCGGTTACCGGGTCTTTGCCGGCCTTGTAGTTGAGCAGCCGCCGCACCACCAGCGCGTCCTCGGTCAGCAGCCGCGACTGGGTGCTGGGCTGGTCTTCGTACACGCCGCCCAAATCCAGGTTCAGCCAGTTGGTCAGGTCGGCCCGCAGCCGCCCCTGCAGGCGCAGCGTGGTCGAATTAAGCTTGCTGGTGCTGGCCGTCAGTTCCTGGTAGGGGAAGTAGCGGCCGTCGTAGAGGCCCAGGGCCAGGTTTTGCTCGTTGAAGTCGTTGTTGATGCCCGTGTTGGGGTTGAGGCCCGGCCCCAGCGCCACGGGCAGGGCCCGGCCGTTCTCATCCACCAGCCGCTCATAAGGCAAAAAGTTGTTCAGGTACTCGCCCGAAAGGCCGCTGGCCGATTGGAAAGGGCTTTTGGTGGTGGTGTTGGCGTAGCGCCCCCGGAACTCGAAGCTCAGGCGGTTCGTGAAGCGGTGGGTGCTGGCCAGGTTCAGCAGAATCCGCTCGTTGCCGGTGCGCACCTGCTGGTCGTCCTCGCCCAAGTAGTTGAGGCCGATGAGGTAGGTGTTCTTCTCGCCGCCGCCGCTCATGTCGAAATCCACCTGCCGGGCCTGGCGGGCCCGGTAAAACAGCCGCTCGTACTCCTTCAGGTTGTCGTAGGCGCCAATCTGGGCCACCCGCTGGTCGAGCACGCCCCGGTCAATCTTGCCCTCCTTGAAATCGAACACCGCGTCCTGCACCGGCGACGTGCCCACGCCGGCCCGCAGCCCCGCCCGCGTAGCGTCGGTCGAGAGCAGGTAGTCGCGCTGCAGGTTGGAGTAGTCGGCGGCGCTGGCGTAGTTGAGGTAGCCGAAGTCGGAGCGCGGCTGCACGCCGTAGGTGGCGCGCAAGCTGAACACCGGCGCGCCCGATTTGCCGCTCTTGGTTTCAATCACAATCACGCCGTTCGAGGCGCGGGTGCCGTAAATCGAGGCCGCCGCGGCGTCCTTCAGCACGTTCACCGACACAATATCGTTGGGGTTGATGCTGCGGATGTCGATTTCGGTGGGGAAGCCGTTGAGTACAATCAGCGGCTGGCGCACGGCATCAAACGTCGACACGCCCCGGATGGCCAGCTCGCCGGTCTGGCTGTTATACAGCAGGCCGGGCACCTTGCCCTCCAGGCTCTCCAAAAAGTTGCCCGTTACGGCCACCCGCTGGTCGTACTGCTCGCGGTTCAGCGAGGCCACCGAGCCCGTGAGGCGCTCCTTTTCAATCTCCTGGTAGCCGGTAGCCACCACCTGCACCTCGTCCATCTGGTTGCTGGTGGGCTGCAGCGGAATATTGAGCGTGGTGCGGCCCGCCACCACCTGAATTTCCTGGGTGATGTAGCCGATGTAGCTGAACACCAGGATTTCGCCCGCCTCGGCCTGCACCGTAAACCGGCCGCTGGCATCGGTGGTGCTGCCCCGGGTGGTGCCCTTCACGGCTACCGTAGCGCCCTCCAGCGGCTTCTGGTCGCTGGTGCTGCTCACTACGCCGCTGATGGTTTGCTGGCCCTGCTGCACCGAGGTTGTCGGGGCGGCGGCCTGCTCGCGGGGCTTCACCACAATCGTGTTGTCGGTGATGACGTAGGTCAGCGGCTGGTCGGCGAAGCACGCGGCCAGCACCTGCTCCAGCGGCTGCTGCTTGGCCGACACCGTGACGGGCCGGGCCTTGCGCAGCAGCTCCTCATTATAAATGAAGAGGTAGCGGCTCTGGCGGTTGATTTCCTTGAACACCTGCGACAGCGGCGCGTTGCGCACTTCCAGGTTGATGTTCTGCGAATAAGCCAGCGCGTGCACCTGCAAACAGGCGGCCAGCGAAAACAGCACCGTGGTGCGGGCCACCCGACCAGCCCGGCCCGGGCTGCCGGTGGTGGCGGGCGCCAAGTAGCGTAGAGGGAACTTCATAAGCGAGGGGAAGCAGTTGAAGTGAGGAATGTGAAGGGAATGTGCGGAATGTGGGAAATGTGGGAAATGTGGGAAATGTGCAGAATGTGGCAGATGGGGTGACAGTAGGGTACGGGGCCTGAAACTCATTCCGCCCGTGCTTCACAGTTGCCCACCTTTTATTTTTTTGGTTCGACACGCACCGTGCGGCCGCTTTGCTCGAAGCGCACGTCGCCGGTCAGCGTCAGCATCTCCAGCACCTTGGGCAGGGTGCTGCGGCGCGAAATCAGGCCGCTGTAGTGGCTTTCGGGCAGCTGCTGGGCGTACTGCACGTCCACGTTGTACCAGCGGCCGAGCTGGCGCATCACCTCGGGCAGCGAGTGGCCCCGGAAGGCGAACAAGTCCTGCTTCCAGGCCACGGCCGCCTCGATATCGGCCGGGCCGACGACGATGCCGGTGCTGCCCAGCGCGCAGGTGGCCTGCTGGCCCGGCTGCAGCCGCGCCGTGCGCCCGTGCCGCTCAATGTTCACCGAGCCTTCGAGCAGGGTGGTGCGCACGCCCGGCTCGTCGGGGTAGGCCATCACGTCGAAGTGCGTGCCCAGCACCTGCACCGTAGTGCCGCCGGCCTGCACCCGAAACGGCTGCCGCTTGTTGGGCGCCACCTCAAAATAGGCCTGCCCCGTCAGCTCCACCCGGCGCTGGTTGCCCACGAAAGCCGTGGGGAAGCGCAGCGACGAGGCCGCGTTCAGCCACACCCGGCTGCCGTCGGGCAGCACCAGCTGGTAGCGGCCGCCGCGCGGGGCCGCCAGCGTGTGGTAGGCCACGGCCGCACCGTCCGAAGGGGTGCCCACCGACTCGTAATGCACCACGCCGCCCCGCTGCGACACCCGGATTCCGTCGCCGGTCCAGACGCGGCCGTTGCGCAACTCGTCCAGGTTGAGCACCTGCCCATCGGCCAGCTTGAGCTGGGCGCGGGCACTGGCCGGCTCCCCGATGCCGGGCGCTGCCGGCGCCGTGGCTACTGCCACTGTGGGCGCCGCGGGCTGATGCGTGATTTCGTAGGTCGCGGTGCCCAAACCCAGCAGCAGCGCGGCGGCAGCGGCTATGCGCCAGGCCGTGCGCTGCCACCAGGCGGGCGCGGCCTCGTCGGTCGTGAACGGGTTGTCGGCTTCTCCCGGAACCTCGTCGGCGGCGGGCAGGGGCAGCAGGGGGCGCACGGTGGGCTGGCCGGTCTGGCGGGCCACGTGCTGCCAGGCGGCGTCAGGGTCGAGGGCGGCAAAAAAGGCCAGCTCGGCGCGTACGGCATCGGCATCCTGCACCGAGTCGAGCAGGGCGGCGTTGCGCGGGTCGGCGGCCAGCCACTGCCCGAAGGCCTGGGCCTCGGCGGCCGTCAGCTCGCCGCGCAGGTAGCGGCCGAGCGTCCGGGCTTCGTCGAGGGCTTGTTGGGTTGGTTTCATGGGGAAGGAGGGGTATTCCTCCTTAAGAAACCTGAGCCGGCAAAACGGGTGAAAGCGGGGTGAAAAAAAGCCAAACTTTTTTTCAGGCAGGGCGTAGCGGAGCGCGTTCGGATGCTATGCTGAACATGCTGTAGAGACGCGACCCCTCGCGTCTTGACGTTGCTGATGTTGTCAATGCAGGCGTCGTCGTTCAATGCCGAGACGCGAGGGGTCGCGTCTCTACAGCCTGTTCTGCTAACTCAAACAGTATCCAAGAGCCATCGGCAAGCGCTGCCGTTCAGTGATGAGACGCAACTATGCGTCTCTACATCGTTCCATCGCGTTCTGTCGCGCTACCCTGCCGTCCGGGCCAGTAGCAGCAGAGCCAGCAGGGTTTCGGGGCGCAGGCGCAGGCGGAGCAGCTGCAGGCCGCGCTGCTTCTGGGTTTTCACGGTGTTGATGGACACGCCCAGCTCGGCGGCTATTTCGTGGTTTTTCTTGTTTTCGAGGTAGCCCAGGCGCACAATGGTTCGGCAGCCGTCGGGCAGCGTCTCCAGCGCCTCGTAGATTTCAGCTACCACTTCGGCCTTGATGAGCTGGCGCACCACGTCGGGCTCGGCGGCGGGTGGGGGCGGGGCGGCCTGGGTCTGGCTCTGGTGCAGCTGTACCACTTTGCGGTGGCGCACGGCGTTGAGGCTGGCGTTGCGCACCGTACTATATAAGTAGGCCTGCACGCCCGCGGCCGCCACCTGTTCGCGCTGGTTCCAGTAGGTAATAAAGGCCTCCTGGGCAATGTCTTCGGCCGCCTCGCGGTGGCCGGTGAGCTGGAACGAGAAGTACACCAACCGCGCGTAGTAGCGCCGGAAAAGCTGTTCCAGCGGCAAAGCGGCCGGATCGTCTTGGTCTGGTTGGGCCGGGTTGGGTCCCATAGGAGTAGGGGCGGGTTGCCCGCGCGGGCAATAGTGCAGTGCTAAAGATAAACAAAGGCCGGGAGCGAGGGCATAGCCCGGAGCTTCGGTTTCGGGCCCCGCCGCTGCCGGCCAAACGGATTTTGGCCGGCGATGCGCCAAGCGGAGCCTGCGCGCTGCCGGCTACTTTCCTGGCCTCGCCCTGACAAGCCGGCGGCCCGGGCTGAATGCGCACAATCTTTGATGGACGGGCCTCGTCGCGCCAGGGGGGCGGAGCGGCACGGCGGCTTGCAAATAGCCGGGGTGATTCCCGAAAAACGCCGTAAATTTGACCTGCGCCCCGGCGTTTCAATTAAGGTAACCGCAACATGCTTGATTTTTTAGGGAAGACCGTCGCCAAATTATTCGGGTCCAAAGCCGACAAGGACCTGAAGGAGATTGTCCCGTACGTGGCGCTCATCAACGCCGAATATGCCAAACTGGCACCCATCAGCGACGACGAGCTCCGCGCCCGCACCGACGAGGTCCGCGCCCGCATCAACGCCCACCTGAAAACGACCGACGACCAGCTGGCCGGCCTGCACGAGCGCGTAAACGCCGACGGCCTCGACGCCATCCAAAAGGAGGAGCTGTTCGACCAGATTGACGCCCTCGAAAAGCAGCGCAACAAGGAGCTGGAAGTGGTGCTGCTGGAAGTGCTGCCCCAGTCGTTCGCCATCACCAAGGAAACCGCCCGCCGCTACGCCGAAAACAAGCAGCTCGTGGTAACGGCTACCGACTACGACCGCGAGTACGCCAGCCGCAAGCCCAACGTGACGATTGAGGGCGACAAAGCCATCTGGAGCAACAAGTGGCTGGCCGCCGGCGCCGAGGTTACCTGGGACATGGTGCACTACGATGTGCAGCTGATTGGCGGCGTGGTGCTGCACCAGGGCAAGATTTCGGAAATGGCCACCGGCGAAGGCAAAACGTTGGTTTCGACGCTGCCTTCGTTCCTGAACGCGCTGGCCAAGCGCGGCGTGCACCTGGTTACGGTGAACGACTACCTGGCCAAGCGCGACTCGGAGTGGAACGCACCGCTGTTCGAGTTCCACGGTATCACGGTGGACTGCATCGACAAGCACCAGCCCAACACCGACGCCCGCCGCAAAGCCTATTTGGCCGACATTACCTACGGCACCAACAACGAGTTCGGCTTCGACTACCTGCGCGACAACATGGCCCGCGACCCGCAGGAGCTGGTGCAGCGCAAGCACCACTACGCCATGATTGACGAAGTGGACTCGGTGCTGATTGACGACGCCCGGACCCCGCTCATCATCTCGGGCCCCATCCCGCGCGGCGACGTGCACGAGTTCCATCAACTCAAGCCCCGGATTCAGAAGGTGGTGGAAGCCCAGAAAAAGCTGGTGCAGAATTACCTCGTGGAGGCCCGCAAGGCCATCAAGGAGGGCGATTTTGGCCCCAAAGAAGGCGAGGGCGGCCTGGCGCTGTTCCGGGCCTACCGGGGCCTGCCCAAGAGCAAGCCGCTCATCAAGTTCCTGAGCGAAACCGGCATGCGCGCCGCGCTGCAAAAAGTGGAAAACCACTATTTGCAGGACAACTCGCGCCAGATGCCGCAGGCCGATTCGCCGCTGTATTTCACCATCGACGAGAAGAACAACCAGATTGAACTGACCGAAAAGGGCCTCGACCTGATTACCGGCGAGGGCGAAGACCCGCGCCTGTTCATCATGCCCGACATTGGCTCGGAGCTGGCCGACATCGAGAAGAACGCCACGCTGAGCAGCGAGGAGAAGCTGCACGCCAAGGAGGCGCTGATGGACCGGTTCCAGCAGCAGTCGGAGCGCGTGCACACCATCAACCAGTTGCTGAAAGCTTACACGCTGTTCGAGCGCGACGACCAGTACATCCTCACCGAGGACGGCAAAGTGAAGATTGTGGACGAGCAGACCGGCCGCGTGATGGAAGGCCGCCGCTACTCCGACGGCCTGCACCAGGCCCTGGAGGCCAAGGAAAACGTGCGCGTTGAGGAGCTGACCCAGACCTACGCCACCGTGACGCTGCAGAACTACTTCCGCATGTACCACAAGCTGGGCGGCATGACGGGTACGGCCGAAACCGAGGCCGGCGAATTCTGGGAAATCTACAAGCTCGACGTGGTGGTGATTCCGACCAACCGCGGCATTGCCCGCAAGGACGAGCACGACAAGGTGTACAAAACGGTACGCGAGAAGTACAACGCCGTGGCCGACGAAATCCAGGAGCTGGTGCAGGCCGGCCGCCCGGTGCTGGTGGGTACCACAAGCGTGGAAATTTCGGAGCTGGTGAGCCGCATGCTCAAGTTCAAAGGCATTCCGCATCAGGTGCTTAACGCCAAGCAGAACCAGCGTGAGGCCGAAATTGTGGCTGGCGCGGGCTACCCCGGCACCGTCACCATCGCCACCAACATGGCCGGCCGCGGCACCGACATCAAGCTGCGCGAAACCAGCAAAGAGTCGGGCGGCTTGGCCATCATCGGCACCGAGCGCCATGAAAGCCGCCGCGTTGACCGCCAGCTGCGGGGCCGTGCCGGCCGCCAGGGCGACCCGGGTTCCAGCCAGTTCTTCGTGAGCCTGGAAGACAACCTGATGCGTTTGTTCGGCTCCGACCGCATTGCCAAACTTATGGACCGCATGGGCCTGGAGGAAGGCGAAGTGATTCAGCACTCGATGATTACCAGCTCGATTGAGCGCGCCCAGAAGAAAGTAGAGGAAAACAACTTCGGCATCCGCAAGCGCCTGCTCGAGTACGACGACGTGATGAACGCCCAGCGCGAAGTGGTGTACAAGCGCCGCCGCAACGCCCTGCACGGCGAGCGGCTGGAGCTGGATATCTGGAACATGATTTACGACGTCTGCGAAGACATCGTGGTGGGCCACAAAGGCAGCAACGACTTCGAGGACTTCAAGCTGGCCATCATCCGCATCTTCGGCTACGACACCCACCTGACGGCCCAGCAGCTCACGGGCATGACCGCCGGCCAGCTCACCCAGAAGCTCTACGACGAGGCCCTGGGCTACTACCACAGCAAAAACGAGTTCATCGGCACCAACGCCATGCCGCTCATCAACGATTTGCTGAGCCAGAATGCGCCCTACGAAAATATTGCCGTGCCGTTCACCGACGGCCGCAAGCAGGTGCAGGCGGTAGCCAACCTGCGTCGCGCCCAGGCCACTCAGGGCCAGGAGGTGATTCGGGGGATGGAGAAGGTAGTCGTGCTGTCGGTTATCGACGAAGCCTGGACCAAGCACCTGCGCGCCATGGACGACCTCAAGCAGGTAGTGCAGAATGCGGTGTACGAGCAGAAAGACCCGCTTTTGGTGTACAAGTTCGAGAGCTTCGAGCTGTTCAAACAGATGATTGGCAAGGTGAACGAGGACACCATCCAGTTCCTGTTCCGCGCCGATGTGCCCATGCAGGCCGGCCGGGGCGGCGAGGAGGAGTACGAGTACTTCACCGAAGACGAGCTGCCCGTGGCCCCGCCCCAGCCCAAGCTCACGATGGAGAAAGAAACTTCCTCCGTCTCGCTCGGCGCCGGCCCCGAGGACCTGGAGCAGGACGGCGCCATGCCCCAGGTGTTGGAAAAGCAGCAGCCCGTAAAGTCGCAGAAAGTGGCCAACCGCAACGAAAAAGTGAGCGTGCAGTACATGGACGGCCGCATCGTGCGCGACGTGAAGTTCAAGCAGGTAGAAGACGACCTGCTGAACGACCGGGCCGTGCTGATTGACTAAGCAAGAGTTTTGGATGGGCGGTTGACTTCACCAACCACCAGTCATCCTGACGAAGGAAGGACCTGTACAGAAGGTAATATCATTTGATGTTAGCTTCCGTATAGGTCCTTCCTTCGTCAGGATGACAGCCTCTCCATTATAGCCAAGCGGCCCCCTTCTCTATTATTCAAGCCCTTAATATACATCTGCTTATGAACCTCGCGCCCTACATCGACCACACGCTGCTGAAGCCTGACACCACGCCCGAGCAGATTGCGCGGCTGTGCGCCGAGGCGGCCACCCACGGCTTTGCCACCGTGTGCGTGCCGCCCTGCTACGTGCGCCAGGCCGCCGAGGCGCTGCAAGGTTCGGGCGTGGCCGTGTGCACTGTTATCGGGTTTCCGCTGGGCTATTCGCTGGCCAAGGTGAAGTTCTTCGAGGGCCATCTGGCCCTGAACGATGGGGCCACCGAGCTGGATATGGTACTCAACATCGGGGCGCTGAAAGCGGGGCGGCACGAGGAAGTGGAGGACGAAATCGGGCAGCTGGCCGAGCTGTGCCGGCTGCGCGGGGCCTTGCTGAAGGTGATTATCGAAACCGCTTTGCTCACGGAGGCTGAAATTGTGACGGCCTGCCGGCTGTGCGCCGAGGCCGGGGCCAACTTCGTGAAAACCAGCACCGGCTTTGCCAGCCGCGGCGCCTCGGTGGCCGATATCGAGCTGATGCGCGCCTCGCTGCCCACCCATATCCGCCTGAAAGCCTCCGGCGGCATCCGCACCCGCGCGGCCGCCCTGGCCCTGGTGGCCGCCGGCGCCGACCGGATTGGTGCCTCCGATGGCGTAGCTTTGCTGGCCGAACCCGCCGCTGCCTCCCCAACCGCTGCTTATGACTCCGACCACGCCTCTTCCGCTGCTTCGTAACGTGCTGCTGCTCTCCGGCCTGCTGTCGTTGGGCGCCTGCGCTGCTTCCGGCCCGGCGGCCCCCTCGGCCGACACCACCCGCCGCGGCACGCAGCTGCCGGCCGAAGACCTGAGCCAGTTCCGGCCGGTGTTTCCGGCGCCGAAGGCCACGGCCGCGGTGCCCGCGCCCCGTGCCCGGCCGGTGCCGCCCACCAACCAGGTAAACGCTCAGATTGAGCAGCGCCTGCGCGATTTGTCGTTCACCAACCGCAACGTGAAATACGCCCAGGGCTACCGGGTGCTGGCTTACGTGGGCCTGGAAAAGGACAAGGCCATGAGCGTGCGCCGGGCCATCATCAGCCGCTACCCCGAGGAAACCGACTACCTGACCTACAAGAACCCCATTTTCCGCCTACAAATCGGCGACTACCTCACCCGCCTCGAAGCCGCCCAGGCCCTGTTGCGCCTGCGCCCCCTGGCCCCCCGCGCCGAGCTGGAGTCCATGCAGGTGAATATTAACAAAAGCTTTTAGCCGCAAGCTACAAGCGGTAAGAACGTCATTCAGAGCGAAGCGAAGAATCTCGCTTGGAGCCCGTTGAACGACAACCGTTGTAACGTCACACGAGCGAGATTCTTCGCTTCGCTCTGAATGACGTTCTTACCGCTTGTAGCTTGCAGCTAAAAGCTAATAGCTCAATAAAAATGGACCTTCTCTCCCGCGTAAAGCAGCTGGCGGCCGAAACGGCGGCCGACACCGTGGCATTGCGCCAGCACCTGCACATGCACCCCGAGCTGTCGTTTGAGGAGCACGAAACGGTGGCATTCGTAACGGAGCAGCTGCAGAAGCTGGGGCTGCAAACCCAGACCATTGCCAACACCGGCGTGGTGGCCCTTATTGAGGGGCGCAACCCCACTAGCCGCACGGTGGCGCTACGGGCCGATATGGACGCGCTGCCCATTACGGAACAGAACGAGGTGCCCTACAAGTCGCAGAACCCCGGCGTGATGCATGCCTGCGGCCACGACGTGCACACGGCCTCGCTGCTGGGTGCGGCCCGGATTCTGGTAGAGTTGAAAGACGAGTTCGAGGGCAGCGTGAAGCTGATGTTCCAGCCCGGTGAGGAGCGGCTGCCCGGCGGCGCTTCGCTGATGATTCAGGAAGGCGTGCTGGAAAACCCGACGCCGGCCAGCGTGCTGGGCCAGCACGTGTTTCCGATGCTGCCGGCCGGCAAGGTGGGCCTGCGCGCCGGCCGCTACATGGCCAGTACCGACGAGCTGTACCTGACCGTGCGCGGCAAGGGTGGCCACGGCGCTATGCCCGAGCAGAACGTGGACCCGGTGCTGGTAGCGGCCCACATCATCGTGGCAGCCCAACAGATTGTGAGCCGCCGCGCCAATCCCAAGCTGCCCTCGGTGCTGAGCTTCGGCAAAGTGCTGGCCCAGGGCGCCACCAACGTTATTCCCAACGAGGTGTACCTCGAAGGCACGTTCCGGACGCTGAACGAGGAGTGGCGCAACGAGGCCCACCAGCACCTGCGCCGCCTCTGCGAAGGGCTGGCCGAAAGCATGGGCGCCAGCTGCGAACTGGAAATCCGCCGCGGCTACCCCTACCTCGAAAACGAGCCCGCCCTCACGGCCCGCACCGAGCAGGCCGCCATCGAGTACCTGGGCCCCGAGAACGTGGTGGAGCTCGACCAGTGGATGGCCGCCGAGGATTTCGCCTACTTCAGCCAGGCGGCCAGCGCCTGCTTCTACCGCCTCGGCACCGCCGCCGCCGACGGCAGCGGCCGCCTCACGTCCTCGGTCCACACGCCCGCCTTCGACATTGACCCGCACGCGCTGGAAGTGGGCCCCGGTCTGATGGCCTGGCTGACGCTGCGTGAGCTGGCGGAGAAATAGCCGGTTGTGATTTCATTGGGCTGAAAGTGTTTCAGCTTTTTCAACACTAGTGAAGTATCGGCCTCGGGCCTTTGTATAGCTGTTCCTTACGTATGCGCATCCATCTGTTTTCTGCTGTTGCAGCTACTTCGCTGCTGGTACTGGCCGCCCGACCCGCCGCCGCCCAGACCCGCTATACCGGCAACTGGCTGGTGTTGCCCGAGATGCAGGCCGAACTGGCCCTCAGCGACAACGACTATCTGCTGCTGGGTGTCAGCTGGGCGCGGCAGGCCAGGAACGGCGGCGGCGCTTATAGCAACGGGCAGCTGCGGCTGGGCTACGAACACTTCTGGAACCCGAGCTGGAGCTGGGGCGCTACCCTGCGGGCGGTGCCCGAAAGAAATGAAAGTAATGGCAACGGCGAGTACCTGGGATTGGCCGGCAACATCATTCCCGGGCTACTGCTGCGGCACCGTGCCCCGTTAGGCCCGCTGAACTTCTCCCAGCGCCTGGCCGTGGAGTACGCCGCCCGCACCGGCAACACGCTCGACAGCAAGAGCCGCGCCCACGCCCGCCTGCGCCTAGGCCTCGACCGCGAGTTTGCGGTGGGCGCTACCGTGAAGCTGCGGCCCCGCGTGGCCTACGAGGCCCTGACTTACCTGCGTTTCCAGCGCGATGAAAACCAGGCCAAGGAGCGGTTTGTGGATTTCGGCAACCTGCGGGGCGAAGTGGGCGTGCGCCTTTCTCCCCGGTTCGACTTTACGCCCTGGGTGGCCTCACAAACCCAGTACCTCAATGCCCTGCAGCAGTTCGACAAGAACGGCAACCCGGTTTCGGGCGGCAAAGTCAACCTGCTGACGCCCACCGTGGGCCTCGACCTGCGCGTGACGCTGGGTCAGAGCGCCCTCACCGCCGACCGCCAGCCGCTTCCCACGCAACACTAACGCAGTATGGTGTCATATTGACACTGGCTGAATGCGGTTTGAAGCTCGATAAGGCCGATTGGCTTCGGTGAAGTTGACGTTTTGCTCATGATAATGTCAATGTGGCATTGAATTTCGATTGGTACAGATTTTATAAAGTAGAGGTGTCGCCGGGTGATAAACCGGCTTTTCAATCTCAACCTTACTTTCTGTACCATTATGGCAACGCTGCTTTATAACAACCGCCCGGCTCGTCCTTCCTTCAACTCGGCGCTCAGCGAGATGCTGCGCGACACGCTGCCGGCCCAGATCCAGCCCACCGAATCGTTCAACCCCGCCGCCGACGTGCTGGAGGGTCCCGAAGGATTCCAGCTGCAGCTCGTGCTGCCCGGCGTGGCCAAGGAAGACGTGAAAATTGACTTTCAGGAAGGCCGCCTCACCGTGAGCGGCGAGCGGAAGGCTCCGGAAACCACCGAGGAAGCCCCGAAATTCCGCCGCGTCGAGTCGGGCTACGGCACGTTCTCGCGCACCTTCCGCCTGCCCGATACCATCGACGTCACGGCCATCAGCGCCGAGCTGACCAACGGTATTCTGCACCTGCTGCTGCCCTTCGACAGCAAGAAGGTGAGCAAGCTGCAAATCGAGGTTCGCTAACCGCTACCTGAAAAAGGGCGCTCCGGTTGAGCGCCCTTTTTTTGTTGGCCGCCGCCGGCTAACTCGCTCAGCGCGTGCCGCTCGCTTAAAACAATCTACCAACGGGCTGTTTTAAACCCTGAACGCCCGTGCAACCGGACACCATTCGCCGGGCATCTGGCGTTAGATAAGCACCGAAAAGCCCGACCGCACGGTTGTTTATTGACCGGTTCGCCTTTTCATCGTAAATTCAACTCTCGCTATTTACCTTCAAGTTTCAATACCCATGCAAGCAAAACAACTGATGCTCGGCCTGCTGGGCTCCGCCATTCTGGGCGGAGGCGTGGCCGTGGGCGGCTATAAAATGCTGGAGCCCGAGCGCGACAACTCGCCCCAGGCCCTGGCCGCCGACCCCAACGTGCGCTACACCAGCGCCCTGAAAAGCAGCACCTACTCCATCCCCGACGGCCTGAACTTCACGGCCGCCGCCGCCACCGTGACGCCGGCCGTGGTGCACGTGATGACCGAATACTCGCCCCAGACCGGCCAGAACGACGCCGCCATGCGCATGGACCCCTTCCTGCGCCAGTTTTTCGGCGACGATTTCGACCAGTACCGTGGCCGGGGCCGTCAGCAGGGCCCGCAGCAGGGCTCGGGTTCGGGCGTTATCATTGCCGCCAACGGCTACATCGTCACCAACAACCACGTCATCGACAAAGCCAGCAAAATTGAGGTGGTGATGGACGATAAGCGCAAGTTCGAGGCCGAGCTGGTGGGCAAAGACCCCAACACCGACCTGGCCCTGCTCAAGGTGAAGGCCGACAACCTGCCCTTCATCCGCTACGGCAACTCCGACGATGTGAAAGTGGGCGAGTGGGTGCTGGCCGTGGGCAACCCCTTCAACCTGAACTCGACCGTAACGGCCGGTATCATCTCGGCTAAAGGCCGCAACATCAACATCCTGCGTCGCGAAGACGGCATGGGCATCGAGTCGTTTTTGCAGACGGATGCCGTGGTGAACCCCGGCAACTCGGGCGGCGCGCTGGTCAACCTCAACGGCGACCTGATTGGCATCAACTCGGCCATTGCCTCGCAAACCGGCTCGTTCGTGGGCTACTCGTTTGCCGTGCCGAGCTCCATTGTGAGCAAGGTGATTGACGACCTGCTGAAGTACAAAGTGGTGCAGCGCGCTCTGCTGGGTGTGCAGATCCGGGAACTCGACGCCTCGCTGGCGGCCGAAAAGAAGCTTAAAACCCTGAACGGCGTGTACGTGGTGGCTACCACCATAGGCAAATCTGCCGCTGAAGCAGGTATTCGCGAAGGTGATATTATTACGTCCATTAACGGCGCGAAAGTGAACACCGCTTCGCAGCTGCAGGAGCAGGTGGCCCGTTTCCGCCCCGGCGACAAAATCAAGGTGAGCTACCTGCGCGACGGCAACGACCGCACGGCCACAGCCACCCTACGCAATGCCACCGGCACCACCGATGTAATTCGAGAAGTGGCTGCCACCACCATCAAGTACGAGGGTGCTAGCCTGAGCCCGGTAACGCGCCAGGAGCAGGGCAAGCTCGGCATTGAAGGCGGAGCCAAAATCAGCGGCATCCGCGAATCCAATTTCCGCGAAACCGGCATTGCCGATGGCTTCATCATCACGCGCATCGATAAAAACCGCGTGGAAAAACCCCAGGACGTGCAGCGCCTGCTCGAAGCCGCTAAGGAAACCGACGGTGCGCTGGTAGAAGGCGTGTACCCTGACGGCCGCAAGGCCTACTATCCTATCGGACAAGGCCAGTAATTCGTTTGGATTCCGAGTGAAACCTGAGACACGGATTGTAGCTTTAAAATTACAAAACCCTGCCGTGGCGGCTGCTGCGGCAGGGTTTTTTGTGCTGGCTTGGCCCTGATGCCGAGCGCCAAAAACTCACCACGAAAGCTTTTGTTAGCTTTGTAAGAGGCCGCCGCGGCTGCCTCGTTCTCTGGTAATCCCACCTCATTCATATTCCGCACCCCATGAAGCAAGCACTCGAAGAAGCTGTTGCCACCGGCACCGACGTTCAGGACCACGACCACCACGGCATCCGGCGGGTGCTGCGCGACCTGGGCGTACAGGACCACAACGCCGCCTGGAGCACCGGCCTGGAGTGGGGCAAAACCGACGGCCAGAACACGCGCACCATCCACTCGCCCGCCGACGGTAAGGTAATCGGCACCGTGGCCATGGCCATGGCTGCCGACTACGAGCACGTAGTAACTAAGGCCCAGGAGGCCTTTAAAACCTGGCGGCTGGTGCCGGCGCCCAAGCGCGGCGAAATCGTGCGCCAGATTGGCAACAAGCTCCGCGACCACAAGGACGACCTGGGTAAGCTGGTGAGCTACGAGATGGGCAAAATCCTGCAGGAAGGCCTTGGCGAGGTGCAGGAAATGATTGACATCTGCGACTTCGCCGTGGGCCTCTCGCGCCAGCTGCACGGCCTGACCATGCACTCGGAGCGCCCCGCCCACCGCATGTACGAGCAGTACCACCCGCTGGGCGTGGTGGGCATCATCTCGGCCTTCAACTTTCCGGTGGCCGTGTGGAGCTGGAACGCCATGCTGGCCGCCGTCTGCGGCGACACCTGCATCTGGAAGCCTTCCGAGAAAACCCCGCTCACCGGCGTAGCCGTGCAGCACATCATCAAGAGCGTGCTCGAAGAGAACGAGCTGCCCGAGGGCATCTTCAACCTGATTATCGGCGACGCGGAAATCGGGGCCAAAATGGCGGCTGATGGACGCGTGCCGCTGGTGTCGGCCACCGGCAGCACCCGCATGGGCAAGAAGGTAGGGGAGGCCGTGGGCGCCCGCCTAGGCAAGTCGTTGCTGGAACTGGGCGGCAACAACGCCATCATCCTCACCGAGCACGCCGACCTGAGCATTGCCATGCCGGGCATCGTGTTCGGGGCCGTGGGCACCTGCGGGCAGCGTTGCACCAGCACGCGCCGCCTTATCATCCACGACTCGATTTACGACGACGTGAAGGCGCGCCTGCTCAAAATCTACCCCTCGCTGCCCATCGGCCACCCGCTGCAGGAAGGCACCCTGGTCGGCCCGCTGATTGACAAGGATTCGGTGGACGGCTTCCAGAAGGCCCTGAAAGCGGTGCAAGCCGAAGGCGGGAAGCTGCTTATCGGCGGCGAAATTCTTGAAGGCGAAGGTTACGAAACCGGCACCTACGTGACACCGGCCATCGTGGAAGCGAAGAACGAATACGCCACGGTGCAGGACGAAACCTTCGCGCCCATTCTGTACCTGATCAAGTACAGCGGCGACGTGACCAACGCCATCGACCTGCAGAACGGCGTGCGCCAGGGGCTGTCGTCGAGCATCTTCACGCTGAATATGCGCGAAGCGGAGGCCTTCCTCAGCCAGGCGGGCTCCGACTGCGGTATTGCCAACGTGAACATCGGCACGAGCGGGGCCGAAATCGGCGGTGCCTTCGGGGGCGAGAAGGAAACCGGCGGCGGCCGCGAGTCCGGCTCCGACGCCTGGAAAGTGTATATGCGCCGCCAGACCAACACCATCAACTACAGCACCACGCTGCCGCTAGCCCAGGGCATCAAGTTCGACGTGTAACTGTTGCGTTTTGAGATTGCATAAACGGCCCGCTCGGTTTTACCGGGCGGGCCGTTTGGCGTTGTATTTATTCTAGGACTTACGCAGAACGATTGTAGCGCGAAGCTTCCGCTTCGCGTATCCTTGCTGACTGCTAGGTGATTATGTTCAACGTTACGCGAAGCGGAAGCTTCGCGCTACAAGCCTACGGCCCCCTTTTGCGTAAGTCCTATATTCGGAAAATCTGACGGCCCATCCGTCAGGATGCTGAACAAACTGCACTTAGCGGGTGTCTTAGCTGCGGGGTGCAACTACCGGCCGGGGCGGTGGTCTTTGTGCTGCTTACCCGCCGGCCCGGGGCCGGTTTGCCCGGAAAGTGGGATATTTACCGTTCCCCCTTTATCCGTCCCGCTACTGCCACATCCTATGGAGGCTTTTGCTTACACCGACATCACCGCGCCGCTGGTCGAGCGGTGCCGCTTAGGCGACCGGCGCGCCCAGGCCGAAATCTACAAGCGCTACTCCAAGGCCATGTTCAACGCCTCGCTGCGCATCACCGGCGACTATGCCGAGGCCGAGGATGTGTTGCAGGAAGCGTTTCTGAGCGCCTTCCGCGAGCTGCACAGCTACAAGGGTGACTCCTCGTTCGGCTCCTGGCTTAAGCGCATCGTCATCAACAAAAGCATCAACTGCCTGCGCAACCGGCGCCTGAGCCTGGTGCCGCTGGGCGAGCAGCACGACGGCGCCGCCGAGGCCCCCGACCAAGGCCCCGACCCGGAAATAACCAGCTGGCGGGCCGATGTGGTGCGCCGCTGCGTGCAGGAACTGCCCGACGGCTACCGCGTGGTACTCACGCTGTATCTGCTCGAAGGCTACGACCACGCCGAAATTGCCGGCATTCTCAACATCAGCGAATCCACTTCCAAATCTCAATACAGCCGCGCCCGTAAGAAGCTGCTCGAACTGGCCCGCCAGCACGGACTGTAGCCGGCGCGCAGCAAACCGAAAGAGTTGAACGCTTATTCCGCGGCTGCCATTTGCCTGTTGTATCCCTCACCTAAGCATTTTCCCACCGTTCTCCTTTAGCCCATCCAACTAGCCGCGCGGCGCTGGCCCACCCCCCGCCCGACCCGCCGCGCAGCCCCGTTACCACCTTTGTCATGAAAAGCATTCACCCCGGACTGGAAACCTTCGTGGACCACCATCGCGCCGATTTCGACGCGTTTGAGCCGCGCCCGGACCTGTGGGAAGCCATTGCCCAGGACTTGGACGCGGCCTCTGCCGCCCCCGACCCGCACCCCGAAACGGCGCCCGCCCGGGTGCTGCCCCTGTTCCCATCGGCAACTCCGGCCGCCGGCCCGGTAGCCGGAACTGCCCCCGAAACTACCGCTGCTGCCGTGCGCTCGGCCCGGCCCTACGGCATTGCCGCCGCCGTGGCGGCGTTGCTGCTGCTGGGCACCTGGGCCTGGCAGCAACAGCCTCAGTCCGGCCCCTGGACGCGCTCGGCCGATACCGCCGCGCTACCCCCGGCAACGCCTGAGCTGCCGCCGTACACGGTGCCCGAGCTGGCCTCGGCGGCTTCGATGGGCCCCGAGCAGCGGCTGGCCAGCGCCGTGCAGCGCCTCGAAACGTACTATGCCTCGCAGCTAACCGAGCGTCAGCAGGAGCTGTACCAGGTAGATGAGGAAACGGGGCTGGATGCGCCGCAGGCCGACTGGCAGCAGGAGCTGGCCTCGCTCGACGCTGCGTATCAGCAGCTCAAAACCGAGCTTTACCAGAACCCTGAGCCCGAAATGGTGCTGGAGGCCATGAATCGTAACATGCAAATCCGGCTCGACTTGCTGGGCCAGCAGCTGCGCACCCGCGAGCAGATCCGCGAGTACCACACCCAACCCTACATGGTGGCCGACAGCCGCCGCTTACCCTAACGCATGCTTCGGTTTCGGATAAATAGCGCCCACGCCAGCCAATTCCGGCTGGCGTTGGTGGCTCTGCTGAGCCTGGCCCTGGGCACCACCCGGGCCCAGGTGCTGGCCCCGGCCGGCCCCGCCGACGCGCATTTCTGCGAGCCGGCGGCCGCGCCGCTGCCCGGGCAGTGGGGGCCGGCGGCGCCCCGCATGAGCGGGGCCCAGACCGCGCCGGCCGACCAGGACCCCACGCCGGGCACCCCCGAGCAAGGGCCGGCCCAGAACGATGGGGCCGCCGCGCCGGCCGTGGAAAAGGTGCGCAAGCTCAGCCGTACCTTCCCCACCAGCCCCACCACGCTCTACACCCTCGACACGCGCTACGGCAAGGTGCAGGTAAACGTGTGGAGCCGCCCCGAAATCCGCACCGACGTTACCATCATCACGAGGGCCGAAACCGACGCCAAGGCCGAGGAGCTGCAGGCCATGATTGCCGTGCAGCTGGTGGGCCGCGACCCGGCTACGGGCGGTATCTCGGCCCGGTCGCGCTTTGGCGAGCTGCCCCGCGAGTGCCGCAGCCAGGTGAAGCTCTACGAAGTGAACTACACCGTGTGGGTGCCGGCCAACAACCCGCTGGCGCTGCACAATGCCTTCGGCGAAATCAGCCTGACCGGCGACCTGACTGGGGCCACCGAACTGGCCGTGGAGTACGGACACCTGCGCACGGCCCGCCTCGAAGGCCCGCGCAACAGCCTGCGGCTGACCAATGCCCGCGCCGCCGTGCCCTACGCCCGCCGGGCCAGCATCGAGGCCTCCTACGCCAAAGTGCGCCTCACCGAGGGCGGCAGCGTGGAGTTGAACAGCAACTATTCGGATATTGATATTGTGCTGGTGCGCGACCTGACCGTGCACAGCAAGTACGGCGACGTGGCCCTGGGCACGGTGCAGAACCTGCGCGGCAGCTCGGGCTACGCCCGCTTCAGCGTGGATAAGCTCAACAGCGCGCTGGATATGAAGGTGCAGTACAGCCCCAGCTTCGAGGTGCGCAACACCGGCCCCAACTTCCGGCAGATTACCGTCGATGGCGGCTACAGCACCATCCTGCTCAACTTCCCTGACGAGGCCGCCTTCGGCTTCGACGTAACCACCGAGCACGGCCAGTTGCTGGTGGATAAACGTCTGGTGAAAGTGGCCTCGGAAGAAAACAGCCCCACTTCCAGCGATACGCAGGGCACATTCGGTACCGCTTCGGCCCGCAATTCCGGCAACGTGAACGTGCGGGTGCGCTACGGCAACGTGAGCTTCAATAAATAAAGGCCGGCTCAGGTCCGCTAACCGGCCGGCAGCGCCCGCTGGCGGGCGGCTTGCGTGAGACTTGAAATAAATAGGATTACGGGTGGGCGTTTGCCTTTTACAAGCCGGCTGAATCCGGTATACTTGTGGAACTATCAAGAGCGCGCCGCGAGGGCGGCGGCGTTCGTGAGGTGTTCTATATAGTGTACTTGATGCGCATTTCTACGTACGGCCTGTGTCTGGGGCTCTGGACCGGCAGCGCCGGTATGGCCCTGGCCCAGCAGGCAACCCCCACCACCAGCGCGGCGCGCCCCGTTAGCACTCTGCCAACTTTTGCCAGTGTTGTGGAGGCGGCGAACCCGCTCTTTGATCAGGGCGATTTTGCCGGTGCCATCCGCGAATATCTGCGGCTGCCTTCCTCCGACTCGGCCTACGTGAGTATGCTGGGCGATTTGTCGCTGGCTTACCTGCGCAACAAGCAGTTTGCCGAGGCCGCCGCCACCAGCCGCCGGGCCATCGAGCTGCGCCAGCACAGTGCCCAGCCGTATCTGGTGCTGGCCGATGCCGAGGAAAACCTCAAAAACGAAGCCGCCACTTTTCAGGCTTACGCCGACGGGCTGCGGCGCTTCCCTTACAGCCAGCCGCTGTATTTCAACCAGGGAGTAAGCTACGACCTGCTGAAGCGGCGGCCCGAGGCGCTGCTGAACTGGCAGCGCAGCCTGGAGCTGAACCCGCTGCACGGGCCCACCCACTACCAGCTGGCCTGGCTGGCGCTGGAGCAGGGCCAGACCGCCCGCGCCCTCATCAGCCTGCTGACGCAGCTGGCCCTGGCCCCCGACCAGGAAAACAGCAACGCAGTGTTGTCGCTGGCCGAGAGTATTGCGGCCGGCGCGATGGAAGTGCCGGAAAAGGACCGCGAAAAGCCGTTCGTGCCCAACCAGGCATTTCAGGAGCTGGATTTGCTGCTGAATTCGCGCGTGGCTATGCGCAAGGAATACACCTCGAAGGTGAAGTTCGACGCCAACATTGTGAAGCAGGCTCAGCTGCTGGTGGAGAAATTTCCGGCCGCCGGCCCGGCCGAAACCGACCTCTGGCTGCGCGCCTACGGGCCGCTGGTGCAGGCCCTGCGCCGCGACGACAACCTGACGGCCTTCACCTACCTCATTCTGTACTCGGCCGACGACAAGCGGGCCGCCAAGTGGGTGGATTCCAATAAGAAGAAAATTGAGCGCATGAGCAAGGATGTGGCTTTGGCCCTGCTGAGCCTGCGCGACCGGCAGCAGGTGGCCGGCCAGCCCGCCGGCACCTACCGGCCGGGCTGGTTTTCGGATGGCGACCTGATAGCTGTGGGGGAGGCCGACAACCAGAACGGCACGTTAACCAACCGCCGCGGCCCCTGGCAGACGGTGGACGGCGCGGGCTGCATCACGGAGGAAGGCAACTACGCGGCCAACAACATGGTGGGGCCCTGGCGCGAGTACTACGCCAACAGTCGCCTGCAGAAGGAGCTCAACTACAACGCCGACGGCAAGCTCGACGGCCGCTACCTGGAGTATTTCAACAACGGGGCGCGCATGGTGGAGGGCACCTATAAGGCCGGCACCATTGTGGGCAAGGCCAACCTGTACCACTACTGCGGCGCGCTGCGCGAAGTCGACCCCTACGAAAACGGCGACATCAACGGCGAAGCGCTGTACTACTACCCCGATGGCAAGCTGCAGCGCCGCTCCGGCTACCGCTCCGATAAGCTCGAAGGCACCTCGATAAACTACTACCCCGATGGCACGGTAGAAACCAAATTCAACTACGTGGCCGGCCAGCGGCAGGGGCCGTTTGAGGTGTTTTACACCACCGGGAAGCTGGAGCGCAAGGGCGGCTACGAGCAGGGCGAGCTGCACGGCGACTACCAGGATTTCCATGCCAACGGCCAGCCGGCCAGCACAGGCCGCTACGACAAAGGCCGGCAGGTGGGCCCCTGGCAGACGTTTTATGCTTCCGGCAAAATCAGTGAAGACCAGACCTTCGACCCCGCCACCGGCGAGCTGCAGGGTACTTACAAAGATTACGATGCTCAGGGCCGCCTCGCTGCGGAAACCGATTATGTGCAGGGCCGGGTGGCCCGGGTGGCGTACTTCGATACGGCCGGCAAGCAACTGAGCCAGACCAAAGTGGCCGCCAAGGGCTCGACCAGCTTTAAGGGGCTGCACCCCAATGGTAAAGTGTCGGTAACCGGCGCCTACCTCGATGGCCAGCGAAACGGCGAGTGGCGCTGGTTCCGGCGCGACGGCAGCCTGAGCATAGTGCGCCGCTACCAGCAGGGCCGGCAGGAGGGCGCCGAGGAGCTGTACACCAGCACCGGCCGGCTGCAGCAGCGCACCAACTACCAGGGCGGCGCGCTGGAGGGACTTTACGAGCTGTTTTTCGACCACGGCCAGCTCCAGCGCACCGGCTTCTACCAGGGCGGGGAGCAGCGCGGTACCTGGCTGGAGTACTATCCCACGGGCCAGCTCAGCCAGGAATACAACCTGGATGGGGAGGACCTGCAGGGCTACACGCGCTACTACACGCCCGGCGGCCAGCTCACGCAGGAACGCTGGCTGCAGTACGACCGGCTCCGCAGCGTGGTGTCGTTCGACTCGACTGGCCGGGTAATCGACCGCCTCAGCATCGAGCCCGACACCAAGGCCCTGACGCTGCGCTACCCCGGCGGCCAGCCCCGCATTGCCAGCGGCTGGCAGTGCTACGAGTACCAGGGCGACGAAAAGTGGCTGCTGCCCAACGGCAAAACCGAAATCAGCACCACCTACTACCAGGGCAAGCGCGAGGGCGCATTCCGGCGCTACCACCCCCTCACGGGCCAGCTGATTGAGCAGGGCCAGTACCGCAGCGGCCAGCCTGATGGCGAGTGGATCCGCTATTATCCGTCGGGCAAAGTAAACGTCAGGACCAGCTACCGGGCCGGCGTGCTTGAGGGAGAGCTGCAGGCGTTCTTCGAGAACGGCCAGCCCGAGCGCGTGGCCCAGTACGCCGGCAACGAGCTCAACGGCTCGCTGCGCGTGTACAACATGAGCGGCGAGCTGCTGCTGGAGAAGGTGTACGAAAACGGCGAATTGCTCGGCTTCCGCGGCGCCAATGCGCCCGCCGGCAGCGCCCTGCAGCCCGCGGCCGCGGCCATCGGCACCAGGTTCGCCAACGGCAAGCCCGCCGCCACCGAAACCTACCAGAAAGGCCAGCTGACCGGCCCGCGCACCTACTACTACAGCTCGGGCCAGGTGTACCGCCGCCTCGAAAACAACGCCGACGGCCAGCTGCACGGTACCATCGTTACCTACTATCCCAACGGCAAAGTGCAGGAAGAAGAACCCTACCGCTTCAGCGAGCTGCACGGCCGCGCCCGCTACTTCCGGCCCGATGGCACCCTGGAGCGCGAGGAAACCTTCCGTTGCGGCGAAAAGGCCGGCCCTACCGTGTACTACGACGCCCAGGGCAAAGCCCTGCGCACCGACCACTACTGGAATGCCCACCTCTATGGAAGCCGCTAAAATTCGTCGTTCGGCTTTCGCTTGCTGGGCGCTGTGGTTGCTGGTGCTGAACGTACCGGCTCTGGCCCAGAACGCGGGGGCACAGTTTGCCCGGCTCCGGCAGCAGTTCCCCACCGAAAAGGCCGTATACCTCGACTACCGCCAGGAGCTGACGGTGGAGGTGAAGGGCGACTCGGTGCAGGTGCTGGCCCGCCACTCCTACGACATGCTGCACCTGGGGCCGCAGTCGGCCCCGTACGCGCCCGACCAGGTGTCCAGCTCCCACTTCAACCGCCTCCAGCGCATCGAGGCCCGCACGCTGCTGCCCGCCGGCAACGGTTACAAGGCCATCAAGGTGAGCGAGTTCAAGGATAAGTTCGACATCCGGCCGGGCATCTTTTTCGATGATACGCGGGTGGTGAAATTCGGCTACCCGGCCGTGGCCCCCGGCGTGCGCACCGTGCTCGACTACACCGTGCGCCACTCCGACGCCCGCTTTCTGCTGCCCTTCCTGTTTGCCAGCCACGTACCCATGCTGCACGCCGAGCTGGTAATCACGGCGCCGCGCACGGTGCGCCTCAACAGCAAGCAATTCAACATTCCGGCGGGCAAAGTCACCTACACCCGTCAGGAAAAGGGCGCCAACGTCATCCACCGCTGGGTGGCCGACAACCTGCCGGCGGCCCCAAGCGAAGCCGACGGGCCCGAAATGCTCTACTACCTGCCCCATCTGGTGTATTTCGTGGAGGAAGCGCAGGTGAACGGGCAGCCGCGCCGGCTGCTGGGTGGCGTGCCCGAGCTGTACAATCTGTACGCGGGCTTCGTGAAAAACCTCGACAAGCAGGAAAGCCCGGCCCTGCGGCAAGTAGTGGACTCGCTCACGGCCGGCGCCCGCACCGAGCCCGAAAAGGTGGCCCGCATCTACTACTGGGTGCAGGACCACGTGCGCTACATTGCGTTCGAAAACGGCCTGCGCGGCTTTATTCCGCACGATGCCGGCCGGGTGTACGCCAACCGCTACGGCGACTGCAAGGACATGGCCAACCTGCTCCACGAGATGCTGCGGCTGGCCGGCGTGAAATCGTACCGCACCTGGATTGGCACCCGCGACCTGCCCTACCGCTACGCCGAGCTGGCCACGCCCGGCGTCGATAACCACATGATAACCACCTACGAGCCCCACCCCGGCCAGTACGTGTTCCTCGACGCCACCAGCAAATACACGCCCTACGGCATGCCCTCGTCCATGATTCAGGGCAAGGATGCGCTGCTGGCCCTCGATGGGGAGCACAGCCGGGTGGTGCCCGTGCCCGTGATGGCCCGCCAGCGCAGCCGCACCGTCGATAGCTCGGTGGTGGTGCTCGATGGCACGGCCGGGCTGCGCGGCCGCGGCCAGCTGGCGCTGAGTGGCTACGCCAAAGTAAACCAGAGCTACGCCCTCGACGGGCTCAACCCCGCCGAAGAAGCCAAGGTGGTGAAAGGCCTGCTGGAGCGCGGCAACAACAAGTTCTTCGTCGACCAGTACGCCGTGCACCACCTCGACGCCCGCGACCAGGCCCTGACCGTGGACTACGACTACCGCCTGCAGGATTACGTGCAGCGGCTCGACGATGAGGTGTACGTCAACCTCAACCTCGACCAGCGCTACAGCGCCGACCGCCTCGACCCCGCCAAGCGCACCCTGGCCCGCGTGAACGACTTCCACCAGACCAACCTGTTCCGCACCGAGTTCGAGGTGCCCGAGGGCTACGAGGTAAGCTACCTGCCGCCCAACGCCGAGGGCCGCGCCGATATGCTGGGCTTTAGCATTCGCTACTCGCGGCAGGGCAACAAAATCATTCAGCAGAAGGAAATCTACGTGGATTACCTGCTGCTCGAACCCGCCCAATTCAACCAGTGGAATACCGTGGTCGACCAGCTCAACGCCGCCTACCGCGACGCCATCATCCTCAAGCGCAAAAAGGCCTGATGGCTGGTTTGCAATCCTTGCGCATCAGTTCCTCTTATCTCTCCGTGAAGACTATTACTACCCCCGCGAGCCGCCTGCTGGCGCTGCTGCTGGTGCTGTTGCCCGCGCTGCTGCGCGCCCAGGCCCTGCCTGCCACCCTTACCCACGCCCGCTACGATTGGCAGGCCCGGCGCAAACCCGCCACGCTTACCGCCACCGAAGCCCAGCAGCCCGCCGTGATGCTGCGCGACTTCCGCAGCGAGGAACTGGCCCTCGATGGCCGGCAGGAAATGCGGCTGTACTCCGTCGACCACCGGATTGTGCGCGTGAACTCTTCCGACGGCATTGAGCGGTTCAACAAAATTTACCTGCCGGTGCAGGAAAACGGCCGCATCGTGCAGCTCAAGGCCCGCACCATCAGCCCCCGGGGCGTGATTGTGGATGTGGCCGAGAGCAACATGAAGGAGCTCAAGGACGAGGACGGCGGCCGCGGCTACAAGGTGTTTGCGGTGGAAGGCGTGGAGAAGGGCAGCGAAATCGAGTACCTGTTCACCCGCGAGCGGCCGGCGCAGTATTTCGGCCGCATTAACCTGCAAAGCGAGGTGCCGGTGCGCGAAATGCGCATCGAGCTCATCACACCCGAGAACCTGACCTACGAAATGTACCGCTACCCCGGCGGCCTGCTGCCCGACACCGTGCAGGACGGCAAGCGCATCATTGGCCTGTCGTTGCGCGATGTGCCGGCGTTGCGCGAGGAGGGCTTTGCCAACGTGGCGGCCCGGCGCCAGCGCCTGGAGTACAAGCTGGCCTACAATGCCAGCCAGGGCCGGCAGCGGGCCTTTACGTGGGCCGATGCCAGCCGCTACCTCTACGAGCAGATTTATCAGTGGAACAAGGATGAGCTGAAGGCCGTGGACAAGCTGCTAAAACAGGCGAAACTGCCCGCCAACCAGCCGCTGCCGGCCCTGGAAAACTACCTAAAAGCCAACTTCCAGCTGGGAACCGAAGGCGGCCCCGACAAGCTGACCGACGTACTAGTCGCTCGCGCCGCCTCCGAAATGGGCTCGGCCCGGCTGTTTGCGGCCCTGATGAGCCGGCTCAACATCGCCAATGAACTGGTGATGACCTCCGACCGCACCGACACGCCCTTCGACGAGGCCTTTGACACCTGGAACTACATCGACCACCCGGTTTTCTTCCTGCCCGCCACCAGGCAGTGGCTGGCTCCCGGCCGCGCCGACTACCGCCTGCCCCTGATTCCGGCCGAGTGGACGGCCAATAAAGGCCTGTTTGTGCGCCGCGTGCAGCTGGGCGCCACCGAAACCGCCGTGGGCACCATCGGCGACATCCCGACGACCACCGCCGACCAGAGCCCGAACGACCTAACCATCGACGTGCAGTTTGCGCCCAACCTCGACAAGAGCACGGTTACTATTCGCCAGACGCTGGGCGGCTATTCGGCGCAGCCCATCCAGCCCTTCCTGGCCTTCGTGCCCGACGATAAGCGGCAGGAGGTGCTCGAAAGCATCGTCAAGAGCAACGTGCCCGATGGCGTGTTCCAGAAGATAAGCGTGACGAACGGCGAAAGTGGCCTGAACCCGCTGGAGAAGCCGTTTATCGTGGATGCTACGCTGGAGTCGGTGGCGCTGCTTGACCGGGCCGGACCCAAATACCTGTTCAAAATCGGGACGCTGCTCGGGCCGCAGTCGGAGCTGTACCAGAGTGAGGAGCGCCAGTACGACGTGGAAAACGAGTTCAACCGCCGCTACAACCGCACCATTACCTTCACGCTGCCCGCCGGTTACCAGGTGCGCAACCTCGCCGATTTGAACATGGACGTGCAGGCCGGCCCCACCGCCGCCGGCCCCGAGTTCCTGTTCAAATCCGGCTACGTGCAGCAGGGCCAGCAGGTCACGGTTACCATCGGCGAGTACTACCGCCAGATTTACTGGCCCAAAGCCGATTTCCAGGCTTTCCGCGAAGTGGTGAATGCGGCGGCTAACTTCAACAAGGTGGTGCTGGTGCTGGAGAAGAAGTAGCTGTAGCACAACTTTAGCGCGAATCTCCGGTTTCGTGCATCGCTGCTGACTTTGTTACGGTGTCGTTCAAGGAAACGCGAAGCTGGAGCTTCGCGCTACAGTCGTGCTGCGGCTCGTGTTATAAAAGCTTTGCGGCTGTTTTCTGCTTGAAACCTTCTTCACTTATGCCCCGTCTGCTACTCGCGGCCCTGCTGCTTTTCGCTGCTTCGGCCGCTGCCCAAACCGCCCCTGCTATGCCCGCTACCGATGCTCCCGCCACCTCGTCGCCGCTGCGCACCTACGCTCTGCGGCTGCGGCCGGGGCAGGATTTGCGGCGCGAGTTGCTGGCTTTCGCGCAGGCGCACAATCTGCAAGCCGCCTGCGTGCTCACGGGCGTCGGTAGCCTGACCACTGCCACGCTCCGGCTGGCCAACCAGGAGGGGCCCAGCGTGTATCAGGGGCATTTTGAAATCGTATCGTTGGTTGGTACGCTTTCGGTAAACGGCAGCCACCTGCACCTGTCGGTGGCCGACTCGACGGGCCGCACGCTGGGCGGGCATTTGCTTGATGGCAATAGCATTTACACCACCGCCGAACTGGTTATCGGCGAGCTGCCGGCCCTGGAATTTCGGCGCGAAACCGATGCTACTTTCGGCTACCAGGAGCTGGTAGTGCGGCCCGCGGCGCCGGATAAGGCGACCAGAAAGCGGCCGGCCGCGCGGAAAAAGTAGCACATCGACGTTGATTGCGGGTGGCCCGAATTTCAGTCCGTAGCTCGACAGCGTTGCCCGGTACGCGTGGCCTGCCGATTAAACCCCGGGCCACATACCGGTCTGCTTGAAACGCCCGTCAAGGAATTTAGTCGGCATGCCGACTAAATTCCGTTTCTTGTAGAAAACCCTATCGTCATGCCCAACCCCACCACGCCCGCCGCGCCCGATTCTGCCCGCCTCGAAAAATTCCGGCGCGACATCAGCAATCCGCTGAAGCTGAAGCTGTTCATGCTGCGCAGGCTGCCGATGGCCTACCTGGCCGGTCTGCGCGTGGCTGAAGTGCGGCCGGAGCAGTGCACCATCACGGTGCCCTACAAGTATCTGACCCAGAATCCGTTTAAAAGCATCTACTTTGCCTGCCTGAGCATGGCGGCCGAAATGGCCAGCGGCCTGCTGGCTATGATGCACGTGCAAAGCGGCGCGCCGGTATCGATGCTGGTGGTGGGCCTGGAGGCCGATTTCACCAAGAAAGCCGTGGGCCTCATCCGCTTCACCTGTCCCGATGGCGCCGCCATCGGCCAGGCCATTGCCGAAAGCCGCGCCACCGGCGAAGGCCGCACGGTAGTGGCCACCAGCACCGGCGTCGATGAAGCCGGTGACCCGGTAGCCGTTTTCCGGGTTACGTGGTCGTTTCGGGCGAAGGGGTGAACCCGTCTGTCATCCTGAGCTTGCGAAGGACCTTATCACGCAAAAACTGCCTTAACAATGGCGTTCTAGCGTGATAAGGTCCTTCGCAAGCTCAGGATGACAGCATCACTTACCGCTATTCCTCGCGCAAACTCTCCTTCGTAATGACGTCCATCAGGCCGTCTTCGCTCACGACGATGGCCAGGCAGGGGTAAGGGCTGCTTTCGACGTAGCGGATGGCCGAGTTGTAGCGGGCGCCGCGGGTGCTGGTGCCGCGGCCGGTGGCCTTGCCGTCCAGAATCACGCCGATGGAGTAGCAGTAGCCTTCCGGGTCGAGGAGCACAGCCCCGTCGATGGCCGTGACGAGGCGGGTGATGAGCGGGGTGAGCGGCACGGGCTCGATGAGCGTGCATTGCATTTTCAGGCGGTCGGCTTCGGCCAGCGCCTCGGTGGTGATGACGAGCAGCGTGCCGTGCTTCTGGCGGCTGGCTTCGAGCACCACATCCCAGAGCTTTTCGATTTTGGCGGCCTCCACCAGCTGGAACGTGCGGCGCAGGTCGCGGCGGAACTTGGTGCGGTTGAGGCGGGCGCGGGGCAGGCTGGGGTGGCCGTAGTGGGCGCGCATCAGCACCTGCCCGCCGTGCTGAAACTCCCAGGCGTAGTGCGTAATGAAGCTGATGACGAACAAATCTTCGCGGGCGGCATCGTACTGACCCACCTGCCGGCCCAGGGCGTACACGTTTTCGCCGTCGGCCAGCAAACTCACGTCGGCGGTGGTCATTTCGAGCAGCTTGCGTACGGCCCGGTAGTCGGTGAGCGGGGTGGGGCAGGTGAGGGCAAACACCTCGGTCAGGTTGGGGTGGCCGCGGCGGGCCAGCAGCAGCTTGCCCACGCCTTCGGCCCCTTCGTAGCGCAACGACGAGATGGTGTTGCAGGTGGCAAACAGCTTGGTAGCCACCGGGTTCATGCCCATGTCCTGGGCCGGCGTGTCCATGAACAGCTTGCCCGCCGAGCGGATAATCTCGTCGGTGTCGCGCGGGCGGATGAGCAGGCCCGAACCCGGCTCCGGCTCGGTCAGCGACTTGATGCAGTCTTCGTTGAAGCGCAGAATGGCCGCCTGAATCAGCGAGTGGGGCAGCTGGCGGCCGTCGGTGTAGAAGCGGTTGGGCTGCAGCGAAGGGTAGCTGTTGTACACCTTGCGGTTGAGCCGCAGCACCGGCATCACAGCAAACCGACCAATTTGGGCGGGCCAGCCGGCGAAGGACAGGCGCTTGGCGGTGGCATCGAGCTCGTCGAGCACTTCCTGCACCGCCAGCCGCACACCCCGGCCGAACTGCTTGCGGCGCTGCATATCCTCGCTTTCGATGTCGGGGTCGGTCAGCTGCCAGTTGTGGGCCAGCTGCAGCGCGTGGCCCCGTTCCAGCACCCGCGCAAAGTGGTGGGCGGACAGCGTGCCGTCGGCGGGCTCAAACTCGGCAGCCGCCGGCAGCTCCCCGTCGTCCAGACCCACGGCATCCATTGGCAACGCCAGCAGGTACACATAGGGGTCGAGGTCTTCGTCGAGGGCATCGAAGAGGCCGGTAGCCACCTTCTGGGCCGCCTGCCTAAACCGCGCCTGGTAGGGCCAGATGGAGAAGCTGCTGGGCAGCGGCAAAGGCGTACCAAAGGCAACGGGCGGGGCAGAAAGCAGGGGCAAAGGGGATAACATGGAGCAGGGAAGGAGGCAGGAGTAGGTATTCGGGAGCAGTTATCAGGGAAGTGACGACCCCTTATGGGCAGCTACCCGACAACGGTTGGGCTTATAACGAGAATACAACCGGCAACACCATCTTTTGCTTTACCGGCTGGCCTTTATAGAGGGCCGGCTCCCACTTGGGCGCCGCCTTCAGCAGCCGGATGGCCTCCTCATCCAGCCCCGAGCCCAGCCGCTTGATTACCTTGACATCGTTGAGCGAGCCGTCTTTTTCTATCACGAACTCCATCATCACCTTGCCATCCACTTTGCGCTGCAGGGCCAGGGCTGGGTATTTCTGGTTGGTCTGAATCCACTCGAAAAAGGCCTCGGTGCCGCCCACCGGCCGGGCCGGGCGGTCGGCAGTAACTACCTGGGTGGTGCCGCCGGCCGCCGCGCCAGCTGAAGCCGGAGTAACCGCCGGAGCCGCCGCTGCTTCGCCCGGAATCTGGAATGTGATGGGCACCTGCTGGCTTTGGCGCACCACGCCGCCGCGGTGGCGGGCGGGCGTCCAGCGCGGGGCGGCTTTAATGAGGCGCACGGCTTCGGCATCGAGCAGGGCGTTGCCGGGCTGGGCCACGGCCACGTCGGAAAGCGAGCCGGTTTTCTCGACCACGAACTTCACCACTACCGTGCCCTGGGCGCCGGCCTGCAAGGCGGCCGTGGGGTATTGCTGGTTGTCGGAGAGGTATCGGGCGAAGGCTTCCACGCCACCGGCGGGCAGGGCGGGCTGCTCCACGGCGTCGTAAATGGCGTTGGCAGCCGGGGCTTTGGGGTACTTGAGCTTCTGCTGGGCGGCGGCCGGCGCAAGGGCGGCGGCGCTCAGCACGGCGACCAGGAAAAGCGAATGAGCAGACTTTTTCATAGAAGTAAGGCAGGACGGAAAGCGGGCGCCCGGTACAACAACCGTACCCGCCGCCCTTCAAGTTCGGCATTTTGGGTGGGAACGGTGGTTTTAAGGGAAAGAGTAAGAAGCCACCTGTCATCCTTCGCTCCGCTCAGGATGACAGTATCTTTGCTCAATATCTCATCAGCCCGCCACCCCATTTGCCCCGACGTGTCCGATTTCCGACAGCTGACTATTGACCCCGCCGACCTCTTCCAGGAAAACCTGACCCAGCACACGGCCCGGGAGGCGCACTTTGCCGGGCGGCACCGGACGGTGGCGCTGGTGCGGCTGGCCGTGTTTCTGGCCGCCGCGGCCGGCATCTGGGCGCTGCTGAGCGCGGGCCAGACGGCCGCCGCGCTGGGGCTGGGCCTGGGGGCCTACCTGGTGTTCATCGGGCTGGTGCGCTGGCACGATGCCGTGGGCTACCGCCGCGAGCATCACCGGCTGCTGGCCCAGCTCAACCAGGATGAGCTGGCCCGGCTGGCCGGCAAGCTGGCCGGCTTCGACCCCGGCCGCCGCTACCTCGATGCCCAGCACCCTTATGCCGCCGACCTCGACGTGTTCGGCGACCATTCGCTGTTTCAGCTGCTCAACCGCAGCACCTCGCGGCTGGGGCAAGACTGGCTGGCGGGCTGGCTGCTGGCCCCGGCGGCGCCCGAAACCGTGCTGGAGCGGCAGCAGGCCGCCGCCGAGCTGGCCCCCGAAGTGCAGTGGCAGCAGGAGTGGCAGGCCCGCGCCCGGCACTACCCACGCCAGGAAACCGACCCGCGCCAGTTTGCCGGCTGGCTGCGTGAGCCCGATTTTTTCGTGGGCCGCGGCTGGGTGCTGCCGCTGCTGGGGCTGGTGCCGCTGCTGAGTCTGGCGGGCGTGGGGCTGATGCTCGGCGGCTACGGCGCCCAGTGGCTGCTGCTGTTGCTGCCCGCAGTGGCGCTCAATGGCGCTTTCGGGCAGGTGCGGGCCCGCTACTACGAGCACGCCACCACCATGCGCGACGCACTGCGGGCCGCCCACGACCAGCTGGAACACTTCGAGGGCGGCACCTGGCAGAGTCCGGCGCTGCAGCGGCTGCACCGCACCCTGCACGACACCGGCAACACCGCCGCGGCCCGGCTGCTGAAACGGCTGGCGGGCATTGCCGGCTGGTTTTCGGCCCGCCAGAACCCGGCCGTGGCGGGCGCGCTGAACACGCTGTTGCTGTGGGACCTGTGGGGCATCTGGCAGCTGGAACGCTGGAAGCGTCGTATCAGCGGGGGGCTGGAGCCGCTGCTCGAAGCGGCGGCCGAGCTGGACGCGCTGGTAAGCCTGGGCGCCTTCCGGGCCGCCAACCCCACTTTTGCCGCGCCCGATTTGTCGGCCCCGGCCCTCACCGTGGAAGCCACCGGCCTGGCCCACCCGCTGCTGTTCGGCGGCGAGGGCGTGCGCAACGGCTTCGGCATGGCCGGCCTGGGGCAAACCGTTATTGTAACGGGCTCGAACATGGCCGGCAAAAGCACGTTTCTGCGCACCGTGGGCCTGAATCTGGTGCTGGCCCAGGCCGGCGCGGTAGTGGCGGCCGGCACGTTCCGCTGCGGCCCCGCCCAGGTGTTCACCGCCATGCGCAGCCACGACAACCTGGCCGAAAGCACGTCCTCGTTCTACGCCGAGCTCAAGCGCCTGCGCCTGCTGCTGGATATGACCGAAGTAAAGCAGACGGACCCGCAATCCGTGTCATCGGCCACCGCGCCAGCCACGGCTTCGGCCAGCGGCCTAAGCGCTCAAAACGAAGTGCAAAGTACTATCCCGGTGTTCTATCTGCTTGATGAGATTCTGAAGGGCACCAACTCGGCCGACCGGCACCGCGGGGCGCGGGCCTTGGTGTTTCAGCTGCGCGAGCGGGCGGCCAGCGGCCTCATCAGCACCCACGATCTGGAGCTGGCCGCCCTCGAAACCGACCTGCCCGCGCACGTACGCAACGTCAGCTTCAACTCCTACCTCAACCCCGACGGCACCCTGCGCTTCGATTACCACCTCACGCCCGGCGTCTGCCGCTCCTTCAACGCCAGCCAGCTCATGCGCCTGATGGGCATTGCGGTGGGGGAGGACTGAGGACGCTGAACCCTGAGTTTCTAGCTGCCCAACTGCCGCTGGAAATGGAGCTGCAGCAGGTTATCAACTTTTTCTTTGGTGAGCGGCTTGCTGACCAGGCCGGCAATGGAAAGCTCGTCGAGGCGGCCCAGGTCGCGGGCGTCCATGGTGGTGGTGAGCATCACGACGATGGTGGCCCCGCGCTGCTCGGCGGGCAGCTGCCGGTAGGCCTCCAGAAACTGGATGCCGCTCATGCCGGGCATATTCACATCGAGCAAAATGAGCGCGGGCGCGTCGGGCGCGTTGCGGGCCAGCAGGTCGAGGGCCGCATTGCCGCTTTCGGCCACCAGTACGCGCTCAGTTACGTCGAGCTTTTTAATCAGCAGCTCGTTGAGGAAGTTGTTGGTCTGGTCGTCGTCAATCAGCAGAACACTCGGTAGCTTTTGCATATCTTCTTTGGTTTTTAATTGCTGATTGTCAGACGGCAAGCGCGTTGAGCTGGCAAATGAACTGACAACGAAGCTACTCGGTGGCGGGTAAATATACGGTGAAGGTGGTGCCCACATTCAGCTCGCTGCTTACCTCGATGCGGCCGCCGGCGTTTTCCACGATTTTCTTCACCATGTAGAGGCCCACGCCCGAGCCGGGCACGTGGTTGTGCAGCCGCCGAAACAGCTGAAACAGCTCCAGACGCTGGGTTTCGCTCAGGCCCAGGCCGTTGTCGTGCACTTCCAGCACCACGTGCCGGCCCACGTGGCGGCAGTGCAGGCGCACGTGCGGCGGGCGCTGGGGCGTGCGGTATTTGATGGCGTTGCTGAGCAGATTATACACTACCGAGCGCAGGTTTTTGGCCGAAAACTGCACCGTCGGGCAGCCTTCGAGCTCGGTTTCCAGCGTGGCGGCGGCGGCGGCCAGCTCGGGCGCCATGTCGAGGCGCACGGCCTCCACCAGCGCGGGCAGGTCGACGGCTTCGGCCGGCTGGCCAACAGTGCTCTGCTGCAGCCGCGACACGTCGGTGAGGTGGGCCAGGGTTTGCTGGAAGCGGCCTACGGCGTCCTCCATCATCGTCAGCAGCTGAGGCACGGGCTCCTGGGCGCGGGCCTCGGCGGGCAGGTGGTCGCGCAGGGCCAGCAGCAGGCCCTCCACGTTGGTAATGGGCGATTTTAAGTCGTGCGAGGCCGAATACACGAACGTGTCGAGGTCGGCATTGGTGCGGCTGAGGCGGTGGTTGGTGTCGGCCAGCTGCTGGTTGGTGGCCTGCATTTCTTCGTTGATGGCGGCCAGCTGCTCGTTGAGCTGCTGCACCTGCTGGCGGGCCACCACCTGGTCGGTTACCTCGGTGCCGATGGCCACCAGGCCGCTGATGGCACCGGTTTCGTTGCGCAGGGCCTGGAAAGCAAAGTTGAAATAGCCCAGCGGAGGAAGCCCGGTATGGGCCCGGTCGAGGTCGACGGCCCGCTCGTTGATAAAAACCGTTTCGCCGGTTTGCACTACGCCCATCAGCAGTTCCTCGAAGCCCTGCCCCACGGTGGATGGCACGGCCTCGAAAAAGGGGCGGTCGAGCACCTGCTCCGGCGTGCGGCCCCACAGCTGGCACATGGCTTGGTTGGCCAGTTCAACCTGCAGCCCAAGGCCGCGCATAATTACGATGGGCACCGGCACCTGCTCGAAAATGGTTTGCAGCTCGCGCTGGCGGACTTCCCGCTCGCGGCGGGCCAGCACCCGCTCGGTTACCTCAATGGCAAACACCTGCACGCCGCGCACCTGCTCGCGGCCATCGAACAGCGGCTGGGCCGTGATATCGAAGTAGTGCGGCCGGCCCGGCTCGCGCTCCAGCTCAACCGGCGTTTCGCGGGTCAGCAGCGGCTGGCCGCTGGCGTACACGTTATCCAGTAGCGGCAGCAAGCCCTGGGTGGTCATTTCGGGCAGGTGGTCGGCGGCCGCTTCGCCCAGCCGGGCCCGCCCGCCCGCCAGTGCCTGGAAGTGTTCGTTGAAGAAAGTGAAGCGATGCTCGGGGCCGCTGAAGGTGACGATAATGGCCGGCACCTGCCCCAGAATGCGGGCCAGCAGCTCCTGCTGCAGGCGGGCCTGGCCGCGCTGGTGCTCGGCTTCGGCCAGGGCCCGCTCTACCTCGGCGGTGCGCCGCTGCACGCGGCCCTCCAACTCCTCATTGAGGCACTGCAACTCCAGCTGCGTGTCGAGCAGGCGCAGGTTGGTGCTCTGGAACTCCTCGTTGGCGGCCAGCAGCTCCTCGTTGATGGTGGCCAGCTCCTGGTTGAGGTCCTGTACCTTTTGGCGGGCAAGCACGTGCTCCGTCACGTCAGTGGCAATATTGACGACACCCAGCACCTGGCCCTCGGGCCCGTAGAGCGGCTGATAAACGAAGTTGAAATAATGGGTTTCCAGGCGGCCGCCGGGCTGGCGCAGCAGTGCGGGCGTTTCCTGGCCCACCAGCGGTACCTGCGTGCGGGCTACCTCGCGCAACTGCTCATCAAAGCCCTGCCCCTGCAGCTCGGGCACGGCCACCAGCAGGGGCCGGCCCAGCACCTCGGCCGGCGCATACCCCCAGATGGTACACATCAGGTCATTGGCCGCACTCACCACGCAGTCGTCGCCCTGAAACAGCGCAATGGCCACGGGGGCCTGGGCAATGAGCCCCTGTAGCAGATTGCGCTCGGTTTCGGCGGCGGCGCGGGCCTGCTGCTCGGCCCGCTGGCTCTGGCGCAGCGCCTCCTCCATGTGGGTGCGCGGAGTGTCGTTATCGTCGGCAATGCTGACAACCAGCAGCGGGCCCTGGCGGCGGGCCACCACCCGAAAGTAGCCGTCGATGCCGTCGTACTGGTAGTTGAAGTGCTCCTGGCAGCAGGTGCCCGACAAAAAGGCGTCGCGGTAAAAAGTGAAAATACCGGTTGCCAGGCCCGCATGCGGGTAGCTGCCAAGCAGGCTGAGGGTGGGCTGCTCGGGCTGCCCGAGCAGCCGCTGGGCGGCCGAGTTGAGGTAGTCGAAGAGGAAGTTGACGATGCTACCCTCGCCGTTGAAAACCGGCCGCATGAGTATAATACCGGTCTGCGACACTTCGAACAGAGTGTGCAGCAGCTCATCGGCCGCTGGGGCATCGGCAGGCAGCGTCGGAGTCTTCTCTTCGGCCATAAAGCAAGCAGAACAAAAAGTGAGGGGCCGAAGATACCCGCTGGCGGGCACATTACCGCGGTTGCCGAGGCGGAATCCGGGCGGGGCGTTGCAACTTGCGCCTGGGCCACCGGGCTGCCACCAAAGGCCGCGCGCCCACCGAACCTCGCTTGTCGCCGCCTATGTCTGCTAGCCGCACCCGCCAGCTGCGCTATTTTTTTTCGAGCCAGGAGTTTTCCGACGGCCTGCGCACCACCCTGGCCGTGCTGCTGCCGGGCCTGGTGCTGGGGCTGCTGGGCCAGTTGCAAGCCGGCGTTACCATGTCGGTGGGGGCGCTGTGCGTGAGCCTGACCGACACGCCCGGCCCGCCGCTGCACAAGCGCAACGGCGGCCTCGCGGCGGTGGTCTTAACGGGCCTGATGGCGCTGCTGGCCGGGTTTCTGCACCCGTATCCGTGGCTGCTGGGGGCGCTGGTGGTGGCGGCCAGCTTCTGGTTTACCATGCTGCTGGTGTACGGCAACCGGGCCGGGGCCGTGGGCACGGCGGGGTTGCTGGTCATGATTCTCATGCTTGACAAGCCCCTGCCGCCCGACCTCGTGCTGTCGTATGCGGCCCTGGTGGTGGCGGGCGGGCTCTGGTACCTGGCTTTGGCGCTGGCCCTCAACCGGCTGCGGCCCTACCGCGAGGCGCAGCAGGGCCTGGGCGATGCCGTGCTGGCCGTGGCTGATTTTCTGCGCCTGAAGGCCGAATTCTACCGCCGCGGCACCAATCTGGAGGATGCCTACCGCCGCCTGGTGGCCCAGCAGGTGCGCGTGAGCGAAAAGCAGGACAGCCTGCGCGAGCTGCTGTTCAAAACCCGCCAGCTGGTCAGCGAGTCGTCGGAAAACGGGCGCCGGCTGGTGCTCACGTTCGTCGACCTGGTCGACCTCTACGAGCAGATTACCATTACCAGCTACGACTACGCCGAGCTGCACCGCCGCTTTGGCGCCAGCGGCGTGCTCGATGCGTTTGCGATGGAAATTGACGCGCTGGCGGCCGAGCTGGAGCACGTGGGCTTTGCCATCCAGGGCAACTACGCCTACCGCGCCGCTAACCCCGACCTGCTGGCCGGCCTCAACCAGCTCAAGGCCCGCCTCGATGCCCGCGAAGCCGACCCCGCCCAGCCCGGCTCGGTGCTGCCGCTGCGCAAGGTGCTCGTGAATCTGCGCAACCTCGTGGGCCGCCTCCAGGACATGCAGGGCTACTTCGCCGAGGCCACCGCGCCCCTGCTCACGCTGCAAGCCAACGGCACCACCGGGCAGGAGCTCGACCGGTTTGTGGCTCATCAGCAGTTCACGTGGCGCCATCTCACGGGCCAGCTCACCATGCGCTCGGGCATTTTCCGGCACGCGCTGCGCATGCTGGTGGCCTCACTGATTGGCTTTCTCATCACCGAAATGCTGGCCGGCCACCACGGCTACTGGGTTCTGATGACCATCACCTACATGCTCAAGCCGGCCTTCAGCCTCACCAAGCAGCGCAACCAGCAGCGGATCCTGGGCACGCTCATCGGCGGGGTGCTCGGGGCCGTGATGCTCTGGCTGATTTCCGACCGGCTGCTGCTGCTGGCCCTGATGGTGGGGTTTATGGTGGTGTCGTTCAGCTTCGCCCGCCTCAACTACCTGATTACGGTTGTGTTCATGACGCCGTTCGTGCTCATCCTGTTCAGCTTGCTGGGCCACGGCTACGTGCGGGTGGTGCAGGAGCGCATTTTCGATACGGCGCTGGGCTGCGGCATTGCCTTTGCCGTGGGCTACCTGCTGTTTCCGCGCTGGGAATCGGACCAGCTGCAGGGCTACCTGCGGCCGGTGCTGCAGGCCAACCTGCGCTACCTGCGCACGCTGCAGCAGGCACTGCTGGGCTCGCCCGTGGCCCTGCTCGACTACAAGCTGGCCCGCAAGGAGGTGTACGTGAGCTCGGCCAACCTGGGCGCGGCCTTCCAGCGGATGCTTTCGGAGCCCCGCACCAAGCAGCGCCACCCCTCGGAGGTGCATGAGCTGGTGGTGCTCAACCATGTGCTGGCGGCCAACGTGGCGGCTATTACCTCGGCGCTGGTGGCCGGCGAGCTGCGCCCCGGCGTGTCGGCGGCGGGGCTGAAAGCGCTGCGCCAGGCCCAGCAGCAGCTCGGGCGTGGCCTGCTGCGCCTCGGCGAACCCGAAGCGGAGCCGCCCGCGCCCGACGAGCTGCCACCTGCCGCCACGCCCACTGCCGGCCCCGACGACGGCCAGCTCGGCGAGCAGCTGGAGTTCATCCACAAACTCAGCGGCGACATCAACCGGCTGGCCGAAACGGTGGCGGGATAAGTTGGTGACTCTGTGAAGAAGGGGGCTTACCGCTCCAGCCTGAAGCCCGGCTCGCGGGCCGGCGGGGCCGGGCGGTTGGCTACGGCCCAGCCGGTCAGGTACAGCCACTGCGTCATGCGCAGCAGTTTAGCGTAATCGATGGTGGCGGGCTCGTCGCGGGGCGTGTGATAGTCGGGGTGCAGCAGCGAGGTGAACATAACGGCCGGTATGCCCAGGCGGGCGTAGGGCAGGTGGTCGGAGCGGAAGTACCAGCCTTCGGGGTGGGTGGCCTTGTCCCACTCGGTGTCAAGCTTGAACTTGGGGCCGGCCTGATTGGCATTGAGCGCCATTTTTACGAGCTCCGAGGAGTTCAGGTGGGGCGGGGTGGAACCCAGCAGCGCGGCCGAGTCGGGGGCGTTGCGGCCCATCATTTCGGCGTTGAGCACGGCCACAATGCTGGCCGCGGGCACGGTGGGCTTGTTGGAAAAGTAGCGCGAGCCCAGCAGTCCGCGCTCTTCGGCCCCGTGGTACACGAACAGGGCCGAGCGCTTAGCCGGCTGCTGCCTGAAGGCCCGCATCACGGCCAGCAGGGCCGCGCAGCCAGTGGCGTTGTCGTCGGCGCCGTTGTAAATCGAGTCGCCCGCTACCGGGGCGCGCACGCCGTCGTGGTCCTGGTGGGTGCTGAAGAGCACGTATTGGTTCTTGAGCTGGGCGTCGGTGCCGGGCTGTTTGGCCACGATGTTCACCGACGGATACAGGAACGTTTCGGCCCGCAAATCGGCCGTAAATTCCTGGCCCGACTTGCTGAGGGCCGCGGCCTCCGTCATCGGCAGCCACACCACCGGCACCTGCCCGGCCACCAGCTTCAACGATTCGTCGGCGGGCAAGCCGTAGCGGCCGCGCTCAAAAATGTGGCTCCAGTGCTCGTAAATCGCTTGCGCCTTGTCGTCCGACACGAATACCACGGCTACTGCGCCGGCCCGGGCCAGCTCGGCGGCCTGCTCGCGCAGCTTGCCAAACAGGTAGCGCCGGTAGCTGATGCCGTCGGTGGGCTCGCCCGAAAGCTGCACGGCCACCGCTTTGCCCTTGATTTTGGCCTTAGCTACCTCGGCCGGCGTGCCCGTGCCCACAAACACCAGCCTGGCCTTCAGCTGGGCATCTACGGGCGCTACCACCACGGCATCGTGCCCCGGCCGCAACGCCCGCCCCCCGATGCTGAGGGTGCTGGCGGGCGTGAGGCGGGTGCGCCGCAGGTTGAACCACTGGAAAAACGTGCCGTCGTCGCCGGCCGGCTGCATGCCGATGGCGCGCATCTGCTCGGCCAGCCAGCTGGAGGCCCGCAACTCGTCGAGCGTGCCCGCCTCCCGGCCCCGGTATTTGTCGCCGCCCAGCGCAAACAGGTCGCGCTTTAGGTCGGTTTGCTTAATGGCCGATTCGGCGTTCTTAACCGGGTTGGCTGGGGACGAGCGCCGCTGCTGGGCCGGGGCAGCAGTGGCGGCCAGCAGCAGGCCGGCGAGTAGCAGGGCGGGTAGGCGTGGCATCATCGGTAAGCAAATGAAAATTGAGCGGATAGATTACTGTGAACCGCTGATTCGCAGTCGGTCGTGCTGAAAAACTGAGAAGCGGCCCGGCAGCTCAGCCCCGTGCTGCTCCAGAATCAGGCGCACGATATTGGCTCGCTCCGGCCCGGTGGCTTCTTCGAGGCGCAGCAGCAGCACTCCATGGTGCAGGGTAGCTCCGCGGAAAACCAACTCGCCGAAATCCTTGTCCATAGTCACGACAATGGCCTCGTGCCGATGTGCCAGGGCCAGCACTTCGGTATCGGGCAGATGCGTGTCAATATCCCGGATGGCCACCACAAAATGCGCCAGGTTGCGTAGCAGCTGCTCTACGCTGGCACCTACGCCGGCATCAACCACAAACCGCACGGTTAAGCGCTGAGGCGATACACCCGCTGCTCGCCCACTACATCGGCGGCGTACAGTAGCACGCTCTGAAAATCGTCGGGTTCCAGTTCCGGGTACTCATGCATCAGGTCGGTTGGGGTCTGCCCGGCCGCCAGGGCCCGCAGTATTTGCTGCACCGAAATCCGCAGCCCTCTGATAGTGGGCTTGCCAGCCAGCACGGCGGGGTTGATAGTAACCCGGGCACGAAGGGAATCGAGAGTTTGCATAAGTGTGAATTACGCGTTTATCAGTTTACATCGGGCCTTGGCGTGGTTTTTCACGCCAAGGCCCGGTGGGAAAAACTACCGCTGCGCCGGGCCCTCGGGCTTCAGCGTGCGGCCCAGCCACTCAAAAAATACCCGGTTCCAGAGCACCGCGTTCTGGGGCTTCTGAATCCAGTGGCCCTCGTTGGGGAAGTACAAAAAGCGGCTCGGGATGCCGCGCAGCTGGGCCGTGCCGAACGCCTCCATACCCTGGTCCTCGGGCACCCGGAAGTCCTTGGCGCCGTGGATGACGAGGATGGGCGTATCCCAGTTCTGGGCGAACTGCTGGGGGTTGAACTCGGTGTAGCTCTTGTTGAGCGGCGTTTCCCAGGGCGCGCCGCCGATGTCGTGCTTGGCGAAGAACATTTCTTCGGTGGTCGGGTACCAGCTGGTGAGGTTGTAGAGGCCGGCGTGGGCAATAAACGTCTTGAAGCGGCCCTCGTGCTTGCCGGCCAGCTGGTACACCGAGTAGCCGCCGTAGCTGGCGCCCACGCACCCGCGCCGGTCCTTATCTACGTAGGGCTCCTGGCTCACGGCGTCGATGGCCGAGAGGTAGTCGCGGATGGGCTGGCCGCCCCAGTCGCCCGAGATGCTGTTGTTCCACTCGGTGCCGAAGCCGGGCAGGCCGCGCCGGTTGGGCGCCACTACAATGTAGCCCTGGGCCGCCATCAGCTGGAAATTCCAGCGGAAGGAGAAGCTCTGCGAAATCGGGCTCTGGGGGCCGCCCTGGCAATACAGCAGGGTCGGGTACTTCTTGGCCGGGTCGAAATCGGGCGGGAAGGTCACGTACACCTGCATCTGCTTGCCGTCGGTCGTGGTCACCATCCGCGACTCCAGCCGGCCGGTTTTCACGCCCGCCAGCTCGGTTTGGTTGATGTTGGTCAGCGGCGTTTCGCGGCCCGATTTCAGGTCTACGCGCACGAGGTCGGCGGGGCTGGCCTGGGTGGTTTTGTTCACGATAACCGCATCCTTGCCTGCCAGCTCGAAGCCGTTGTAGTTGAACGCGCCTTTGGTCAGCTGCTTGAGCTTGCCGCCTTTCGCGGGCACCGAAAACAGCTGCTGGGTGCCGGCCAACGCGCTGGCGAAGTAGATGGTTTTGCCATCGGGGCTCCAGCGGATGTTGCTGGCCGCCTGCTCCGAGCCGGCCGTTACGTCCTGGCGCTTTTTGGTTTTGAAATCATATACCACGATGCCGTTGCGGTCCGACTCGAAGCCGGGCGTGGCCATGCTTAGCCAGGCCACCTGCGAGCCATCGGGCGAGAAAACCGGCTCGGTGTCGTAGCCGCCCAGGCCCTCGCTCAGGTTCCGGGTCTGGCCCATGCGGATGTCGTAGAGGTAGATGTCGGAATTGGTGCTTTCGGCCTCGGCCTTGCCCGTGAGCTTGCGCGAGGTGTAGGCCAGGGAGTAGCCATCGGGCGAAAACGCCAGCTGCTCAGAGCCGCCGAAGGGCTGCAACGGCGCGTCGAATTTCTCGCCGGCCAGCACGTCCTTACCGCCATTGCCCACGGGTTTACCGTCGGCGCCCACGGGCTGGAAAAACACGTGCGACACCTTGTAGTCGTCCCACTGGTTCCAGTGGCGGTAGTTCAGGTCATCGATGATTTTGGCGTCGGCCTTGGGCAGGTCGGGGTACCAATCCTGCACCGATTTGCCGGTTTTCACGTCTTGGGTGTACAAAATGAAGTTGCCCTTGGGTGCGTACTTCAGGTTGGCCACACCTTCGTCGGTCGGGAAGTTGCTCAGCAGCTGCTTGCCCGAGCCATCGGCGTTCATCATGTACAGCTGGTCGGAGCCACTTTCACCGCTCATAAAGGTCAGCCGGCCATCGGGGCGCCAGTTGAGCGTGTTTTCCGATACGGTGGGCGTGTTGGTGAGCTGCCGCGCCGCGCCGCCGGTGGTGGGCACCAGCCAGATATCCGACTGGCCCTTGTTGTCGGCCAGCGAGTAGCGCGTGACGGTATAGGCCACCGTTTTCTGGTCCGGCGACACCTGCATTTCGCCCAGGCGACCAAGTTTCATCAGCAGTTCGGGCGTGTACGTATTCTGGGCTGCCGCCGCGAAGGGCAGCAGGAGCAGGGCAGTTATTAGCGGTTTGCGCATCATCAGGTTTTGGGGTGGAACTTCAGGCAAGATAACCAAGACTCGGGGAAGGGGCTACCGAGCTGTAGCGACGCATACTTGCGTCTTGTCGTTGCTGAGGTTGAACATCCCGTGTCATCGTTCAACCTCAACAACGACAAGACGCAAGTATGCGTCTCTACAATCGTTCTACCTTGCGGCCATGCCCGATTTCCGCCTTCAGGTTTTCCAGGCCGTGGCCCGGCACCTGAGTTTCACCAAGGCCGCCCGCGAGCTGTACATCAGCCAGCCGGCCGTTACCAAGCACGTGCGCGAGCTGGAAAGTGCCTACCAACAGCGGCTGTTCGAGCGGCGCGGTAACCGCATCAGCCTCACGGCCGCCGGGGCCCTGCTGCTGGCCCACGCCGATGAGGTAGAGGCCCGCCACGAGCAGCTTGCCGAGCAGCTGCGCGCCCTGCAGGGCGAGGCCGCCGGCCGGCTGCGCCTGGGCGCCAGCACCACCCTGGCCCAGTACGAGCTGCCGGCCCTGCTGCCCGGTTTCCAGGCCCGCTACCCGCAAATCGAACTAACGCTGCGCAACGCCAACTCCGAGCAGATTGCCGAAGCCCTGCTGGCCGGTCAGCTCGACCTGGGCTTCGTGGAAGGCCGGGCCAAAAGCCGCGACCTGCACTACGAGCCCCTGCTGGCCGACGAGCTGGTGGCCGTGCGCCGGGCCACGCCGGCTGGTCCGCCGCCCGCGCCGCTGCCGCTAACCGAGGCCCTGGCCCACCCGCTGGTGCTGCGCGAGCGGGGCTCGGGCACCCTCGAAGTGCTCGAATTCGCCCTGCGCGAGCAGCAAATCCGCCTCGCCGACCTGCGCGTGGCCTTCTACTTCGACAACACCGAGGCCATCAAAACCTACCTCGAAGCGGCTCCCGAAGCACTGGGTTTCGTGTCGCGCCGGGCCCTGACGCGGGAGCTGGCCGCGGGCCGGCTGGAGCTGGTGCCGCTGGCCGGGCTGCACCTGCCCCGGCAGTTCGAGGCGCTGTGGGTGCAGGGCCAGCCCCTGAGCCGCCCCGCCGAGCTGTTCTGGCGCTACGTGCGGCAGCAGTATGGGTAAGAAGCGATTTAGGGTAAGTGAATTTTCACCAAAAGAACTTCATTCAAAGCGCAGCGAAGAATCTCGCGTGAAAACGTTGTAGCGGTGTCGTTCAACGTTTCCACGCGAGATTCTTCGCTGCGCTCTGAATGACGTTCACTTAGCCAAAAACTAATGTCAATAACCTCAGGTAATACTTCATAACTATTTTAGATTATCCAACGGGGAGTGGTAGCCGTACCTTTGTACAGGTTCATCAACCAGCCCGCATTATGCCTCAAGTACAGTTTATTCCACATAAAGCCTTGCCGCCTACCACCCCCGGGCCCGGGTCCGGTCTGTTGCCGAAAGTGGTGTTCGGGTTGCTGCTGGCGTTCTGCCTGACGCCCTGGGCCTCGCCGCCGGTGGCACTGGCGCTGGGCCTCGTGCTGGCCCAGACGGTGGGCAACCCATTCCCGGCTTTCACCAAAAAGTACACGTCTAACCTGCTGCAGTTCTCGGTTATCGGGCTGGGCTTTGGCCTGAACGCGCAGGCGGCGGTGCAGGCCGGCCGCGAGGGTATCCTGTTCACCATTGGCTCCATTTTCGGGACGCTGGTGCTGGGCTATTTTGCGGGGCGCTGGCTGAAACTGGGCCGGGTGGTCACGCACCTGATTTCCTGCGGCACCGCCATTTGCGGCGGCTCGGCCATTGCGGCGGTGGGGCCGGTGGTGGGCGCCAAAGACGATGAAATGTCGGTTTCGCTGGGCACGGTGTTCGTGCTGAATGCGGTGGCGTTGTTCGCCTTTCCGCCCATCGGGCACGCGCTGGCTCTCACGCAGCAGCAATTCGGCCTGTGGTGCGCCATTGCCATCCACGATACCTCGTCGGTAGTGGGCGCGGCGGCAGCCTACGGCACCGAGGCGCTGGGCGTGGCCACCACCGTCAAGCTGGCGCGGGCCCTCTGGATTATTCCGGTGGCGCTGGGTACGGCCTACTTTTTCAAGCAGAAAGATGTGAAGGTGAAGCTGCCCTGGTTTATTCTGGGCTTTATCGGGGCCATGCTGCTCAACACCTACGTGCCCGCCACGCACGCCGTGGGCCCCTGGCTCGTGAAGCTGGCCCACCTGGGCCTGGTCGTGACGCTGTTCTTTATCGGCGCCGGTTTGTCGTTCAAAACCATCAAGGCCGTTGGCCCGCGGCCCTTTGCGCTCGGCGTGCTGCTGTGGCTGGTGATTTCCAGCGTGTCGCTGTTCGTGATTATGAAGGTGTAGGTAGGCTGATGAGTGAACCCGCCTGTCATCCTGAGCGGAGCGAAGGACCTATACAGAAACTCAAAAAGTAGCTTCTGTATAGGTCCTTCGCTCCGCGCTCAGGATGACAGTTCCTTTGCACATCAACTTGTCACTCATTCGCTCTTTTTGCGGCCGGAGCCGCTTTTCTTGCCGCCGCCGTCCTGTTTGTTGACGGTGGCCCAGGCGCGCTTTTCGGCTTCTTCTTCCGATACGCCGCGCTTCTCGTAACCTTCTTCGATGTGTTCGGCCTGCCGCTTCTGCTTGTCGGTGTAGGCCGATTTATCTCCCTGGGGCATGGTAGTGGGGTTTGGGGTGAAACAATTCTGATGCCTCTGTTTACGCGCCCCGGTAAGCGGGGTTAGGAGGAGCTTGGAACGGCCCCGGCCTAAGCTGCGTATCTTCGCGCCGTTCCGCTCCGTTGCTTTTCCTGCTTATGCGCCAGCTCGCCATCATCCCTAATCCGCACGCCAAAATCACGCTTTTCAGCTGGAACGGCAAGTACCTCATCAAGCTCGAAAAGGGCTCGTTTGAGCAGACCTACAAGGTAAGCGAGCTGGACCTGACCGGCGAGGAGGACATCCACCGCCTGCTCGACGACGAGTTCGTGCAGGCCGCCGTGGCCCGCTTCGCCGCCATGCAAACCGACCTGCAGGCCGCCTTCGACCGCCACGATATTTAATGTGAAACTACGCGGTTAAAGGAACGTGTCATGCTGAGGCCACGAAGCATCTCGCGTGCTGATGCTGAGTTACTATATCAATGTCAGCACGCGAGATGCTTCGTGGCCTCAGCATGACAATTATCCTTCCGCGCATCTTCTCCAACCTGAGAAAACTCAACTACAACATGAAACTGCCCCTGCTACTTCCGGCGCTGCTGCTCACCGCCACGCTGGCCCAGGCCCAGCTGTACGAGGCCCGCACCAGCAGCGTCAACTTCGATAAGCGCAGCCGCGACGCCGTGAAAGTGGAGGTGGAGGCCTCGGCCGACTGGACGCGCGAGTTCTGGCAGCGCTGGCTCAAGGATACTTACAACATCAAGCTCAAGGGCGAGGGCGTGTTTGGCGTGGGCAAGCGCGACAACCTCACGGCCAAGCAGGTGCCCATGTCAACCATCAGCGGCCAGCTCATCGACTTGTACTCGACCGTAACGGCCACGGCCGATACGGTGGCCGAGCTGTCGGTGTGGGCCGCCACGGGCCCCGACACATTTCTGGCGGCATCGAGCGGCGAGTTTGCGTCGTTGCGCACCATTGTGCAGAGCTTCGGCACGGCTGCCCGCCAGCGGGCCTACCGCGAGCGGGTGGATACGGCCGAAAAGGAGCTGGCCGCCACCACCAAAGAAAAGGACAAGCTGGAAAAGAGCCGCGCCAATCTGGCGAATAACACCAAGTCCAACCTCGAAAAAATCGAGCAGCTCAGGCAGCAGAACCTCGACAACCAACGTAAATCGGCCGACGACTCGGTGAAGCTGCTCGACAACGCCCGGCTGCTGGAACTGCGCCAGGCCCAGCTGGAGCGCCACCGCGCCCGCCTGCTCAACCTCGACCGTAAGTAACCTCGTTTTTGCCGCGCCTCACTATGGAGAAAGACCCTTCGCCCCTCGACACGCTGCGCCAACTCAAGGAGTGGCTTGATGCCGGTGCCATCACGCCCGACGAATTTAAGGCGCTGAAGCAGAAGCTGGTGTTTGCTGAAGCGCCCCCGGCCACTGCCGCCCCCGACTCGCCCGCGGCCGCTACCCCCGCGCCGGCCGTGCTGCCCCCGACACCCGCCGCGCCGCCGGTAGTAACGCCCGAAATCATTGCCTCAGAGCCGGCCGCCGAGCCCGCTACTCCGGCGGCCACGGAGCCGCTGCCGGCTTCGGCGTTGCCGCCCGTTGCGGAGCCGCCTGTTGTGGTGCCGCCCATTGAAGAGCCGATAAGCGTGTTGCCCGAGGAACTGCCGCCTTCTGTGTCAGTACCGGAGCCGAAGCAGCCGCCCCGGCCGGAGCCGGTGCTGGAGCCTACCACGGTGGCCCCGGTGGAAATGGCGCCGCTGCTGCCGCCCATCACGCACGCCCCCGCTGCCGGCAGCCCCAACGGCGGCGACGAGCAGGAATACGTGGAGGAGGACGCCTACACGGTTCCGCGCAAAAGCCCGCTGCTGCCGATTGTGGTAGTGGCTTCCATTCTGGCGCTGCTGGCCCTGGTGGCGTATCTGCTGATGGATGGCCGCGACTCGGATCGCCTCACCAGCACCTCGCGCACCGAGGCCGACTCGGTGGCCCAGCAGCCCGAGGTTGGGCCCCAGACCGAGCAGATTGAGTTGCCACCCATTGCCGCGCCCGAAACCATCCGTGTGGCGCCCGTGGCCCCGCCCGTGGTGGCCCCGGTGCCGGTAGATACGGCCGCCATGGCTGTGGCCGAGCCGGCTACGGCCAGCCCCGCACCCACCAGCCCGGCAACCGAGGCCCCGGCGGTGCTGTCGGAAAGCGCGGCCAAGGCCCGCGTGGAAAGCATTATGCAGCGCTACTACGCCGACTTGCAGGCGGCGCCGTTCACGGCGTCGGCGTACTTCGCGCCCCAGGTCGAGCGGTTCTACACCATGCAGAACACGACCCCGGCGGCCATCAACGCCGAGCTGGCCAAAACCCATTTCCCCGAATTTCTGGAGGGCCAGACGGCTATTCAGGCCGGCACGTTGCAGGTTGGGGCCCCGGTGGCCGATGGCTCGCGGGTGGTCACCTTTGTCGAGGACAGCCAGGCCTTCCGCCAGTCGCGGCAGGAGCGGCAGCGCACCAGCGCCCAGATGCGGGTGCGCTTCGACAAGGACTTTAAAATCGTGTACCTGCGGCAGGAGAAGCTGCTGAAAAACGAGTTTGGCGACTAATACGCCACCTCCGGCCCATATTCTTGCTATGCGCATCCGTTCCGTTCTATTATCTGCCGTGGCGCTGCTTGGCCTGGGTTCCTGCCTGAAGGTCATCAAGCCCAGCAAGGATTTCGGCCAGTACTCAACCCCCGCCGCGCCCGATTACGCCCAACCCGAAAGCTGGGCCGCCCTGCCCACCCGCCGCGACTCGGCCGACGCGGTGCCGCGCAACACGAACTTCCAGGACCAGCAGGCCACGGCCGCGGCCGACGTGTTTTTCGTGCACCCGACCACCTACTACTGGCGCAAGCAGTGGAACGCCAGCCTCAGCAACGACCGGGTCAACCAGTTCACCGACGACGATGTGATTCGGGGGCAGGCCTCGGCCTTCAACGCGGCGGCCCGGGTGTACGCTCCCCGCTACCGCCAGGCCACGCTCTACGCCTTCTTCGTGGATAGCACCAAGACCGAAAACGGCCAGAAGGCGCTGGACCTGGCGTATTCCGATGTGAAATCGGCCTTCGAATACTACCTCGCGCACTACAACCAGGGCCGGCCCATCATCATTGCCGGCCACAGCCAGGGCACCGTGCACGCCACCCGGCTGCTGCGAGAGTTCTTCGATACCGACCCCCAGTTGCGCCAGCAACTGGTAGCGGCCTACCTCATTGGCTTCAAAGTAAATCCCAAGCAGTACCAGACTCTTCGCCCCTGCGCCAACTCGACCCAGACCGGCTGCTACGTAGCCTGGAATACGGTTTCGTGGGGCAACGCCTACCCGCCCTTCGAAAACGGCGTGGCCGTGAACCCGCTCACCTGGACGCTCGACACGCTGGCTGCGCCCGCCAGCCTCAACCGCGGCGGCGTCGGGCAGGATTTCAACCGGCTCGATGTGGGCGTAGTCGATGCCAAGGTGCACCGCGGCCTGCTGTGGGTGCATCCGCCCAAGCCCTCGGGTTACCCGCGCTTCCTGCTGCCCGGCCAGCCTCAACTCTGGCACTCCTTCCACATCGCCGATTACGGCCTGTTCTACGCCAACATCCGCCAGAACGCGGTTACGCGCGTCCGGGCGTGGCAGGCGCGGCAGAATTAAAACCTAACCTGACGCGGTAGCCCCAGCGGGGCGGCATGTTGGTAGCAGCCTAGGGATATTAAAGCTTTAAAGCCCCAGCGGGGCGACACAGCTGCTGAACGATTAGTGTCGCCCCGCTGGGGCTTCAGAATTTTGCTGCTGAGCTTTACTACCGACATACCGCCCCGCTGGGGCTACCGTGTAACAGTAGTTAAAATATGTGTAGCTACTCCTCTTTTTGTAATTCTTCAATAGTTCTCTGGGTCATAAGTGGCCATTGGTCGGCCGGAAATTCCTGCAGGAACTCAGCGTACTCCATCCAAAACTAATCTTCTTGGAAGCTCTTGAAATCAAGAGCAGAATAAAGGGCAAGATTGTGAAGCCAATTGGCAACTGCCTGCGCAAAACGGAGCCTTTTCCGATTGCCGAACGCATTCCACAAACTGGATAAGCGGCTTCCTGCATAGCTTTGGGAACGCACATCAATCATAGCCCAATAAAGCAACTCCCGATATAATTTCTTGCGCTCGTCAGTCATACATTCAAATATAGAGTGTGCATACAAAAGGCCCCGCCGGCAAACTGCCAGCGGGGCCTTTTTAAATCCTGAACAGAAAGGTACCAGCTAAAAGCTGTCAGCTAACAGCTCCAATATTTAGCCAACAATAGCTACGCGCTTGAAGTCGGAAACCGTCAGGCCCTTGCTCGTTTTGTCGAGCAGCTGGGCGATGGTCATCGAGTTGTCCTTCACGAACTCCTGGTTGAGCAGGGTGTTCTCCTTGTAGAACTTGTTGAGCTTGCCCTGGGCAATCTTCTCCAGCATGGCCTCGGGCTTGCCGTCGGCGCGGGCCTGCTCCTTGCCAATCTCGATTTCACGCTCGATGGTAGCCGAATCCACGCCGTCCTTATCGAGGGCAACGGGCTTCATGGCCACAATCTGCATGGCTACGTCGCGGCCCACGGTCGAAACGTCGGCGTCGCCCACGTTCTTCATGGCTACGAGCACGCCCTTCTTGTTGTCGGAGTGGATGTAGGAAGCTACCTTCTCGGCCGTGATGTTCTCATAGGCCGTTACGTCGAGCTTCTCGCCGATTTTGCCCATCAAGTCGGTGATGTGCTCCTGCAGCGAGCGGCCGTCGTCCTGCTTGGCAGCCAGCAGCTCCTCTTTGTTGGCGGCATCGGTTTTCACGGCCGTGTCCAGAATGCGCTGGGCGAGGTCCTTGAAATCGGGAACCTTGGATACGGGCTCGGTTTCGCAGGCCAGCGACACCAGCTTGCCGTTGGTGCCATCCTCGCTCACAGCGGCAAGCACTACGCCTTCCGACGTTTCGTTTTCCGAGCGCTTGTCGGCAATCTTCTGGCCCTGCTTGCGGAGCAGGTCGCGGGCGGCTTCGAAGTCGCCATCAGCCTCTACGAGGGCTTTCTTGCAATCCATCATGCCCGCGCCAGTCATGGTGCGGAGCTTATTTACGTCAGCGGCGGTAATTGCGGCCATTTTTATTAGAGCTTAGAGTGTAGAGCTTGGAACTTAGATGCAGGTACTTGCTGGAAAGCAAGAAGAAGTTAGAGGCAGGAAGGGAGAAGGTTAACGCTTCGCCACACTCTCACCTCTAACTTCTCATATCTCACTTCTAACAGCGAAACGACTATTCGTCGGCGTCCTGCTTTTCTTTGATGCCTTCTTCTTCGGCTTGCTTCTTGTCGGCGTCCTCCTTGTCGACTTTGCGCTCCGACAGGCCTTCTTCGATAGCCTTGCCCATGATGCCTACAATCAGGCTAATGGACTTCGAGGCGTCGTCGTTGGCGGGAATCGGAAACTGCACCAGCTCGGGGTTCGAGTTCGTGTCGCAGATAGCAAACACCGGGATACCCAGCTTCTGGGCCTCCTTCACGGCAATGTGCTCGCGCTTCACGTCTACCACGAACAGGGCCGAGGGCAGGCGGCTCAGGTCGGCAATACCGCCGAGTACCCGGTCGAGTTTCTCCCGCTCGCGCGAGAGCATCAGACGCTCGCGCTTAGCCAGGGCGGCGTAGGCCGTGTTTTCTTTTACCATCTTGTCGATGGTGCTCATCTTCTTCAGCGACTTGCGAACAGTGGCGAAGTTGGTGAGCAGGCCGCCCAACCAACGGTCGGTCACGTACGGCATGTGCAGGCGCTTGGCTTCTTCGGTTACGATTTCCTGCGCTTGCTTCTTGGTCGCTACGAACATAATCTTGCGGCCGCTCTTCGCGATGTTGCGAATGGCGCTGGTCGCGTGCTCGAGCGAGGCAAGGGTTTTGTTGAGGTCGATAATGTGGATGCCGTTCTTCTCCATGAAGATGTACGGAGCCATTTTGGGGTCCCACTTGCGGGTGAGGTGACCAAAATGCGAACCGGCGTCCAGCAATTCTTTATAGGTGGTAGTCTGGGCCATGATAGGGTTCCTCTGGAATATTAGCGTTTCGAGAACTGGAACGAACGACGCGCCTTACGCTTGCCGAATTTCTTGCGTTCCACCATGCGCGGGTCGCGGGTCAGGAAGCCTTCCTTCTTCAGGGCAGGACGAACCTCCGCGTTGTCGCCCACGAGGGCTTTCGAGATGGCCAGACGGATGGCTTCGGCCTGGGCCGAAATGCCACCACCGCGAACGTTCACCTTGATGTCGTACTGGCCGACTTGCTCGACCGTCGCCAAAGGCTGGTTCACGATGTTTTCCAGGAGTTCGTTGCCAAAGTAGGCTTTCATTTCCCGGCCGTTGATAGTGATATTCCCTTGCCCGGCCTGCATGTAGATGCGGGCCACCGAGGTTTTTCTTCTACCAGAGGTATTGGAGATTTCCATTAAGTGGAGAATTAGAGAAAAAAGGAGCCGGATATCGGCTTACAGATGCGAAAGGGAAAGAGACTTGGGCTGCTGCGCCTCGTGCGGATGCTCGGTGCCGGCGTACACAAACAGGTTGCGGAATTGCTCGGCGCCCAGCTTGTTACCCTGCAGCATACCGCGCACCGCGTGCTCGATGATGCGGGTCGAGTCCTTGGCTTTCTTGTCGCGCAGGTTGATGCGCTTCTGTCCGCCGGGGTAGCCCGAGTGGGTGATGTAGATTTTGTCCGTCATCTTCTTGCCCGTCACCCGCAGGTTGTCGGCATTGATAACGATGACATTGTCGCCACAGTCCGAGTTGGGCGTGAAGGAGGGCTTGTGCTTGCCACGCAGCATGTTGGCAACCTGGCTGCACAGCCGGCCCAGAGTGGCGTCGGCGGCGTCAACCACAACCCAGCCCTTGTTGGCGTTGGCTTTGTTGACGGCAACCGTCTTGAAGCTCAGATGGTCCATTGGGGAGGAGGATAAACGTTTGAAAATGAAGAAGAAGCCGAAACCCCTGGGGCAAAACGGACACAAAGTTACCGCCTTTCGCTTAATATTCAAATGCTAAGCTAATTATTGTGTCTGAAAGAGTTGGCTGCCGTGCCCGCCATCCGGGCCATTCGCTACCGATACTGTAGCCGATACTGTACTTTTAGCCCGCTATGCCCGCTTCTTCCGCTGCTCCCGCTGCTCCCGCTGCTCCCGCTGTTTTTGCCGCCACAGCCCCGCCCGCTGCCGCGCCCCTGCCCGCCGACCGCCGCGCCTACGCGCTGCTGCTGGCTTTGCTGCTGCTCTCGCTGCTCACCGCCGCCCTCACCCGCGGCACCTTCGACTCGGGCGACAGTATCTACCACTTCCAATTCGCCCAGTACGCCTTCAAGCACCCCCACAATCTGATGGAGTCGTGGTCGAAGCCGCTGGTAGTGGCCCTGATGGCGGGGCCGGCGCAGTTGGGCCTGCGCGGCGTGATGGTGCTGCAGTGCCTGCTGGTGGCCGCTGCCGCCGCCCTGGCCTACCGCGCCGCCCGCGAGCTGCGCCTGCCCTGGCCCTGGCTGGCCATTGCGGCCTGCTACGCTGCCCCCGATTACTTCCTGATGCAGTTTTCGGGCCTCACCGAGCCGCTGTTCAGCTTGCTGCTGGTAGCCGGCGTCACGCTGGCGCTGGTCCGGCGGCCGGCGCTGGGGGCAGCCGTGCTGTCGTGGCTGCCGATGGCACGCTCCGAGGGTTTCCTGCTGCTGGGCGTGTACGGGCTGTACCTGCTGCTGAGCCGGCAGTGGCGGGCGCTGCCCTGGCTGGGGCTGGGCTTCGGCTTCTACGGGCTGCTGGGGTTGGCGGTGTACCACGACTTCTTCTGGCTGCTGACCCAGAATGCCTACCCGCTCTACAACCTCAACTACGCCTTCGCCCGCGGCAACAACCACGCCTCGCACTTTCTGCTGGGGCTGGCCGATACGTTTGGCTGGGTGCAGTTCGGCTTGTTCTGGCTGGGCGCGCTGGCCGTGGCGGCGGGGCTGGCCCGGCCCGTCTGGCGGCACCGCCAGCCCCGGCTGCTGGCCGAAACGGTGCTGGTGTACGGCAGCATCGTGGTGTTTATCGGGGCGCACACCATCTTCTGGGTCTACGGCATTTTCGGCTCGATTGGGCTGGTGCGGGTGCTGTGCAGCCTGATGCCGCTGCTGAGCCTGGTGGTGCTACGGGGCGTGCAGCTGCTGGCCGATTTGGTGCCCGCCCCGCGCCGGCGCCTGTTGCGGCTGGGGCTGCTGGCGGCTATTGTGTGGTTTCCCTTCAGCGGTTCGCGGGTGGGCCTGCGCTGGCAGCGCGACTTCGGCCAGGCCGCCGACCAGCAGGTGCTCGACGCGGCCGCCCGCTGGGTGCGGCAACAGCCCCGCCAGCCGCCGCTGGTGGTGTATTCGCACCCCTACGCCGCCACCGCTCTGGGCCTCGACCCGTTTGCCGCCAACCGCGTCCGCTTCGTGAGCCTGCTGGATTCCAACTGGCCCCTGCCAGCCGGCGCTTTGCTGGTTTGGGATGAATGGTACGCCACCGTCGAGGACCGCACACCGTTCGAGCTGCTGGCCCAAAACCCGGCCTACCGTATCCGCTGGCAGCAGACCCAACCCCGCAACCCACGCAAGCCCACCGAAGATCTGGTCCGGGTGGTAATTTTCGAGAAGCAGTAGCGCCGCCATTCAGCCCCCAAAACCGCAACCGGCCCGCCTCTGGCAAAGAGGCGGGCCGGTTGTCGTTGCAGCAGTCAGCAGTAGCCGGTTTATTGGTACTGCCGCAGGTTTTCCACCAGCACCCGAAAATCCTTGGGGTAGGGGGCTTCGATGGTTACAGACTCGCCATCGAGCTTGGCGAAGGTGAGCTGGGCGGCGTGCAGGGCAAAGCGCTTGATAAATGGCTGCTCCTCCTCGCCCTGCTTCACGTTGAACTTCTTCTTGAGCGTCGAGAGGTAGAAATCTTCGCCGCCGTACATGGTGTCGCCCACGATGGGGGCCTGCAGGTACGCCAGGTGCAGCCGGATCTGGTGCATACGGCCCGTTACGGGCTGGCACTCCAGCAACGTGTGGCGGGCGAAGGCCTCCATGGTGCGCACCAGCGTTACGGCCGGCTTGCCCTTGTAGGCCAGCCGGGCCCGGCCCTTGGTGGTGGTTTCGATGCTGCGGTCCACGCGCAGGCCGTCGTAGTGGTGCACGCCCCAGGCCACGGCGTGGTAGATTTTGCTTACCTGCCGATCCTCGAACTGCATGGCCAGGTGGCGGTAAGCGGCCGGGTTTTTGGCCAGCGCCAGCGCCCCGCTGGTTTCCTTGTCGAGGCGGTGGCAGGCTTGCACGTCGTCGTACTGCTCGCGGGCCAGGCGCAGGATGTTGGGCGCCCCGCCAAACCGCTCGTCGAGCGTGGCTAGGAACGGCGGCTTGTTGATGACCACGAAATCGTCGTCCTCAAACAGAATCAGGTCTTGAAAATTAGGCAGCTTCATATACAGCTGCAAAGGTAAGGGGTTGAGAAGTGGCAGGCCAGAAGCGAAAGAACGAACGGAGCCTGAGGATAAAAAGACCTGTCATTCTGAGAGGAGCGAAGAATCTCGCGTGCAGTGGTGACCCTATCGTTTGGAGTTACTTTGGCACGCGAGATTCTTCGCTCTGCTCAGAATGACAGGTCTTTCTCATTCAGAATCCCGTACCGTTTCTCACTTCTCACTTCTCACTTCTCACTTCTCACTTCTCACTTCGGCCGGCTTAGCTTGAACTCCAGCGTGGTGCCTTCGCCCGGCTCGCTGTGGACGCGGATGACGGACTTGTGCGCTTCAACCAGATGCTTGCTGATGGCCAGCCCCAGCCCGGTGCCGCCCGCCGCCCGCGACTCGCGGCTGCGGCTTTTGTCGATGCGGTAGAAGCGCTCAAAAATGCGCTGCTGGTGCTGCTTGGCAATTCCTTCGCCGTCGTCGCGCACCTGCACGCGCACTTTGCGGGCGCCGGTTTCCAGGCTGACCACCACGTGGCCCGGCTGGCGGCCGTACTTGATGGCATTGTCAATCAGGTTGATGAGCACCTGCCGGATGCGGCTGCGGTCGGCCAGCACGGGCACGGTTTCGGCGGCGGTGGCGGCATCGGCAGGCAGCAACTGCAACTCCAGGCGCACCTGCTGGCGGGCGGCTGACTGCTCCAGTTGCTCGAACACGTCGCGCACCAGCTGGGCCAGGTCGAAGGGCTGGCGGCGCATCCGGAGCACGCCTTTTTCGAGCTGCGAGATGGTCACCAGGTCCTGCACCAGTTGGTCGAGGGCGTCGAGGCTGGCGGCGGCTTTGCGCAGAAACTTGCGGCGCGTGGCCGCATCCATGCTGCCGGTTGGGCTTTCCTCTTCCTCATCGAGCACAGTGTGCACGAAGCCCTGGGCGGCGAAAATCGGCGTTTTCAGCTCGTGCGATACGTCGGCCAGAAACTCGCGCCGCAGCTCTTGCAGCCGTTTCAGCTCGTCAATTTCCTGCTGCTTGCGCTGGGCCATGTCCAGGATTTCCTCGCGCATGCGTCGCAGCGGCTCGGGCCGGAACAGCAGCTTGTTCGACAGGCGCCGGAAATCCTTGCGCTTGATGTATTCCAGCTCCTGGTAGATGTTGTTGACCTCCCGGAAAATCAGCGCCTCAAACAGCAGATACAGCAGCAGAAAGCACGCCGCCACCGTAATGGCCGCCGCCAGCACCGCCTGCTGGCGCGATAGAGTCGGCACGGTCAGCGCCAGCGCCGTGAGCACCGCCGCCACCAGCCCCGACAGCAGCAGGGCAATGCTGCGGGAAGATAAATCCAGGCGCATTTAGGAATTAGGAATTAGGAATTAGGAATTAGGAATTATGAAGCTGTTTAGGAAGTAGTCAGTCAGGCGCAAAACAGAAAAGACTCCCACAAAAGCGGGAAATTTGAGGTGCGACCCATCTCCTTTCCCTCCCTCATGGAAGTCTTGAGCAAAGATATAATTACCCGCTGGATACTGCCCTTGTTGCCGGCCCGTGCTGGTGGCCGCCGCGCAAGCGTCGACCCGGCTGAGGTGGTGGGCGCCATCTGCTACAAGCTCAAAACAGGCTGCCAGTGGCGCTGGCTGCCCGTAAAAGCCTTGTTCACCGGCGAGCCGCTGAGCTGGCAGG
>NZ_KB907807.1:0-14100 GCF_000382225.1 Hymenobacter aerophilus DSM 13606
CCATCGGCTACCAGGGCCGCAAAGCAGCCCGCACGACCAATGCCCTTTTCCTGGCCGATAACCAGGGCATGCCCCTGGCCGTGGCCACGCCCCAGGCGGGCAATCAGCATGACACGTTTGACTTGGAGCGCGTGTTCGCCGAACTCTGTGCGCTGCTCGAAGCGGCCAACCTACGCTTGGATGGCTTATTTCTAAACGCCGACAAAGCTTTTGATGTCAACAGTTTACGGCAGGCCTGCGCGGGCCGCGGTATCGAGGCCAACATCCCGCGCAAGCGGCGCTCGGCCGACTGGCAGACCGACGATGACACGCCGCTCGACCCCGAACTCTACCGCCGACGCCTGGTCATTGAGCGCCTCAACGCCTGGCTTGACGGCTTCAAGACCCTGCTCGTGCGCTACGAAACCAGCTTGCAAAACTGGCTGGCCATGCACTGGTTGGCCTTCACCGTATTGTTGCTGCGCAAAATTGCCCCATCTTCTACTTCCTAAACAGCTTCACAATCCACCGCACCAGATCACACAGGCATAAGTATTAGCAGATATCCAGAATAGAAAAACGGTCCCCGTTGCCAGGAGCCGTCCACAAAGTCCGTGAAATCCGAAAAAATCCGCGCTAATCCGTGGTCCAGATTTTTCCGGGGTTCATGATGCCGTGGGGGTCGAATACCTGCTTGATGCCGCGCATCAGGTGCAGGTTGGCTTCGGGCAGGGCGATACCGATGTAGCCTTTCTGCACCAGCCCAATGCCGTGCTCGCCCGAGATGGTGCCGCCGAGTTTCACGCAGAGCTCGAATATTTCGGTGATGGGCTGGCGCAGGCCCACATTCCACATGTCGTCGCTCAGGTCGCCGCGGATGATGTTGACGTGTAGGTTACCGTCGCCGGCGTGGCCGTAGCAGACGCTTTTGAAACCGTAGTGCCGGCCGATTTCCTTGACGCCTTTGAGCAGCGTGGGCAGCTCGGCGCGGGGCACCACGGTGTCTTCCTCCTTATACACCGAGTTGTAGCGCACGGCGTTGCCAATGTTGCGGCGGATGCGCCACAACTCGTCTTTCTGGGTGGCGTTGTCGGCCAGCAGAATCTCGCCCACGTCGTAGTTGCCCAGCACTTCGTACACCTGTTCGGCTTCCTTGTAGAGCTGGTCGAGGTCCTGGCCATCGAGTTCGATGAGCAGGTGGGCCGTAATATCGTTGGGTAGCGTGAGCGGAATCTGCAGGTAGTCGCTGGACCAGGCAATGGCCTCGCGCTCCATGAACTCCATGCCCGACGGAATAATACCCGCCCGGAATACGGCCGCTACCGCTTCGGCCGCCTGCGCCTCCTGGCGGAAGGGCACCAGCATCAGCACGTTGTGCTTCGGGAAGGGCAGCAGCCGGAACACGACCTTGGTGATGATGCCCAGCGTGCCTTCCGAGCCCACCATCAGCTGGGTGAGGTTGTAGCCGGTCGAGTTTTTGAGCGTGTTGGCGGCCGTCCAGATAAGCTCGCCGGTGGGCAGTACCACCTGCAGGTTGAGCACGTAATCTTTGGTGGTGCCGTACTTCACGGCCTTGGGCCCGCCGCTGCTGTGGGCCAGGTTGCCGCCCAGAAAGCAGCTGCCTTTGCTGGCCGGGTCGGGCGGGTAGAACAGCCCCACTTCCTGCACCGCCCGCTGGAACACCTCGTTGATAACGCCCGGCTCGACGGTGGCCTGCAGGTTGCGCTCATCAATTTCGATGATTTTATTGAGCCGCTCGGTGCTCAGCACCAGGCCTTGGTGCAGCGGCAGCGCGCCGCCGCTCAGGCCCGTGCCGGCGCCGCGGGCCGTTACCGGAATATGGTTTTCGTGGCAGAGGCGCACAATTTGGCTTACCTGCCCGGCGTTAGCGGGCTTTACCACCACCTCGGGCGCGTAGTGCAGGTCCTCGGTGTGGTCGCGGCCGTAGCCGGCGTACTCGGCGGCTTCGGTGCGCTGGGCCGTGAGCACAAAGGCGGCCCCGACAATTTCTTCTAAATGAGCCACTAAGGCCGGAGTCAGCACCTGGAAGTTCATGGGCGAGCAAGGGAAAGTGAAGCGGCTGCGTATCTTTGCGTCGATGCAGAATTACAGTACGAAGGTAAGTTATTCGGCCTGGTGGCGGCAATGGGCCCTTCCGGTTTTGCTACTGCTGGCCCTGAGCGCGCTGCCGGGCTGCAACGCGGGCAAGGTAAACTACCGCAACGGCCGCTACCACTCGGCCCGCGACATGGCCCGCATCAAGGCGGCCGAACGGGCGCGCGGCCGTGGCCGGGCCCCGGCCACCACAGTAAAGACCAAAACCAAAACGGCCGCCGGCCGCACCAAAATGGTGGCCCGCCGGCCCGGCGCCGCGCCCATTGCGGCCAACGTGTCGGCCCCTATTGCCGAGGTAATCCAGACGGCCCGCTCCTACCAGGGCGTGCCCTACAAGTACGGCGGCACCACCCGCCTGGGCATGGACTGCTCAGGCCTGCTCTACGAGTCGTTTGCGGCCATCAACCTCAGCATCCCGCGCTCCAGCAACGAGCAGGCGGTGTGGGGCGCCCCCGTGAAGCCGCAGGAGCTGCAGCCGGGCGATTTGGTATTTTTCGGAGCTTCGCCGGGCAGCAACACCATTACCCACGTGGGGCTGGTCACGGTGGCCACGCCTGAGAGCGTGCAGTTTATCCATGCTTCCAGCTCGCTGGGCGTTATCGAGAACGCGCTGGAGACGGATTATTATTTGAGTCGATTTATTAAGGCAGTAAGACCAAGGTTTTGAAATCAACCAGTTACCTTTGCGGCCATTAAGCCGCCGGCACCTCTTGAACCGGCAATCATAACACCGTCTTAACGCAGGCCTAGACGGTGGGTTGTAGCTTTGCAGTAGTTTTTTCAAAAGCACCTTTTTCATCCATTTCCCTCTTCTATGAGACGCCACCTTTACGCTTCAATAGCGCTGGTTCCGATGGCCCTCGTGTCGGCGCACATGAGCTGGGCACAGGTTTCTACTTCGGCTATGAGCGGTATCGTTACCGACAAAACCGGAGAGGGACTGCCTGGCGCCACGGTAATTGCCGTGCACACGCCCACCAACACCCAGTATGTAGCGCCCACCAACTCCGATGGCCGCTTCAACATCCAGGGCATGCGGGTAGGCGGTCCTTATACGGTGCGGATTACGTTTGTGGGCTACCAGGACGTAACGCGCGAAAACCTGTTCCTGACGCTGGGTCAGAGCTTCCGCCTCGACGTAAACCTGAGCGAAACCACGCAGACGCTGGGCGAAGTAGTAGTAAGCGGTAAGCGTAACTCGCTGATCAACTCCGACCAGCAGGGTTCGGTAACGGCCGTAGCCCGCGAGCAGATCGAGCGCCTGCCTTCCATCCAGCGGAGCCTCAACGATTTCACCCGCCTCACGCCTCAGGCCAACGGCAGCGCTATCGGGGGTGGCAACAACCGCCAGAACAACTTCACGGTTGACGGCTCCGACTTCAACAACAACTTTGGTATCGGCGGCAACCTGCCGGCTGGTGGTTCGCCCCTCTCGCTCGACGCTATCGACCAGCTGGTGGTGAGCGTAACGCCTTACGATGTGCGCCAGGCCGGTTTCGTGGGTGCGGCCATCAACGCCGTAACCCGCTCGGGCACCAACGACTTCAGCGGTTCGGCCTACAGCTACTACCGCAACCAGAGCTTCATCGGCAATAACGTCGATGGCGAGAAGTTCGACCTGCAGGATTCGCGCTTCTACCAGTACGGCTTCCGGCTGGGTGGTCCGATCATCAAGGACAAGCTTTTCTTCTTTGCTAACGCCGAGATTGAGGAGGAGCGCACGCCGGGCCAGACCCGCCGTGTTTCCACCGACGCCAACCCCTACGGCCAGGGCTCGACCAACATCGTGCGACCTACCGGCGCCGAGCTCGATGGCATCAGCGACTACCTGAGCACGCGCTTCGGTTACTCGACGGGTGGCTACCAGGGCTACGATTTCACCAGCCCTCGCAGCAAGTACCTGGCTCGCATCGACTGGAACATCAACGCTCGTAACCGTTTCAACGTCCGCTACAGCCAGACGGAAGGCAAAACGCCGTTGTTCCCCAGCGGCTCGTCGAGCCCGCTCACCAACTTCCCCTCCAGCGCCGGTCGTACCGGCCTGAACGCGCTGCCCTTCCGCAACGCGGGCTACTTCCAGGAGTCGAACTTCTACTCGGCCGCGGCCGAGCTGAACTCGACCATTGGTTCGAACATGACCAACACGCTGCGCGCGACCTACACCAAGCAGAACGACCCGCGCAGCTCCGACAGCAAGATTTTCCCGTTCGTGGACATTCTGAAGTCCGACGGCCCCAACAGCGACCCGACGCCTTTCACCTCGTTTGGCTATGAGCCCTTCACGCTGGGCAACCTGCGCGACGTGGAAATTTACTCGGTGCGCGACGACTTCTCGTGGCTGCGTGGCCGCCACAACATTACGCTGGGCTTCCAGGGCGACTACAGCATCACCAAAAACGGCTTCCAGCGCTTTGCCGCCAGCTACTACCGCTTCAATTCGTTCGAAGATTTCAAGGTAGCCAGCGACCCCAACTCGACGCCCGAGCAGCTGTACGCCGCGCGGCCAACTGACTTCGCCTACACCTACTCGCTCGCGCCAAACTTCGAGCAGGCTTTCCCGAGCTTCAAATTCGGGCAGTACTCGGTTTACGCGCAGGATGAGTACTCGTTTGCCGAGAACTTCCGCGTACTGGCCGGTCTGCGGGCTGACTACGTAACCTACCCCGAGAAGCTGGCTTCTCACCCGCTCATCCAGCCATTGAAATTCGCTGGTGGCGAAACGGTGGACGTATCTAACCTGCCCAAGTCCAGCATCCTGCTCTCGCCGCGCATCGGCTTTAACTGGGATGTGCAGGGCGACCGGACGGTGCAGCTGCGCGGTGGTACCGGCATCTTCACGGGCCGCGTTCCTTACGTATGGATCGTAAGCCAGGCCGGCGACGCCGGTTTGCTGCAGGTAACGCGCACCTTCTCGGGCGACAACCTGTACGGCCGTACCGGCACCCCCGGCAATTACACCTACACCAGCCAGCTGCCCGGCGGCTACCGCGGCTTCAACGAGAACCCCGGCTTCTACCGCCCCGAAACCGTTCCAGAGGCTGGTACGGTTATTCCGAGCGTAATCTCGGCCGTAGCTGAAGACTTCCGTTTCCCCCAGACCTGGAAAACCAGCCTGGCCATGGATGTACAGCTGCCCGGTGGCCTGGTAGGTTCGTTGGAGGGTATCTATAACAAGGACATCAATACGGCCGTGTTCCGCAACGTCAATCTGGTTGACCCCGTCAACCTGAACGTAGCCAACTACCCCGACAACCGCCTGATTTATCCTTCGGCTACGAACCAGCGCTTCCTGAATCCAATCGATAAGGATGGCAAGCCCGTAGCTACCGGTGCAACCGGCGGCGGCGCGTTCAATACCATCGTGCTCGACAACGCCAGCAAGGGCTACTACTGGTCGGTGACGGCCAAGTTGGAGCGCCAGTTTGCCAGCGGTGTTTACGCCTCGATTGCCTACACCCGCTCGGACGCCCGCAACCTGTTCGACGGCGGTGGCGACCAGCCCCTGTCGGCCTGGCAGCAGACGCCAACGGTTAACGGCGCCAACAACCTGCCCCTGAGCTATGCCAGCTACGTAGTGCCCGACCGCGTACTTGCTTCGCTTTCCTTCAAGAAGGAGTACATCGGCCACCTGGCTACCACCCTTTCGGTATTCTACGAAGGCAGCCAGCAGGGCCGCTTCTCCTACGTGTACTCGCGCGACCTGAACCGCGACGGTGCCAACGCCGACCTGATCTACATCCCGCGTGATGCGTCGGAAATCAAGTTTGTCTCTCAGACAGTAGGTTCGGGAACTGATGCCCGCGTATACACGCCCGAAGAGCAGAGCGAACTGTTCTTCCAGTACGTTGATCAGGACAAGTACCTGCGCAAGCACAAAGGCCAGTATGCCGAGCGCAACGGCGCCCTGCTGCCCTGGCGCAACCAGTTCGACGTGAAGCTGCTCCAGGATCTGTTCACCGACCTCGGTGGCAAGCGCAACACGCTGCAGCTCAGCCTCGATATCTTCAACGTAGGTAACCTGCTCAACAACAACTGGGGCATTACGCGGACGACCAACGCTACCTCGGTGCTGGTACCGACCAACGAAGGTTCGCTCGCAGCCAACGGCACGACGCAGCCTACCTTCCGCCTGGCACTCGACCGCGGCGGTGTGGTGCGCGAGACGTTCCGCAGCAACCTGTCGCCTAGCTCTACCTACTACATGCAGGTGGGTCTTCGCTACATCTTCAACTAAGCGAACAACTTAGCTGTGTAAAAACGGGCTGGCGGCATCGCCAGCCCGTTTTTTTTAGGTATCGGCTTGCAGATTCAAAAAGGAGCCGTACTTTTGCCTCACCAAAACGCATTCGGCGGCTTGGTATAGTAAGTATCAGTACCACGAGGGGGATTAGCTCAGCTGGCTAGAGCGCTTGCATGGCATGCAAGAGGTCATCGGTTCGACTCCGATATTCTCCACTCTCGTTTCGCAGCCGGCGAAGCGCGTACTACCCCGGGGGATTAGCTCAGCTGGCTAGAGCGCTTGCATGGCATGCAAGAGGTCATCGGTTCGACTCCGATATTCTCCACAGACCACGGATTAGCGCAGATTTTAACGGATTTCGCGGATTCTGTAAACAGCAAAAAGGCCACCTCAGTTGAGGTGGCCTTTTTGCTGTTCGGCTGCGCTAGTTTGCCGGTTTGCCGGCTGGCCGGGGCGTCACGTCCGGCCGGCGGCTACAAAATCCGTGCAATCCGAAAAAATCCGTGCTCATCCGTGGTCGAACAGGCCTTCCACCGACAGGTACCGCTCGCCGGTGTCGTAGCAGAAGGTGAGCACGCGGCTGTTCTGGGGCATGTCGGGCAACTTCTGGGCTACGGCGGCCAGCGAGGCGCCCGAGGAGATGCCCACGAAAATGCCTTCCTCGCGGGCCGCGCGGCGGGCCATGTCGGCCGCGGCCTGCTGGCTGACGAGGATGGCGCCGTCGAGCAGGTCGGTGTGCAGGTTTTCGGGGATAAAGCCCGCGGCCAGCCCCTGGATGGGGTGCGGGCCCGGCGCGCCGCCACTGATAACCGGCGACAACTCGGGCTCGACGGCAAACACCTGCATCTTTGGGAATTTGGGCTTGAGCACCTCGGCTACGCCGGTCAGGTGGCCGCCGGTGCCCACGCCCGTGATGTAGTAATCGAAGCCTTCGGGCGCGTCGGCCAGGATTTCGCGGGCAGTGTGCTCGGCGTGGGTTTTGATGTTGGCGGGATTATCGAACTGCATGGGCATCCAGGCATTCACGTTTTCGTGCACTAGCTCGTGGGCCCGCTCGATGGCGCCTTTCATCCCCTTTTCGCGGGGCGTAAGCTCCAGCTTGGCCCCGTAGGCAGCCATCAGGCGGCGGCGCTCAATACTCATGCTTTCGGGCATTACCAGTGTCACCTGGTAGCCTTTCACGGCCCCCACCATGGCCAGGCCCACACCGGTGTTGCCCGAAGTCGGCTCGATTATAACGCTGTCGGGCGTGAGGACGCCGTTCTTTTCGGCCTCCTCAATCATGCCCAGCGCAATGCGGTCTTTGATGCTGCCGCCGGGGTTGGCGCGTTCCAGCTTCATCCACACTTCCACATCGGGGCGGTCGGCGAACAGGCGGTTGATGCGCAGCAGCGGCGTGTTGCCGATGGTATCGAGAATGGTGTTGGCTTTCATTGTTGAGACATGAGATGGTGAGACATGAGAAGGGAGACAGAAGAAGTAAGATGAATGTCATTCTCAGAATGACGCGTGGCTCACTTCTCATGTCTCACTATCTCATGTCTCAGATGGAAAACATGATATCCGCGGCGGGGTCTTCGGCGCGGGTGACGTGGATGTGGGCTTTGTGGTAGACGCGCGAGTGCGAGGGGACGCTCTCGGTGAGCCACACGTTGCCGCCAATGATGCTGTAGCGCCCAATGGTAGTGCTGCCGCCTAATATAGTAGCTCCGGCATATATTACCACATCGTCTTCGATGGTGGGGTGGCGCTTGATGCCCTCCAGATGCTTGCCCACGCTCAGCGCCCCCAGCGTTACGCCCTGGAAAATCTTCACCCGCGCCCCGATAACGCAGGTTTCGCCGATAACCAGGCCCGTGCCGTGGTCGATGCAGAACGAGGGGCCGATGCGGGCGCCGGGATGAATATCGATGCCGGTGCGCTGGTGGGCGTACTCGCCGAGCAGGCGCGGTACCCGGGGCACGCCGCGCTGGTGCAGGCCGTGGGCGAAGCGGTGCAGGGCCGTAGCGTAGAAACCGGGGTACGTCGTCAGCACTTCGGCCAAGCCCTGGGCAGCCGGGTCGGCGGCCACGATGGCGGCGGCATCGAGGAGCAAGGTGGCGCGCAGGGCCGGCAGCGCGGCCATAGAGGCCGCCGCGAGCAGGGCCGCTTCGGCGGGCGGGGCCACGGCCCGCAGCAGGTCGGCCAGATCGTCCTGGAGCAGGCGCAGGGTGGCGGCCAGCGCGTCGGCGTCGCGCAGGGGGCGCGGGGCACGCTCCGGGAACAGCACCTCCAGCAGCTGGTCGGCCAGCTGGCAGAAGCCGGCCGCGGGCAATGGCGCGGCCGTGGCCTGGTGGGCCTGGGCCAGCTGCTCGATAAATTCGGGGTCGTAGGAGGTCATAGCAAAGTGGAGCCGAACCGTTGGCAGCCGGGCTGCGGCAGGGTGCGGGCGGGAAGTAACCGCGGGGCGAAGCGAAAGGTTTGACTGCCCGCGCCCGGCTGCTACCTGGCCGGTGCGGGCAGCAACCCCGGGCCCGCGGGCTTCGTTAACGCCGAAGTAACCACATCTTTTCCATAACCTATCCACCCTGACTCATGGCTGATACCACCATCACCAAAGTAGATTCGCAACATTCTCCCAAAGGCCCCGAGGGCGAAAAGTATCTGGCTTCCGGCGTACACGTATCGATGCGCATGTGGGAAAACGAGCAGCCCGGCGAGCCCAAGGCCCCGGCCTCGCGCCCCTACGAAACCGTCGGCTACGTGCTGAAGGGCCGCGCCGAGCTGCACATCGAAGGCCAGCAGGTAACGCTGGAGCCCGGCAACTCCTGGGTGGTGCCCAAGGGCGCCTCGCACACCTACAAGATTCTGGAGGCCTTCTCGGCCGTAGAAGCCACCACGCCCCCCGCCCAAGCCCACGGCCGCGACGATAAGTAATATTGTTAGCGGTTAGCGGTTAGCGGTTAGCTGAAAAAGCGAAATCCCGCCCTGGCAGTTGCCGGGGCGGGATTTTTAGTGGGGGAGATTAGGCAGGCTAGTTTTCGTAGTTCACGTATTTTTCCAGCTTATCGTTGATAAAGAGCAGGTTCCACTCTTTGCCCCGGAAGCGCGAGTAGTACCAGGTGGTGAAGCGGCCTGTTTCTTCGAGGCTTTCGGAGCGGCTGCGGGGCTTGCCCATAATCTGCTCTACTCCCTTCATAGTCATACCTTTCACCAGCGTGCCCTGCTGAATGGCCTTCCAGTTCGAGTCCTTAATCTGGCTGTTTTGGGTGCGGGGGTTGGTGAAGCTAAACGACTGCCCGAATTGGTTAAGCGCCGACCTGCTGCCGGCATCCGTTATATAGCCGTTGGTGCCGCTAAGCACGTAGTCATGCTCCTGCACCTGACGGGGGTTCTCCCCCACATACTCAAATGTGATGCGTACGGGTGCCGTGCCGGTGCCCGGGTCAACCTTCGTGAACTTGACGGGTACGAATTTAGGTAGGTATTGCACATCATCACGGGTGGAAGCCTGGCTGACGTACGCCTCAAGTACGTAAGCCGTGCGGCCCACCAGCAGCTTGCGGGCCTTCTCTACCTCGTCAGTGTACACCAGGCAGGGGGCCCCGATAAGCCGGTCGCCGGCCGTTACCTCAGCCATTGTGTTGCTGATAATGTAGGCGTACTGCTGGCCGTTGGCGGCCTTAAAAGCCACAGCTACCTTCTCGTAGCTGCTACTATTCTGGTCGTCTCTGCCTTTATCCTGGAAGGGCTGGAGCCCCACGAAAGTAAAGGTAGTGCCGGTCAATTTCTTGTCATCGGGCGAATTGCCGTAGAGGTCGGTGCCCTTGAATTTGGGGCCTTTAAAAGCCAGCAGCGGGCAGCCGAAGGAGATATCAGCAACCTTACCAGGCATTTGGAAGCGCATGCCGGGTTTCCAGTCGAGCAGCTTGCGTTGTGGAAACTCGCGCTTCAGGTCGATGCTCTGAGCCCCGGCCGGGGCCGTGAGCCCTAGCAGGCTAATTCCGATTAACAGTGTTTTCAGCATGAAATGGGGGTTGATGGCAGAAAGGAGGATATTTTGCTCACCTGGTATGGCTCGCGGGCAAGTCTGTTCACTGGCTGACAGCTAATAGCCTGCTGCAAGCTCTACCTTATCAATCCGGTCGCCGATTTCGAGGCGGCTGACGACGTCCATGCCTTCGACGACCTGGGCGAAGATGGTGTAGCGGCCATCGAGGTGGGGGGCGGGGCTGTGGGTGATAAACCACTGGCAGCTTTCGGTGTCTTTGCCGGCTGAGGCTAGGCCTACGGCGCCTTCGCCGTAGTGCAGGTCGGCAAATTCGGAGCGCAGGTTGTAGTCGGTGCTGCCCCAGCCGTCGCCGCGGGGGCAGCCGCCCTGGGCCACGAAGTTGGGCACCACCCGGTGGAAGTTCTTGCCATTATAGAACCCCTGCCGGATAAGCTGCACGAAGCTGGCCACCGAGCCGGGCGCCTCGTTCACGAGCAGGCGCAGCACCACGTTGCCCTTGCTGGTGCGCACCACCGCCCGCGGGGCGGCCGGCAGTGCCATCACCACCTCCCACGGAATAGGGTGACTGGCGGCCCGCGCTACGGGCACCGCCGTGGGTTTCACCCCGCGCAAATAATCGATGGTTTGCTGCAACGACTGCCAGGCCTCCAGGTCGCGGGGCAGCACCAGTTTGGCGCGGGCGGCCACCAGGAAATCGGGGTTGGGCAGCAGCCGGCGCAGGTTTAGCTTGGGGTCGCGGATGGCTTCGGCGGCCAGGCCCAGCTGCGCCACGTCGCCGCCGAGCACGGCCTGGCGCAGCACCAGCGCGAAATCGGGCTGGCGGCCGGCCGGGAAGTCAGCCAGCCGACGCTGGGCCAGCAGGGCTTCCATGCCGTAGGTGCCCACTACCAGCGAGCGGTCGGGGGCGAAAGTCGCCGCGCGCACAAAGTCGAAAGCGGCCGGGTCTTCGCCCAGGGCCCTCAGCAGGTAACCTCGCTCATAAACATCCGTGGAAGCCGCATAGCGCTCCTCAACGGCCCGGCGGATGGCTTCGCGGCCGGCGCCGGGCTGGCGCAGGGCGGCGGCCAGCAGGGTGGCCCGCACCCGCCATTCGGGCAAGGCCTGGGCCTTTTCGAGCAGCACCGGGCCGGGCTCGTTGGCAGCGTGGGTCAGGAAGAACTCGGCGGCCGTGAGGGCCACCTGGGCGTTTTCGTCGGTCAGCGCCGCCCAGGCGGCCTCCTTCACCGGCGCATACATCGCGCCCGACATGGCCCGCAACGCGCTCAGCCGCACCCGGTAGTCGGGGTCGCGGCGGGCCAGCGTGGCCAGTGTGGCGGGCACGCCGGGGTCGGCGGCGGCTTTGGCTAGTGCCTGGGTGGCGCCGGCGCGCACCGCGTAGTGCGCATCTTTTTGGGCCGCGGCCGTGAGGGCGGCGGTGTAGGGCGCGAGGTTGAGGCCGCGGGTGCGGGCCAGCGCATTGGCCGCGGCCAGCCGGGCACTGACGGGGTTCTCGCGGGCCAGCAGCTGCACGAGGCGGGCCACGGCGGCTTCGGAAGTGAGGCCCCGCAGCCCCGCCCGGTACAGGCCCCAGGCCTGCCCGCTCAGTGCGGCCGTGTCGGTGGCCAGGGCGGGCGGCAGCCGCGTGAGGCCGGCCAGGCCGGCGCGGCTGGTGCAGCGGCCCAGGGCTTCGAGCACGTAGCGGCGGGCCGTGGCGTCGGTTTCGTGGGGCAGCTGCTGCACGAGGCCGGTTTCGGCAGTCGAGTCGGCCGCCTGGCCCAAGGCGTAGGCGGCCAGCTGGCGCACCCGCGGCACCTCGTCTTCCTGCAGCAGCAGCAGCAGCCGGGGCGTGGCGGCCTTGTCCTGCACTGAGGCTAGCGCCTCGGCGGCGGCCTGGCGGTAGCGGGCTTCGGCGTGGCTCAGGTAGGGCAGCAAAGCGGCCGTGTGGCGCTCGTCCTGCAGGGTGGCAATGCGGCGCATGGTGCTGTCGAGGGCGAACCGGTTGGCCGGTGCGGCGGGTGCGGCAGCGGGCACCGCGCCGGTAGTAGCAGTGGGACGCGGGGCGCAGGCGGGCAGCAGGCCGGCCGCGGCTACGGCCGCAACGGCCGTGGCCCGGCAAAGAGCAGAGTAGGTCATGGTTGGGACAAGATATAGATACTCCGGCCTCCAAGGCAACCCGGCCGCGACAAAACGCATCTGCCGGGGCAGCGTTCTGCTGCAAGCCCCGCCGGCCGGCCCGTTTCCGGCCCGGTTGGGCAGCCGGCAAAATCAACTGCTCAACCTCGACGGGGCAGAGAAGAGAAATCCATTTATCGTCGCATCTTTACAACCATTCCGCTGCTATCCGCTATGCCCGTTGTTCGCGTGCTTCTGGTATTATGTTTCGGGCTGTTGCTTGCTGGTCCAACCGCGCAGGCGCAGCAAACGGCCGGCGCCGGTTCGGCCCACACTTCGGCCCAGACCAAACCGGCCGCCAGCCCCCCCGCCCGCCGCGAACGGGTGCTGACGCTCCATCTGCCCCTTCCGTCGCTGGTAGCCCGCCTGGGCGAGGCCACCGGCCTGCTCGAAGGCCCGGCCAGAAAAAACCGCCCCAACGCGGCGGACGCGCCCGTTCCGGCCAACCCCGTGCTGGTGCTCACGCTGCCGCTGCCGAAAATCTTCAGCACCCAGGTGGCCGATGCCCCGGCCCCGGCCGCTCCCTGACGTCGTTCTTCAACCCGTTTCCGATGGCCCAGTCTCGTCCCGATACCATCCGCATCCGTAGCAAGTTCTACAACAACGACATCGTGGTGACCCGGCAGGACAGCGCCAACGCCACGGTGTCGTTTGCTCCCAACGATTCAACCCAGGATTCGACCTACAAGCTGGGGCGGAACGTGGAAAAGGGCATGTCGGAATCGGGCATGAACGTGCTGTTGCTGGTGGCGCTCAGCATTCCGCTGGTGCGCGGGGTGGGCCGCTTTATCAATGCGAAAGAGCGGCTTCCTTCGCTGGAAAAACCAATTTCGCGGTTCTGGATACTGGCCGTTGGCTTCTATCTGGGCATGATGGCGCTGGGCATCCACCACCCGAAGGCCGGCGACGTGTACACGCTGCTGGTGGTGGGCATTACGGTGGCGCTGCTGGTGCTGGTGCGCAGCTACCGGCCGGCCCGCACGCTGCTGCTGGGCTTGCTGCCGCTGGCCGTGGTGAAACTGAGCGAGCTGCTACTCTACAGCGTGTCGCCCGATACGCTGGACTTCTACCGCAACGGGTTCGGCTCGGCCCAGGGCTTCAGCGTACTGTGGCTGATTTTTTTCGTCTTTATTGCTCGCAGCCATAAGAAGCAGGCCGAGAAGGAACGGCTGGAGCGCGAAGCCGCCGCCCTCGAAAAGCAGCGCATCGAGGCCCAGAACGCGGCTTTGGAAGCAATGGTGGCCGAGCGCACGGCCTCGCTCACGCGCCAGACCGAGGAGCTGCGCGACACGCTGGAGGAGCTGCGCGTAACCCAGGACCAGCTGATTCAGAGCGAGAAGATGGCCAGCCTGGGCGAGCTGACGGCCGGCATTGCCCACGAAATCCAGAACCCGCTCAACTTCGTCACCAACTTTGCCGATGTGAGCGGGGAGCTGCTCGACGAGCTGGCCGAGGAACAGCAGCGCCCCGTCCGCGACCCGGCGCTGGAAAGCGAGCTGCTGGACGATTTGCGCCAGAACCTGACGAAGATAACGCACCACGGGCAGCGGGCGGCCAGCATCGTGCGCGGCATGCTGGAGCACAGCCGCGCCAGCACCGGCGAGCGGCTGCCCACCGACCTCAA
>NZ_KB907807.1:14460-15574 GCF_000382225.1 Hymenobacter aerophilus DSM 13606
TGAGCTACGACATCATCACCAAGGGCCACAACGGCACGCTCAGCCTCGAAACCGAGGAAGGAAAAGGCACCGAATTCATCATCGAGCTGCCGGGCTGAGCCGGGGTTCAGGTGCGGGCTGGCTGGCAACGATATTCGCACACCTCATAAGCTCCTCTTTCTTTCCCGCTGCGCCTGCTTATGAAATTGATCATTTTCCCGCCCATCCCCAGCATCCTCGTTTCGCTGTTCGTTTTCCTGGCGCTACGGCACTTTCTGGAGCTGCCCGAGCGGGCGCCACGGCTCAACCGGCTGCTGAAATACCTGTGGGCGGTAGCCATTCCGCTGCTGCTGGTGATGGAATTTGCGGGCAGCCGCTGGGATACCGATGTTCACTGGCTGATTGATGCGGTGTACGTGGGCCTGATGGTGCTGCTGGCCGGCGCGGTACTGGTGCAGATGCGGGCTATGCAACCGGCCCGGACGCTGCTGGTGGCGCTGGCCCCGTTCGGCCTCCATGCCCTGACCAAATTCGCGTTCTACGCACTGCAAATAGATGCCAGCGAGTTCATCAACAGCCTTATTTACCTCGGAAAGCCCGCTGATTTGTACTGGCTTTTCAGCATCGTGTGGTTGGTGGTGGGCACGCTGATAGCCTACAAACAGCAGAAACTACTGCAGCAACAGCAGCTGGAGCACGAGCTGGAGGCCCGAATTAAGGAACGCAGCCAGGAGCTGGAGCAATTGGTGGAGGAGCGTACGGCTTCGCTGGTGCGGCAGACCGAGGAGCTACGCACCACCCTGCAAAAGCTGAAAATCACCCAAACCCAGCTGATCCAGAGCGAGAAGATGGCCAGCCTGGGCGAGCTGACGGCCGGCATTGCCCACGAAATTCAGAACCCGCTCAACTTCGTCACCAACTTTGCCGACGTGAGTACCGAGCTGCTGGGCGAACTGCGCGAGGAGCACCAGAAGGGCGCTGTTGCCGATGCCGAGCTGGAAACCGAATTGCAGAATGACCTTCAGCAGAACCTGACGAAAATAACGCACCACGGGCAGCGGGCGGCCAGCATCGTGCGCGGCATGCTGGAGCACAGCCGCGCCAGCACCGGCGAGCGGCTGCCCACCGACCTCAA
>NZ_KB907807.1:15899-170811 GCF_000382225.1 Hymenobacter aerophilus DSM 13606
TGAGCTACGACATCATCACCAAGGGCCACAACGGCACGCTCAGCCTCGAAACCGAGGAAGGAAAAGGCACCGAATTCATCATCGAGCTGCCGGGCGGAGCCGGAGTTTAATGGCCGGCCAGCTGCCAATCAACAACTGAATATCTTTACCTGCATGAACATACTGGTTGTGGATGATGAGCTGGACGTGCGGGCGCTGTTTGAACAGCGGTTCCGGCGCGAGATTCGGGGCGGGCAGCTGCACTTTGCGTTTGCCCACTCGGGCGAACAGGCGCTCGACTACCTGCACGAGCACGCCTCGGAAGTGGTACTGATTCTGTCCGACATCAACATGCCCGGCATGAGCGGGCTGGAGCTGCTGGGCCGCATCCGGCAGGAATATCCGGCCCCGCCCCCGCCGCCCCAGGTGATGATGCTCACGGCCTACGGCGACGACGACAGCCGCCGGCAGGCCCAGGAGCTGGGCGCCAGCGACTTCCTGACCAAACCCGTCGATTTTGTGGCTCTGAAGCAGAAATTGCTGCATCTTGCCGCCCACGATGACGCCCCCGCCCATGAAAACGAAGATTCTGGTAGTTGACGACGAGACGGACCTAGAGCTGCTCATCAAGCAGAAGTTCCGGCGCAAAATCCGGGAAAACGTGTACGAGTTCGTGTTTGCCCACGATGGCCAGCAGGCCCTCGACACGCTGAGCCAGCAAACCGATTTCGACATCATCCTCTCCGACATCAACATGCCGGTGATGGATGGGCTGGAGTTGCTCAGCCGCGTGCCCGAGGTGAATCCGGTGCTCAAAACCGTGATGATTTCGGCCTACGGCGACATGCACAACATCCGCACGGCCATGAACCGCGGGGCCTTCGACTTCGTGACCAAGCCCGTGGATTTCCAGGACCTGGAGCTGACCGTTGATAAAACGGCCCAGCACGTGCAGCAGCTGCGCCAGACGCTGCGCGCCATCCAGGAAAACAACATCCTGCGCATGTACGTCGATGAAACGGTGCTCAACTTCGTGGGCCGGCCCGAGTTCAAGAACACGCTCATGGCTTCCGAAATGGTGCAGGCCACGGTGGTTTTCATCGACATCTGCGGCTTTACCTCGCTTTCCGAAGTGCTGCCGCCCACCGATATCGTGACGATGCTCAACCGCTACTTCGACCAGATGGTGAAGGAGATTATTGCGCAGGGCGGCTACATCGACAAGTTTATGGGCGACGCCGTGATGGCCGTGTTCCGCAACGAATACCACCTGGATAGGGCCGTGGATGCGGCCCTGGCCGCCCGCGCCGTGGTGCAGGCCAACCACGACACGCTGCCCGACGGCCGCCCCTACCAGCCGCAGGTCAGCATCGGCATCAACACCGGCGAAATGGTGTCGGGCAACATCGGTTCGGCCTCGCTCAAGCGCCTCGACTACACCGTTATCGGCGACAACGTGAACGTGAGCCAGCGCTTGCAGGCGGCGGCCCAGCCCGGCCAGATCGTCGTCACCGAATCCACCTACGAGCGCCTGAAAGAGTCGTTCCAGTGCCGCCCGCTGCAGGAAGTGGCCCTCAAGAACAAGGCCGAGCCGGTGATGATTTACGAGGTTGTCGCGTAGCGGTCGGTGATTTGGTGAGGTGGCGACGTGGTGATTTGGTTAACCCGCCTGTCATTGCGAGGAGGCACGACGAAGCAATCTGTGAGAGCAACATGACAAGCCCAATAAAACACCAGGCCCCTGACGTCCGCGCTGGCGTCAGGGGCCTAGTGTTTGTCGGGGCTTCGTGCTTTGTACGACCGGATTGCTTCGCTCCGCTCGCAATGACAGGACAGTTCACTCATTCCCTACCTCACTATTTCACCGCACCCGCCTCGTTTTGCCGGCGCAGGCGCTGGCAGAGTACGCGCAGGATGTTGCGGAGCACCTCGGGGCGCTCTTCCATCACGTCGTAGAAATCTTCCTGGTCGAGGCGGAAGGCCAGCGTGGGGGCCAGGGTGCGGGCCGTGGCCGAGCGGGGTTCGGCATCGAGCAGGGCCAGCTCGCCAAAAAAGTCGCCCGGCCCGAAAGCAGCCAGCTGCCGGGCGCCGGTGAAGATGCCGACCTGGCCCTCGTGCACAATGAACAGCGAGGTTCCCAGCTCGCCCTGGGCAAATATCTGCTCGTCGGGCCCGAACTGGACTTCCTGCATGATGGGTACGATGGCGCTGAGCACGTTGGGCGGCGTGGCGGCAAACAGGGCGGTGCGTTGGAGCACGGCCACCCGGTCGGCGGCGGAAATATGGGCGGCAGCGGCGGCGTGGTTCATAAGCTGGTCGGCGAGCGTGGGGGTTTCGGTGAGGGCGGCCTGGTAGGCGGCCGGGCGGGTGGCGGCCCAGCGCACCACGGCAGCCAGCGCGCTTTCGCGTACCAGCGGGCTGGCCGAAGTCAGGTGGGGCCTCAAAAGCGCGAACCGGGCGCGGGCCGGGGGCAATTCGCGCAACGCCAGGCTCACCGTCCAGTCGGTAAACGTGGTTTCGCCGCGCTCCACCACCGCGGCCAGCAGCGGCGCGGGCACCGGCGCATCGGGCAGCAGCCGGTCGAAGCGGGCCGCTTTGGCGGCGGGCGCGCCTACTTCGAGCAAGGTTTGCAGGGCCTGGTAGGTGGGGCGGTCGATGAGGTTATCGAGGATTTCGAGGGCATTGGCCTGTCGCTCGCGCACGGCCTGGGCCACGTGGCGCTGGGCGTCGCGGATGGGCTGGGGCGGGTAGAGCTGCTGCAACAGCCCGAACAGCCGCTGCTCGACGCGCTTGAGCTCGTAGTCGAGGGCCGCGTGCAGGGGCCCGGCCGGCAGCCGGGCCTGGCCGTGCAGCAGCTCGCGGGCCAGCCGCAGTTCCTGGCCCAGCAGGCTGCGGAAGGCAGGCGCATCGGCCGCCAGATTGGGGCCGGGCTGGCGCAGGGCGCGCAGGGCCGCTTCGCGGAACGTCAGCTCGGGCCGCTGGGCCAGCTGCACCAGCGCCAGGCGGCTTTCCGGTGTCGGGAGTTGGCTGCACAGGTTGGCGGCGCGTCGCAGTACGGGCTCGGCGGGGCGAGGCGCCTGCAGGGTGCGACGCAGGGCTGGCAGGGCCGCTTCGCCCAGGGCCTGCAGTTGGCGGGTGGCCGGGCCGCGGGTTTTCTTATCCGCCAGCGCCGCAATCAACGCCTGTATTTCGCCTTCTTCAAAGGCCGAGGCCGGGAGTCTATCAGCCGGGGCCGATGCAGTTGCTACAGCGGGCGCTGTTCCAGTGTCGTTGCCGCCATTGATTGTGGCCTCATTTGCATTGGCTTCCCCGCTGAACCGGCGGCCTACGGCGTGGTGCAGCTCGGCCAGGTAGTGGCCATAGGTGCGGTAAAGCAGCAGGGCGGCCCCCACGATGAGCACCAGCATCCAGCCAATCTGCCAGCCCAGACTGGTGGGCAGGCCCAGCAGCAGCAGGGCGCCCAGGCCCAAACCCAGTGGCTCGTACACGCCCTTGGCCAGCGTGTGGGCCTGTAGCCGCTCATCGGCGGGCAGCGGCTGGAACAGCACCAGAAACACCGGGTCGAAGAAGGCACGGCGCAGTACTTCCTGCACCAGAAACAGCCCGCACAGGTACAGCAGCAGCCCCGAACTGCCCAGCCGGCCGCTCAGGCCAAACAGCGCAAACCCGGCCAGCAGCACCAGCGGCAGGGCCAGCAGCACCCGGCGCGGCCCCAGCCAGTCGAGGGCCCGGCCGGTTACGCCCAGCTTCAGCAGCATGGCCACCAAATACGTAAGGGTGAGCACCGTGCCTACATAGCGCATTACCAGCGCCTGATCGTGAAACCGCTCCTTTACGTTGATGAAAAACGCGTACTCGATGCCCGTGGTAACGGCCGCCAGCAGCAGCATGCTCAGGCACATGGTGCCCACCAGCTGGCTGCTGCCCAGCCAGCGCCGCAGCGGCGCGGCCACGGTTTCGGGGCGGGCGGCGCGGGCGGCCGAGCGCACCTCTACCTGGTGGCTGCGGTTGGTGGCTTGCACCACCAGCAGCGCCCCCACGTAGGCCGCAAACGCCAGCAGCAGCAGCCACAGCAGCTCGGTGTGGTGGTGTACCAATATGGCCAGCACGGCACCCAGGGCCTTGGCCGGCATATCGCCCGAGCTGATAACGCTGAACAGCCGCCGCCCCTGCCGCACATCAAACACCACCGCCGACACGCCCCAGAACTCCAGGTTGGTGAGCAGGTAGATGACGCGGTAGCCGGCCATAATGGCCACTGCCGCCGCCACCGAGCGGCCAAAAGCCACCAGCACGCCAATCACGGCCATCAGCACCACCACGGCCAGCAGCACCCGCACGGCCACCGTTTGCAGGCCCAAATGGTGCTCGTAGTGCGCGTACACCTGTCCCGCCGCCAGCATGGCCAGCGCCGAAGCCCCGTAGGCCAGCGGCAGGCTGGTTTCGGGGTGGTTTTCGAGCAGGATGACGTTGGCGGCCACGTACACCAGAATGGTGCCGATGCCGAGCAGGAAATTGTGCAGGAAAAACAGCCCCACCGAGCGGCCCTCCTCCGGCCGGACTCCCAGTAATTGCTGCCAGCGGGCGAGTAGGGTCATTTTTGGGAAGCTGCAGGCTACAAGCCGCAAGCTACAAGCTTTGAGCTACAACCTGCAAGCTGTGACGTATCACTGGCAAGATCAGGCAGACCGGCACCTTCGGGCCAGCGGTAAATCACAAGCAGGCTCAACTTCCCGCTGCTTAACATTGCAGCCCATAAGCGCGAAGACTTGTAGCTTGCGGCCTGTAGCTTGTAGCTCAAAAGAATATGGATTGCCACCGCGCCGAAACTTACGTGCTCGACCTGCTGCGCCGGCACCTCTCCCCCACCCTGCTTTATCACGGCCCGCACCACACCCTCGACGTGGTCGAGCAGGCCGATTCGCTGGCCCGGGCCGAAGGCATTACCGATGCGCAGGAGCTGGCCCTGTTGCGCACGGCGGCATTCTACCACGATTCCGGTTTTCTGACCACTTACCAGGGCCACGAGGCCGCCGGCTGCGCGCTGGCCCGGCAGGCGCTGCCCGGTTTTGGCTACACCGAAGCGCAGATTGAGCTAATCTGCCGGCTCATCATGGCCACCCAAATGCCCCAGAGCCCCGGCAACTCGCACCTGGCCCAGATTCTGTGCGACGCCGACCTCGACTACCTCGGCCGCCCCGCCGACTTCTGGCCCATCAGCCAGACCCTGTTCGAGGAGCTTAAAACCCGGGGCCGGATGGCCGACGAAACTGCCTGGCTGGAGCTACAGGTGCGCTTTTTAGGCAGCCACCGCTACTGGACGCCCACGGCCACTGCCCGCCGCGAAGCCGCCAAGCAGCAGCGGCTGGCGGAGGTGAGGATAAGACTGGCCGAACTTAGGAACAGCCAAAACGGCCTGTCATCCTGAGCGGAGCGAAGGACCTATACGGAGGCTAACATCTGATAATAGCCTCTGTATAGGTCCTTCGCTCCGCTCAGGATGACAAATGGCTTACGCTACTTACCCAGCCCTGCCAGCACCGCTTCCAGCGCCGCAAACAGCTCCTCGTTGCCCTGCTGCTCGTATGGCTGCAGGGCCGCCTCGAAGCCCGGCAGGTCGTAGAGGAAGGCCTTGAGGTTGTCGGGTGTGAGGCTGATGAAGTGGCGGCCGTAGCCGAGCTTCTCAACCTGGGCGGCGTTGAGGAACTGTTCGAACTGGGCTGGGATGGGCACCGCGCAGATGGGCTTGCGCAAATACACGGCTTCGCTGATGAGCGAAAAGCCGCCGTTGGTTACCACGGCCCGGGCGCTGGCCAGATCAGCCAGGAAACCGGCCTCGCTGAAGGCCCGCAGCTGCACGTTACCGTGGCTTTCTTCGCGGTTGAAGCCGTACACCCGAAACTCCTGGCCCGGCAACTGCTGCAGCTGGGCCACCAGGTTTTGCTGGGTGGTTGCCGATTGGTACACCAGCACGTGGCTGCCGCGGGTGGGCTCCAGGGCCAGCACCTCGGGCCGCAGGATGGGCGGTACCAGCGTGGTGCGCTCCTTATGCAGCGGGAGCCGGAAAAACGTGCTGATCAGATAATGATGGCTGCGCGGCAGCTTGGCCTGCACGATGCGGCGGGCCAGCGCCAGGTTGCCCCGCTCGGCGGCGGGCACGGCCACGTCCAGCGTTGCGCGGCTGATAATCTGCATGTTATCAATGCTGACGACCGGCAGCCCCTTCCACTGGGCGTAGAAGTAGCTGAACGACTCGAAATCGGAAATCACCACCTCGGGCTCGAAGTCGCGCAGCAGCTCGCGGTACTTGCCGAAGTTGACGCGCAGACTCTCCGGCGCCGTACGCAGCACCAGCCCCGCCGTGCGCGACTTCGACACCGTAATGTTCTTATACGCCAGGTGGAAACCCTTGATTTCATGCACCCGCCCGCCCGGAAAAGCCGCTGCCAGCAGCTGGTAGGCTCGCGAGCTGCTCACCACCCGCACCTCGTGGCCCTGGCTCAGCAAATGGCCGATAACCACTTTGCTGCGGGTGGCGTGCCCCAGCCCCTCGCCGGGCACTCCGTACAGAATTTTCATTGGGTGGTGACTAAAAACTGTCATTCTGAGCAAAGCGAAGAATCTCGCGTGCAATGGTAATCCTATAGAAATAGGACTTACGCAAAAGGGGGCCGTAGGCTTGTAGCGCGAAGCTTCCGCTTCGCGCACCGTTGAACATAACCACCTAACAATGAGCAACGATACGCGAAGCAGAAGCTTCGCGCTACAGTCGTTCTGCGTAAGCCCTAAGAAAGAAATTACTGTGGCACGCGAGATTCTTCGCTTTGCTCAGAATGACAGTGCTTTGTTATCACATAGTTTTTACACCTACCGCCGCGCCGAGGACCCCGGAATGCGGAACTGCAGCCCCAGGCTCGGAATAAACGTCATGCCGCTGAGCTTGGCGGTTTTGTTGTTGAGCAGCTGGTACTCGCCGTAGTTCTGGTAGTAAACCGACAGCGCCGGAATCACATACACGTAGCAGTAGCCCAGCTTGGCATTGAAAAAGGCGCCGTACGAGCCGAAACCATGGCGCACCGTAGGCAGCTCGGATACCTTAACCGTCCCGTTGAACAGGCTGCCGGGCGTGAGGCCGTAGCGCAGGAAAGTGTGGGCGTACACCAGCCCGTAGGAAATGGCCCCGATTTCCTCCTCGGCCCCCAGCGACTGGCTGAATACCAGCGGCACTAGCAGGTCGTGGCGCGAGGCCCGGAAGCCGAGCAGCGTGTTCACATCATCCAGAAAAGGAATGCTGGGCAGCTTGGTGCGCTGGGTGGCGTACTGCAGGCCGATGCTGGCATAGGTGACGCCGGGCTGGCGGGTGCCGGGGTTTTCAACCGTGCCCACCGGCCCCAGAAACTGGTACATGGCGTCGAAAACGTGCGAGCCGAACGCGTACTTGTAGCCCACATCGAGCCGGTCGATAACGCCGTAGCGCAGGTACAAATCCGACGAGGGCCGCACCGGGTCGAGGGCGTAGGCGAGGGCCGCCACCTGCAGCTTCTCGATGGTTTGGTTGTAGCGCACCGTGTCTTTGCGGGCCAGGTCGCGGGCCGCCGATTTGAGCGTGGAGCCGGCCTTATCGATGGTTTCGGTGGGCACGTTGAAGGCCAGGTTGCCACCCACCCGAAACTCGCCCCGGGGCGTTACTTTGCCGGTGCTCACGATGGCGCGCGGTGCGGTGCAGGAGGCCGTAGCCAGCAGGCCGGCAGTGCCCGCCAGCAGCCCAACGAGCTGGCGCCGGGAGAAAATCATCTTCATAAAAAAGGCGCGGAAAGTTGCTGTTGGCCCCGCCGGGCCAAAACCGGGCCGAAGGTACTTTTTATTGGCCAGAGCAGAAATCCCGCCAGCGGGCAAAGGCTCGCTTCGCGCAACTGCTAAGCCGCAGCCGGCTCGCGCACCGGCTTGGCGGCGGCCACCCAGGCCTCGGCCCCCAACTGCCGCAGCACCCGGCGGTGCGACTGCAAAGCGCCCAGAAACGTGCGGTTTTCCAGGTAAGGCAGGCCGAACTCGTGGGCCGTTTGGCGCACGATGCGGGCCAGCGCCGGGTAGTGGATGTGGCAGACTTTGGGGAACAGGTGGTGCTCGATCTGGCGGTTGAGCCCCCCGCACAGGAAGCTGGCCAGCGGGCTGTGGGGCGCGAAGTTGGCGGTGGTGCGCAGCTGGTGCACGGCCCAGGCCTCGCGCAAGTCGCCTTGCTTGTCGGGCAGTGGGAAGGCCGTGCCTTCCACCACGTGCGCCAGCTGAAACACGAGGCCCAGCGTCAGGCCCTCCACAAAGTGCATCAGCCCAAAGCCCAGCACAAACTGCCACCACGCAATATCGAGCACCAACAGCGGCAGCACGATAAACAGCGCGTAATAAATAGCCTTGTTGAAAAACAGGTTGAAGTATTCGCGCCGCGGATGGTTGGCCACCTGCTGCCCGATTTTGGGCTGAAAAAACTTCTTGTAGTCCTTGCGCAGCACCCACGAAAGCGAGGCCAGCCCGTACACCGGAAACGCGTACCAGTGCTGAAACCGCTGAATCGGGCGCACCGGCTCGCTTGCATCCAGCCGAATCAGGCCCGGCGCCACTTCAATGTCTTCGTCGTGGCCGGCAATGTTGGTGTAGGTGTGGTGCACCACGTTGTGGGTGATGTTCCACACGTAGGGGCTGGCCCCAATCAGGTTGAACACCCAGCCCAGCGTTTTATTGACGCGCTTGCTGGCCGAAAACGAGCCGTGCAGCGCATCGTGGCACACATTGAAGCCGATAAAAGCGCAGATGGCCCCCAGCAGCGCCGCCAGCCCGGCCATGGCAGCCACCCCAAACTGGTTCGACAGAATCAGGGCGTAGGTGAGCACGAAGGCCGCCAGGAAAAAGAGGGTTTTGGCCCACATGGCCCCGTTGGCGTGGCGCGAAAGATGGTTGTCGCGGAAATAGGCGTCGGCCCGCGCGCGCACGGTGGCAAAAAACGTGGAGCGCTGAACGTTGGTAAACTTGAGGGGACGGGCCATGCAGTGGCAATGCTGCGGAATAGCAGCGGGGGCCACTCTGCCACAAGGGTGAGGTTGGCAGCCTGCCAGCCGGCAAGCCGCTCTGGAAGCAACCTACGGGCGCTTCCGGTAGCCGGCTCCGGTTCAGACCGGGCGCCAGACTGAGCGCTAAACTACGAACCGCGGCGTTTGGTTCTTCCTGCCCCGGTGCCTGCGCGGCTGCGCCGGCCCTCAACAGAGCGGCTATAACTGGTCATCTGGCCGCTGGAAGTCGGCGGCGCAAAGCCGGGGCGGCTTCTGAGTGCTGGCCCGGTTTCAGTCCTCGTCGGGGCCGGCTGCCGGACTTTGGCCGCTCAGGTAGCCCGCCGTGAACACGTGGTACTGGTCGAAAATGGAACGCACCGAGCGCCGCAGCACTATTTCGCCCCGCGGGCCGGGCGGCACGCTCACGCCCGAAGCGTAACCGTTCCAGATGGCCCGGCGCGACTGGTTATCGATGAGCGTTACCAGCAGCGTGCCCTCCGACAGCAGCAGCCGCACCGGCTGGTAGCCCTTGCGCTGCTCCTTGCGCGTGTTTTCATCTTCGGCTTCACCCTCCTTTACCCACCGGGTGAAATCTTCCTGCTGATAGCCCCGGAAGCGCATATCCCCCTCAAACAAATGGAAGTTGACCAGCAGATCGGGGCGGCGGCGGGCCGGGCGGTAGCCCTGCACCTTCAGGCGGGTCCGAATAGCGTCGCGCACGGCCTCGCCCAGCCGGCTGGTATCGGAGTTAAGGCCCTCGCCACTCACGAACTCGTAGGTGCGGTAGCGCCGGAACTGCCCGGCATAGCTGTAGTCGGACTCGACGCGGGCCTCGCGCGACATCAGGCAGCCCGACAGTAGCAAAGTGCCACCGGCCAGCAGGGTAAACAGTTGTTTCATAAACGCAGAAAATGCAGGAAGTCGTACTAACTAAACTACGAAATCCGGCGCGCTTATCGATTGACTGTCAGGGTAATTATTTCATTTCGCGGCAAAAGACCGCCCTATGCGGCCCCGGTGCCGGCCAGCTGCCGCCCGGCCCACTATTTAACCGTCGTGGCGGGCATGGTAGCGCAACTGCAGCTGCTTGATTTGCTCCAGCAGCTCGCCCTCGGCCGGCCCGCGCACTTCCACGTCCACAATCAACTCCTGCACCGGCAGAAACCGGATGGGCGCCGCCGGCGCGCCGGCTTCCTGCAGCCACTGTTGCAGCTGCCGGGCCGAGCTCAGGTACACAATCGGCCCCACGCCTATCCAACCATGAGCGGCGGCGCACATCGGGCAATGCTCGCCGCTGGTGTACAGCGTGGCCCGCTTCCGCTCGTCAGCCGAGAGGTTGTCGGCGGCCCAGCGCACCAGCTCCAGTTCGGGGTGCGCCAGGTTATTAAGCTCGTTCACGCGGTTGCGGGCCGTAGCCAGCACCTTATTGTTGCCACTCACCAGCACCGAGCCAAACGGCTCGTCGCCGGCCTGCAGGGCTTCTTCGGCCAGCTGCAGGCAGTGGCGCAGGTGCTCAAGGTCGGTTTCGGTGAGGGGCTTAGGGGAGGTTAGCATGGCTGGAGAAGAAGAGAAACCTAATGACGTTAAACAAAAACAGTATTGTAACTACTTGGTATGAGTCTCTAATTTTAATTAAAAATAATAAGACCAAAGTCAGCTTAATAACTTAACTGTATTTTCTCCTCAATTTCATTTTCATATACTTTGAAACCGGTATTTCAATATAGTAAGTAATCACATAAGACACTAAGACAACTATTGGCAGGTTGATAAACAAGACAACAATCCAAAAATTCACACCTATCTTACCATGAAACAAAGGTATGATTAGATAAAATGTTATGTAAGAGTGCGACAAATACAAAGCAAATGATATCTTACCAAATAGCAATAATAAATTATTTGCAATTACTTTGATATACCCATTTACAAACAACCAAAATATAAAATAATAGCCAATAATTATCACACTATATTCTAACCAGCTAATAAATATTCTTGACCTTCCTACATAAGGAAATAAAGCTATTTGAATCAGTAAACATAAAATTATCATTAAATAACCATTAAATGCTTCTAGCTGATAATGCATAATTTTGTAAAACAGTATGCCAGACAAGAACAAGAGCACAAATTGAAATAGAGGAAATTGATTAATTAATGATGAAATTATCTCTCCATCATTCTTGAAGTAACAAAAAGCAACAAAAGACAAGCTAACAGAAAACATAATAAATATTATGCGATTTAAAGCACCACAAATATATAAAATAAAGACTAATATATAAAAAAGCATTTCTATTATCATTGTCCAGTATGAGCCATCGATATCATCAACCCCAAAGTAATACTGGAACATTGTCAAGTTAGATAATATTTTTAAAATATCAATATCAAATTTATGCCTGTACAAGGAGTGAATAACCATCAATACAGATGTAAATATCACACATACCCAATAAGTAGGATAAAGTCTACTAACTCTGTTTACTACAAATTCCTTACCATCCTTTACTCTTTGCAAGCTCATGAATATTACAAATCCACTAATGATAAAAAACAGATCAACTCCCGTTACTCCTATTTTAAATATTTTATTATACCCTTGCCGATCCATCGTAGCATGAAAGAAGAATACCAGCAGGGAAGCTACACCTCTTAGAGCATCTAGTTCGGCATACCGTCTTTTAGATTTCATAAATCAAGCGTGTCACAAACCAATGTGGCTATTTATACTACGAATTTTCTTCGTACATCGGGACGACAGTCAAACCTCTTTGACTAATCCTACTCTTACTGATACCCGGCGGCCTGTAGCTTGAACAGCTCGGCATAGCGGCCACCCTTGGCCAGTAGCTCCTCATGGCTGCCGATTTCTACGAACTGGCCGTTTTCGATGACAAGAATGCGGTCGGCCATGCGCACGGTGCTGAAGCGGTGGCTGATCAGGACGGCCGTTTTGCCTCGTGTCAGGTCGTTGAAGCGCTGGAATACCTCGTACTCGGCGCGGGCGTCGAGGGCGGCGGTGGGCTCGTCGAGAATCAGCAGCTGGGCGTCGCGCATGTAAGCGCGGCCGAGGGCAATTTTCTGCCACTCGCCCCCGCTCAGGTCCACGCCGCCGTTGAAGCGGCGACCAATCATCTGGTCGTAGCCGGCGGGCAGCTTGGCAATAACCGAGTCGGCGAGGCTTTGGGCGGCGGCCTGCTCGATGCGGGGGCGGTTGTGCTGCTGCTCGATGCGGCCCACCGCCAGGTTCTGGCCGGCCGGCAGCTGGAAGCGCACGAAATCCTGGAAAATGACGCCGATTTCCTGGCGCAGCTCGCGCGGGTCGTACTCGCGTAGGTCGTAGCCGTCGAGCAGAATGCGGCCCTCGGTGGGGTCGTAAAGGCGCGAGAGCAGCTTCACCATCGTGGTTTTGCCGGCCCCGTTCTCACCCACCAGCGCCAGCTTCTCGCCGGCCCGCAGCCGGAAATTGAGGTTGCGCAAGGCCCACTTTTCGGCGTTGCGGTACTTAAAGCCCACGTTTTCAAACGTGAAGCCCTCCCGAATTGGGTTGGGGAAGGGCCGCACCGGCTGGCTCTCGTCGCGGCGGATGCGGGGCTGGAGCTGGAAGAAATCGAAGAAGTCCTGCAGGTACAGCGCCCCTTCGGCCACCGCGCTGAACCGGCTTAGAATTCCTTCGAGTAAACCCCGCATGCGGGCAAACGAGCCGGCCAGAAACGTGAGCTGGCCAATACTAACCACGCCCGCCACGGCCTGCATAATAATGTAGACGTAGGCCGCGTAGTAGCCCGCCGCGCCCACCGCCGCGAAGAACGTGCCCCAGCCGGCCCGCTTCACGACCAGCGCCTTGTTTTTCTGGTAGAAGTCGTCGGACAGCGTGCGAAATCTATCCGTGAGAAAGGTTGAGAGGCCGAAGATTTTGACCTCCTTGGCCGTATCGTCAGAGGCGCCGGTCTGACGCAGGTAGTCCAGCTCGCGGCGCTCGGGCGTCCAGCCATGCACCAGCGAGTAGCTGCGCTCGTTGAAGTGCGACTCGCCTAGGAACGCCGGCACCACGGCTACCAGCAGCAGCACCAGCAGCCAGGGATTGAACGCCACCAAGCCCACGGCCAGAAAACCCATCGTAATGGCATCCTGGGCCTGGCTGAGCACCTGCGACATGAGCACGGTGCGCGAAAGCGTCTGCCGGCGGGCCCGCTCCAGCTTGTCGTAGAAGGTGCTATCCTCGAACTGGTCGAGGTCGAGCTCGGCGGCGTGCTCCATCAGCCGGATGGAGGTCTGGTTGGCAAACAGGTCGCCGAGCAGCGAGTCGAGCAGGGCCACGCCCCGGCCCAGGGCATCGGAGAGAATGGCCAGGCCGAACTCCAGGGCCACCAGCGTGAGGACGGGAGTCAGCTCGCGGGCCTCGGCCGGCTGGCGGCTCAGGCCGATGATGGAGTCGAGGATGAGCTGGGCCACGTAGAGCATGGCCACCGGCAGGGCCGCCCGTAGCAGGCGCAGCGCCACGTTGCCCAGCGTCAGGGCCGGGCTGGTCTGCCAAATCAGGCGCAGAAAAGCCGGCAGGTTTTTGAGGGCCGAGAACCGTTCCCGCACCGTAAGGGCGGGCTTGCCGTCGGCGCGGGGCTTTTTAGCGAAAAAGGAATCAGAAGGTGAAGCCATAGGCCGGTTGTACGGCACACTTCGGGCCGGGGTGCGGGGCCGGCCGTTTTGGCAGGTTTTATAGCGAAAATACGCTACCTTCCGCCCGTTATTTTGTGCTGGCCGGCGGCTGGCAACAGCAGTTTTATTTGTCTGATTTGTCTGATTATGAAACGAATGATTACGCTGGGGCTGCTATGCCTGCTTAACCTTGTGGCCCGTGCCCAAACCGCTGGCCTGGCTTTTGAGCCGACCTCTTGGAGCGCCGTGCTGGAAAAGGCCCGGCAGACCCACCGGCCCATCTTCGTGTACGCTTATGCGCCCGGCTGCCACTTCTGCCACGAGATGGAGAAAAGCACTTTTCAGGACCCCGCGGCTGCGGCCTACTACAACAACACGTTCGTAGCATTCAAGGTAAATATTGAGGTGGACACAGCCTTTACCCGCCGCTACGATATTGCCTCCTTTCCAACCTACCTCTACCTCGACGAAGCGGGTAGCCCGCTGCACCGCAGCGGCGGCTCGAAACCGGCGGCTGACTTCGTGGCCGATGCCCGGGCCGCATTTGCACCTGAAACGGCGTTTTACGGACTACAACGGCACTATCAAAGCGGCAACCGCACGCCCGATTTACTTTACCGCTACTCCCGCGCCCTAAACTTTCCTACCCGAAGAGAAGTCCCGCAGGCCCAAGTTGTGGCCGAGTATCTGACTACGCAATCGGCGGAGCAGCTACGGAGCGAGCAGAACCTGCGCTATATTTTTGCCCAGTACACGCCGCAGACCAACCAGTTCTTCCTGACTCACCAGGATGACTTCGCGCCCTGGTTTTCAACCCAGGAGCGGCAGCGAAAAGCGCAGCAGGCGCTTAGAAGCCTAGCATCGGAGGCAGGTGAACAACCCGGTAATCAAGCGTTCCAAGAGTTGCAGCAGCTCATCAAAACCAGCTTTGCTGATACCGCACAGGCTAATCTCCTTGCTACCATCACCTTTTTGGAAATGCGTCGCGACTGGGTCGGGTACGCCCGGGCCACGCGCCGGTACAGCCAGTTGCCAGACCCTAACACAAACATGTTGCTTACCACGGCGAAGTATGTTTACTACTTTGGCAAGGAGCAAGGCCCGGCCCGGCAGCAGCAAGCCGTAGCGGCAGTGCTGGACGTGATGCCGGTGTTGCTGAAGCAGGAGCGCAACTACGAAAACCTGCTGCTGCACGCCAAGCTGCTACAGCAGGCCCACCGCCCGACTACGGCTAGGGTGACGGCACAGGCGGCGCTAAAAGAGGCGCAGCTGCAAAAAGAATCGGGTAAGGATGCGCTTGAACTGCTGAAGGTCATCAACGCCAGCGCGAAAAAGCGAGTCTCCATTAAGCCACGCGGGTAGCGGGCCGAAAAGAGCCTAGCGCAAAACGTACTCCGGCGACGATAGCACAAGAGTAGAACGCCCGGCGCTACGAAGCGTACTTTTACCGTTCTGGTCGCCTTTCTGCCCGCTATGCTCCACCGCCTCACCTTCGCCCCCTTCCCTGATGCCGCCGCCGCTACCTGGTTTGCAGCCCTGGGTGACGCGCTGGAGGCCGACGGCGCGCAGGGGCTGCTACTGGCTAACCTCCCGGTTTCCGAAGTGCTGACACTGCCCGCCGTGGCCGTGCTGCCGGACCGGGTGGTTATCCTGCAATCCGATGCCACTGCAGCACCAGGCAGCGCCACGCCCGATGAGCAGCAAACGGCGCTGGCGGCCTGGCTGGGCACCTGGCCTGAGCTGCCGCCGGTGCCCGCCGCGGCCATTGCGGGCTTCGCCATCGGAGCAGGCCCGGCCAGCACCGGCTGGCCTGCTACCCTACTCGAAGCCCTGCCCCAACGGCTCCGCGAGTTGCCAGCGGCATTGCCGCTACCCGCCGACGCGCTGGAGAAATGGGCCAGTAGCCTCCTCGACGATGACGAGGATAATGCTGATACCTACCCGACAGGCTTCTGGGAGCAGAAGGCCCGGCAGCTCTGGAACTGGCTCGGCGCCGCCGATGTGCCCGCCGACCCGCCCTACGGCGTGGCCCCCCTCCCGCCGGCCCCCGCTACCGACACGGCAGCCGAGCAGCGGCGGCTGGAGCAGCTTCGGCAGCAGCTGTTTGCCGAGCTGCAGCAGCAGCGCCTGCAGATGGAAGCTCGCGAAACCGCCCGCGAACAGAGCATTGCCCAGCTCCGGCAGCAGCTGGCTGCTACGCCTACCGCCGCCGCCGAAGTAGCCGCCCTGCAGGCCCGGCTGGCCGCCGAGACTCAGGAGAAAAATGCCCTGGCCGCCGCCATTACCGCCTCGCGCCAGGAAGCCGAAGCGCGTAACCGCGAGTTGGAGGCCCGCATGCAGCAGTTGGGCCAGCAGGTGCAGCAGCTCCAGGCCCGGCCGGCTGCCACTAGTCCCGCGGCCGGAGCCGCCGGTGCTGCAGCCGCTGTTCCGCCCACCGCACCAGCGGCTCCGGCCGCGCAGCCGGCTCCGGTAGCGCGCAAGCGCCCGGCGGCCGGCAGTGCAGTCGGACCGCGCCCGGCATCGGGTCAGTGGCAGCTGCAGTGGCCCCGGGTGGCGCTGGTCCTGGGGTTGCTGGCCGGTATTGGGGCGGGCGGCTGGGCCGTGCAGCACTATGCGGGCACCTCGGCCGGCCCAGCTGAAAAGCGCAGTCCTACCCGCGAGGCCCGTTCTGATGCAAATGATGACGGCATCGACGAGAACCTGGAAGCCGCTGCCCCCACCCTGTTCGATATCCAGCCCGATACAATTAGGGTGGAAGAAGACAAGCTCGATTCGGCCGCGGAGCTGGCTCCGGAGCCAGCCGTGCCCGAGCCCGGCGAAACGATGGATTCGGTAACGGCCCCAGCCGAAGGCATCTGAAGCAACTGCCCGGTTGTAGCGACGCGGCCCATCGCGTCTCTACACCTAATTATCCTCAAAAAAATCCCGGCCACCTTTCGCAGGTGGCCGGGATTTTTCAGGTTTAGGCAGGAGTGCGAAGCCTTAATACGGCTTGGCTTCGTGGGACATTTTCTCGGCTTCTTCCACGGCTTCCTCGTCCTTCATCATCTTGCTGGCTTTGGCAATGCCTTCGCGCAGGCGCTGGCCCCAATCCGGGTCGCAGTTGGTGCACAACTCAATCATCTTGTTCTGAATCACCTCGGCGGCGCCGGCCAGCGCACCCGACATGTTGTTGATCAGGTCGTCGCGCTCCCAGTCTTCGTGCAGGCGGTACCGTTCGCCGGCCTGCTGGAAGTTGTTTTCGCGGTCGATTTTCTGGCGCATCAGGCGGCCGTTGTACTCGGGCATATGGTCGGGACCGGCCGGCTTGGCTTCGGTCAGGCCATTGAGCGAGGACGGCTCGTAGTTGGTGTGCAGGTTCTGGCCAGGCGCGGCATCGACGTGGTAGGTCATCTGGCCGTCGCGCTGGTTGGTGGCCACGCGGGCTTTGGGCGCGTTGATGGGCAGCTGCAGGTAGTTGGGGCCCACGCGGTAGCGCTGGGTGTCGGAGTACGAGAAGGTGCGGCCCTGCAGCATCTTGTCGTCCGAGAAGTCTAGGCCATCTACCAGCACGCCCGTTCCGAAAGCCACCTGCTCTACCTCGGCGAAGTAGTTCTCGGGGTTGCGGTTGAGCGTCATCATGCCCACGGGCAGGTGCGGGAACTGGTCTTCGGGCCAGATTTTGGTGTCGTCGAGCGGGTCGAAGTCCAGCTCCGGGTGCTCGTCGTCGCTCATCAGCTGCACGCGCAACTCCCACTTCGGGAAGTTGCCCTTTTTGATGTTCTCGTACAGGTCCTGGGTGGCGTGGTTGAAGTTCTTGGCCTGAATCTTCTCGGCTTCGGGCTGGGTCAGGTTTTTCACGCCTTCCATTGGCTCCCAGTGATACTTCACCAGCATAGCCTCGCCCTGCGCGTTCACCCACTTATAGGTGTTCACGCCCGAGCCCTGCATCTGGCGGTAGTTGGCCGGAATGCCCCAGGGCGAGAACACGAACGCCACCATGTGCATGGCCTCGGGCGTGTTGCAGATGAAGTCGAAAATCCGCTCCCCGCTCTGGCGGTTATACACCGGGTCGGGTTTCTGCGAGTGAATCAGGTCCGGAAACTTCATGGCGTCGCGGATGAAGAACACCTTCAGGTTGTTGCCCACTAGGTCCCAGTTGCCGTCTTCGGTGTAGAATTTCACCGCGAAGCCGCGCGGGTCGCGCAACGTTTCGGGCGAGTGGCCGCCGTGGCCCACCGTAGAAAAGCGCACGAACACGGGCGTTTCCTTGCCCTTGGTGTTGAACAGCTTGGCACGCGTGTACTTGGCAATGTCCTCGTCGCCCACCTTGCCGTAGGCTTCGAAGGTGCCGTGGGCGCCGGCCCCGCGGGCGTGCACCACGCGCTCCGGAATCCGCTCCCGGTCGAAATGGCTGATTTTTTCGATGAACTGGTAGTTCTCGAGCGTGGCCGGGCCGCGGTTGCCCAGCGTGCGCAGGTTCTGGTTGTCGCTGAGCGGGTGGCCCTGGCGGGTGGTAAGGGTGCGGCCATCCTGGCCAGTACCCTTATCGTGGCCGTTCTGGCCATTTGGGGCGGAATGTTTCTCGTCGTGTGCCATGTGGTATGGGTGAGTTGGTGGATTGCGGAACGGTTGCTGTGCGGTGAACTACCGCTAAGGTAAGCAGATGTTCGGTCTAGTGGAGAATTATTCTCCACTAGAATTATGGCTTTTGCTATTCCTGCCGCCACCGCCCCGCTACTTCCCTGCAATTCAGCCGCCGGGGTTGCCTCTGGGGCTTACCGGCGGCGTGTTTATGCAATGCGGCGGCCACGCTGGCAATTCGTTTACCTGATTACGCAAAAAGCGCTGCTTTTCCAACTTTCCTTTCCGGCCCGGCGGCGGTAACTTTACTTTTCGCGGCGGGTCCTGATGGCCCGGCGCGCTCCGCTTATGCCCGTTTTCTCGCACCTGCACTCGCACACCCAATATTCGCTGCTCGATGGGCAGGCCTCCATTTCGGGCCTGATGAAGAAGGCCCAGGCCGATGGCATGCCGGCGGTGGCCCTGACGGACCACGGCAACATGTTCGGGGCGTTCAACTTCGTGGCCGAAGCCAACAAGTACAACGTGAAGCCCATTGTGGGCTGCGAGTTCTATATGGTGGCCGACCGCCACAAAAAGGCCTTCAGTCGCGAAAAGGGCGAGCGGGACAAGCGTTACCACCAGCTGCTGCTGGCCAAGGACCAGGACGGCTACCACAATCTGAGCAAGCTTTGCTCGATGAGCTTCATTGAGGGCGTGTACAGCAAGTTTCCGCGCATTGATAAGGAGCTGCTGCTGAAATACCACAAGGGCCTGATTGCTACGTCCTGCTGCATCGGGGCCGAAATTCCCCAGGCTATTCTGTTCGAGAGCGAGGCCAAGGCGGAGGAGCTGCTGAAGTGGTGGATTGACCTGTTTGAGGACGATTACTACATCGAGATTCAGCGCCACGGGCTGATGAACTTCGACGGCACCGGCAAAAGCCAGGAAGACGTGAACCAGGTGCTGCTCGGGCTGGCCAAAAAGTACAACGTCAAGGTTATCTGCACCAACGACTCGCACTACGTCGACCAGACCGACTTCGCGCCCCACGACATTCTGCTGTGCGTGAACACCGGCGAGGAGCACAGCATCCCGGTGGGCGACTTCCAGACCCAGTATTTCCGGCTGATTTCCCAGGACAACAAAGTCCTCTACGACCACCTCGACAACCTGCGGCCCCTGGCGGGCCAGGATGCCGCCGTGCGCCGCCAGCTCCAGCGCATCGATGAGGAGGCCCAGGCCCCCCGGCCCAAGTCGCGCTTCGGCTTCGCCAACGACCAGTTCTATTTCAAGAGCCAGGCCGAGATGAACGCGTTGTTCGCCGACGTGCCGGAAAGCGTGGACAACACGAACGAAATCGTGGACAAAATCACGCCACCCAAGCTGCAGCGCGATATTCTGCTGCCCAACTTCCCGATTCCGGCCGAGCATGCCAATGCCGACGCTTTCCTGCGTCACCTTACGTATAAAGGGGCGTTCGAGGGCGAGAAGCGGCGCTACTCCGAGCGTACGCCCGAAATTGAGGAGCGGCTGGATTACGAGCTGCGCGTGATTGAGACGATGGGCTTTGCCGGCTACTTCCTCATCACCCAGGATTTCATCAACCACGGCCGCAACAATGGCGTGGCCATCGGGCCGGGCCGGGGCTCGGCGGCGGGCTCGGCCGTGGCCTACTGCATCGGCATCACCAACATCGACCCGATTAAGTACTCGCTGCTGTTCGAGCGTTTCCTGAATCCCGAGCGCGTGTCGATGCCCGATATCGACATCGACTTCGACGACGTGAACCGCCAGCGCGTGATTGACTACGTGGTGGACAAGTACGGCAAAACCCAGGTGGCCCAGATTATCACCTTCGGCACGATGGCCGCCAAAAGCAGCATCAAGGATGTGTCGCGGGTGATGGATTTGCCGCTGCCGGTGGCCAACGACCTCGTGAAAATGGTGCCCGACCAGGTGGGCACCACGCTCACCAAGGCCTTCGCCGAAAACCAGGAGCTCGATATGATTCGGCGCGACGATGCGCCCGACAACCTGCGGGGCCACATTCTGCGCCTCGCCACCCAGCTCGAAGGCTCGGTGCGCAACACCGGCATCCACGCCGCCGGTGTCATCATCGCCCCCGACGACATCACCAAGTACATTCCGGTTTCGACTTCCAAGGATTCGGACCTGCTCATCACCCAGTTCGACGGCAAGGTGATTGAGAGTGCCGGGATGCTGAAAATGGACTTTCTGGGACTGAAGACGCTCACGATTATCGTGGACGCCATCAACCTGATTGAGAAAAACCACGGCATCAAAATCGACATCGACGAGATTCCGATTGATGACCTGAAAACCTACGAGCTCTACCAGCGCGGCGACACCATCGGCACGTTCCAGTTCGAGAGTGAGGGCATGCGCATGTACCTCAAGGACCTCAAGCCCACCAACATCGAGGACCTGATTGCCATGAACGCCCTGTACCGGCCGGGCCCGATGCAGTTCATCCCCAACTTCATCAACCGCAAGCACGGCCGCGAGGAGGTCGATTACCCGCACGAGCTGCTGGAGCCCATCCTGAACTACTCGCAGGGCATTATGGTGTACCAGGAGCAGATTATGCAGGCGGCCCAGATTCTGGCCGGCTACTCGCTGGGCGGCGCCGACTTGCTGCGCCGGGCGATGGGCAAAAAGGACATGAAGAAGATGGCCCAGGAGCGGGAGAAATTCTGCGAGGGCGCCAAAACCCTGCACGGCATTGCGGCCAAAAAGGCCAACGAGGTGTTCGACGTGATGGAGAAGTTCGCGGCCTACGGCTTCAACCGCTCCCACTCGGCCGCCTACTCGCTGGTGGCCTACCAGACCGGCTACCTCAAGGCCCACTACCCGGCCGAGTACATGGCCGCCGTGCTCACCAACAACATGGGCGACATCAAGAAGGTGACCTTCTTTATCGAGGAAGCCCGCAAGCAGAACGTGGCCGTGCTCGGGCCCGACGTGAACGAATCCATCCTCAAGTTCAACGTGAACAAGCAGGGCCAGATTCGTTTTGGCATGGCGGCCGTGAAGGGCGCGGGCGAGGCGGCGGTGGAGGAAATCGTGCAGGAGCGTGACCAGAACGGCCCTTATGGCGACATTTTCGACTTCTCGCGCCGTGTGAACCTGCGGGCCGTCAACAAGAAAACCTTCGAGAGTCTGGCCCAGGCCGGCGCCTTCGACTCGTTCGACCGTTACCACCGCCGCCAGTTTATGGAAGCGCCCGGCAACGACCAGAGCCTGATTGAGAAGGCCATGAAAGTGGGCCAGCAGCACCAGGCGGCCAAGGAGTCGGCGCAGCAAAGCCTGTTTGGTGGCGGCGGCGGCGAAATGGCCATTCCGATGCCCAAGATTCAGGATATGGAGCCCTGGAGCCCCACCGAGAAGCTACGCCGCGAAAAGGAAGTGGTCGGCTTCTACCTCTCGGGCCACCCACTCGACGACTTCAAGCTGGAAATCGACTCGTACTGCACCTGCGGGCTCGATAAGATTGAGAGCTACAAGAACCGCGACATTACGGTGGCCGGGCTGATTTCCAACGTGCTGTTCAAAACCACCAAAACCGGCCAGCCTTTCGTCAGCTTCAACATCGAAGACTACGAATCCAGCCTCAACTTGGCCCTGTTCCGCGACGACTATTCGAAGTTTTCGGCCCTGATAAACCCGCGCAACTACGACAAGGAGCAGGTGCCGCCCATGTTCATCCGCGGCAAGTACGCCCAGCGCTTCCGCGACTCCGACCAGTTCGAGTTCAAAATCATGACGATGGAGCCGCTGTTCAACGTGGCCGAGAAGCTCTCGAACGGCGTGCGCGTGCAGCTCGATTTGCGCACCATCACCGAGCCCTTCATGGACCGTTTCATGGAAGCCGTAGAAGGCGCCGCCGGCTCGAAAAAGCTCGAAATCAAGTTCGCCGAGCCCCACGAGCACCTGGCCGTCGATACCTACTCGCGCCGCTACCGCATTGAGCCCAAGGAGTTCATCCGCAAGATGCGCGAGATGGAAATCGAGGCCTGCCAGCTGATATAAATCACTGATTAGGTTGATTTTTCGCTGATTAAGCTGATTTTTACTGCCGCCCTGACTTCAACGAGTTGTGGCGGCAGTTTTTTATCAGATTCTACATTTGAAAATGCGGCTATCTTTTCGCCGGGGCGTTGTTGCGCTGGCTTTTTTGTCGGCTGTTTTGCTGGCACCGGCGGCCCTGGGGCAGTTTTACCTCGACCTGAAATACCAGCAGATAACGCTGCCTTCGCGCACGGTGCATGTGGAGCAGGTAGTGGATGGGCGGCCCGGTAAGCCGCTTATTGGCATGGTATACAAGGGGTTCAGCAACCGGACGACAGTGGTTATGTTCCGGCAGGACCTGGAAACCGAGCTGACCGAGTTTGTGCAACGGCAGCTGCCCGCCCGCCCCACCGACCACGCCGTGGTGCTGTGCCTGCGCCAGCTGCGCGTGGGCGAGCAGATGGTGGGTATGGTGGAGCAGGCCAGCGCCGATATGGCGGCCGACGTGTACGAGCACCAGCCTGATGGTTACCACTTTGTGCGCAGCGTGGCGGCGCATACCGCTACCAGGGCGCTCGAAAGCACCGGCCTCCATGCCGAACACGTAGCGCTGCTGCTGCAAAAGTGCCTGGAGCAGCTTACCACCTATCACTGGGCAGAGCGCCCTACCGGCCCCGCCCTCACGCTCGCCCAACTGCCCACCGACGTGCCGGCGGTTTCGGCCGCCGCTACCGCCGGCGCCCCTCCGGCCATTCTGCAGGAAACGCTCCGACCGGGCGTTTACGCCACTTTCGAGCAATTTCTGGCCAATACGCCCGACCCCAGCCTGCGGGCCGCGGCCGATACGGTGGCCTTCGGGGCTGGCGCCCCCCAGGCCCGGCTTGGCTGGCGCGGGGTGCCCCGGTTGCGGGTTAAAATAATGAACGTAAAGAATCAGACCCAGCCAGCCAAACAGATTTGGGGATTTTCTGATGGCCGCCAGCTGTTTGTGCAGCACCAGAAAAGCTTTTTCCCGCTGGTTCGCCACCACAATTTTTTCACGTTTGTGGGCGAGGCGCCGCCTGACGTAGCCTACATGCAGGCTAAGGTGGAGGCCCAGGGGCGCGCGATGATGCAGGCAGCCGCGCTGGGCGCCGGCGCTTCCCGGGTAGGAGCCATCGACCACTCGGCCGAGCCGATGGGCTACGCTGTGGACATGCGCACCGGGCAGGCCGGGCAATTCCCTAACCCGCTGCAACCGGCCCCGGCCCGCACCGACACGGCCTATATCTATATGTACCGCTACGCCGACGTTTCGACCGCGCCAATACGATTCTCACTCGACGACCACGCGGCGGGGGCATTGACGCCGCAGGAGTACCTGGAAATTCCGTGGCCTTATCCGGGCCAGCTGCTGCGGTTGTGCCTGGAGCTGCCGGGCTTTCCCTGCCAGCTCATCATCCCCAACCCCGCCGGCCTCAATTACCTGCGCGTAACGGCGAATGCGGGCGCCAGCAAGCGGCCCAGTTGGGAGTGGGTATCGGCGGAACAGGGTGAGGCCGACCTCAACGACATTGACCGGCAGCGCAATGCAAACACACGCTAAAGCCCGGGCGTATGCAAAATAAAAACTCCCCACCCGGAATACCGGGTGGGGAGTTTTAGTGTATTGGCAAAACCGGAAGGCTTCCGGCCCAACCGCTACTTATTCATGTTCTGGTCGTTGCGCACATCTTTGGTGCCGAGCTGCTCGACGTCCACTTCCGTTTTGCGCACCGTGTCGCGGATGGTTTCTTCGCGCTCGGTTACTTCTTTGCCCAGCGTTACTTCTTCTACCACGCGGGCTTCTTTGCCCACTACGGCCCGCTCGGCACGCTCGGTTACTTCCACTTCGCCTTCTTTAAAGGCATTGAAGTCGGCTTCCGTAGCCGGACGGTTGACGGGAGTACGCTCCACATTTACGTGCTCCTCGCGCAGACGCACGCTGGCTTCTACGGGGCGCTCTACAATGCGGCTCCGCAGACGGGCACCACCGGTTTCCTCCACGCGTTTGCCTACGTTCAGCTTCTCCTCGATTACCTTGGCCGATACCTCGTTGTTGCCGGTATTGGCAGCGTTGCCGGTCATGGCGTTGGCCGAGGCGGCACCTTGGTAGCCGGTCTGCGCGGCCTTTTCATCTACATTGATGGCGCCGGCGCGGTCGAGAATTTCGGCGGCCTTGTGGGCGTGGTCGGCCGTTTTGCAATGCACCGTTACCATCGAGTTGCTGTTGCGGGCCACGTGCGAGTAACGGTTGGCATCGTCATCGTCGCCGAACAGGTTGCTGAAGAAGTTACTGATGCCGTCGCCGGTGCGGCCGGCTGCGTTGCCAACGGCTTCGGTAGCCGTGCCGGTGCTGTTATAGTAATTGCTACCATCCTTCGAGTCGCGGGAGATGGTATCTACATCGTCGAGCGAGAAGCCGGCAGTTTTGAGTTCCTGGGCGGCCTGACGAGCGTGTTCAGCATTATCGAAAATTCCTACTACAGTTTGCATGGTGTTGATTTATAAGTTAATAAAAAAGAGAAAGGAAGAAAAAATCAAGGAGTATTGCCAGCAGAGTCCGGGGTAAGCGAGTCGCGCTCCACCTGAATCTGCTCCTGGCGCAGCTGCACGGTACTGGTGAAGTCTTCCTCCACCACGCGCTTGCTGATGTGCAGCTCTTCAACAATCAGCACCCGCGTTACCACCACTTCGCGCAGAATCGGTACGATGAGCACGTCGCCCTCCTGGCGGCTGCCGGGCAGCGGGGCATCATCAGCCACAAATTGATCCACGGGTACATGCTCGACTTGCACTTCGTCGTGCTGGAGCGTTACCTGCACGGGCTGTTCGACCTGCTGTACCGTTTTGCGGATGCGCAGCCGGCCACTCTCTACTACCTCGCGGCTTATCAATGCCTGCTCTTCTATTACGGGCAGCACCATCGGCTGCCGGGCGGCGGTGTCAAGCCGTTCATTAGCTGCCGGAAAGTTGGCTTTATCGGCGGCGGGAGGCAGGTTGGTGTCGGAAGGCATACAGGAAGTGGAAAGCAAATCTTACCCTTCTATGTACGCTGCAAGGGCACTTCCGTTATTAAATACCTCGTTAATGAAGAATGAGCACCGCCACGGAATAGCACTATTTACTGTCGGCCTTACAATATTCAACAACAACTATAAAATTTACCAACGTCTTCATAGGCAGAAATTTAAGATATATTCAAAGGGGTATAGCCATCTTCATTTTTATAGATTATCTGGTTTAAATAAAATTATGGCTCCATAACGCTTCCCTCGACCTTAAGTGCTTAGCGGGTGCTGGCAAACGAAAGTGCGACCAGCCCAAAGAACGGGACAGAACCGGCCGCCCAAACCGGGCCGCCAGGCGAAACGAACTTTCCGGGCCGGGCCTTGTTGAATCACAATCTGCTACCTTGCGGGCTACTTGTCCGTAGAAGAGCATTGTTCCATTTAATTAAAACTGACCAACACCATGGCACATAAAGCAATCGAAATCACCGACGCCAACTTCGACGAAATCATCAACTCCGATAAGCCAGTCCTCGTGGACTTCTGGGCCGAGTGGTGCGGCCCCTGCCGCATGGTAGGCCCGGTGGTAGAGGAACTGGCCGGTGAGTACGAAGGCAAAGCCGTCATCGGCAAAGTCGATGTGGACGCCAACCCCCAGACATCGGCCAAATTCGGCATCCGCAGCATCCCGACCCTGCTCGTTTTCAAGAACGGGCAGGTGGTTGATAAGCAGGTAGGCGCCGTGCCCAAGCACGTACTGGCCCAGAAGCTCGACGCGCAGGTAACGGCCTAGTTCTTTTTAGCCGCAAGCCACAAGCGGCAAGCTGACCGCCGGTCATCCTGAGCAAAGCGAAGGACCTTGCTACGCCGAAACGAGTCGTTTTACGATTGTCGTTCTGGCGTGATAAGGTCCTTCGCTTTGCTCAGGATGACCGGCGGTCAGCTTGCCGCTTGTAGCTTGTGGCTTGCAGCTATCAAAATGTGGCTTCGGGGGCGGCGGCGCGGGCTTCGGAGGGCGGCGTTTGGGGCGGTTTCAGGCCCGAGGCAAGCGAGAAGCCGGGGCCAAAGTAGATGGGGATGGTAAAGGTCATGGCCGTGGGCAGGTTGTATTCGCGGCCGGGCTCGAAGCGCGGCAGGCTGGCTACCACGCGCCGGGCCTCGCGGTCGGCTTCGGGAGCCAGACTCTGGGCCACCCGCACCTGCCCCACATGGCCATCCTCGCCCACGGTGTAGGTTACCAGCACACTGCCCACAATGCCCTTGCGGCGCACCTCGCGCGGATAGGTAGTGTTACGGGCCACGAAGCTGAGCAATGCCGCCTCGCCGCCCGGAAACCGCGGCAGCTTGCGCACCTGCACGGGCTGCATAAAGGGCGAGCCGTCTTTGTTGAAAAAGGCCAGCGCCAGCGGCTTGCCCTGGCGGTCGGGCATCTCAATGGCGCTTAGCTCGCCCGTATCGTAGTAGTAGCGCCACTCGCCCACCGGCCGGCCGGCGTTGTAGTGGCCTTCCGAGCGTTTCTGGCCATTACGGTGCACCGATATCCAGCGCCCCACCCGCTGCCCGGCCACGTAGTCGCCGCGCTGGCTCACGCGGCCATCCTCGTACCAGCCCACATACAGGCCGGTGGCTTCATCGTCGCGGTAGTGCACCTGCGCGGCGCGGCTGCCTTCGGGGTGGTACCAGATAAGCGGGCCGTTGCGCACCGGTGGCTCAATTGCCGAGAGCGTACCCTTGAGCAGCAGTTCGCCCGAAAGCGAGAACTCGCGCATGGCGTACGTGCCCAGCAGCTCGTTGCGGCGCTCCACCACCCGGTAGTGCGTGGCACTGTCGGGCACGGTGGGCCGGTTCTGGCTGTCGAGGTACACGGCCGGCATGCTCTGGCCCTGCGCCAGCCGCACCGCACCAGTAGCAAACAGGAGAAAAACGTAGCGAATCCGCATAAGCAGCCAGGGTAAGAAGCTCGTTACTGGCTACTAAATATAGATTAGCTACCATAAATCGGCAACTATCCGGGCGTTTTTCCTGCCAGAATCCTCTTTTGGCTTCCCCCCGCGCTATTCCCGGCCCCTGGCACCGAGGCCGGCAGCGGCTAGCCGTGGTCTTCCAGAATTTGCTGCAGCTGGATGGGCCGGTTGAACGCCTCTTCGAGCGAGATGAGCGTTTCGGTGCGCTCAATGCCGTCGATGAGTTGAATCTGCTCGTGCAGCACCTCGCGCAGGTGGTTGGTGTCGCGGCAAATCAGGCGGGCGAAAATGCCATAGGCGCCGGTAGTGAAATCAATGCTGACCACTTCCGGAATCTCGCGCAGTGCCTTCACTACGCCCTCGTACACCGAGCTTTTCTGAAGGTAAATACCCAGGAAAGCCCGGACGCCAAAGCCCAGCTTCTGGTAATCGATTTTGAGCGTAGCGCCCTGCACAATACCCAGCTCTTCGAGGCGGGCCATGCGCACGTGCACAGTGCCCCCCGACACGTGTACCTTCCGGGCTATTTCGGTATAGGGCGTTTTAGCATCATCGATAAGCAGCGCCAGTATCTTCCGGTCGGTGTCGTCAAGTTCGTAATTGCGGGCCATTGTCAGGAAATTTGATTGTGTATATTCTAATGAAACAGCTTTTTGTTTAAAAATAGTGTAAATCTTTATTCAAAATAGCTTATCTTATTTCATTACAGCGACGTATTTTATACATTTGTCATAATTCGAGGCAGTTAGCATAGGCTTTGCCCGATATAGCAACAACGATTTGGTGGGATTAAGCGGGGAAGGGAATACCGGGACGTATCTGGGTGGGTACGTTCTGAATTGAGAGGCGGCATCTGGGTGGGTGCCGCCTTCTTTTTTTCTCATTTTGCCATATTTTGGCCTGCCGGGCTCCTTTTCCGCAAATCTGGCACCATAGTCGCCAAACCGGCCGCAAAGGTCAGGTATTTTAGCGGCAAATCCGCTTGGTGTTCCAAAATAAAAGCTCCCGGCAGCGTGCCGGGAGCTTTTGGATTTTACGCCTTACCGGCTGCACCCGATTCAGCGGCCCGCCAGCCGCTGGCGGTAGCGGGCCAGGCCCGCATCGAGGAAGCGGGCAAATGCCGCCGCGTCGGGTTCGTAGCCCAGTGGCGGGGCCAGCACGCCGGTTTCGTTGGCGGGCGCGTTGGGGTCGAGCAGCACGTAGTAGGGCTGGGCGTTCACGTTGAAGCCGGTTACCTGCAGGTCGGCGTTTTTCTTGCCAATGGTACTTTTCAGCTTGCCATCGTGGGCGGAGGTGTAGGCCTCGCCGGCCGGCAGCTCGGTTTTGTCATCGACATAAAGCGCCACCACCACAAAGTCTTCGCGCAGGCGGCGCAGCACCTGCGGGTCGCTCCAGACGGTGGCCTCCATCTTGCGGCAGTTCACACAGGCATGGCCGGTGAAGTCGATGAACAGCGGCTTGTTCTGGGCCAGCGCGCAGCGCCGGGCCTGCTCCAGGTCGAAGTAGCCGGGCAGGCCGTGGGGCAGCTCCAGAAACTCGCCGTAGCGGGGCGCCTCGCAGCCGGCCACGGGCACGGCCTCGACGGCGCCGGCCGGGGCCATGCCCGCGGTGGCTACCATGAAATCGGTGCGGCTCTGGGGCGGCAGGTAGCCGGCCAGCAGCGGCAGCGGCGCCCCGAACAGGCCGGGCACCAGATAGGTCATGAAGCTGAACGCCAGCACGGCCATCAGCAGCCGGCCCACGCTCAGGTGGGGCAGGTCGGAATCGTGGGAGAGCTTGAAGCGGCCCAGCAGATACAGGCCCAGCAGGCCCGAAAGGGCAATCCAGAGCACCAGGTACAGGTCGCGGGGCAGCAGGTTCCAGTGGTAGGCCAGGTCGGCCATGCTCAGGAACTTGAGGGCCAGCATCAGCTCCACGAAGCCCAGCGTCACCTTCACCGTGTTCAGCCAGCCGCCCGAGCGGGGCAGACTTTTCAGCCAGGTGGGGAAAATGGCAAACAGCGTGAAGGGCAGCGCAAAAGCCAGTGAGAAACCCAGCATGCCCACCACCGGCGCCACCCGCTCGCCCCGCGCCGCCAGGCCCAGAATGGTGGCCACGATGGGCCCGGTGCACGAAAACGACACCAGCACCAGCGTGAGGGCCATAAAGAACACGCCGGCCCAGCCGCCTTTGTCGGCCTGCGCGTCAATCTTGTTGACCATGCTGTGGGGCAGCGTGATTTCGAACAGCCCCAGAAACGAGAGGCCGAACACCACGAACACGGCGAAGAAAATCAGGTTGGGCAGCCAGTGGGTGGCAATCAGGTTCGGGCCGTCTTCGCCCAGCAGCGCCGACACTACCACGCCAATGAGCACGTAGATGACGATGATGCTGAGCCCGTAGATGGCGGCCTTGAAAATGCCGCGCTGCCGGCTATCGGAGCCGCTGGTGAAGAACGAAACCGTCATCGGAATGAGCGGGAACACGCAGGGCGTGAGCAAGGCGCCGAGGCCAAACACGAAGGCCGCAAACGCAAAGCCCCACAGCCCGCCGGCCGACTCAACGGCCTTAGCCGTTGCCGCGGCCCCATCGGCCGCCGGCGCCCCCGCCCCTGCCGACACAATGGCTACGCTGCCATCGGCGGCATCCGGCGTTTCGTTGGGCGTAACCGCGGGCGCAGCTGCCGCAGTTGTGTCCGGCTGCACCGGCGTAACCACCGCCGAAATGGCGCCGGCTGCGGGCAAAGCGCTGGTTTCAGTAGTGGTTTTGGCGGCTGACGGGGTAGCAGCGGGCGTTTCGGGCGCGGCCGTAGCCACGGGTGCGGCGGCAGCGGCGCCGGTTACCGTCAGCGGGCCGAAGCTCAGGCTGGCGTCGCCCGGAATGCAGCGGCCGTCCACGTCGGTGCAGCTCTGGAATTCGGCTTCGGCTTTGATGGTAAGCGGGCCGGGCTGCAGCACCCGGATGCGCTGCCGAATCTGGCCGGTTTTCTCGAAGTAGGTGACGTCGCCCTTAAATACGTTGTCGTAGTGCTTGGTTTCGCCCACCGATTTGGGTGGCCCGACCAGCTCGTAGGCGGGGTTTTTGGCAAATTTCAGGCTGAATACCGTGGGGCCCAGGTCGGGGTCGAAGTTGGTGGCGTACAGGTGCCAGGTCGGGTCGATGCGGGCGTTTATGAGCAGGTCGAGCTGCTCGCCTACTTTGGCGGTGGGCTGGCTCAGGGCCGTGGTGAGCGTGGTGGGCTGCAGCACCTGCGCCCGCAGGCCCAAAGGCAGCAGCAGGGCCAGCAGCAGCGGCAGTAACGGCAGCAGAAAGAAACGACGAATCATGGGCAGATAAAAAGCGGAGCGGAAAGCAGAACCGGCAGCAAAGGTCGGCAGAAACGGCAACAGCCGGGCGCCGGTCAGGTTTCGGCGGCCGCGCCCACGCCGTTGGCGGCTGCAATTGCCCGCCATTCGTTGGCTCAACCCAACCCCTTGGGGCGAATGTCGTACTTTCGCAGTACAATGGATGGCCGGGCCGGTTGAGCCTGCCATTCGCACCTATGGGCTTAAACATTTTATTGACTATCCTGCTGGTTGCCGCCAACGGATTTTTTGTGGCTGCCGAATTCGCTTTCGTCAAGATCCGCATCTCCCAAATCGAGCTCAAGGCGCAGAGCGGCAACCGCATTGCGCAGTTGCTGTTGGGTATGCTGCAGGAAATGAACCACTACCTGTCGGCCTGCCAGTTGGGCATTACGCTGGCTTCGCTGGCCCTGGGTTGGATTGGTGAAAGCGTGGTAGCCGAAATTATTACGGCCGTTATTGCGCAGCTTGGCCTCGTGGTATCACCGACGGTGGTCCACCAGGTGTCCATCGTCACGTCGTTCTCGCTCATCACGGTGCTCCACATCGTGCTCGGCGAGCAGGCCCCCAAGGTACTGGCCATCTCGAAGCCCGAAAGCACCAGCATGGCCATTGCTATTCCGCTGCGCGCTTTTGCGTTCATCACTTTTCCGCTTATCTGGGTGCTCGACAAGATGTCGAACGTCGTGCTGCGCATGTTTGGCGTGGGTTCGATGCATGGCACAGAAGTGCACACCAGTGAGGAGCTGCGCATGCTGCTCGACCAGAGCAAGCAGAGCGGCGAGATTCAGGAGTCGGAGCACGAGCTGCTCGAAAACGTGTTCGAGTTCAACGACCGGATGGTGAAGCAGATTATGGTGCCGCGCACCAAGCTGGTGGCCCTCGAAATCAATACGCCCGAAGATGCTGTGCTCGAAGCCGTGTACAACGAAGGCTACTCGCGCATCCCGGTTTACGAGGCCAACATCGACAACATCGTAGGGGTGCTCTACGTGAAGGATCTGCTCCAGATTATCCGGCGCCACGAAACGCTGGAGCTGGCCAAAATCATCCGGCCGGCCTACTTCGTGCCCGAAACCAAGAAAATCAACCGCCTGCTGCGCCAGTTCCAGCGCAAGCACATGCACATGGCCATCGTTTCGGACGAGTTCGGCGGCGTGTCGGGCATCGTCACGATTGAGGACATTATGGAGGAGCTGGTGGGCGAAATCCAGGACGAGTACGACAACGAGGTGCCGGTGGTGGAGAAGGTATCGGAAACCGAATACCGCGTCAACACCGCCACGCCCATCCCCGACGCCAACGAGCACCTGCCCTTCCCGCTGCCCGAGGGCGACGACTACGAAACCGTGGGCGGCCTGCTCAACGTGCTCTACGGCAACATTCCCGAGGTCGGCGACGTGGCCACGCTCGACAACTACGAGTTCCGGGTGCTCAAACGCTCGCGCCGCGCCGTCGAGCTGGTGCAGCTGCGCCTGCTCAACGGCCAGGAGCAGGAAGCCGAAGCCGGCGAGATGTTGGACTTGTAGCGACCGACTTTCTCGCAAAGAAACAGCAACGAAAAAGCGCCTCCCTGATTTGGGGAGGCGCTTTTTCGTTGTTGTCCTTGCCAGCGGCTATACACCGGCTTGCGCTTTTTCAGGCTGAACTCCGTCGGTCTGAAACCAGCTGGCGTAGAGCACATAGTTGTCGGCCGTCTGGCTGATGTTGGCGCGCTGCTGCTCCGTAACGGGCTTAATGCGGCGGGCCGGCACGCCGGCGTAGAGGTAGCCCGGCTCGCAGCGCATGTTTTCCAGCACCACCGCCCCGGCCGCCACAATGCAGCCCGCGCCCACCACCGCATGGTCCATCACGATGGCACCCATGCCAATCAGCACATCGTCCTCCACGGTGCAGCCGTGCACGATGGCGCGGTGGCCGATGCTCACGCGCGCCCCAATGGTCAGGTCGGCCTTTTGGTAGGTGCAGTGCAGCACGGCCCCATCCTGGATGTTGGTTTGCTCGCCGATGCGGATGGCGTTTACGTCGCCGCGCACCACGGCCCCGAACCACACGGTGCAGGCGCGGCCCAGCGTTACGTCGCCCACAATGGTGGCGTTATCGGCCACGAAACAGTCGGGCCCCAGTTGCGGGTGTTTTCCCTGAACGGGCAGAATGAGCGGCATGTGGTAAGTAGTGAGTGGTGAAATGGTGAGTTGAGGTGCAGGCGACCACAAAGATACTGTCATCCTGAGCGGAGCGAAGGACCTATACAGAGGCTAACACAAGATAAAACTTTCTATACAGGTCCTTCGCTCCGCTCAGGATGACAGGCGAATTTCACCCGTCTCACCTCACCAGCATCCGTTTCCAGGTGCCTTTGTCCCAGTTGTATTTGAGGGTGCTGGGCAGGGCCTGCCAGAAGTATTTGCTGGTTTCGACGGCAAAGCTGGGCTGCATGTAGCAGTTGATGGTGCAGCCTTCGCAGGCGGGCAGGCGGCCTTCAAGGGCGGCCAGCTGCTTTACTTCGGCCGAATTGTAGAGGTCGAACAGCCGGCCCTCAATCGGAAATTTCTGCTCGCCCAGATGGTAGCAGGGCAGTACCAGCTCGTTGGAGGGCGACACGACCAGCGTGGTGGAGGCGGCCCGGCACACCGGCGCGGCCACGTGGTTACCCCCGTCGCGCCGCAGCTGGATGAAGGCCTCGTTGAGGTACACGCCGGGCCGCTTACCGAAGGCCGAAAGGTAGTCCAGCTCCTCGGTCGTCAGCTGCTCACCGGTTTCCACGTCGCCGTACTCGAAGGCGGGGTTCAGGATGAGCACTAGCTTATTGGGCCGCGTAATTTGCTCGTACACCCGCTCCAGGTCGGCCAGGTTCTGGCGGAAGACAGTGAAAAGCACGTCGGGCCGCTCGCCCAGCTCGCGGGCCACCCGGATGCTTTCGAGCACGAAGTCGAAGCAGGCCACGCCCCGGCCCCGGTCGTGCACTTCTTTCTCACTGGAATCGAGCGAGAAATGCAGCATATCCACCTTGCCGCGCAGCCGCTCGGCGTATTTGGGGTAGAGCAGGCAGTTGGTGGTCAGCGTTGTGATGAAGCCCATGTCGTGGGCCAGCCCCACAAACTCATGAATCTGGCGGTGCAGCAGCGGCTCGCCCCCCGTAAAGTCCACCACCGACACGCCCAGCCGCTTCAAGTCGCGCAGGTTCTGGGTTACGTCGTCGAGCGTGATGTAGGGCGAGGGTTTCTCCCAGATGTCACAAAACGAGCATTTGGCGTTGCACCGGTAGGTAACGTAGTAATTGCACAGAACCGGATGACGAACCAGACGCATATTTTGGGAGCTGCAAGCTTGTTGTGAGCTACAAGCTTCGAGCTGCAAGCTACAAGCTTTTGTTCTGGAGCTCAGACCTACAAGTAACGGACTTTATGAACTTACTCGAAGCTTGCGGCTTGAAGCTTGTAGCTCGCTTAATGCTGCAGCTCGCCCCAGGCCAGATCCCAACGCTTGGGCGTGGCGGCCAGGGCCTCAGGGGTGGCGGGGCCATAGTGTTCGAGGTAGTAGTTGCAGAAGCCTTTGAGCGGGCAGCGCGGGCAATCGGGCTTGGCGTAAAAGCACACCTTCTGGCCGTGCCAGTAGTTGTGCTTGTGAAAGTTGAGCAGCACCAGCGCATCGGCCGGCAGCTGGGCCAGCAGCAGCTGGTGGGCCTTGTCGGCCGAGGCTTTGGGCGGAATCATCCCCACGCGCTGGGCAATGCGGTGCACATGCGTATCAACGGGCAGCACGGGCTTATGGAAGTTGAAGAGTAGCACCAGAGAAGCTGTTTTCAGGCCGATGCCGGGCATGTCGTGCAGCCACCGCATGGCTTTATCGGTGGGCCACTCGGCCAGAAAGTCCAGCGCAAACTCACCCCGTTCGGCCTTGATGCGGCACAGAATTTCCTGGATGCGGGGGGCCTGGGTATCGGGCCAGCGGGTGGTGCGGATGGCGTGGGCCAGCTCGGCGGTCGGGGCCGCCTCCACCCCGGCCCAGTCGCCGAAGGTTTCCAGCATCCGGTCGTAGGCCAGCTCCTCGTCGGCGTGGGTGGTGCGGTGCGACAGGACCGTTGAAATCAGCTCACGCATGGGCGAGCGGCGGGGCTTGTCGAGCGTCAGGGGCGGATAGAAACGCTGGAGTTCCTCGTAGTCCTGGCGGGTTTTTTCGGCGGCGGGGGCGGTGTAATCGATAGGCATAGCCGGTTGTACCACCGGGCCGGGTGGCGGGTTGCGCCCAATTAGGTCAGCAACGACTCAACCACCAAAAAAAGGAGCGCCTTCCGGATGGAAAACGCTCCTTTTTTCAGCTTGGCAATAAGCGGTGGCGCGCTTACAGGTTGGGGTTGTTGGCCTCGCGGGCCCGACGGCGCTCATCTTTGCGCTTCTGCTTCTCGTTACCGATTACAGCGCCGGCGCCGGCACCTACGGCGCCACCAATAATAGCGCCCTTGGCACCGCCAATCAGGCCACCGGCCGCGGCACCGCTACCGCCGCCAATAATGGCGCCTTTGCCCGTATCGTTGGCACCACGGTAAGTCGAGCAGCTGCTCATCATCAGGGCTGCAATCAGCAGCATAAACGTCCAGCGTATCATTTTCATGGTCGGTCAGTTTTAGTGGAAAGGATAAAAATGACCTCCCGGCCGAACCAGTTGCGCACGCAGCGCAAGCCGTGGGCCGAGGGCCATTGATGAGCGTTTTAACGGCCGCGCCCACTAGCGGGTTGGCAGTTTCCAGCGAATGGTGAGGTTTGAATTGTACTTTCCGGCACTCCTGGCTTTCCCACTTTAACCCGTTGCAGACCGCAGCGCAAGCACCTATCCTGGGAACACCAGCTTTAGGCCCAACGGCAGCACGAGGCCGCCATGCCGCCAATGGTAACTTTCGAACCCGCTATTTTTCGCCTCAATCCCGCGTAGCAGGCGCGGTTTCCGATTTTCAGGGTAGAAAGCGCACTGAAGGGGCACAAAAAAAGCCCCCTCGAATGAGGGGGCTTTTCTTAACAAAGCTGGCATTGCTGCCTGTTTGCGTTCATTACAGCGTGCCGTTTTCAGCAGCCTTCTTCATCTTCTCATTGGCGAAGATGGCTACTTCTACGCGGCGGTTGGCCTGCTTGCCAGCCTCGGTGGTGTTGTCGGCAATCGGCTGGGTCGAGCCGTAGCCTTTGGTGGTTACGCGGCCGGCATCAACGCCCTGGGCGATGGTGTAGTTGGCTACCGACTGAGCGCGACGCTCCGACAGAGGGTTGTTGATGGCGTCCGAACCCGAAGCATCGGTGTGGCCTTCCACCAGAATGTTGGTGTCGGGGTACTTCTTCAGCGTTTCGGCCATCTTCTGGATTTCGGTCATCGAAGCAGCGCGCAGGTCGCTCTTGTTGGTGTCGAACAGGATACCCGAGTCGAAGGTGATTTTGATGCCTTCGCCTACGCGCTCCACTTTGGCGTTAGCCATGTCGCGCTGCAGTTCTTCGGCCTGCTTGTCCATTTTGCGGCCGATGAGGGCGCCGCCCGTGCCGCCTACGGCCGCACCAATAATAGCGCCGGCAGCCGTACCACCTTTGCCACCGATTACGCGGCCCAGTACGCCGCCTACTACGGCACCACCGCCGGCGCCCAGCAGGCCACCTTTTGCGGTTTTGCTCATGCCCGTTTTGCGGGCGCCGGAACCATTGGCATCAGAAAGACCGCCCTGGGGCTGCGACGTAGCGCAGGAAGCCATGAACATGACCAAAGCCATGAGCAGCGAGTAAAGAGAGGTGCGAGAAGTCATAAAATTCAACAGATTGGTGAGAGAAAGAGTCAGTTTACCTGGTCAGAGGTACTTACTAGGTTTGAGAAAAAAAGTTCGGCAAATATAGACGCTTATCTATACCCGGCCTTTGGTAGAGCGCCGGCCCGACAGCCGGAAGCCCGCCCGAAACGCCTGTAGCGCATCTGGCGGGCTCCTTTCCAAAAAGCTTGCCGAAAATCGGGGCCGGCAGCCGGGGCGGTGGGCCGGCGCCCTAAGCGGGCTCAGGCTCAGCGCCCTTGCTTTGCTGCAGCATCGAGAGCAGCGCGTGCAGCCGGCCCTTCAGGTGCTTGCGGTCGATGATGAAATCGAGGAAGCCGTGTTCGAGCACAAACTCGGCGCTCTGGAAGCCTTTGGGCAAATCTTTACCAATGGTTTCCTTGATAACGCGCGGGCCGGCAAAGCCGATGAGGGCGCCGGGTTCGGCAATATTGAAGTCGCCGAGCATGGCGAACGAGGCCGTGACGCCGCCGGTGGTGGGGTCGGTGAGCAGCGAGATGTAGGGCAGGCCGGCTTCGGCCAGCAGCGCCAGCCGGGCCGAGGTTTTGGCCATCTGCATCAGCGAGAAGCCCGCCTCCATCATGCGGGCGCCGCCCGAACGCGAAATCATGAGGAAGGGCAGCTGGTGCTCGCGGGCGTAGTCGATGGCGCGGGCAATCTTCTCGCCCACCACCGAGCCCATCGAGCCGCCGATAAACTTGAAATCCATGGCCGCCACCACCAGGCCCAGGCCGTCGAGCTGGCCGTGGGCCGTGCGCACGGCGTCGCGTAGGCCGGTGCTTTTCTCGGTGGCAATCAGGCGCTGCGGGTAAGGCTTGGTATCGACGAAGTGCAACGGGTCGGCCGAGTGCATGTCGGCGTCGAGCTCCTCGAACCGGCCGCCATCAAACAGAAACTCGAAATACTCGGCCGCGCTGATGCGGTCGTGGTAGCCGCAGTTGCCGCAGGTGGAGAGCAGGCGCTTGTGCTCGACCATGGTGGCCACCGTTTTGCACTCGGGGCACTTGTACCAGAGGCCGTCGGGGGTTTCTTTTTTCTGGTCGGTAGGCGTTACGATGCCTTTTTCTTTGCGATTAAACCAGGACGACATAGTGAACAGAAAGGCGTGGTGGCAGAAGGAAGTTCGGGCCCGCTTTGGCCGGGTTGGCCGCGGGTTGGGGCGTGCAAGTTACGGCGGAATCCAGAAGCGCGAAACGCCCGGCCAGCAAGCACCCCGCGGCCGACTTGCCGCGGGTCTGGCGCCGATGCCGCCAACAGGCTGTATCTTGCCGGAAGCCGCCCCCCGGGCCGGCCCAGTTTTCCGTTGACATTCGACTCCCTTTCGAAGTGAAAAACCTCTCCCCTGCCGCCCTGGTTTTGGGCGCCCTGCTGGCTTCTGCGGCCCTGCCCGGCTGCGTGGCCTCCAAGAAATACGACGATTTGCGCGCCCGCCAGGCCAGCACCGAGCAGGCCAAAACCGAGGCCGAGCGCCAGAACCGGAAGGCCGTAGCCGAGCTGCAGAAGGCCTCGGAGGAGCTGAGCCGGCTGCGCCTGCAGAACCGCCGTCTCACCGACGACTCGACCGAAACCGGCCGCAACTTGGCCCGCACCCGCCAGCTCTACGACCAGCTCACCGACAGCTACGACCGGCTGCTGAAAAACTCGGACCGCACGCTGGCCAACAAAACCACCGACTACAACAAAGTAGCCCAGGACCTGGCCCGCCGCGAGGCCGAACTGGGCGAGCTGGACCAGAGCCTGAAAAAGAGCCGCGCCGACATCGACCGCCTCAACCAGGACCTGACGGCCCGCGAAGCCAAGCTGGGCGAGCTGCAGAAGGCGCTGGCCGAGAAGGACCGCGCCGTGGACGCGCTCCGGAACAGCGTGAGCAACGCCCTGCGCGGCTATAAGGGCACCGAGCTGCAGGTAGAAATGCGCAACGGCAAGGTGTACGTGTCGCTTTCCGAGCAGCTGCTGTTCAAAACCGGCTCGACCAAAGTCGACCCCAAGGGCCAGGAGGCCCTGCGCCAGTTGGCCACCCTGCTCCAGCAGCAGCCCGACGTGAACGTGGTAGTGGAAGGCCACACCGACAACGTGCCCTTCAGCCGGGCCGTGGGCTCGATGACCGATAACTGGGACCTGAGCGTGCTGCGGGCCACCGAAATTGCCCGCCTGCTCACGGCCGGCGGCGTGGCCCCCGAGCGCGTGACGGCCTCGGGCCGCTCGCAGTACGTGCCCGTGGCTCCCAACACCACGGCCGAAAGCAAAGCCCTCAACCGCCGCACCGAAATCATCCTCACGCCCAAGCTCAACGAGCTGTTCAAAATTCTCGACTCGAATTCGGCGGGCAAGTAGCCATATGGGAATAGGTGAGGGTGTCAGCCCCGGAGGGGCGACATATCGGTAGCAAGCAATAGTACAGAACAGCAAAGCCCCAGCGGGGCGACACCAACCGTTGAACCGGTTGTGTCGCCCCGCTGGGGCTTCGTCTATAGTATGCAGGATGATTTATTACCGATGTGTCGCCCCGCCGGGGCTACTGACCATAATAATCAGCTCACTCATTCACCGAAGCACTCATTATCCGATGGCCTGCTTTAAATCGGCCAGCAGGTCCTCGATGTCTTCGATGCCCACGCTGAGGCGGATCAGCGAGTCGGACAGGCCGGACTTGCGGCGCTGCTCGGCCGGGATGCTGGCGTGCGTCATAGTAGCGGGGTGGCCCGAGAGGCTTTCGACGCCGCCCAGGCTTTCGGCCAGTGTGAAGAGCTGGAGCTTTTCGAGCACGGCAATGGCGTCGGCCTGCTCGTCACCTTTCAGCACAAACGACACCATGCCGCCAAAGTCGCGCATTTGCTTGGCGGCAATGGCGCGGTTGGGGTGGGTTGAGAGGCCGGGCCAGTACACCTTGCCCACTTTGGGGTGCTGCTGCAGGTACTCGGCCACGCGGCGGCCGTTTTCGCAGTGGCGTTGCATGCGCACGTGCAGGGTTTTGAGGCCCCGCAGCACCAGGAAGCAATCCTGGGGGCCGGGTGTGCCGCCGCACGAGTTCTGGTAGAACGCCAGCTGATCGGCCAGCTCCTCGTTGTCCATCACCAGCGCGCCCATCACCACGTCGGAGTGGCCGCCCATGTACTTAGTAAGCGAGTACACCACGATGTCGGCGCCCAGTTCGAGCGGGGTCTGCAGGTAGGGCGTCGAGAAGGTGTTATCGACGGCCAGCAGCGCGCCGGCCTTTTTGGCCACGGCCGCTGCAGCGGCAATATCGATGATGTTGAGCAGCGGATTGCTGGGCGTTTCCACCCAAATCAGCTTCGTGCGCTCGGTTACGGCCGCCTCAACGGCCGCCATGTCGTGCATGGGCACAAACTGGAAGTTGATGCCGTAGGGCGCGTATACCTTCGTGAAGAGCCGGTAGGAGCCGCCGTACAGGTCGTCGGTGCAGACAACCTCGTCGCCGGGCTTGAGCAGCTTCATCACGCAGTCGATGGCGGCCATGCCCGAGGCGAAGGCCAGGCCCTGCCGGCCGTTGTCGAGAGCGGCCAGCGCGTCCTGAAGCTGGGTGCGGGTGGGGTTGTGGGTGCGCGAGTATTCGTAGCCTTTGTTCTGGCCGGGCGAGGTCTGAACGTAGGTGGAAGTCTGATAAATCGGCGTCATGATGGCCCCGGTAGCGGGGTCGGGATGCACGCCGGCATGGATGGCCTTGGTTCCGAATTTCATTGGCAGCAAGCGGTAAGCAGGTGGAAAATCAGTTGCCCGCCAAAGGTACGAGGCTTTGGCGGAGTGCCCTTTGGGCCGGGCGCCGGCGGGCGTGGCTCAGCCATTGGTGCCGTTCTTACGTTCTTAGCGGCGGGCCGCTCCTGCCTGAGCTGGCCGGCTTCGTTGCTGCTTTCGTCTATGTCGTTTCTGAAAACCCTCTTTTCCCAGAATAAATCCACCCTCACGGCGCTGGTGCTGCTCACGGTGCTGCCTATCATCGGCGACAGCGTGCTGACCTGGACGCTGCACGAAAACCAGCACTGGCTGCGCAACCCCAGCCTGGGCCTGATGGTGCTCTACTTCGTGATAGTAGCTGCCACTATGACCCTTTCGCTCACCCATACCACGGTGGTTGTGCTGGTAACGGCCTTTTTCTTCGGCTGGGAAGGTTTCCCGGGCATGTTGCTGACCTATATGCTGGCCGCCTACGGGGGCTACCTCATCGCCCGCAGCCTCGACAAGGGCAAGCTCATCCGGCTGCTGGAGCAGTTTCCGAAGGCGCACGCCGTAATGGGCGAAATGCGCGCCGACAGCTGGCGGCTGGTACTGCTCACGCGTCTCTCGCCGGTGCTGCCCTTCGCCCTCATCACGTTTATCCTAACGGTGATGGGCGTGCCGAAGCGGCAGTTTCTGACGGCCTCGGTTATCGGGATGCTGCCCCGCACGCTGTTTTTCTACTGGCTCGGCACCAAAGCCCAGGATGTGCTGCAACTCATCCAGAGCCCCGATACGGGCACGGCGGGCAAGGTACTGGTGGTAACGCTGCTGGCCGTATCGGCTTTCGGCCTGTATTTCGTGTTCACGCGGGCCCTGAAGCGGACTTTACAGCGCGGCGAGGCAGCGGAATAAAAAAAATCGGACTGCTATTCAGCCGTTTGCAGGCTGACAGCACACTTTTTTTGCCTGCCGGTTTGCGGGGCCCGAATTTTAGCTGCTATCTTTGCACAACCAAAACGGATAAACGCATCCGCACAACGGTAAAATGGTTGCGTAGCTCAACTGGATAGAGCATCTGACTACGAATCAGAAGGTTTAAGGTTCGACTCCTTACGTGACCACATAAAACGCCCTCGGCATTGCGCTGAGGGCGTTTTTTTGTTCATCGGCCCACCTGTTTGCCAGCCGCGGTACCAGTGTATTTTGGCAGCTGTGGGCTGCAGGGCGCAGCAGGCCGGGGCCTGATGCCGGATACTTGGCTGTTGCGGTAGGCTTTAGGCGGACGGGCTGCGTATCTTTGCGGCCGCGTAGCGCCCGGCTTCGGCAGTTGCCGGGCCTTTCGGCCAACGATTTGGCCGGTTTTGTTGTTATGCGTGCGGCCCCGATGGGGCCGTATGGCTTATCTTTCGCTTACTCCATGACCAATTCCATTTCGACCGATATCTGCATTATCGGGGCGGGCCCGGTGGGGCTGTTTGCCGTTTTTGAGGCCGGGCTGCTGAAGCTGCGCTGCCACGTTGTCGATGCCCTGCCGCAGGTGGGCGGGCAGCTGTCGGAAATCTACCCCAAGAAGCCGATTTACGACATTCCGGGCTTCCCCGAGATTCTGGCCGGCGACCTGGTAACCAACCTGATGCGCCAGATTGAGCCCTTCCACCCCACCTTCACGCTCGGCGAGCGGGTGGAGGAGTTCCGCAAGCTCGATGACGGCTCGTTTGAGTTGAAAACCACCGACGGCACCGAAATCAGCTGCAAAGCCGTGGCCATTGCCGGCGGCCTGGGTTCGTTCGAGCCCCGCAAGCCGGCCATCGACGAGCTGACCAACTTCGAGAACGGCAAGGGCGTGCATTACATGGTGCGCGACCCCGAAACGTTCCGCGACCAGCGCCTGGTAATTGCCGGCGGTGGCGACTCGGCCCTCGACTGGACGATTTTCCTGGCTAATGTGGCTAAGGAGGTAACGCTGGTGCACCGCGGCACCACGTTCCGCGGCGCCGCCGATTCGGCCGAGAAGGTGCAGAAGCTGCACGAGGCCGGCAAGGTGAACCTGGTGCTCAGCTCCAACGTGACCCACGTGCACGGCAACGGCCGCCTGAATGCCGTAACCATCACGGCCAACGGCGGCGAGGCCAAGCAGGTGGAGGTAGATTCGTTTATTCCGCTGTTCGGCCTCACGCCCAAGCTCGGCCCGATTGGCGAGTGGGGCCTGGGCATCGACGAAAATGCGGTAGAAGTGAATACCGTCGACTACTCGACTTCCGTACCCGGCATCTACGCCATCGGCGACATCAACACCTACCCCGGCAAGCTGAAGCTGATTTTGTGCGGCTTCCACGAGGCCGCTCTCATGTGCCAGGGCGCGTTCAAGTACATCTACCCCGACAAAAAATACACCCTCAAGTACACCACCGTAAACGGGGTACCTACTCTTTAAAATGTAGCTGCAAGCTACAAGCCTCAAGCTGCAAGCATGTTCGACCCCAATCCGGACGCCTGAAGCTTGTAGCTTGTGGCTTGAAGCCTGAAGCTTACAACATGTCTGACGAAGTACGGGTGTACGTGGAGGAGTCTCCCGGCCACCGCCACGAAATTGTAGGCCCTACCGACATGGGGCTGAGCTTGATGGAACTCATGAAGGCCGATGGCTACGACATTCAGGCCACCTGCGGCGGGATGGCGCTCTGCGGCACCTGCCACGTAGAAGTGCTGGCCGGCCCCGAACTGCCCGAGCCCTCCGACGATGAACTGGCCATGCTCGAAAGCCTGCCCGTGATGACCCAGGGCAGCCGCCTTTCCTGCCAGATTCGCCTCAATCCGCGCATTGATGGGCTGGTGGTGCGCCTGATGCCCCAAGAGGCGTAAACAGCAGCCGGCCCAGTTGCCTTGCTATGGTAGCCTATAAAAAAGAGCCGTTTCGCGGGTGCGAAACGGCTCTTTTTTATAGGCTGGATTCTATTAGCGGCGGCCGGTTTTGCGTTTGATAACGGTTTTACGCTCCTCGGCGGGGGCCGGCGCGGGGGTGGCCGGGGTGGTTTTTTCGGCTTCGACCTGCGCAGCCAGGTGGGCGGCTTTGGCAGCGGCCTCAGCCGCAGCTTCGGCGGCGCGGGCCTTCTCTTCTACGGCTTCGATGGCGGCGGCCCGCTTGCGGCGTACGGGCATCAGAAAGTCGCGCTCGGCGCGCTCCTGGGCCGACAGGTCTTCTTCGCCGGGCAGGCTGGTGGGGGTAATCGTAGCGGCCGCTTTGGCATCGTCCTGGGCCCAGGCGGGGGCGCCGGCCAGTAGCAGCGCGGGGAGTAGCACAAGTAGTTTACGCATCAGCTTTTCTCTTTTTCCTTCAGTAAACGAGGGGCAAAGGTACGGCCTGAGTTGGCCAAACTCAACCCCGCCGACCGAGTTCGGGCTGAGTTCAGGCCGGAATAGGGCTTAGCGGAATGTAAGCGGCGAAAAAAAATCCTACCACCCAAAGCGCAACTATTATCTGCATCAACCCGCTACCGGAAGCCTTGCCCGCGGTAGGCCAGGCTTCCGGTTCGCGCTATTTCTGCCCGGCAATACTTACCCGCGTACCGGCCGAGTGGGTGGTGAATTCGGGCGCGTAGAGGCACTGCAGCTGCGAGAGGCCGCCGCTGAAATTGCCCGCCTGCGCCGCCCGCAGCCGGTACTCGAAGGTATGGGTACCCTTGGGAAAATAGCTGATGAAAAAGTTGGTAGCCGCGTCGCGGGGGCTCTCGTAGTAGCCCAGGCCGCTTTGGTAGCGGTAGCCGCTGGTCTGGGCGATGAGCTCCAGGCCGGCGGCGCGCTGGTCCTTGAGATGCACGTACTCCAGGTCGCGGTCGGCGCACAGTATCAGGCGCACCACCAGCACGTCGCCCACCCGTAGCGGCGCGGCGGGTGTGAGGGGCTCCAGCACGGGGCCGGCGGCGGTGCGCTGCTCGCGGTAGAGGCGGCGCTCCAGCTGCAAGCCGGTAGCGGCGGGCGTTACCTTATCAAGCTGCTCGAAATACTGCCAGTACAGAGCGCCCCAGGCCACCCCGGCATCGGGCTTGCGCACCGTTACGCGGCCCTGGGCGGGCTTGATTTCAGTGGCGGGCCAGCTGATTTTGTAGTAGCCGGTGCCGGCCTGCTGGCTCGTGGGCTGGGCGGGCTGGCCGCCTACCGTTACCGTGAGCGGCTCGGCGGCGGGCTTCAGCCAGTCGGAGCCGCGCAGCAGCAGGGCGTAGCAGGCGTCGGCGGTGGCGCGGGTGCTGGCCCAGTTCTGCACCTGCTTTTGCTTGAGCAGCCAGAGCTTTAGTTCATCCACGGCCCGCTGGTCGTTTTTGATTTCGTCGTAGGCTTCGATGAGTGTGGCCTGGGTTTCGGTGGGGGCCTCGCGCCAGTAGTAACCGGGGCGCACGTCTTTCCAGTACATCCCCAGCTCAGGGCTGTGGAGGGCGTTTTCGCTGAGCGCAGTCATGATTTGACCCACGGCGGCGGACTGCGTTTTGGCCCGGTGCAGGGCCAGCGCCGTCTGGGCCTGCAGGTAGCGGGTGCGGCCGGGCCAGTAGGTGGCAGCCTGTTGCTGGTAGTACGCCCAAGCCGGCTGGGCTGCCTTGGGCACGACTACGGCCGGCCAGAAGCTGCGAGCGTACAGGGCCTGAATCTGCACATCGTTCAGGTGGTCGGCCTTCAAATCGACCTTGGGCTGCTTGCACAAACGGGCGTAATCCTGCTGCAGCTCGCCATCGAGGTAGGCCAGCGCATTTTGCAGCAGCGGGCGGGCCTGCTCGTCCTGCATGGCATCGAATGCGCCCAGGCGTTGCAGCTTGCCGAAGCCGGCCACAATAAGCTGGGTGATGTAGCGGTCGGCGGGCATCTTTTCAAACCACGGGAAAGCACCGTCGGGGAGTTGCTGCTGGCGTAGCTTGGCCAGGGCGCGGGCAGTTTCGGCTTTCAGGCGAGGCTCATCGAACAGCTCGGCGAGGCGGCGCATGCGCTCGGTTTCGCTCTGGGCGTCGCGCAGCCAGGGCGTTTCCTGGAGCAGCAGGTTTTTGAGCTCCTGGTTCTGCTCCAGCTTGCTGCTCAGGGCCGCTTGGTCGCCGGCCTGGGCGGCGCGCTGCCACTCGGCCAGCGTGGTGCGCAGGGCCGGGCTGCTTTGCAGAATTTTGGCGGCCAGCAGGTTGGCGTAGAGGCGGCTGAACACCTGCTCGGAGCACTCGTAGGGGTACTCCATCAGGTAGGGCAGCGCCTGCACGGCGTACCAGGCCGGGTTGGGCGTCATTTCCAGCGTGAGCGAGTAGTTGCGCCGGGTGGCCGAGGTGGTGCTGGTCAGCTTCTGCAGCTCGAACTCGCGGGTGGCCGGCCCCACAATCGGCAGCGGCAGGCTCTCGGTAATCAGCAGCCGGTTGGGTAGCACCGGCAGCGTGTTCTGCTCGCCATCCTCGACAGTTGTTTGGTTTCTGGTTTCTGGTTTCTGGTTTTTGGCCTCCTTGCGAGCCTTGCGGCCCTTAATTCTTAATTCTTCATTATTAATTACTAATTGACCTTTAGCTACCACCTTGTAGGTTACGGCCTCCAAAGGCATCTGGCCCTCGGCAGTTTCGGGCAGGGTGAGGCTCCAGCTCAAGGCCTGGCTTTGGTTGGCAGGCAGGTTGAAGGCGAGTTGGGCAGGACTTTGCAGCAGCCGGGCTTCGAGGGGCTGCTGGGTGCGGGCGTCGAGCAGGAAAATCTGGGCGGTGCCGGTCAGAACTTCGGCGGTGAGGTTGCTAAGCTTGGCCTGAAAGATGAGCTGGTCGCCTTCGCGGAAGAAGCGCGGCGCGTTGGCCGTGATTTGCAGCTTCTTTTGCGTCACCAGCTCGCGGCGCAGCTGGCCGGTGCGCAGCTGCCGGTCGTGGGCCAGGGCCAGCAGCTGCCAGCGCGTCACGGCCTCAGGCATCTGGAATTCGAGCACAGTTTCGCCCTGGGCATTGGTACGCAATGCGGGCAGCCAGAAGGCCGTTTCGCGGAAGTCGGTGCGGGCCTGCACCTGGCTTAGGTCGGGCCGGGACGCCGACTGGCCTTGCTCTGCACTGGTTTCTTCTATTTGAACTCCGGCCACTTTTCCGGCAAGCGCGCTGGCCATTGGTGCAGGCGCCGCCATATCGGCCGCCTCGGCATACCCCGTCACAACTACTTCACTTAGCTGCTTGCTATCGGCACTCATCGCCACATTCATGCGAAGCGTTCCTCTACTGCGCCGCGCAACAGCATCCTCCCTCAGATAGCCCCACATATTCAGGTGCGGGTACTCCACTTCGTCGGGCGACTCGCCATGCGGCTGCGTATCAAACAGTTCCTGCCCTTCTTCTGTACCAAAACGCCCCTGCCAGGCCAGAATAGCCGCGTAAAATCGTTCTGGCAGCGTCAATGGCTGGAAATTATGGGTCCGGAACACGTCGAGCGACTGGTCGTAGAGCGTGGCCAGCAGCTCGGCGTCGGCGGGCTTGCCGTTGGTTTGCTTGATGGTAACGCGCCAGGTTTCCTGCTGGCCGGGCTGCAGCTTGTCGCGGAACGTGGCAATATCGAGCAGCAGCGGGGCGGGCGGTTCGGCCACTTGTACCGGGGCCGTGTGGGTGTAGAGGCGGTTGTCGCCTACCTGCGTGAAGTGCACGTAGAGCTGGCCCTCGCCCAGTGCGGCGGGCACGGGCACCTCCACCACGCGCTGTTCGCCAGCGCGCAGCGTCAGCCACTCCGAGCGCAGCGGCCGGCCGTTGGCTTCGGCAGCCAGCAGCACGCGGGCGCCGGCCAGCGAGCTGCCCACCAGAAAGCGGGCCACGCCGCCGGGCCGCACGCTGTCCTGCAGGGCCACAAACCAATCGGTGGTGGGCACTGGCAGCCGGGCGGCGGCCGGGTCGAAAAGGGTGAAGAACTGCTCGGCTTTAGCAGTCGGCTGGCCCGGTTTGGCGGGCGCCGCGGTGGCTTCGAGCAAATAGCGGCCGGGCTCCTGACGGGCCAACTGGGCGGCCAGTTCGGGTAGCTGAGGCGTTTTTTCGGTATTGAAGGGCAGCGTGGCTACCAGCGTGCGGGCCCAGGTGCTGTCGTTGTCTTCCAGAGCGTAAGCATCAAGCGGAAACTGGCGGCGAAACTCCTCGCGGCTCAGGCCCTCACGCTCGGGCCGCGGCCACGCACGCGGCCGAAAGGCGGTGGCGGGCGGCGTGAGGCGGTACAGGTGCAGCTCGCCCGTGGCGGGCAACGCCTCGCCGGTGGCGTTGGTGCTCAACAGCTGCAACTCAGTTGTTGCTGGCAGCTCGGCGCGGTTGAGCAGCGCGGGCAGCTGCAGGCGTAGCGTGAGGGCCGCGGCACCGAGGCTGATGCGCTGCTGGCCGCTGCGGGTTTCGCCGGCTGCGTCCGTCACATCGGCCGTTACCTCGAACACGTAGCCCGGCCCGCCGGGGCCACGCTTGCCACCAGGACTGTTTTCATCAGCCTGCGCTACGAACGTAATGGCGAAGCCGCCAGCCGAATCGGTACGGGCCGTGCCGCTGGTAATTTCCTGCTCGGCCGGGCCACCGCCGCCGTAAAAGCCGCGCCCAAACCAGGGCCAGAACGTGCGCCGCACCACCCGGTACTGCACCGTGGCGCCATCGACGGGCTGGCCGGCGTAGGCCGTAGCCGTGCCGCGCACCGTGACGGGCTGCCCCAGCACGGGCGTGCCCTGCACCGGCGCCAGCGCCACCCGGAACGTGGGCCGCTTGTAGTCCTCGACGGAGAAATATGCATTCCGCGGGTCGTCCGCCGCACTGGCCACTAGGCTCATCTGGCCGTTCAGCAAGCCGGTGGGCAGCACGAAGGAGCCATGGAAGGAGCCGAATTTATTGGTTTGGAATTCGGCCCGCTGCACTACCTGCCCGTTCACGTCATGCAGCTCCACCGTCTCCTTGAAATCGGCCAGCACCCGTGCCTGGCCCTTGCGCTTTTCGGCAACAATTCCTTTGAAATAGATGGTTTGCCCGGGCCGGTAAATGGCCCGGTCGGTGTACAGGAAGGTGGTGCTTTCCGAATCGTCCTCGTCGTCGTTCAGGTCACGGCGTGCGCCATAGTAGCCGTGGCCTTCGGTCATCAGCAGCGAGTCGGGGCCCTGCGTAAGCAGCGCCGCCCGCAGTTGCGTGTTCTGGCCCGTTTTTATCTCAACCGGAACCTGCGCAATGCCTTCGGAGCTGGTGGTTTGCGCCGCGCCGCGCCGCTGCTCGTACTGGCGCTTGGCTTGGTTATAAAATTGAAAAAACGGCAGCACTCGTACGCCCGCCAGCGGCGCGCCGGTCTGGCGGTGCAGCACCAGCAGCTCGGGCCCATCGGTGTTAGCAGCACTGCGGCGCAGGTGGCTCAGCTCGCTTACCGGCACCTCACCAAAGGCCGTCACGATGCCGGGCTGCTCTTTAGTGGGGTTGGTGGGCGTGGTGCTGAGCACGATGAGGTAGCGGCCCAGCGGCAAGGAGGGGCCGGCCTGCTGCACCGTATGGCTGCGAAAATCGGCCGGGCCGGGCACGTCCAGCGTCCAGGTGGCGGCGGGCTTGGCGGCCAGGGCGCGGGCGTAGCGCTGCTGCAGGGTCTTGTTCTGGTACAGCTCGGGCTGCTCCAGCTGCCGCAGCTGCTGAGCCGCGCTCAGGCGGTAGGCCGTGGCGTACAGGCGCGGGGCATTGCGCACGGTCAGCTGCAGCAGCCAGGGCTGATTGGGCAGCAGCACGTCCTCGGTGGTAAAGCCGATTTCTACGCGCTCCAACTCCTGGCGCAAAACTGCTGCCTGCCCGGCCCCGCGTGTTTTAGGAAACCGCTGCTCTACGGCCAACGCCAGCGCGTGGGCTTTGGAGGGGTCGTCCTGCTGCCAGCTGGCGGCCTCGGCGGCACCAAACTCGGCGGCCACCGGCGTAGCCTGGTAGGCATCGGCAGCCCGCCGGAGGGCGGCGCGGTATAGCGCGGTTTTGTTTTCCAGCGTGGCGTGCTGCTGCACGAACTCCAGGCGCTGCAAATCGGCGTCGGCCAGGGCCTCGGGGGCTGTGGTGGCAGTTTGGAGGCGGAAGGCCAGCAGCTGCTGCAACACCTGCAGGGCATGAAACTGGCCGTTGAGCGAGTCGGCGGCCGGGGCTTCCAGCTTCAGACGAACAAACTCGGCGGCGGGGCCGAACAGTTGGGGGTCAGTCAGGCGGAACTGCTGGGCGGGCCGGGTGATGTATAGCTCGTCGTTGCCCAGGCCCTCCACGGCCCGGAAAGCCAGCAAATCATACAGCGTGGGGCGGCGGGCGCGGCCGGCAGCATCGGCCCCGCGGCTGAGGTAGCCTAATTCGGACAGCCGGAGCTGCTGCTGGCGCCGGGGCTCATCGGCCACCGAGGCCCGGTAGTGCTCCACCACGGCGGCCCCGAGGCGGGCGGCGCCCCAGGTGCGCAGGTCGGCGCGGCTCTGGTCGGCCGTGTCGGGGCGGGCGGCGTTGGTGCGGCTGTACAGCTGATAGCGGTGTTGCTGATAATAGTGGGTGTAGAGCTGGGCCAGCAGGCTGTGGAGCACCGGCCGGGCCGGAAACTGCGCCGTTTGCAGGTCGGCCTCCAGCAGCGCAATGCTTTTTACATCGGCCTCTTCCTCCTTGTTTTCGAGCAGCCGCAGCTTGTAAAGCAGCGTGCGCACGTATTCGGGTGCGGCCTGGGGCCGGCGGCGCGCCTGCTGATAGAGCGGCTCCAGCAGCTTGGCGGCCGAGGCCGTCTGCCCCTTAGCCAGCAGTTGGTCAATTTTTAGCCAGACGGCGGCATTAGGCCCCTCGGGACTGCCGGGCGGCGTCGTTTGCGAAGAACCAGGGGTGAGCAGCATCAGTAGGGCGAAGAGGCAGAGCAGGAAGGAGCGCATAGGGCTAGAACGAAAGAGAAAGGCAACTTACTAAGATGAGGATGCCAACAGGCACCGAATTGCACAAAGCCCTTCACAGAATAAATATTTTAACACTGATTATCAGTTATATATATATTTTCACAATAAATGAGGAACTATTTATCTATACAAAGTGAGGAAGCGACTTATGTGGCTGAAAAATTGCTATAACCGAATTTCACCTTTTTATCTTCCTTTCATCATGCTCACACCAACCCGCACGCTTCTGCTCGCCACAATCCTAACGCTAGGTGGCACCACATGGGCTCAGGCCCAGGTAACTGTAGGCCCCCGCGTTGGACTGAATCTGGCCAATGTATCTTACAAAACGGATGATAAGGACGATGAGCCGGACACAAAACTGCTGATTTCTCCACAGGCTGGCATTACGCTGAATGCCGCTTTCGGCAATCTGGCCCTTCAGCCCTCGTTATTGTTTTCGCAGAAGGGTTTTAAGGTAAAAGAATCTGATAACGTCGGTCCGGCTAGCTATGAGATAGAAAGCAATACTCGGCTCAATTACCTGGAACTCCCCGTGAACCTGGTATACACGACCGGCGGCACGGAAGGCTTTCAGGTATTTGCCGGCCCCTACATTGGGGTAGGCCTTGGAGGTAAGCAAAAGTCTACCTACACCGTTTCCGGCCCCGGAATAGACGAATCAGGATCAGAAACTACTAAGATCAAGTTTGCAGGCAAGGAAAAAGACAATTCGGATGATTTCTACATTAACCAGCCTGATTATGGTTTCAATGGAGGAATTGGCTATAAGAAAGGCCCTATACAGGCGCAATTAGGCTATTCTTTGGGCCTGAATACGCTCGTATCGAAGGATAGTGACGGGAAGCGTCCAGATGATATCAAGGTACACAACCGGGTTATCCAGTTTTCGCTCAGCTACTTTTTCGGCTCGTAATCTGCCACGTTAGCACGCAGCACAAAGCCCTGTCGGAATCATCCGGCAGGGCTTTGTGCTGCATAACGATGGCGGTCTATTTGCTGCTCGTCAGGCCGTCGAGCACTTGTTCGGCCTGCTGCAGATGGCGCTTGAGGTGCTCGACCAGCAACTCGAAGGCATCGGGTAGCGGCGGCAGCAGCAGCGGCACCACCGGGTTGGGGATGCGGATGGCGTTCATGTTGATGCGGCGGGCCTGGCTGAGCAGGTTGCTCAGCTCGTCGAGCTGGCGGGTGAACACCTCCACCACCGTGCGCGGCAGCCGCGAGCCGCTGGGCGCGTACTGCTGGGGCGACTTGAGCGGTTTTTCGGCGGCCGGCACACGCATGGCTGCCGTCAGTTTCTGGCCGAAGTAGCCGTGCTTCACGGTGGCCGCCGGGCGGGTGTTGCGATGCTGGGCCGCCTGAATTTTGCGGCTCATAACGGGCAGATAAAGGCCCCCAATCAGGTTGAGGTGCTCCAGGCACTGGCCCACGCTCCAGCGGCCCGGCCCCGGCCCGCGGTTGAGCTGGTCGCTGTCGAGCACCCGAAAACGGCGGTTGGCCACCTCGCGCACCCGCTCTACATCGGCAGTCAGGGCATCCAGAAATTCGGCAGTGGTAGCAGGATAGGCAGACATAATAGCGGGTAGTAAAGGACGGGTTTGCGCCGTAATGATACGCGAAGCCGGCCGGTTCGGCAACGGCCGGCGGCCAATTCGTGGCCCCATTACCCGGAAATTGCCGGCTGAACGCTACTTTCGGACCATGCTTTCGTTCTTTTCACGCTTCGTTCTGCTCCTTCTGCCATTACTGGGCGCGCTGTTGCTGCCAGTGGGCCGGGCCCGGGCCCAGGCCGCGCCCAATCCCGGCGAGAATATCCCGTTTCTGGTCACGTTCGGGGCCCAGGCCGACCCCAGCTGGGGCGACGACGACTTCAGCCAGACCTTCTTTTTCCTGGTGCCCAAAGAGCGCCGCCAGCCGGTGTACATCCGCGTGTTCGACCCCGATTGCGGCGGCCGCCACGACGAGCCCAAGGGCAACTGGAACACCACCACCAGCTTCAGCCTCTATGGCGGCCCCGATGCCCACTCGGCCCCCGATGCCCGCGCCACCAGCCCCAAGGGAAAGTACCGCGCCGGCACGCTGCTGGCCCAGAAAACCTTCGGCGCCGAGCCCACCTACGACAACCGCTGGTACACGTTCGGCCCCCTCAATCCGCTCGAAGGCGAGCTGACGCCCGAGTTCGATGGCTACGTATTCAAGCTGATTGCCCAGGGACTGCGCGGCGACGATGGCAACCTGTACCGCTACTTTCTGAGCTCCTCGCCCACCGAAAACGTGCCCGTGGAGGGCGGCAACGCCTTCACCTACGAATACTCGTTCCGGCTCACGCCGGTAGTCGGCGCCAAAACCCACCTCTACCCCTTCGTGAACGACCGGGTAGTGAGCATCCGGCAGAGCAATTTCGATGTGGATGGCGGCGTGCAGCTGAAGATTTTCAGCGTAGCCAAAAACGGCCACCCGGCCACTGTGAGCGGCAACAACACCTGGGCCGCCAGCACCCATGCCGTGGTGGCCAAAGAGCACGGCCTCTCGCTTGATTTCCAGCTTACCACCCTCTCCAAAGCCCCCAACGACCTGGTTTTCTTCGTTACCGACCAGTACGATGTGGCCCTACCCTTCTTCGCCATCCCGCTCGGCGGCCCGCCCCGCTACCGCTACGAGGTGGAGGTGAAGATGCGGGAGTGAGTTGTTCGTCGTCAGGATAATGGGAATGTCATTCTGAGCGCAGCGAAGAATCTCGCGTGCCAAAGCAACTCTATCGTTAGGGTTACCACTGCCCGCGAGATTCTTCGCTGCGCTCAGAATGACATTACCGTTATCCTGACAGCGAACAACTGTCAACTAATTTGGCTTTGTGCGGAATTCCGGTTAAACTGAGCGACTTATGTAGTGCTAAGCCGTATCCGTTATGCCTTCCGCCGCCCCGGGGCCCCAGCCGCCTGCCCGTCGTCGTAGCCGCCAGAACGCTGCCGGGCCGCTGGCGGGCCTACGCCGGGCCGTGCGGCGCTACTTCGGCTTTTCGCGCCGCGAAACCTCGGGTTTACTTGTGCTTTTGGCGCTGCTGGTTTTGCTGCTGGCGCTGCCCCCGCTGCTGCGCCCCGCCCTGCCTGCCTACGACCCCGCGCCCGACCAGCGCCGCCTCGATGCTTGGGCCGCCGAGCTGGCCGCCCGCCGCGTTGCCCGGCCCGCCTACGGGAACCGCTACGCCAGCCGCTATCCGCGCCGCTACCCCGTCCGCGAGCGGGTGCCCCAGGTGCCGCTGGCGCCCTTCGACCCCAACACGTTTTCGGCCCGCGACTGGCAGGCGCGCGGGCTGCCCGCCTGGCTGGCCGAGCGTCTGGTGAAGTACCGCACCGTGGTGGGCGGCTTCCGGGCCAAGGAGCAGCTGCGCAAAGCCTACGGCCTCTCCGATACCACCTACGCCCGCCTGGCGCCCTACATCCAGCTGCCCGAGCAGCTGCCGCCCCGCGAGAAGCGCACGTTTGCCAAAAACGAGCGATTTTCCGAGCGCAAGCCTTTCGAGGCCCGGCCCGGTTTCGTGCCCAAGCCCCGCAACCTCGCGGCGTTCGATCTGAACGCAGCCGACACCACTCAGCTGATGCAGATTCGGGGCATCGGGCGGGGCTATGCGCGGCGGGTGGTGGAGTATGGCCAGCGCCTGGGCGGATTTCGGCACGAAGACCAGCTAGCCGAAATATTCGCCCTGCGCGACGCGCCCGACCTCATCGACAGCCTGCGCAAGTACACTTTTGTGGCCCCCGGCTTCGTCCCCGCCCGCCTCGACGTGAATGCCGCTTCCTTCGAAGTGCTGCAGGCCCACCCCTACCTGGGCAAGCGCCTGGCCCGCGTGCTGGTGGCCTACCGGCAGCAGCACGGCCCCTTCCAGCAACCCACCGACCTGCGCAAAATCCGCATCCTCGACGAGGCCACCTACGAAAAGCTGCTGCCTTATATAGTGGTGAGGTGAAATGGTGAGATGGTGAGTTTAATGTTCCAGGGGCCTGACTGCGCCGCTTGTGCCGGTAGGCCCCTGGAACATCAAACTCACCATTTCACCATCTCACCACCTCACCATTTCACCTCACTGCCTCACCACTAGCACGGCGCCAATGGCGCCGCCGGGGGCGTAGGTGGGCAGCAACAGCAGCTTCTGGCCCAGATGGCCGGGCAGCCGGCGGGCCAGCACCGGGTAGAGCCGCCACACGGTTTCGGCCGACAGAAAGCCGATGCTGGCCCCGGCCACCACGTCGGTGAGCCAGTGACGGTCGTTGAGCATGCGCATGGCCCCGGTGGCCGTGGCCACCGTGTAGCCGGCCACCGACAGCCAGGGACGCCCCCGCCCGAACTGCTCATGCAGCAGTGTGGCCGTCAGGAAGGCATCGGCGGTATGGGCCGAGGGGAAGGAGCTGAAATCGGTGGCTATATCCGGCCGGCGGGTGTGGCTGATGCGCTTGAGGTTGCTGACCAGGCCCGAGCTCAGGGCGTGCGAGAGGCCGTAGCAAGCCGTGAACGGCACTATCCCCCGCTCGCCTTTTACGCCCACGGCAAATAGTCCGTAGGCGGCAGCCACTGGAACGCGCCGGCTATAATCGTCGAGGCTGGAGTGGAAATGCGGGAAGTTTTCGCGGGTTTCCTCGCGCACTTCCTCTTTCATCTCATCCAGAAAATTCTCGTTGCGGCTCACGTAGCCGGCGGCCACCAACACCACGGGCACTGCCACCCGCAACACGGCGGGCCGCACCAGCCACAACGGGCGCGCCGGCACCAAAGCCGAATCGGGCCGGACTGTTGGTTGTGCCACCCCCACCCGGGCCAGGCCAGCTAACAGCAGTATCCCACAGGAACGCAAACCGGAAATCCTCATATACCGCACCATAAAGGCTCGGAAGATAAAGGGTTTGCGCCCGGATTGGTGGTTGCCGACCGCACAAAATTTTGCCCCGCCCTACCTGTTCCAACCGGGCAGGCAAAGCGGGGCAAAATATTACTGGGTATCTATTCCCTGTGCGGCGAAGTTCTACTGCTTTTCGGGCGGGCCGGGAGCCGCGCCGTAGTCGGGCGAGTCGGGGGCGTTGGTGCGCTCATCGGACGCCTGGCCGTAGTTGCGGGCCGCTGCCTGCTTGTCGAGGTCGCCTTTGGCGGGCGAGCCATCGGTGGCGGCCGGCTTCGAGTCGTCGTATTCGTCGTTGTAGGAGCCGCCTTTCGAGCCGAAGCCCTCGGCCTCGCTGCCCTCCGAATTGGCCGAGCCGGCAGCTTTGTAGCCGCTGCGGTCGGCGGAAGTGGGCGGGATGCTGCCGGCCTCGCCGCGGCCGTAGCCGGCGTTGGTGGGCGCCTCGCCAGTGCGCTGGCCCGTGGGGCCGCCCTCGGGGTGGCCGGGCGTGTAGTCTTCGCGCTGGTTGCGGTGCTGCTCGTCGGGGCCGGGCTCAGCGTTTGATTGCCCACCGAGTGAGGAGGTGCCGTAGTTTGGGGCATAGGCCTCCCCTATTCCCTTGGGCGCGTCGTTGTCGTTGCCGAACCGCGGGCCCACGGCCGACTCGGGTGCCTCGTGCCCGGCGCCCACGGCTACGGTGCCGAAGCTGCCGTTTTCAGTTGAGGGGAAACCATCTTCGAGCTGGGCCCGCTCGCCGATGTAACCCGAGGTGGCCGGCGCCTGCACCGGCTGGCCGGCGTAGGTATCGAGGCCGCGGCTGGCCTCGTCGCCGTAGCCGCCTTGGGTAGCACCCAGGTCTGCCTGGCGGCCGAACTCGCCCCGGCTGGCACCGGCTACCTCGTTCTGCTCGTGGCTGAACTCGTCGTTGGCGAAAGGCTGCTCGGCGGGCAGGTTGTGGGGCGTGCGCAGTTCGGGCGGCAGGGCGCTGTTGGGGGTTTCGGGCGTAGTATCGGGTTTCCGGGCGTCGTCGGTCATGGGCTGGGGAGGCTTAGGTGGCATTGCTGCTACATACGTAGCCCCGGCGGCCACGTTCCGCACCCAAGGGCTTTTGTTGCTTTGAAAAACCGTGTAGATTTACCGCGCACAATCGTTGTTGCCATTTACCGCACGCTTTCCCTTCTTTCACTTCCTTCCAACCACCTACCCCTTCTATGAAAACAGGCACAGTTAAGTTTTTCAACGAATCCAAAGGTTTCGGCTTCATCGTGCAGGACGAAAACGGCCAGGAAATCTTCGTTCACCAAACCGGCCTCATCCACGAAATCCGCGAAAATGACCGCGTCAGCTTCGACATCATCGACGGCCGCAAAGGCCAGAACGCGGTGAAAGTAGAGCGGATTTAGTGAGGAGTAAATAGCGAACAGTAACCCGCCGGTCATTCTGAGCGGAGCGAAGAATCTCGCGTGCCACAGCAAATCCTGACGACAGGGTTAGCATGGCACGCGAGATTCTTCGCTCCGCTCAGAATGACCGGCGGGTTATGTTTTACTACTTGCCGGCTTCGTGGCGGGCCACGCGCACACCTACGGCCATAATGCCGGGCAGCTGGTCCTGGCGCATGTATTGCTCCAGCTGCACGCGGTAAGTGCCGGTTTGGCTGAACTCCTGGTTGGGCAGGGCCAAAATGCGGTGGTCGAAAATGTCGCCGCTGCCGTTGCCCAGCGGCTCGCCGGTTTTAGGGTCCAGCAGGTTCATGCCGTGCAGCTTGCGCGAGAGCACCTTCCCGTCGGGGCCCGTGAGCGTGACGCGGGTGTAGAGGTTGTAGTAGCTGTAGTCGGCCGTGTTGCGGATGTTGAGGTACACGTCGTAGCGGGGCGCCGGGTCGGTTATTTCGAACTCGAAGGTGGGTTTGTTCTGCACGGCCCACACGTAGGGGTCGCCAGCCGGCGAGGCCAGATCGATGTTCTTCTCGTAGACTTCGGCCGGGTCGCAGGCCGTCAGCAGCAAGCCGGCAGCCAATGCCAGCAGTCCGCGCATCAAAACAGGCATAGGGTCAGAAAAGCTACGCATCAGGAATCGGTTGGAGGTGGTATGCTGCCGCCGCCGTTGCGGCCCTCTCCGCCCTCGCGGCTCCCCGCCGAGCGGCCCGAGCGGCGGCTGCCCGAGCGGCCCCGGCGCTCGGTGCCCCGGCCTTCGCCGCCTTCGGGGCGGCCAGTGTCCGAACCACCTTCCGAAGCGGCGTTGCGGGGCGGCCGGCCACCTTCGCGACCAGACCGGGGTGCATCGGGGGCGCCACCTTCGGGGGCCGGGCGGCCGGCACCGCGCCGGTTTTCGCCGCGGCCTTCGCCACTGCGGCTCTCGCCGCCCCTGCCGCGGCCCGAGCGGCGGTTGAGGGGCTTGGCAGCGGCCCCGCGGGGCCGGGCGCGCTCCTCGGTGGCTTCGCCGCCTTCGGCAGGGCCAGCGCTTTTGGCCGGCGTGACATCAGTATCCTCGGCGGTGGGCGCGGCGGGGCGGGTCGAGCGCTCGGGGCGGGCGGAGCGCGGTGGGCGGGCGGCAGCCGGGGCCTCGTCGGTGGGCTTCTTTTTGCCGCGCTTGGGGCGCTTGGACGACGAAGACGTGATTTTGTCGTCCAGGCGTTCGAGCGAGCCTTCCACGATGGCCGTTACTTCGGGCGCACGCTCCTCCTCGCGCACCGGCACGAGCAGGGTGTCGGGCTTTTCGCCGCGCTTGTTCATCTCCAGCACCTCGCGCACGCGCTCCACCGGCAGCACCACCCAGTTGTTGTCGCCGCGCACGGCAAACCACATTTTGCGGCGGAAGATGTCAGTTTTCTGCAGCGTGTACTCCCCTTTCTCGGTCAGCAAGGGGCGCTGCACCTGCGGAATGTCCTTTAGGGCGTCGAGGTAGGTATCGAGCTCGTAGTTGAGGCAGCACTTGAGGCGGCCGCACTGGCCCGAAAGCTTGGCCGGGTTCAGGCTCAGGTTCTGGTAGCGGGCGGCGGTGGTGCTCACGCTCTTGAAATCGGAAAGCCAGGTGGAGCAGCACAGCTCGCGGCCGCAGCTGCCGATGCCGCCGAGGCGGCCGGCTTCGTGGCGCAGCGAAATCTGGCGCATTTCCACCCGCACCCGAAACTCGTCGGCCAAGCGCCGGATCAGGTCGCGGAAGTCCACGCGGTCGTCGGCCGAGTAGAAGAACGTGGCGCGGGTGCGGTCGGCCTGGTACTCCACGTCGGAGAGCTTCATGCGCAGGCGCAGTTCCTCCACCACGGCGCGGGCCCGGAACATAGTGCCCGTTTCGAGGTCGCGCACGGCCTGCCAGCGCTCGGCATCGTCGTCGGTGGCCACCCGCAGAATGGGGCGGATGTCCTTGGAGTCGAGGGGCACTTTTTTCTTTTTCATCTGCAGCCGTACCAGCTCGCCCTTGAGCGAAACGTGGCCCAGGTGCCAGCCGCTGCCGGCGGCCTCTACCACCACGGCGTCGCCGGTGATGAGCGGCAGGCGGCTCTGGTTGCGGAAAAAGTCTTTGCGGCCGCCTTTAAAGCGGACTTCCACGATGTCGAACTCTTTAAAGTCGCTGGGCATATCCAGGTCCTGGAGCCAGTCGAATACATTGAGGCGGGTGCAGCCGCTGCTACAGCTACCCTTCGAGCCGCAGCCCGAAGTAGTAGCGTTGGTAGAGCAACCGCCGCCGCCGGAAGAACAGGAGGAACAAGCCACGGCTTGGAGAATCTATATAGGTAAGTCCGCGGCCAATCAGCCAACGGCACGAAATGGGTTATCGACAAAGATAACCAAATAGCCGGGGCAGCTAAGCCCGGCCTTCCCGCCCCTCCTAAGCTGCCCGACTGCTGCCTGCCGCCGGCCGGTCGACTGGCATGAGCGGGCGGGCTGCGCCGGCCGGGACTAGCCGCCGATAAATTTTTCTTCTTCCTGTAGTCCAGCTAAAGCTGAATAATTCTACCGATAGCGGCAGGAGAGGCACTTTATTCGATATGCATTACAAAAGGCCAATGTATATAATTTCGATAATCAAACCGCTTGTATTTTGAAATATCATTAATAAAAGCCTACGTTTGGGACATTGTTCCACCATCCTACCTCCTCACAACCAAACACCATGAAGAAAAACAACTTACTGGCTGCCCTGGCTTTGTTGGCCTCCACCGGACTCGGCCTCTCGTCGTGCCAGCAGAAAGACAACGTGACGGTTAAGAACCAGGTCTCGGAAAACGCCCTCGGCCAGATCAAGGCACTGGGCTTCACGACGGCCGATGCCCGCCAGACCGATGAGGGTGTGGTGGTGGAAGGCGACATTCTGCTGACCAACGAGATGCTGGCCGCCCAGCCCGAGCACAACCTGCTGCGCGTGGGCCAGGATGAGCAGTACCGCACCACCAACCTGGTAGGCCGCCTGCCCCGGGTACTCACCGTAAGCGTGTCGAGCCAGTTCCCGAACGGCTACGTGCAGGCCGCCGACGAGGCCATCCGCCGCTACAACGCCCTGGGTCTGCGCATCACGTTCCGCCGCATCACCTCGGGCCGCGCCGATTTGCCCATTACGTACTCGGCCAACCTGGGCCCCGGCGTGCTGGGCCAGTCGGGCGGCTTCCCCTCCAACGGCAACCCTGCTCCCGGCTTCAAGCTGGCCCCGAGCGTGATTGGCGGCCGCAGCATCAACAACGTGGCTACCATCATGGCCCACGAAATTGGCCACTGCATCGGCTTCCGCCACACCGACTACTTCAACCGTGCCTATAGCTGCGGCGGTGCGGCCTCCAACGAGGGCGCCAGCAACATCGGCGCCATCCTCATCCCCGGCACGCCTTCGGGCGCCGACCCCAACTCGTGGATGCTGGCCTGCATTGGCTCGACCGGCGACCGGCCCTTCACCGCCAACGACCGCACGGCCCTCAACTACGTGTATTAATAGCTGTTAGCTGTTAGCTGTTAGCTGTTAGCTGTTAGCTGTTAGCTGATTTACTGGAACCGCCCCGGCTCGTTTGCGCCGGGGCGGTTTTTGTTTGACGCTTTTGCACGCGCCTTGTGCGCCGGTCTTTTCAGCCCCAGCGGGGCGACATATCGGTAGCCAGAAGCAACCACAATCACCCCAAAGCCCCAGCGGGGCGACACCAGCCGTTGGACGATTGGTGCTGCCCCGCTGGGGCTTTGGGGTGATTGTGGTTGCTTCTGGCTACCGATATGTCGCCCCGCTGGGGCTTAGGTCGCTCACGTCACCGTTTCAATCGTTTACGCTTCCTCTATCTTCCTTCACGCTACTTCTTAACCTGTTCACATCGTCTCTTTAGCCGTTCACGCCACCCCTTTACTCCTTCACGCTGCCTCTTTAATCATTCACACCGGTCGGCAAACTATTCACACCGACCAGAAGATCATTCACGCCAACCAGTAACCTGTTCACACCCTCCGGATAGTCGTTTGCACCGTCCGGAAGACCATTCACACCAACCGGAAAGTCGTTCACACCGTCCGGAAGACCATTCACACCAACCGGAAAGCCGTTCACGCCTTGCGGAGGATGATTCACACCGGCCGGAAAGCCGTTCACGGCTCCCGGAATGGCATTATCGGGATGGTGAATGCATTTTCGTGGGGCGAATACTTACAGTACCAGTACGCGGCGCGTGATTTCGGCGCCGGTGCGCAGGCGGATGCGGAGCAGGTAGGTGCCGGGGCGCAGGGCATCGGTGGCGATGCGCTTGATGACGCCCACTTCGGCGGCTTCGGTGCGCAGCAGCCGGCCCGTCAGGTCGAACAGGCGCACCTCGGCCGACTCGTTGGGGGGCAGCACGATGCGTAGCGGCTCGCCGGCGGGCAGCGGCACCGGGTACACCAGCACATCGGCGGCCTGCACGACGCGGAAAACCCGCTCGGGCTGGCTGTACACGCTGGCGCCGCTGCTGAGCGTGAGCCGGGCCCGGTACCGCGAGTAGCCGGCCGGCGCCGTTGGGTCGAACAAATCCATTGTAAGACCGGGCACGGGGCTCAGGCGCTGGACTTCCAGGAAGCTGCCGTCGGGCAGCTGCCGCTCCAGCGCCACGGCCTGCAATCGGTACACCGAGCCCAGCGCAAGGTCGAAGCGGACCGAATCGGTGACCAGGAGGCGGGGCGCGAAACTGCGTACGTAGCAGCCGTGGTCTTCCTGCAGCACGTCTTCGGTAGCCCCGCGCGGCCCCACCCGGCCGGCTACCACGGGCGCCACGGCGAAGTAGCGGGCGGCAACTTCGGCGGTAGTCAATAGCAGGGTGGTATCGGTGAGGCGGCGCAACGGCTCCAGGTGGGTGGCGCCCAACCGGTACACCTGGTACTGCGTGGCGCCCGGCACCTTGCGCCAGGTCAGCAGCGCCTCCTCGGGGCAGCTGTAGGCCACGGTCAGGGCCAGTGGCCGGGCCACAAAAAAGGTGTCGGACAGGGCCGTAGTGGCGCCCGCCACCAGCCGCAGCTGGCCGGGCCGGGTGGCATCGGGGGCCGTCCAGCGAAACAGCTTATCGGCCAGGTTGACGCTGGCACTCAGCACCGTCCAGGCCGTCTGGCCCACGGGCTTGTATTCGAGCCGGGCCGTAGTGGCCGGGCCGGTCCACTGCCAGCGCAGCAGCTGGCCGGTTGCGCCGGCTTCCAGACCGCGGGTTTTGGTGGGCGCCGTCCAGGTCAGGCCGCTTTCCAGCTCGTAGGCCACACTGAACGCCTGCGGGCCCTGGGGCACGGCAAAACCGCGCACCCGCAGCTCGTAGGTGCCGGCCACGGGCACATCGAGCGTGATTTGCTCGGCGTTGTCGCGGTGGTTGGGGCAGCGGCGGGCGGGGCGGGCCAGCGAGTCGCGGTGCGGGTAGGCGCTCAGCGTCCAGGGCAGCCAGGTTTGGTTGGTGGCGGGCCGGCGCAGCGTCAGGTCGAGGTCGTTGATGAGGGCCGAGGTGGCGCCCGCGGCGGCTTCGGGGTCGGTCCAGGCCAGCGTTATTTTGAGCCGATGCACGCCGGCGGGCACGGTAATGGGGAAAACGCGCTCCTGCCCGGTGGTGGCCGTGCCTTCCACGAAGCGGCCATCAAGCACCGTCTGCACGGCCCCCAGCGCGTCGGCCTGCCCATAGCCAGCCACGAAATCAACCTGGGGCCGGCCCACGTCATCGGCCGAATTCAGCAAAGCGGCCCGCACCAGCGCCGCCGTGGGCAGCGTGCCGCGCCGCTGCTGGTGGGCCTGCTGCACCAGCAAGCTGATGCCCGACACCAGGGCCGCCGCGTCGGAGGAGCCGCCGGCCCCGTAGGCCACCAGCTCGGGCTTGAGGCGGCCGTCGGCGGCCGGCCCACGCGAGCTGCGCGGGTTCACCAGCCCAAAGGCATCGGTAACGCCCACGCTGAGGCTGTTCTTGGCGTTCTTGAACTCGCCGGTGAGGTTGGCCAGGCTGTCGAGGCCGGCGTAGGGGCCGCCGGTCGGGGCGGGCAGCTGGCCCGAGTTGCCACTCGAAAACACGTGCAGCAGCGTGGGGTACTGACGGGCCTGCTGGTCGTAGGCGCGGGCCTCCTGACCGTAGAAATTCTCCACGTCCACCCCGTACGAGTGGTTTTGCACCGATACGCCCTGGGCCGCCAGCTTCGCTCCGTCGTCGGGCAGCAGGTTGTCGTAGCTGGATTGGGCGATGCGCGCCCGCCAGGCCACCCCGCGGCCATCGGGCGAGGTGTTGCCGCCGCCGGCAATAATGGTGGCCATGATGGTGGAGTGCGAGTTGAGCGTGGCCGCCAGCGGGTCGGGCTCCAACAGCCGCCCCCGGAAATCGAGGTCGGCAATATCCAGCGGGCTTTCCTTCACCGACACTGTGAGGCCCTGACCCGTGAGCGTGGGAAAGCGCGCGTGCACGGCCGTCACCTTGTTCACCCCGAAATCGAGGCCGCCCAGCTCCCGCTCGGGGCGCGCCCGGCGGTCGGCGGCCTGCACGAATTTCACCCAGGGGCAGTCGGCCAGCACGGGAGCACTCAGGCCCTGCACCCGCAGCAGCCCTTTCTGGTGCGGCTCGGCTTCGGCCGCGGCACCGGGCCGGGTGCGGGCCAGCCACTGCCGGAATGCGGCTTCGTCGGTTACGCTTACCCGCAGCGGCCGGGGGGCATTATCGGACAACTGCCGCAGGCTGGGAGCCAGCCGGGCGGCGGCGGGCCGGGCCGGGGCCTGGGCTTCCACCCGAACAGAAACGGCCGCACTCAGCAGCATAAACAGCAAAGTAGCCCCGGCGCGGCGGAGCGAAGCAGGTGGCATAGCGGCGTGGTTGGGGCAGGAAGGATGAGGCGACAGGCGAGGCAACAGCCACTGGCGCAGCGGCTTCCAAATATAGCCAGAAATCCAGTCGGCGGCCAGCCCTGCGCTGCCCAATTGGCCGGGCCGCCAGCAGCTTACTTGCCGGGGATTTTGTACACCTGCACGCCCGCCACCGTCAGCAGGTAGGCATATTGGTCGCTCACCAGCACCTGCTGCGCATCCGGCACCGGCAGCGGCAAGGTGCGCTCGGTCAGGTTGTAGAGGTGGAAAAAACGCAGGCCGTCGGGTGCCAGGTAGTACAACTCGTCGCCGCGGAAGCCTACGTAGGTCAGGCCCGGCAGCGGCAGCTTCTTGCGGAAGTTGCCCAGGCTGTCGAACACGTACACGCCGCTGTTCTTGTCCACCAGATACAGGTTGTTCTGATACTCGCGCAGGAACCGGAAGTCGGGGCGAGAACGGCCAATCAGGATATCGAGCGGGGTGCTGATGGTGAACCGCTTCTGGGTTGCATCGAATTGCCGCAGCGTCAGGTCCGACTCGTTGAACAGCCAGTAACGGTCGTCGGGGGCCAGCGTCGCCACCCGCGCCTGCCCGTCGAGGAACTGAAGCAAGGGCAGCTCGCTGATGGGCGACAAAAACCGGTCGAGCAGCAGCACCTGCTGGCGGTCATCGTAGAAAGCCAGGATTTTGGCCGTGTTCCAGGCTTCGACCTGCATCACGTGGCCGGGCAGCGGCGGGGCGTACACGTTCAGCGGCTGCCCGTCGGGCCCAAACTGGCGCAGGTTGTTCTGGCGGTCGGTTACATACAGGTTGCCACGCCGGTCGAGCGAGGCCGCGCCCGGCTGGGGCAGCGCCACAGTGCGCACCAGCTGCCAGCTAAGGGCCGCACCGGCCGTATCGGGCCGTAGCGGCGCTACGGGCGCCGCCGCCTGCCCGGCCGGCACCACCGAGCCGGCCGGCGGCGCGGTGGTCTGGGCGTGGGCGGGAAGGGAGAGGTTAGATGTAAGGAATGAGAGGAAGAGAATTTTTAGAACTGAGAGTTGAGAACTGAGAACTGAGAACCTGTTGTCCACAATGATCATTTCCTCACTTCTAGGCGCTAACTTCTTATTTCTAAGCTCTAAGCTCTTATACCTAGCCCCCATACTCCAATAACGCCAGTTGCTCGCCATCATACACGCCGTAGGTGCAATAATTGACCCATTCGCCGAGGTTGACGTAGCGGCTGCCGGGGGCTACTTCTACGTCGAGGGGCAGGTGGCGGTGGCCGAACACGTAGTACTCGTGCGGAAACTGCTGCTGCAGCTGGCGGCAATAGGTCAGCAGCCACTCGTCGTCGCCCAGGAAATGGTCGTCGGAGGGGCCGTTTTGCAGGCGGCTGTGACGGCTCCAGCGGTTGGCCAGCCCGATGCCGAAGTTGGGGTGCAGCCGCGCAAACAGCCACTGGGCCACCGGCGAGGCAAACACCCGCTTCAGCAGCTTGTAGGTGTGGTCGCCCGGCCCCAGCCCGTCGCCGTGCCCGATGTGGAACTGGTGCCCGCCGATGCGCTGGCTGACCGGGTGGCGCAGAACGGGGATATTCAGCTCCTGGGTGAAATAATCGAACATCCACATATCGTGGTTGCCGGTGAAAAACGTCACCGGCAGGCCCGCATCGGTCAGCTCGGCCAATTTGCCCTGCAGGCGCGTGAAGCCCCGCGGAATGGCGTGGCGGTACTCAAACCAGAAGTCGAAAATATCGCCCAGCAGGTAGATGGCCGCCGCGTCGCGGGCGGCCTCATCGAGCCAGCGCACAATGCGCCGCTCCCGCTCGCGCGAACGGGCGGCATCGGGCGCGCCGAGGTGGAAATCGGAAGCGAAGTACACCCGGCAGCCGGGCGGCAGGGCCAAATCAGGCAGTTGGGGCGGGCGCGTCATCGAGCAGGAAAAGGGCGAGGCGGCGCGGGCCATGCGCCCCAAGCACCAGCGTTTTTTCGATATCGGCCGTGCGGCTCGGGCCCGAAGTCAGGGAAATCATGGACGGCAGCTTGCCGGGGCCGTATTTGCGCTGCATCAACTGCAGCGCATCGGCGATGTCGGCCACCACCTGCGAGGTGCGGGCCAGCACCAGATGCTGGTCGGGGTAGATGCTCAGCCGCCGCCCGCTGCCCGTGGCGCCCGACACTAGAATGCTGCCGGTACGGGCCACCAGGGCCTCGCAGCTCGTCAGGCCCGCGTCGGCGTGCTCGCGAAAGTCGTCCTCATCACCCCGAAAAACCAGGTCGCCGGCGTGCAGCAGCTTTTTCAGCTCCGGCTCCCACACGTAGAGGTGCTCCAGCTGCTGCTCCTTTTTATAGAGGAACAGCTGATCGTAGAAGTGCTCCACCGACTCGCAGTAATAAAAGGCGCCGCCCACCCGCACGAAGCTTTGGGCGAAGGCCACGGCCAGGTCGTCGGAATCGGCGGGGCGCGGGTGCAGCGGGGCCGCAAAGTCGGGCCGGGGCGCAGCCGCCGCGCCGGGCGTCCGCAGGGCCTCACGGATGCGGCTTAGAATGAGGTCACGGGAGCTTTCGGCCATACCACAAAGGTACGCGGGTTTCGGCAGGCTGAAAATCCGGCAGCTTCTCAAAATGAACCTATTTTTTCTGCTTTTCCCAACAAGAGGCACAAAGCGTTTTTTTCTGCCTCCGAATCCAACCACAGCTTATAAAATTCGGGCTTTTGCTGCCTGCTTAATCGGCTTGGTATGCCCTGCAGGTCGTTAAGGCCTAATTCTGCTTTGCTAACAAGCTGAACAGCAAAGTCCAATATTGATAATGGCATCTTTTTGGTATTTCCGCTGCCAGTCCTTCACCCTTATCCCTGCTATGCAACACTCGCCTGCCGTCAGCTCCACTACCCCGACTGCGCCGGCCACCTGCTTTCTTGTGGCCACCGAGGCCGACTTCCACGCCTGGCTGCAGGAACTGCTCCCCGGCATCCGGGCCGCGCTGGCCCGGCAGGGCTTCGAAAAAGCGCGCCAATTAAGCGCCTTTCAGCAGTTTCTGCGCGAAAGGACGAACTGATGATAAAGATTGAGATGTTACAAATTAATTACCTTTCGAACCTTCACTCTTATATCTCAGATGAAAAACACGTTTTCAACTATTGCCTGTTTATTCTTGGCTGTGGGCAGCATCGCCCTAACAAGCTGTGACGATGACACGGACAATCCAGTAGGTCCTGTTACTGTCCCGCAAACAGTAAGCTTTCAGTTTGGCATGCGCGGATATATGTCTGCCCCAGCCACAGTTGCCCGTTTTGGCGTGGCTGCTACCAAGGAGGAAGCACAAAAAGGCCTTGGCACTTTATATACCGGCAAGATCAATTATGGTGACACCAAAGGCGGTAAAGAAACAGTAGATTTTGCCTTAACAAACCAAGTAAAGGGCACCAACCGCTGGGTATATGTCTCGACGGCGGCCAAGCCGACCGGCAACCAGACAATAACGCTTAACTGGAACATTGCTGATATGCTGACTCTGGACGCTAGTTCAGCTGACACTATTGTGGTGAAGGAATTGGTTGTGCGATAGAGCCACCAGCTTTATCAGAACCAGACCGTTTTACAATCAACTACGCATAAAAAAAGCCCGCCGGATGGCGGGCTTTTTTTATGCACTTCAGTGTATCGATTACACCGGGGTAACGGTCGAGCCGCTGGGCTCGGTGGACGAGTTGCCGGCTCCTTCGCCGCCCTGGTCGATGCCGGGCAGGTTCAGGTCGGGCAAATCATTGTCCAGCGCTACGGGGTGCTCCTGCTTCCGCTCGCTCAGGGTTTCCGAGCGGTCGGTGCCGGCCATGTGGGCCTGGTAGCTGGTCTGGGTGTCGTAGGGGCGCGGGCCGACGAGGCGTTCCAAGTCGTCCTGGAGCAGCACTTCCTTTTCCAGCAGCTCCTTGGCAATTACCTCCAACTCGTGCCGGCGCTCAGTCAGCAGTTCCTTGGTGCGGATGTAGGCCTGCGAGATAATGGTACGCACTTCCTCGTCAATCATCTGCGACGTAGCTTCCGAATAAGGCTTGGTGAAGCCGTACTGGTCCTGGCCCTTCGAGTCGTAGAACGATACGTTGCCCAGCTTCTCGTTCATGCCATACATCGTCACGATGCTGTAGGCCACCTTCGTGATGCGCTCCAGGTCGCTCAGGGCGCCGGTCGAAATCTTGCCGAACACCAGCTCCTCGGCGGCGCGGCCGCCCAGCGTCATGCACATTTCGTCCATGAGCTGCTCGGTGTTGTAGAGGAACTGCTCGCGGGGCAGGTACTGCGCGTAGCCCAGCGCGGCCACGCCGCGGGGCACGATGCTCACCTTCACCAGCGGGTCGGCATGTTCGAGGAACCAGCCGGCCACCGCGTGGCCCGCCTCGTGGTAGGCCACAATGCGTTTTTCGCCGGGGCTGATGATTTTGTTTTTCTTCTCCAGGCCACCAATTACGCGGTCGACGGCGTCGGTGAAGTCCTGCATGGTCACCATCTTCTTGTCGCGGCGGGCGGCAATCAGGGCGGCTTCGTTGCAGACGTTGGCAATTTCGGCGCCGGCAAAACCGGGCGTCATAGCGGCCAGCTTGCGGGAGTCCACATCGGGGGCCAGCGTGAGGGGCTTGAGGTGGACGCTGAAAATCTGGGTGCGGCCGTTGATGTCGGGCTTATCGATGCTGATCTGGCGGTCGAAGCGGCCGGGGCGGAGCAGGGCCGAGTCGAGCGTGTCGGGGCGGTTGGTGGCCGCCAGAATAATCACGCCGGAATCAGTGCCGAAGCCGTCCATTTCTACCAGCAGCGAGTTGAGCGTGTTTTCGCGCTCGTCGTTGCCGCCGGGCGTGTTGCCGCGGCTGCGGCTGCGGCCGATGGCGTCAATTTCATCGATAAAGATGATGCACGGCGCCTTGGCCTTGGCCTGCTTGAACAGGTCGCGCACCCGGGCCGCGCCCACGCCCACAAACATCTCCACGAAGTCGGAGCCCGAGAGCGAGAAGAACGGCACATCGGCCTCGCCGGCTACGGCTTTGGCCAGCAATGTTTTACCAGTACCGGGAGGGCCTACCAGCAGCGCGCCCTTCGGGATTTTACCGCCAAGTACGGTGAACTTCGAGGGGTTCTTGAGGAACTCCACGATTTCCTCCACTTCCTCCTTGGCTTCTTCGAGGCCGGCCACATCCTTGAACGTCACCTTCACCTTGTCGCCCCCCTCAAAGAGCGCGGCGCGGCTCTTGCCGATATTGAAAATCTGGCCGCCGGGTCCGCCCGCACCGCTCATGCGGCGCATCAGGAACCAGAAGCCCACGAAGAGCAGAATCATGAAGCCCCAGGTGCCGAGGAAGTCGCCAAAACCGCGCTCATCCGTGATTTTCAGGCCTACCTGCCGGTCGGTGGGCAGCGTGGCCTGCAGCTTGTCGAGGTCTTCCTTGAACACTTTGCCATCGACTACGCGGAAGGCAAACTGCGGTCCGGTGGCCGACACGCCGGCGCCCGGCAGCCCCAGCGGGCTGCGCTGGGTGGTGAGGCGCTTGCTGTACTCGGGCTTCTGCAGGGCTTCCTTCTTGAGGCTGACCTGCACTTCCCGGTCGTTGACGAGGGCCAAGTCGGCCACGTCGCCGGCCGTGAGCATCTGCTCGAAATCGCGCTGCTTGATTTCTACCAACCGGCTTCCGCTGGAAAAATAGACCATCCCGAGGATGAGCGCCACCAACCCCGAGAGGACCCACAACTGCATACCGGGCTTGGGGGCCGGGTTGGGCAGGGGGGATTTTTTCTTTTTGGGCGTCGTATCAGACATGAATTGCTGAGTGAATAGTTAGGATGAATAGTTGCGTTGAAACGAAGAGCCGCGCAAGCCCGGAATAGTTGACTCGGCGCCCGCCCGCGTTCCATACCTGAAACAACAGACGGGCGGATTTCGTCTCACCACGCATCGGCCGGCCAACTCTCTACCCCAACCCAACCACTGCCTACTAAGTTAAATTAGTTTGCGGCGGCCGAAGCCTCTTCCTCCACGTAGGTAATTTCGGCGTCGCCCCACAGCTCTTCGAGCGAGTAAAACTGGCGCCGGTCGCGCAGAAACACGTGCACTACTACGTCGACGTAGTCGATCAGCACCCACTCGCGGTTGGTGCGGCCCTCGGTCTGCCAGGGGTTCTGGCCGGTGAGCTTTTCCACTTCCTCTTCTACCGAGCGGGCAATGGCGTCGATTTGCGTATCGGATGAAGCCGAGCAGATAATAAAATAATCGGCAACGGCATTTTTAAGGTCTTTGAGGTTGAGGACGACGATATCGGACGCCTTCTTCTCCTGCATGCCGCGCACGACGACATCTGCCAACTTGTCCGAATCCTGTCGAACTGAGGTACTTTTCATAAGGTCTTGGTAGGTTTGAATAGCACAAAGTACGAAAAACAGATGGCGGCACTGGTCCCCCAAACGCTCTTCACGGGCCAACAGCTTCTCTGGCTGCCCGAATGCGGCTCCACCAACTCGGAAGCCCAGTTATTGGCAGGCCAAAACCGGGCCACGGATGGCTGCTGCGTGATTACCGACAAACAGACCGCCGGCCGGGGCCAGCGCGGCAACCAGTGGGAGGCCGCGCCCGGCGAAAACCTGACGCTGTCGGTAGTCTGGAAACCGGCCTTTCTGCCCGCCGCCGACCAGTTTCTGCTCAGCCAGGCGGTGGCGCTGGCCGTGCACGACTGGCTGAGCGCGCTGCTCGGCCCCGGCCCGGCGCTGCGGGTGAAGTGGCCCAACGACCTGTACTACGGCGCGCAGAAGCTGGGCGGCATCCTGATTGAGAACACGCTGAGCGGCGCAAAAATTCAGCACAGTATCGTCGGAATCGGCCTCAACGTGAACCAGCAGCAGTTTGGCGTACCCACGGCTACTTCGCTGAGCTGCCTGACGGGCCGGGCCTACGAGCTGGCCCCGCTGGCCGCCCGCCTGCTCGAAAGCCTGGAGCGCCGCTACCTGCAACTGCGCGCCGGCCGGGTGCGCGCGCTGCAAACCGACTACCAGGCCGTGCTGTATCGGTTTGGTGAGGAGCATACCTACGAGGCCGGCGGCCGGCGCCTGCGCGGGCGCATCGTGGGCACCGACGCGGCCGGCCGGCTGGCGCTGGAAACCCATGGCCAGATCCGCCACTTTGACCTGAAGGAAATCCGGTATCTGTAAATGCAGCGGCCCCGGGGCATATATCGGCTGAACGCTACATTATTTTCGCCTTGCACCGGTCTAAAAGCCAACTATTTACGTACCTTGAAGGCCGGAACCCTAAACCCAGGGGCAACCTACGGGCTTTAAGCGGTATCTGTACCCCGACTGCCGGCCGCCAGCCGGGTGGGCACGGTAGTTGCAAATTGCCCCTCCAGCTGCCCCAAACACCGTTTGTCAGGCCCCGCCAGCTGGCCTCCTCCCCTACGCTCCTCTGAATGTCATGAAATTTACGCCCCGTTTTTTCACCTTTCTGCTGTTGCTGTTGTGGCAACTGCCGCAGCTGGCCGCCGCCAGCTACGCGCCGCCGTCGGCCGCGCAGGGTCGCGCCCCGGTTGCCGGAGTTCCTACGTTGGCCGCCCGTATGCTGAGCCCCACTTTCTCGCTGGCCCCCAACCCTGCCCACGGCATCGTTACGCTCTCCATGAGCCAGTATGCGGCCGGCACCGAGTACCGGCTGCGGCTGAGCAACATCATCGGCCGCGAGGTGCGCACCGTGGCGTTGCGCCCCGAAGCCGCCGACCGTGGCATGTCGCTCAACCTGGCTGACTTGCCCTCCGGCATGTATTTCTACAGCCTGCTGCAGAACGACAAAGTGGTTTCGACCAAGCGGCTGGTGTTGCAGAACTAGCTTTTTGCGCTACAAGCGGCAAGCTGCAAGCCATAAGCTGCAAGCCACAAGCTTTACGGCCTGTCATCCTGAGCGCAGCGAAGGACCTTATCACGCTGGAACGACCGTAACAACGCCTCGTCTTCACGTAATAAGGTCCTTCGCTGCGCTCAGGATGACAGGCCGTAAAGCTTGTGGCTTGCAGCTTATGGCTTGCAGCTTGCCGCTTGTAGCTCTTAAAAGAGGTGTTGGTTGATTTGGGGATGCGGCTCGGGAGTTATTGGCTACTTTTGAACTTTCGCTGACCTGCTTTCCCGATTCTCCTGCCCTTTTGCAAGCGGCGGGCCTCTCTCACTTTCTGTATGCGGAGTTACAAAAGCCTGAATAACCTCGTCGGCTGGGGCGTATTTGCCCTGGCCACCGTTGTTTTCCTGATGACCCTGGAGCCCACGGCTTCGTTCTGGGACTGCGGCGAGTTCATTGCCTGCTCGTATAAGCTGCTGGTGCCGCACCCGCCCGGCGCCCCCACGTTCCTGCTGCTGGGCCGGCTGTTTTCCATGCTCAGCTTCGGCGACGTCACCAAAGTATCGGTGCTGGTGAATGCGCTGTCGGCGCTTAGCTCGTCGTTCACGGTGCTGTTTCTGTTCTGGACGATTACCATGCTGGCCAAGAAGCTGGTGCTGCACCGCCCTGGCATGCACGACGACCGGCTGCTGGAGCCCAGCTTCGGGCAAACGCTGCTAATTATGGGCGCGGGCGCCGTGGGCGCGCTGGCCTACGCTTTCTCCGACTCGTTCTGGTTCAACGCCGAAGAGGCCGAGGTGTACGCCATGTCGTCGCTGTGCACCGCGGCCGTGGTGTGGCTGATGCTGAAGTGGGAAAACCGCGCCGACGAAGCCGATTCGGACCGCTGGCTGGTGCTGATTGCCTACGTGATTGGCCTGAGCATCGGGGTTCACCTGCTGAATCTGCTGGCCATTCCGGCGCTGGGCTTCATCTATTACTACCGCCGCACCCAAAACCCTACCATGTGGGGCGGGGTGGCTACGCTGGTTATCAGCAGCGTGATTGTAGGCCTGATTCTGGCCGGTATCATTCCGGGACTGCCCACGCTGGCGGGCGCGTTCGAGGTGTTCTTCGTGAACAGCGTGGGCCTGCCCTTCAACTGGGGCATTATCATCTTTCTGCTGGTGTTTGTGGGCCTGATCTGGTTCGGCTTCCGGCAATCGTTCCAGCGCCGCAACCGGCTGCTGAACACCGTGATGCTGAGCTTCGTGTTCATTCTGATTGGCTATTCTAGCTACCTGATTGTGCCCATCCGTAGCTCCTATCACCCTACTATCAACGAAAACAACCCCGAGGACGTGCTCTCGTTCGTGAGCTACCTCAAGCGCGAGCAGTACGGCGACCGGCCCCTGCTCTACGGTCCGCAGCTCAACGCCCAGCCCATCGCCCAGACCGAGGGCGCCCCGCGCTACGTGCGCCAGGGCGACAAGTACGTGGTGGCCGAGTACCGCCCGGTGCTGGAGTACCGCCCCGAAGATAAAATGCTGCTCCCGCGCATCTACAGCCCCGACCCGCTGCACGTGTACAACTACCAGAAATGGGTGGACGTGCAGAAGGACGTGAAGCCGACTATGGGCCAGAACCTGGCCTTCCTGTTCCGCTACCAGATGGGCCACATGTTCTGGCGCTACTTTATGTGGAACTACGTAGGCCGCGAGGGCGACTTGCAGCAGTCGGGCGTTTTGTGGGGCAGCGCCGACGGCAACGGCCTGCCTGAGCGCGTGGCCGACAGCCCGGCCCGCAACGCTTTCTTCGCGCTGCCGCTGCTACTGGGCTTGCTGGGCCTCTATTTCCACATCCGCCGCGACGGCCGCAACGCCTTTATTGTGGGTTTGCTGTTCCTGTTCACGGGTCTGGCCATCGTTATTTATCTCAACCAGCCGCCCATCGAGCCCCGCGAGCGGGACTACACCTTCGCGGGCGCCACGTTTGCCTTCGCCATCTGGATTGGGTTGGGCGTGCTGGCGCTGGCCGAGTTGCTGCAATCGGTGCTCAAAGCTGATACCACCCGCGCCGGCGTGGTGACGCTGGCCGGCCTGATGGTGCCGGGCATTATGGTAACGCAGGGCTGGGACGACCACGACCGCTCCGACCGCTTTCTGTCGGTTGATTCGGCCAAAAACCTGCTGAACTCCTGCGCGCCGAACGCCATCCTGTTCACCAACGGCGACAACGACACCTTCCCACTCTGGTACGCCCAGGAAGTGGAGGGCGTGCGCACCGACGTGCGCGTGGCCGTGCTCAGCTACCTGAACACCGACTGGTACATCGACCAGATGAAGCGCCGCTCCTACAAATCGGCCCCGCTGCCGATTTCGATGGAGAACAAGGACTACAAGCAGGGAACCAACGACTACCTGCCCTACGCCGAAAACCCGGCGGTGCCGGCCGTGGATGTGCGCCAGTTTATGCAGCTCGTGGAGGCCAACAGCCCGCTGCTGCAGGTCAGCTACGGCGACGGCAAAAACATGCTGTCTTTCCCCTCGCGCAACTTCTATTTGCCGATTGACACCGCCGCCGTGGCCAAGTCGGGCATCATCCCGGCCGACCGCCGCAAGCAGCTGGTGACGCAGATGGACTGGAGCGTAGGCAAGAGCGCCATCGAAAAGAAGACGCTGCTCATCCTTGATATTCTGGCCACCAACAACTGGGAGCGGCCGGTGTACTTTTCGAGCACCGTCGATTCGCGCGACTTTATGGGCCTGCAGCCCTACTTCCAGCTCGAAGGCATGGCCTACCGCATTCTGCCGGCCCGCAACCCCGACGCCGACCCCAAAACGGGCAACGCCGACGAGGGCTTCGTGGAAACGGGCCTGATGTACGACAAGCTGATGAAGCAGTTCGCCTACCGCGGCCTCGACAACCCCAACATTTTCTACGACGAAAACAACCTGCGCTTCCCGGCCAACTACCGCGACAAGTTCTCGCGCCTGGCCGATGCGCTGCTGATCAAGGGCGACAAGGTGCGGGCCAAGCAGGTGCTCGACAAGGCCTTCGAAGTGATGCCCGACAAGGCCATTCCGTACGACTACTACGTGCCCCAGTTCATTCCGGCACTGCTGGCCGTGGGCGAGCAGGCGCGGGCCAACGAAATCATGGACACCATGACCGACCGCGCCGAGCGGGGCCTGGCCTACTATAGCACCCATAACCAGGCCCTGTTCGACCAGGAATACCAGACGTATCTGATGACGCTCAACAGCATCGGCCGCGCTGCCGAGGCCATCGGCGACCGGAAACGGGCCGAGCGGGCCATCAAGCTATTGCAGCAGTATTACAATCCGCGCTAGTAGTGCACGGTTTTTGAGCGCTGAAGCCGGCTCCGGGAACGGGGCCGGCTTTTTCGCGTAAAGTCGTTGGCCTTAGCTTGGGTTTTCACGCGGTTTACCTATCCCACCTTTCCAGTTATTGTATGAAAAACCTCGCCCCGCTGCTGCTGCTATTACTGACGTTACTTGGTGCGGGGCCGCTGCAGGCCGCCCCGCGCCGCGACTTTGCCAACCAGTACCGGCCGGGCCGCACTATTGAGGTGGACACCCGCCGCGAGGGCGACAGCCTGCGGGTGTACCTGCGGTTTCCGAACCAGAGCGCGCAGCGGCGCCGGGTACCGCTGCAGGTAATGAGCTGGGCTGATTTCAACGCCCGCCGCCCCCTTTGGCAGGACACGGTGCGCGGCGTCGGCCGCCGCCTGCGCACCGATGGCGACCTGGACCGCCTGAGCTTTACGCTGCCGCTGAGCCGTCTGGTGGCCGGGCAGGTGCTGAGCATGGCCTTCGGGCCGGCCACGGAAGCCATGAGCGGCGACGCGGCCTGGCTGCGGCTCACGCCTTCAACCCTCAACCGCAGCTTCGTGCTGATTGACTCGCTGAGCCGGCCGCTGATGCGCCGCTACGTGCGGGCCCGCGAGGTTTTTGGAGTAGAAGCCTACGCGCCCGGCCAAAGCCTGACGGCGTATCGGTACCCGCTCAGCTCGCAGGCCGCGGCCCCGCCCATGGCGGCCAGCAGCACCCTGGGCCAGCAGCCGCGCACGCTGGGCCTGCAGGATTCGGCCCGCTTCAATGCCGACCAGCTGCTGCGGCTGCCCGCCGGCCTGTACCTGCTGCGCGTGGGCAACCAGGGCCCCAACCTGGGTTTGCTGGTCGAGGAGAACCGGTTTCCCAAGCTCACGTCGGCCGATGAGCTGATTGCGCCGCTGATTTACGTGTCGACCTCGCAGGAGCGCCAGAAACTATTTGATGCGCCCGACCCCAAAAAAGCCGTCGACCAGTTCTGGCTCGGCGTAGCCAACGACGACCAGGACCGGGCCCGGGCGCTGATTCGCGCGTTTTACGGCCGGGTGGTAGCGGCCAACCAGTTATTTTCGGCCCACAAAGCCGGCTGGCTCACCGACCGGGGCATGCTGTTGCAGGTGATGGGCGCGCCCGAAACTGTGTACCGCAGCGGCAACGAGGAGCGGTGGGTGTACCGCGGCTACCAGACCCAGAACAGCACGTTCGTCTTCCGCGCCAAACCCAGTACCTTTGCGCCCGACAACTACGAACTGGTGCGCCGTCCCGAGCATGAATATCTCTGGTATGCCGCCGTGGAGCTATGGAGAAAAGGACTAATCGCCCAGCCCGGCCGGTAACCGAACGCCGCCAATATTTCGACTCGCAGAACCGCCCCGTGCCCAACCGCCGCACCCCACGCGAGGACCAGGGCCGCGATGAGAGCCGCGACGATGCCCCGCGCTTTGAGCGCAGCCGCGCCGAGGGAGGCCGCTTCGATGATGAGCAGTTCAGCGAGCCGCGCCCGCGTCGCGACGAGGAGCGCTCCGAGGGCCGGCGCGACGAGGGCGGCAACCGCGAAGGTGGCCGCCGGCCGTCGTCATCGTCTGACAAGCCGCGCTACCCCCACCGCCCGCCTCAGGACCGCAGCATCGACATGATTTTCGGGCTCCGGCCCATTCTGGAGGCGCTGAGCGCGGGCCGCACGCTGGACAAGATTTTCCTGCTGCGCGCCACCAAAAACTCCATGACCCAGGACATCAACACGCTGGCCCGCGAAGCCAACGTGCCCGTGTCGATGGTACCGGTGGAAAAGCTCGACAACATCACCCGCAAAAACCACCAGGGCGCCGTGGCCTTCGTGTCGCCGATTGACTACATGCCGCTGGACAACATTCTGGCCGGCTTGTACGAGGAGGGCAAAACGCCCCTGCTGCTGGTGCTGGATCGGATTACCGACGTGCGCAACTTCGGCTCCATTGCCCGCAACGCCGAGTGTCTGGGCGTGCACGCCATTGTGGTGCCCAGCCACGGCGCGGCCCAAATCAACGGCGACGCGCTCAAAACCTCGGCCGGCGCGCTCAACCTGATTCCGGTCTGCCGCGAGCACAACCTCAAGCAAACCCTCACCTTCCTGCGCGAATCGGGGGTGCAGGTGGTGGCCTGTACCGAGAAGTCGGATGCCAGCCTGGAAGCCGAAACCGTAGACCTGACCGGCCCCCTGGCCATCCTGATGGGCTCGGAGGAAGACGGCATCAGCCCCGAATACCTGCGCCTCGCCGACCACAAGCTGCGCATCCCGATGGCCGGCCAAATCAGCTCCCTCAATGTATCGGTAGCCAGCGGCATTATGCTGTACGAGGTGCTCCGGCAACGGCTGGGAAAGAATAATATTTAACAAACTATAAAGCTATTCATGGATTTCTACGACCCTAGAAAAAACAAAACTAGCATCTGGAAAAAGACAAAAAATATTATTCCATTTATAGCTGCTATTGTATTATCTATACTATCGATACATATAAACTACAAAGGAATTACCACAGCCAGTGGAAGAGAGGTGTTGTTATATTGGCCATATTTTAGACACTCTATTATATTAACTACAATAACCTGGCTTTTTACAGAGCATTGTGCTCTCAATTTTAAAACTTCAAATTCTGAATCTAGTGCAAGGGAGTATGATGCTACTGGGGATGTCGTAACATTCATGTTTGGTTTTTTTCCGTATGTTATATTATTGTTGTACCCTCTTTCAGAGCAATTACACTTACCACATGATTCTGCTATATTGAGCACTATAATAGCGTTATCTATAACGCAAACCCTCTGCTGTTACGGACTACTAATTAATAAATTAGGAAAATCGCTAAATGCTAAATCAATTGCTATTGGAATTTCAATTAATTTAATATTTATATTTGGATCTTCATACGCACATGGCTATAATTACAGCAATAGTGGAGGCCGTTATAAAATCGACGAGTATGGCGAATGATTTTTATTATATTATATGTAAACAATAATATTGACAATAAATTCTCTTTTCAACTCAGCAGCCCCGCCTGCTTGGCAGCCGCCAGCAGTTGCGGCGCGTTTTTGAGCGTGGCGGCCACGAAGCGCTTGCCGGATTCCTTCACCTCGTCGCGGCTGACTTCGTGCATTTCTTCGCGCACGAACTCGCTTAGCTGGTGCAAGGCCTCACGCAGTGCTTTGTGCTTGGGCTGCTCCGAATGCAGTTGCTGTTGCACCAGAGCCAGCTGCTCGCGGATTTTCTCGCGGCGCGAACTGAACACCGTGTGGTGGCCAACGTGGGGGCGGATGCGCTCGACCAGTTCCAGCAGCGGGCGCAGGCGGTGGCCGGTAGCCAGGGCGGCATCGGCCAAGTGGTCGCGCTTGCGGAGTGGAGCGGAGTCGGGTATGTGGGCGGAGCGGGTGAGCGGGGCACGTGCCGCAGCGGGGGCTAAAGTAAGCGGAAACCCGGAACCGCCGGCACCGCCGGCCCGGTAAAATAGGCGGCGCTTCGTGGCCTATGCCTATCTTATGGCCGCAAAGGCCGGCCCGGTTGGCCGGCCGGAGCCTCTTTTACTTTTTCCTTATCCCCCACCCCATGACTAAAATCAAGGTAGCCAATCCGGTAGTTGAGCTCGATGGCGACGAGATGACCCGCATCATCTGGAAATTCATCAAAGACAAGCTCATCACCCCTTACCTCGACCTCGACATCAAGTACTACGACCTCGGCCTGGAGTACCGCGACGAAACCAACGACCAGGTAACCATCGACGCCGCCAACGCCATCAAGCAGTACGGCGTGGGCATCAAGTGCGCCACCATCACGCCCGACGAGCAGCGGGTGGAGGAGTTCGGCCTCAAGCAGATGTGGAAGTCGCCCAACGGCACTATTCGTAATATTCTGGATGGCACGGTGTTCCGCGAGCCGATTGTGATGAGCAACGTGCCCCGCCTCGTGCCCAACTGGACGGCCCCCATCTGCATCGGCCGCCACGCGTTCGGCGACCAGTACAAGGCCACCGACTTCGTGACCAAGGGCAAGGGCAAGCTCACCATCACCTTCACGCCCGAAGACGGCGGCGAGGAGCAGTCGTTTGAGGTCTACAACTTCAAGGGCGACGGCGTGGCCCTGGCCATGTACAACACCGACGAAAGCATCCGCGGCTTCGCCCACGCCTGCTTCAACCAGGCCCTGATGAAGGGCTGGCCGCTGTATTTGAGCACCAAAAACACCATCCTCAAGAAGTACGATGGCCGCTTCAAGGATATCTTCCAGGAGATTTACGAGCAGGAATACGCTACCAAATTCCAGGAGGCCGGCATCACCTACGAGCACCGCCTGATCGACGACATGGTGGCCTCGGCGCTGAAATGGCACGGCAACTTCGTGTGGGCCTGCAAGAACTACGACGGCGACGTGCAGAGCGACACCGTGGCCCAGGGTTTCGGCTCGCTGGGGTTGATGACCTCGACGCTGGTAACGCCCGATGGCAAGACGATGGAAGCCGAAGCCGCTCACGGCACCGTGACGCGCCATTACCGCGACCATCAGAAGGGCAAGCCCACGAGCACCAACCCCATCGCCAGCATTTTCGCCTGGACGCGCGGCCTGGAATTCCGCGGCAAGCTCGATGGCAACCAAGAGCTCATCGACTTCTGCCACGCCTTGGAGGCCGTGTGCATCGAAACCGTGGAAAGCGGCAAGATGACCAAGGACCTGGCCGTCAACATCCACGGCAACAAGGTGGAGCACGGCCGCGACTACCTCTACACCGAGGAATTCCTGGCCGCGCTGGACGAGAACCTGCAAGCAAAGCTTAGAGCTTAGGTTTTAGAGCTTAGGTTTTGGGACTTAGAGCCTAGATGGTTCTGTCATCCTGAGTAAAGCGAAGGACCTTATCACGTTGAAACGAGTCGTTGTTACGATTGTCGTTCAGACGTGATAAGGTCCTTCGCTTTGCTTAGGATGACAGAACCATCTAGGCTCTAAGTCCAAAGCTCTAAAATCAATTATAGCCTCCGCCCTTCTTCGATTTCACGTCGGCTACGAACTCCTTGACGCGTTGCTCCTCGGTGCGCTTGCAGATGAGCAGCACGTTGTCGTACTCGGCCACGATGTAGCCTTCGAGGCCCTGTACTACCACGAGGCGCTCGGGCGGGGTTTTGATGACGCACTCGCGGGTGTCGTAGAGCAGGGCGTTGCCGTCGACGACGTTTTCGTCGGCGTCGTGCTGGCCCATGCGGTGCAGCGAGTCCCAGGTGCCCAGGTCGCTCCAGCCGAAGTCGGCGGGCAGCACGTACACGTTGTCGGCCTTTTCCATCACGCCGTAGTCGATGCTGATGTTGCGGCAGAGGCTGTAGGCGCGGGTGATGAAGGCCTCCTCGCCGGGCGTACCGAGCTGGTCGGCGCCCTCATCGAACACCTCGGCAATGTCGCTCAGGTATTGGTGGAAGGCCCGCACGATGGCATCGGCCCGCCACACGAACAGGCCCGAGTTCCAGAGGAACTCGCCGCTGCTCACAAACATCTGGGCCAGCTCGGCATTGGGCTTTTCGGTGAAGGTTTTCACCTTGCGCAGCTCCTTCGGAAACGAGCCATCGGCGTGGCCCGGCACCCGGCGCACATCCTGGGGCCGCACCTCGTCGTCGATAAACTGGATGTAGCCGTAGCCGGTATCGGGCCGTGAGGGCTGAATACCGAGTGTGATGAGCACGTTGTGGCTGCGGGCACCGGCCAGCGCCGTGCGGATGGCTTCCCGGAAGTTGTCCTCGTGCATCACCACGTGGTCGGCGGGCGTTACCACAATCACGGCTTCGGGGTCGAGGCGGGCGATGCGGTAGCTGGCGTAGGCGATGCAGGGGGCCGTGTTGCGGCCGATGGGCTCGCCCAAAATCTGGTGGGGCGCCAGCTCGGGCAGGTGCTGCTGCACCAGTTCGGTATAGTCGCGGTTGGTCACCACGAACACGTTTTCGGGCGGGCAAATGCCGGCAAAACGGTCCACGGTCAGCTGAAGCATGGAGCGGCCCAGGCCCAGCACGTCGTGGAACTGCTTGGGGTGGTGGGTGCGGCTGAAGGGCCAGAAGCGGCTGCCAATGCCGCCGGCCATCACCACTAAGTAGGTATGTTGGTCCATGAAGTCAAGCTTGTTTTCCGGAAAGTTAGGGCTTTGCCGGGGGTGAGGGCAAACCCGCCTGTCATCCTGAGCATTCCGCGAATTGAGCGGCGACGAAGGACCTATGCAGAGGCTAGCATCAAACAATAGCTTCCGTATAGGTCCTTCGTCGCCGCTCAATTCGCGGAATGCTCAGGATGACAGACGGATTCCAGCGTCTCCCCGCCCCTACACCAGCCCCTCGCGCAGCAAATCGTGCAGGTGGATGAAGCCGCTGAACCGGCCCTGCTCGGTTACCAGCAGCTGGGTGATGTTGCGGGCCTGCATGCGGGCCAGAGCCTCTACGGCAAAATCGTCCACTTCCACCGTCACGGGGCCGGGCGTGAGGATGTCGCGGGCCGTGACGGCGTCGAGGCGGCCGGCGTGGGCCGTGAGCATGCGGCGCAGGTCGCCGTCGGTGATAATGCCGACCAGTTCGCCGGCCTCACTCAGCACGGCGGTGGCGCCCAGGCGCTTGCCCGATATTTCGAGAATGATGTCGCGCAGCGGGGCCGATTCGGTTACCTGGGGCTGCTGGTTCTGGCGGCTCAGGTCGCCTACTTTCAAATAGAGCTGCTTGCCTAGCGTGCCGCCGGGGTGCAGGCCCGCAAAATCCTGGCGCGAGAAGTCGCGGCTTTCGAGCAGGCACACGGCCAGCGCGTCGCCCAGGGCCAGCGCGGCGGTGGTGCTGGTGGTGGGCGCCAGGTTGTGGGGGCAGGCCTCGCGGGTTACCGGGGCGTGCAAAATGTAATCGGCCTGCTGGCCCAGGTAGGAGTCGGCGTTGCTGACCAGGGCGGCCAGCGGCACGCCCTTGCGCTTGAGCAGCGGCACGAGCACCTTTATTTCGGGTGTGTCGCCCGACTTGCTGATGGCAATGACGAAATCATCGGCCTGAATCATGCCCAGGTCGCCGTGGATGGCGTCGGCGGCGTGCATGAACAGGGCGGGCGTGCCGGTAGAGTTGAAGGTGGCCACCATCTTGCCCGCAATGTGGGCGCTCTTGCCAATGCCCGTGACAACAACGCGGCCCCGGCGGCTCAGAACTGCTTCTACGCATTGTGCAAAATCGGGCCGCTCGTCGAGCGCGGCGGCGACGCCCTGGATGGCCTCGGCTTCGAGCAGAAGCACTTTTTTTGCGAGGCTATGAAGTTCGGTTGGCAGTTTCAATCTAAATTTGATAGTGCGGTTCGAAAGCGGGGCCGAAGCGAGGGGAATTATCCGGCCGCGGCCAGCCCCATTGTTTCGCCTGCGCGGCCGCAAATCCCGGTAAAATCCTTAGATTGAGGAAGCGGCCCGAAGTAGCTGCTTTATCAGTCTATCAACTAAACAAGCGTACGTGCGGATGTCGATGTCAGTGGAAACCCCCGAAGTCCAGCAAGCTGCTGATTTGAAGGGCAAGTTAAAGGAAGTTTTCGGCTACGGGCAGTTCCGCGGCGTGCAGGAGGATATCATCAACAACGTAATTGCCGGCCACAATACGTTCGTTATCATGCCCACCGGGGCCGGCAAAAGCCTCTGTTACCAGCTGCCGGCGCTGGTGCTGCCGGGCACGGCCATCGTCATCTCGCCGCTGATTGCCCTGATGAAAAACCAGGTCGACCAGCTCAACGCCTTCGGCGTGAATGCGCAGTTTCTGAACTCGACGCTGAGCAAATCGGAGATGAACCGGGTGAAGCGCGACGTGATTAGCGGCGAGGTGCGGCTGCTGTACGTGGCGCCCGAAAGCCTGACCAAGGACGAAACCATCGAGTTTCTCAACAAGGCCACCATCAGCTTCGTGGCCATTGATGAGGCCCACTGCATTTCGGAGTGGGGCCACGATTTCCGGCCCGAGTACCGCAAAATCCGCGGCATCATCGACAACCTCGGCGCCAACGTGCCCATCATTGCCCTCACGGCCACCGCCACGCCCAAGGTGCAGCAGGACATCCAGAAAAACCTGCAGATGGATGATGCTTCGGTGTTCAAAACCAGCTTCAACCGCACCAACCTGTATTATGAGGTGCGGCCCAAGCACAACACCAAAAAGCAGCTGATTCAGTACGTGAAGCAGCGCCAGGGCCAGGCGGGCATCGTGTACTGCCTGAGCCGCAAGAAGGTGGAGGAAATTGCCGAGCTGCTGCGCGTGAACGACGTGCGCGCCCGCCCCTACCACGCCGGCCTCGACCCGCACGTGCGCATGGCCAACCAGGACGCGTTTCTGCACGAGGAGTGCGACGTGATTGTGGCCACCATCGCCTTCGGGATGGGCATCGACAAGCCTGATGTGCGCTTCGTGATACACTACGACACGCCCAAAAGCATCGAGGGCTACTACCAGGAAACCGGCCGCGGCGGCCGCGACGGCATGGACGGCGACTGCCTGATGTTCTACAGCTACGACGACATCATCAAGCTGGAGAAGTTCAACAAGGACAAGCCCGTAACCGAGCGCGACAACGGCAAGCAGCTGCTCCAGGAAATGGCCAACTACGCTGATTCGGCGGTATGCCGGCGCAAACAACTGCTGCACTACTTCGGCGAGGTATACGCTAAGGATTGCGGCTTCTGCGACAACTGCCGCCACCCCCGCGAGCGATTTGAGGCGCGTGACGAGGTGCTGCTGGCCCTGAAAGCCGTGGTGCAGACCGACGAGCGGTTCGGCCTCGACCACATCGGCACGGTGCTCATGGGCATGTCGAACCCGCACGTTATCAGCTACGCCCACAACCAGCTGCCGATTTACGGCCAGGGCAAAGGCCACGACGCGCAGTTCTGGCACTCGCTGCTGCGCCAGACGATGCTTAGCGGACTGCTGGCCAAGGATGTGGAAAATTTTGGCGTAATTCGGATTACCCAGAAAGGCCTGGATTTCATCGAAAACCCCCATTCCATGAAACTCACCAAAGACCACAACTACGATGAGGAAGTGAAGGAGGAGCAGCAGCAGGAGGACGTGCAGCACGCCGCCGGCCACGACGAGGCGCTGTTTGACATGCTGAAGGCACTGCGTAAGAAGGTGGCCAGCCAGAAAAACCTGCCGCCCTACGTGCTGTTCCAGGACCCTTCGCTGAAGGAAATGGCCACTACCTTCCCCACCAAGCCCGACGAGCTGGCCCACATTTCGGGCGTGGGCCAGGGCAAGGCCCAGAAGTTCGGCGCGCCCTTCCTGACGCTGATAAAGCAGTACGTGGAGGACAACGACATCACGACGGCCGCCGACGTGGTGGTGAAATCGGCCGTCAACAAGTCGAAAATCAAGATTTACATCATCCAGCAAATCGACAAGAAGATGGACCTGGAGGAAATTGCCTCCTCCAAGGGCCTCGACATGCGCGAGCTGATGGAGGAAATCGAGCACATCTGCTACTCGGGCACCAAGCTCAACCTGGGCTACTACATCAACGGCGTGCTCGACCAGGACCGCCAGGACGAAATCTACGACTACTTCATGTCGGCCAGCACCGACAACATCGCCGTGGCCCTGAAAGAACTCGGCACCGACGACTACACCGAGGAGGATTTGCGCCTGATGCGCATCAAGTTTCTGAGCGAAGTAGCGAATTAGAGCTGCAAGCCGTAAGCGGCAAGCTGCAAGTTTCTGCCGACCGCCAAACAAATGGCCACCGGCAGAAGCTTGCAGCTTGTGGCTTATAGCTTGCGGCTACAAATCATCCTCCATCGTCCGCTTCACGAAATTGGGACGGCGGGTGGTTTTCAGGTTGATGCGGTAGATATACTCGCCCAGGATGCCCAGGCCCAGCATGATAAGGCCCACGCCGAAGCCGATGGAGATGATGAGCGAGGGGAAGCCGAGCAGGTAGTCGTTGTAGAGCAGCTTGCGCACCAGCACGTAGCCCGAGTAGCCGCTGGTAACGAGGAACACAAGCACCGAAAGTGCCGTGAGCAGGCGGATGGGCAGGTTGGAGAAGGTGACGAAAATATTCAGCGAAAACGCCAGCAGCCGACCCAGCGTGTAGCCGCTCTGGCCGGCCGTGCGGGGCTGGTGCGCCACCGGCACGCTGGCTACGTGGGTCGTCAGCCAGGTCAGGTAACCATCGAGGAAGGTGTGGGAGTTGCGCATGTCGAGGCAGGCGCGGGCAATATCGGTTTTCAGCAGCCGGAAGGCCGAGAAGTGCGGGTGCAGATCGGGAATTCCGGCCCGCAGCAGCTGGCGCATGGCCCGCGAGGCAAAGTTGCGGAAGGGCGAGTGCTGCATCTGCTGCGGCATGCCATACACCACATCATAGTTGCCCTGCTGCTGCCGCGCAATCAGTAGCCCAATGTCGGCGGGGCGGTGCTGCAAATCCTCATCAAGCGTGATAATGAAGCGACCCTGCGCCTCGCCGAAACCGCACAGCAGGGCGTTGTGCTGGCCGAAATTGCGCGTCAGGTGCACGGCCCGCACCAGCGCTGGCCCGTACTGCGCCTGCAGCGCCCGGATAACGGCCCACGAGTCGTCGGGCCCGCAGTCGTAGACGAAAACGATTTCGAACGAGCGGCTGACACCAGTGAAGAAAGCGTGGAGCTGCGCCGTGAGCGTGGCCAGCGTGTCCTGGCCCTGGTACACGGGCACCACCACCGAGTAGTCGAGCGAGTAGTCGAGCATGAGGGCGAAGTTAGTCTTTACCGTGCAGCCCTCTTCTATAACCACAAGTGATATACCAGCTCCTCATGCTCCAGCACAAATCCTTCGCGGCGGTAGAGGCGGCAGGCAGGGTTATCAGCCTGAGTAATGACTTGCACTATCGTGTGGCCAACGGCGGCAGCCCGGGCGCGGGCGGCTTCAATAAACGCGGCCCCGATACCTTGGCCCCGACTGACACTTTCCACGGCTATCAGCTCTATTTGGGTGCGGTTGTCGTGCTGGCTCAGCGCCATAAACCCCCGCACCGGCCCGGCCGGTTGCGGTTGATATACCAGCACCTCGCGGGCCAGTTCGCCGTTAACCGAACGTTCCAGCCAACGCTGATACAGCCGTTCATGCACTTCAGGCGCAAAGTTGGGGTCGGTTTGGAAGCGGGAATACCCGCCGGCCTGAGAGGCCAGGGCGCGCAGACCGGGGCTATAGTCGCGGGTGGGCGCCAGGCCGGCCGGCAGTTGAATGGCTTGCCCGGCTGACACTGGTAACCGAAACCGCACCTTGTGGTCGGCCAACAGGGCTACCGGGCACCCGTCCAGGGCCGCCGCCGCTGCCAAGCCGGGTGGCACAAACCAGTAAATCAGCCGGTAGCCCTGCTGGCGGGCGCGGGCCAGCAGCGGAGCCAGCCCACCGGACGGTAACTCAGACCTGCGGAGCTGGCCCACGGCAAAGCCTAGAAAGTTGGAATCCCAGGGCAGATGCTGAACAGGCACGGGCTGGTTGGTGACGGATGAGAGAACGAATTATGTACAACAAAGCCCGCAGCAGACGGCCACGGGCTTTGTTGTACGTAATTCAAACACGTGTACTTCGCGCTGTATGCCAATTGACAACCTGCCTAAGCACGAAGCACAATCAGCTAAGCACTAAAGAAACCTAGCAGTACTCCTCGAAGGCGCCCTGCAGGTTGTTCACGATGCGCATCAGGTCGTTGCCTTCGATGTGGTAGCGCTCAATCATGTGCACCAGTTCGCCGTCTTTGAACAGAGCAATGCAGGGGCTGCTGGGCGGGTAGGGCAGCATGTGCTGGCGGGCCTGGGCCACGGCCTCCGACTCCATACCGGCAAACACGGTTACGAGCTTGGCGGGTTTCTTCTCGGAGCTGGAAACGGCCATTTTGAGGGCCGGACGGGCTTTGGCGGCGGCGCAGCCACACACCGAGTTCACGGCGACCAGCACGGTGCCGCTGTCGGCCGACAGGGCGGAATCAACTTCTTCGGGGGTCATGAGCTGCTCGAAGCCGGCCTCGGTGAGGTCCTGGCGGATGGGGGCAACCATGTATTCGGGGTAAGTGGCCATAGGTGAAAGCTAGGCGTGAGAAAATGTACTTTCTGGCGGAGCCGGAATCGGGCCGCGGCGTAAAATTACGCAACTCCCGGCGCCCGGCGGCTGCCAGCAGGTAAAACCCCGGCCGGCTCAAGGAAGTTTACTGCCTGAACTGTTTCCCTATCCTCCAGCCCACTAATATGACCTACGACGACTTTCTCGATTCCCAGATTCAGCACGAAGCCCCAGCCGGCCTCTCGCCCCTGCTCGAAGCCCTCTGGTACGCCGGCCGCGACGAGTGGCATAAGGCCCACGCCATTGCCCAGCAGCACGAAGACGCGCCCCTGTTCGACTGGCTGCACGCCTTCCTGCACCGCCAGCAGGGCGACCTCAACAATGCCGCTTACTGGTACCGCCGCGCCGCCCGCCCCGAATTCGACGGCTCGTTGCGCCACGAGTGGCAGGAAATAGTGCGCACTCAACTACCGGATTAAATTTTTTGAGTTGTTGGTGTAGAGACGCGACCCATCGCGTCTTGGTGTTGCTGATGTTGTTTACATGGGGCCGTTCAATGCCGAGACGCGATGGGTCGCGTCTCTACAACCTGTCCGGTAGCCCGGAGTGCCTAATGGCACCACGAGCAGGAATCCGCGCTTTGTATTCGATGCTATTGATTATGGGTAAAGGTCAATATTCCATCTATTAAATTGCTTAATTAGCTAGATTCAGCAGAAAAAATTACATTTATCCCGCGCCTTTGAAATGGGCGGGATATGATGCAAAAAATTCCTGTTTTACTGTTGGGCCTGCTGTTGAGCGCGGCGGCAGCCCGGGCCCAGGTAGATAGCGTGCGGGCCTCTACCCTGCCCCCCGATCAGCAGGCCGAGCGGCTCTACAACAGCGGGCTGGCCAAATTCAACCAGAAAAGCTACCGCGCGGCCGTCCTCGACTTCGACAAGGCCCTGGCTGTGAAGCCCGATTTTGCCCGCGCCTATACCAACCGCGCTGCCGCCCGCTACGAGCTGAAGGACTACCAGCCCGCCGTGCAGGATTACGAGCAGGCCATCAAGCTGGAGCCCAACACCTTCGCGCCGTACTTCGGGCGGGCCCGGGCCGAGGAGGCCTTGCAGCAGCCCGCCGAGGCCGAGCGCGACTACGGCCGGGCCGCCGAGCTGCAGGCCGACTACGCCCCGGCCTGGTACTACCGCGGCGCCCTGCGCTTCGAAAAGGCCGATTACGCCGCCGCCAAAGCCGATTTCGACGCCGCTATCAAGGCCGACCCCGCCTACGCCTACGCCTGGCACGACCGGGGCAGCGCCCAGCGCCGGCTCGGCAACCTGCCCGCCGCCATTCAGGACTACAGCCAGGCCCTCACGCTGCAGCCCGAGCTGCTGCCGGCCCTGCTGAACCGGGCCGGCACCCGCCGCCGCGCCGCCGACCTGAAAGGCGCTTTGCAGGACTATGACGCGTATTTGAGCAAGAAGCAGGACAACGCGCTGGCCTACACCAACCGCGGCGCCACCCGCTACGAGCTGAAGGATTATAAGGGCGCCGTGGAGGATTTCGGGCGGGCCGTAGCCCTTGACGCCGGTTACGCCTTCGCCTGGAACAACCGCGCCGCCGCCTACCTCAAGCTCGAAGACTACCAAAAGGCCGAAGCCGACGCCAGCCAAGCCATCAGCCTGAACAAGGAGTACGCCGAGGCCTACCTCAACCGGGGCCACGCCCGCGAAATGCTCCGCCAGCCCGACGCTGCCTGCCAGGACTGGCACCGCGCCGCCGAGCTGGACCTGGAAGTGGGCCTTACCCACGCCGCCAACTCGGGCTGCCCGTAGCGCGGGAGCCTGTTGCCCATAGAATCAGACCGGCGCATTTTTCAGCCTGGAGAACCAGGCAATCGAAATAAAAGCTAACAGCTAGTAGCTGAAAGCTAATGGCTTAACGAAATTATGCATAAGTACCTGCTCGCTTTTCTGCTGCTCACGGCTTCCGCGGCTTCGGCCCAGAGTGTGGAGTTCAGCAAAGACCGGTTCGGCAACGACAAGGATGGGCTGAAAGCGGCCCAGAAAGACATCAAGGCCGGCGACGCGTTCTACGAATCGGACCCGCCGCGCTACGAGCAGGCGCTGGTGTTCTACCTGAAAGCCCAGCAGTTCAACCCCAGCAACGACCAGCTCAACCTCAAAATTGGCGACTGCTACCTGCATTCGGGCTTTAAGCCGCGGGCGCTGGAATATCTGCAGCGCGCCTACCAGCTCAACCCCGACGTGAGCCCGCGCATCCATTACCTGCTGGGCCGGGGCCTGCACCTGAACGCGAAGTGGGACGCGGCCATTGCCGAGTACAAGCGCGCCCTGCCGGCCACCGGCACCAAAAACACGGCCGGGCTGGTAGCCGACATTCAGAAGAAAATAAAGGAGTGCGAAAACGGCCGCCGGCTGGCCGCTAAGCCCACCCGCGTGTTCATCGACAACGCCGGGCCCGGCGTGAATTCGCCCTACCCCGACTACGGCCCCGTCATCACGGCCGACGAGTCGGTTATCCTGTTTACCTCGCGCCGCGAGGGCTCGACGGGCGGCAAAACCGACCCCGAGCTGGGCGGCTATTTCGAGGATATTTACCAGAGCACCCGCGAAGGCAAGGACGGCTGGAGCGCGGCCCGCAACCTGGGCGAGAACATCAACACCGATGGCCACGACGCCACCGTGGGCCTCTCGCCCGACGGCCAGCGCCTGCTGGTGTACCTGGAAAACAACGGCGGCGACCTGCACCAGGCGGAGTTGCGCGGCACCGAGTGGCGCAAGCCCCAGCAGCTGGGCTCGCGCATCAACTCCCGCTCGCACGAGTCCTCAGCCTCCTACACGCCCGATGGTCGCCACCTGTTTTTCGTGAGCGACAAGGAAGGCGGCCTGGGCTCGCGCGACATCTACCGCATTGAAATAGAGGGCCGCGGGCCGGCTCAGAACCTGGGGCCGGTCATCAACACGCCCTACGGCGAGGAGGGCGTTTTCCTGCACCCCGATGGCAAAACGATGTACTTCAGCTCGGAGGGCCACGACGCTATGGGCGGCTACGACATCTTTAAATCGGTGCTCGAAAACGGCAAGTGGAGCAAGCCCGAAAACCTGGGCTGGCCCATCAATACGCCCGACGACGACGTATTTTTCGTGATTTCGGCCTCGGGCCGGCATGGTTACTACTCGTCCTTCCGCGACGACGGGCTGGGCTCGAAAGACATCTACCGGATTACGTTTCTGGGCCCCGAAAAGCCGCCCGTACTCAGCCAGGAAGATCAGTTGCTGGCCAGCCGCGTGCAGCCGGTAAAGGAAACCCTGCTGGCTCCGCCGGTGGCCATTGTGGCGGCCCAGGTAACCATTCTGAAGGGCGTGGTGAGCGAGGAAGCCAGCCGCCAGCCGCTGGAAGCCACGATTGACGTAATCGACAACTCGCTCAACCAGGTAATTGCCTCGTTCCAGTCGAACGAGAAGTCGGGCCGCTACCTCGTGTCGTTGCCGTCGGGCGTGAACTACGGCATTGTGGTGCGCAAAGACGGCTACCTGTTCCATTCCGAAAACTTCGATTTGCCGGCCGGCGCCGCTTATTCGGAAGTCGTGAAGGACATTGCCCTCAAGAAGCTCGACGTGGGCGTGAAGGTGGTGCTCAACAACATCTTCTTCGATTTCGACAAGGCGACCCTGCGCAAGGAAAGCACCGGCGAGTTGGAGCGCCTCCAGAAGCTGCTGACCGAAACGCCCGCCCTGCGCCTCGAAATTTCGGGCCACACCGACAACGTGGGCAACGCGGCCTACAACAAGGACCTCTCGCAACGCCGCGCCAAAGCCGTGGTCGACTACCTCGTGGGCAAGGGCGTGGAGAAAAGCCGCCTGACCTTCGCCGGCTACGGCGACACCCAGCCGGTGGCCCCCAACACCACCAAAGCCGGCCGCCAGCTCAACCGCCGCACCGAGTTCAAGGTAACGGGGAAGTGAGGAAATTTTGAATTAGGGATTTTGAATTGGCTGTATGGCCGCTGAAGGGGGCCGCAGCCTGGAAAATAAGCCGCCCATCGTTCAGAAAAGCAACGCCCATAGTAGCCCCTACACTATGAACGGTGGATATCGGTGAATAATACCGGGCCTGTATTGTACAAGCACTCAATTCAAAATCCATAATTCAAAATCCATAATTCCTTTTCTTAACGCCTGAACTCACCAGTCTGCTGAGGAAAGCCCATGGCTGAACGCACAAGCCGGTGGCGGTTCGCAACTGCGTGTATCTTGCCGGCCTGATGCGTTGCCTGCTCGTTTTCCTTCTGCTGCTTGCCCAATTTGCCCCTGCCCAGCCGCTGCCGGCCCGGCAGGCGCTGAAGCAGTTCGGGCTGGCCGAGGGGCTGCCGCAGCCGTTCATCTACGCCCTGGCCCAAGACCGCGCCGGCTACCTCTGGCTGGGCACCGCCGAGGGGCTGGTACGCTTTGATGGCACCACGTTCCGCACTTTCACCACCCGCGAAGGGCTGGCCGAGGATTTCGTGACCCAGCTGGCGCTAACGCCGGGCACCGGCCGGCTGGCCGTGCGCCATTTTCAGGGCGGGCTTTCCGTTGAACAGGGCGCCGGCTTCCGGCCCGCTACGCCCGCCGAAACTGGCCTGCCCGCCGCCAGGGGCCTGCTGCCCCCCGACACGGCCCGCCTCGGCCAGCTGCGCCGCCGCTACTACTTGGCGCTGCCCGCCAACCTGACAGTAACCGACGTGCTGCGCGACACCGAAGGCACCTACTGGCTGGCTACGGCCGGGCAGGGCCTGTGGCGCCTCCTCGACCCGCACGTTTCGCTGCGGCCGCTACCCGGCTTGGTTGCGCTGCTCCGCCGCGGGCCGGAGCTGCTGGCTGCCACCCGCACCGGCCAGGTGTTGCGGCTCGATGCCACCGGAACGAACCCGCAGCCGGTGTCGCCGGGCACTACTGCGCCGATTGGCCCCGTTGGGGCCGGCTGGGCCGTGGCCGGCACGGAGGCCGCCGCCGCGTGGCAGCGTAATCTGCCGCTGCTGCTTACTTCCGAAAACACCCGGCTGGCGCTGCAACAGCTGCCGGCCGGACTGAGAGTAACGGCGCTGGCCCAGGACGCGGCCGGGGGCCTGTGGGTGGGCACGGTGGGCGAAGGGGCCTTCTATCTGGATGAAGGCCGGCTGCATCACTACACCACCGCCACCGGCCTGCTCCACAACGATATTTACGCCATTCTGCCCGACCGGCAGGGCCGCGTGTGGTTCGCCACGCACGGCACCGGGCTGGCGGTGCTCGAAGCCGGCCAGTTCCACGTGTACCGCGTGCTGGCCGGCGGCATCGAGGCGTCGGCCCTGAGCCAGGATGCCGCCGGGCGGGTGTGGATTGGGACCGAGGGCGACGGGCTGTTCTGCTTTGAGGGCGGGCGGTTCCGGCAGTTCACGACCCGCAACAGCGGGCTGGTCAGCAACTACTGCTACGGTTTGCTGCCCACGCCTGCCGGCTTGGTGGTGCAGCACGCCGAGGCGCTGAGCCTGGGGCGGGGCGAAGGGTTTGGTCCGCTTACTACGCCCGGCAACCCGCTGGTGCAACAGCTGCTGCCCAACGCCGCCGAGCTGCTGACCGGTCCGGCGCCCGCCGTGCTGCTGGCTAGCCGGGCGGGTTTGCTGCGGGTGGGCCTGCCCGCGCTGCCCGCCGCAGTTCGGCCCCGGGTGGCGTTGGTGGGGGTTGAGGTAGACGGTGCCCGCCACCGGCCCGACTCGCTGGGCGAGCTGCCGGCGGGGGCGCATCACCTCACCTGGTTTTTCCGCACGGCCAGCCTGGCCCCGGCCGGTAGCTGGCAGTACCAGTACCGGCTGCGGGGCTACCAACCCCGCTGGAGTCATGCCAGCGGGTTCACGGAGGCCGACTTTCCCCGGCTCGGACCCGGCCGCTACACGCTGGAGGTGCGCGCCCGGCGCGGTGCCGAAGGCGCCTGGGGCCCGGTTACCGCGGCTTCGTTTGGGGTGGCCACGCCGTTTTGGCAGACCGGCTGGTTTGCCCTGTTGAGCGTAGCGACGGTGCTCGGGGGCATCTGGGGCCTGCTGCGGGTGCGCACCGCCGCGCTGCGCCGCCAGAAGCGGCTGCTCGAAGCCACAGTGCACGAGCGCACGACCGAGCTGCGGCGGCAGAAAGCGGCCACCGAGCAGGTAAACGCCGATTTGCTGGTGGCCCGCGACGCGGCCGAGGCGTCGCAACGGGCCAAGGCGCAGTTTCTGGCCAACATGAGCCACGAAATCCGCACGCCGCTCAACGCCGTTATCGGCCTCACGCACCTGCTGCGCGGCACCCGCGTCGATACCACGCAGCAGGAGTATCTGGAGGCCATTCAATCGTCGTCGCAGAACCTGCTGGTCATTCTCAACGACATTCTCGACTCCTCGAAGATGGAAGCCGGCAAGCTTACGCTGGAGCAGGTGCCCTTCCGGCTGCCGGCGCTGCTGGCGCGGGTGCAGGCCATGTTCCGCTTTGCCCTCGATGCCAAAGACCTGTATCTGCGCACCGAAATCGGCCCCGGCGTGCCCGAGGCCATTACCGGCGACCCGGTGCGGCTGCAGCAGGTGCTGGTGAATCTGGTGGGCAACGCCGTGAAGTTCACGGCCCGCGGCGGCCTTACGCTGCTGCTCGAAGCCTTACCAGCTGATAATCCAGCCGACCTAGCCAGGCTGCGGTTTGGGGTGCGCGACACGGGCATCGGCATTGCGGCCGGGCAGCAGGAGGCTATTTTCGAGGATTTCTCGCAGGCCAACGCCAGCACCACCCGCCAGTACGGCGGCACCGGGCTGGGCCTGAGCATCGCCCGCAACCTGGTGCGGTTGCACAGCGGGCGGCTGTGGGTGGAAAGCACCGAGGGGCACGGCAGCACGTTCTGGTTTGAAATTCCGGCCCGCCCCGCCGACCCGGCCGCCATTCCGCCCGAAGCCGCTGCCGTGCTGCCGCCGTTCGAGCCGGCCCTGCGGGTCCTGGTGGCCGAAGACAACCTGCTCAACCAGCTCGTGGCCCGCCGCACCCTCGAAGCCTGGAACGTGCACGTAACCGTGGCCGACAACGGCCGGCTGGCCGTGGAGGCTGCCCGCCAGCAGCCCTTCGATGCCGTGCTGCTCGATGTGCAGATGCCCGAAATAGACGGCTACGAGGCGGCCCGCCAGCTGCGACGGCTCTTCCCCGACCCGGCCCAACTACCGCTAATCGGCCTCACAGCCTCGGCTCTGCCCGAAGACCGCGTGCTGGCCCTGGCCGCCGGCATGAACGACACGCTGGCCAAGCCCTTCGACCCGGCCGTGCTCTACGCCCGCCTGGCCCACTACACCAGCCGTAGTGCCGCCGCCGAACCTGCTCCTACCTTAAGTGCTGCCCCGCCAGAGGCTTCTGCCGTGCCGCTTCCCGATGGTGAGCTGCTGCCAGCCGGCCCCGCTCCCGCCGAGCTGCCCGACTGGACGCTGCTGCAGGAACTGGCCGGCGGCAGCCCGGCCTTCGTGGGCCAGATTGTGCGCACCTTCCTGGCGCAGGCGCCGCCGCTGGTGCAGGCCCTGCCCCAGCTTTCGGGGCTGGCCCTGGCCGAGGCGGCCCACAAGCTGCGGGGCCAGGTGGCGTACTTCGGCCTACCGCAGCTTTGCCAACAGCTGGAGGAGCTGGAAGCCGCGGCCCGCCACGCAGAGGCGCCGCACCCGGCCGGGCCCGAACTGCTGGCCAATATCCAAGGCCGTTTGCAGGCGCTGTTTCCGGTGCTGGAGCAGCAGCTGGAGGCAACCGGGCAGCTTCTGCCCTGATGGAATTCTGCCAAGAAACCCTGTAGCTTTGCTTCTATGGCTGAAACTCCCGCTTCCCTCCGCTGCCTGGTGGTCGACGACGACCCGCTGGCCGTGCAGATTGTCGAAAACTGCGTCGCCAACACGCCCTTTCTGAGCCACGCCGGCAGCTGCGCCAGCGCCCTGGCCGCCGCCGAAGTGCTGCGCGCCCAGCCCATCGACCTGCTGTTTCTGGATGTGGAAATGCCGCTGATGTCGGGCCTGGATTTGCTGCGTACTCTGCGCCACCCGCCGCTGGTGGTGCTCATTACCAGCAACAAAGGCTACGCCGTGGAGGCCTTCGAGTACGCCGTGCTCGATTACCTGGTGAAGCCCATCAGCTACGCCCGTTTTCTGCAGGCCGCCCAGCAGGCCCGCGAGGCCGTAGCGGCCCGCGCTCAGCCCACCGCACCCGACGACGCGTTTACCTTCGTGAAGGTGGACAGCCGGCTGGTGAAGGTACAGTTCGAGGACGTGCTGTACGTGGAGGCCCTCGGCGACTACGTGCACATCATCACCAAAACCAGCAAGCTCATCGTGTACAGCACGCTGCGGGCCATTGCCGAGAAGTTTCCGGCGGCGCTGTTTATGCGGGTGCACCGCTCGTTTATCGTCAACATCCGCCAGATTCAGACCATCGAAGACAACTCCATTCTGTTGGCCGACAAGCACGTGCCCATCGGCCAGACTTACCAGAAAGAGGTTTTCCAACGCCTGAACCGGTTCTGATCATAATTGGGCAACGCCCTTTTCTTATCCATATTTTCACTGCTCCCGTGCTGCTTCGCCTGATCTGTTCTGTGCTGCTCCTGCTGCCTGTGCTGCTGGCCTCCCGCCCGGCCGCGGCCCAGCAGCCCGGCGACACGACCAGCGTAGCCTGCCCGCCGCCGCGCGTGCCCAGGTTGTGCGTCGAGCTGGATGCGAGCCGGGCCGTCGACCCCGCCGCCGGGCCGCTCACCTTCCGCTGGAACATGGGCGACGGCACCACGCTGACCGGCCCCACCGTGGCCCACTGCTACGCCGAGCGCCGCCGCTACACCGTGCGCCTCGACGTGGTGGATGAGGCCAGCGGCGAGGTGCGGGAGGCCGAAAAACTGCTCGACGTCGATTTCACCAGGCAGACTGTGGTCAACTTCCGGGCCGCCGATACGGTGCGGGTGGGCCAGCCGGTGGCCTTCGACGCCGCCGACTCGCAGCTGCCGGCCTGCGAGAACATGGTGGTTATCTGGGATTTTCGCGACGGCGCCACCGGCACCGGCCCGCGGGTGGAGCACCGCTTCCGCCGGCCCGGCCGCTACGCCGTGCGCATGGCCCTGCGCGCCAACGGCCCCGGCTCCTGCCCCGACAGCCACTGCGTGAGCCGCCAGGTGGTAGTGCTGCCGTAGCCGCTCAGCTAGGTTTTTGCGCGCTTGGTCGGGCCATTGCCCCCACTCAACCGGCAACGCTCGGCGGGCCCAAGCCGGCGCGCTATCTTCGGCCGCCCGGCGCGCTGCCGTGCCCGCCGCCGGTTGCGTGGTGCCTCTTCTGCTGACTTTGCTTCTTCTTATGAAAACCCTGTACCTGGCGCTGCTGAACTTGGCCGGCCTGCTACTGCTAACTTCCACGGCAGTCCGCGCCCAGGAAACTGCCCCGGCCCTGCGCGAACAGGCCACCACTGCCACGCGCACGCTGGCCGCCTTTATTTCGCTCGATGATGCCCGCCAACTGCCGGTGCGCCGGCTGGTGCAGCTGCGCCTGAGCCAGGAGGCCGAAGCCCGCGCCCAGTACGCCGACGACCCCGCTATGCTCAGCAATAAGCTAACGGCCATCGGGCGCGAGTACACCGCGCAGCTCGGCGCTATCCTCAGCCCCACCCAGCTCGAACGCCTGCTAACTGCCGCCCCCAACGCGCTGCCCGCCACCGTAGCGGCCGTACCACTGCCCGCCGCGCCCGCGCCAGTAACCGCGCCGGCTCCTGCGCCGGCGTCCGCACCAGTCAAAGCCCCGCCGGCTCCCCGGCCGGCCACTGCTACAGCCGCCGCCCGGCCGGCCGCCGCTAAACCTCGCCCTAAAACCCCGGTACGCCGGCCGGTGCCCGCTCCTGCCGGTTCCGTTCGGCACTAGGCCCCCGACGCGGCCTGATGAGCCTGATCGGCCTGCGTGGCTACCAGGGCAATGCCCTCGGCCAGCGAGTGGGGCCGGTAGCCCAGCTCGCGCACTGCTTTATCAATTATGAACCCCGTGCGCAACGGGCGGAGGGCAGGCTGCGAAAACGTGGCCGCATCAACCCGACTGATAAGGCTGGCATCGAGCTGAAAATACGCGGCCACCTGCAGCGCCAGCTGGTAGGGCGTGCACAGCTCGGCTCCGCTGATGTGGTAGACGCCAGTGGCGTTGTGGCGGGCCGCCAGCCAGCAACCGTGGGCCAGGTCTTCGGCCAGCGTGGGCGTGCGCAGCTGGTCGTCGACTACGTTTATCGGCTTGCCGGCCCGCAGTGCGTCGCGCACCCACAGCACCAGATTGGTGCGGCCGTAGTCGTGGACCACGCCGTACACGAGCACGGTGCGCACAATGGCCCAGGAGCCGCGGCTTTGGCGCACCAACTGCTCGGCGGCCAGCTTGCTTTCCCCGTAGAAATTCACCGGCCCCGGCACGGCGTCCTCGGCCAGCGGGCCCGTTTCGCCACTGAAAATGAAGTCGGTGCTCAGGTGAATCAGGTGCACCTGCTGCTGCTCGCAGGCGGCTACCAGGTGGGCCACGGCCGTTACGTTCTGATTCCAGCAGTCGGTGGGGTGCAGCGCGCACTCGTCCACGTTGGTCAGGGCGGCCGTGTGGATGAGATGGGTGGGCTTTTCGGTTTCGATAACCTGCGCCACCTGGGCCGCGTCGGTTACATCGAGCGGCACGAACCTAACCTGCGGATACAAGCCGGCCAGCTTGTTGGTCCCGCGCGAGGTAGCCACCAGCGCCACGCCCGGCTGCCGGCTCAGCAAAGCCACCAATTTCTGCCCCAGCAGGCCATTAGAGCCGGTAATCAGGATTTTCATGGGTGAGTATTGAGAAATGAGTATTGGGTATTGAGATGGAACGTCATTCAGAGCGCAGCGAAGAATCTCGCGTGCTGACGTTGTGTTGCCATTTCAACGTCAGCACGCGAGATTCTTCGCTGCGCTCTGAATGACGTTCCATCTCAATACTCACTTCTCAATACTGATACCCGTACAGTTCCGTGATTTTCTTCTTCTTCAGCTTCTCCACTTTCATCGTCATTTTGATGTCGGTGAGGGGGCGGTTGGCGGGGCCGGTGGGCTGCTGGGCAATCTTGTCCACCACGTCCTGGCCGCTGATAACCTGGCCGAACACGGTGTACTGGCCGTTGAGGTGGGGCGTGCCTTTGGGGTTTTGCACGATGTAGAACTGCGAGGCGCTGCTACGCCGCTCGGGGTTCACGAAATCGGCGGTGCGGGCGGCGGCCACGGCCCCGCGCGCATGGGTCAGCTCGGGGCGGATTTCGGCCGGCAGCGTCTGCTCGTTGGCCGGGCCCTGGCCGTCGTTGCTGGGGTCGGCGTCCTTCGAGTTCGGGTCGCCGCCCTGCACCATGAAGTTGAGGATGACGCGGTGAAAGGTGGTGCCATTGTAGAAGCCGCTGCGGGCCAGCTTCAGGAAGTTGGCCCGGTGCACCGGCGTCAGCTCGGAAAGCACCAGCCGGATGTCGCCCAGCGAGGTGCTGATGGTGACGAGCTCATCTTTTTTGCTTTTACGGGGCTTTTTGGCCGCCTGCACGGCCGGAATGGCCAGCGTCAGTACCAGAACCAGCAGCAGGGCGCGGCGAAAGAAATTTGTCATGCGAAATAAGCGGGCGAAGTGTTCAACGGCGAACCGCAGGCCGAATTTACGCAGTTTCTTCGCGAAGCGGCGCCAAAACCCGGGGCCGGTTGCTACGCCGCGTTTGCGTAGGTTACCGCATCTTTCCGCTTTTCCCGTTTCGCTATGCGCGCTGCTGCGGCTCCGGCCCGTCCTTTCCACTGGTTTCCGGTTCTACTGCTGGCCGCCTACCTCATCGAGTTTGTGGCCCTGGGCCTGCACCCCGCCGACCGCGCCACCTGGTGGGCCGAAAACGTGCCCATTATGCTAATTGTGGCCTTACTGACGGTGCTGTACTTGCGGGGTGTGCGCTTCTCCAACCTCGCCTACGCCCTGATGAGCGTGCTGATTTTCCTGCACACCGTGGGCGGGCATTACACCTTCGAGAAGGTGCCCTTCGATTGGTTCAATAACCTGTTCGGCTTCGAGCGCAACATGTTCGACCGGGTGGCGCACTTTTCGGTCGGTTTCTACGCCTACGCCCTCATCGAATACACCGATTCGCGCCAACTCATCAACAGCCGCGCCATCAGCTACCTCTACCCGCTGTGCGTTATCGGCACGGTGGCCATGAGCTATGAGCTGATTGAGTGGGTGTACGCCGAGCTGGCCGGCGGCGACAGTGGCGCAGCCTTCCTGGGCAGCCAGGGCGACATCTGGGATGCCCAAAAAGACATGCTGGCCGACACCAGCGGGGCCATTTTCGCGCTGGCGTTGTACGCGCTGTTCGGGCGGCGGAGCAAGTAAGGGGTAGCAAAGTAAAAAAACTGTCATTCTGAGCATGCTGCGCTTAGAGCAGGGACGAAGAATCTCGCGTGCCATACTAACCCTGTCGTCAGGAGTTACTGTGGCACGCGAGATTCTTCGTCCCTGCTCTAAGCGCAGCATGCTCAGAATGACAGGTATTTCATCCCCTTCTCATCCCATCACCAGCTTACTTACCGCTGCGGATTTCCTCCAGAATTTCGCGGCCGCCGCGGGCCAGGATGCTTTCGGCGATGGTGTTGCCGAGCTGGGCAGCGTCGGCCACAGAAGCGGTTTGGGTTTCTTCGAGCAGCTGGCTGCCGTCGAGGCTGATGAGGCCGGCGTGCAGCTGCACCGTCTGGCCGTCGGGGCTCAGGGTGGCCAGCGCAAAGCTGGGAATGCTGCAGCCGCCTTCCATGGTGCGCAGGTAAGCGCGCTCGGCCCGCAGGCAGTCATGGGTTGCGGGGTGGTCGAGCAGGCGGTGCAACTCGGCCTTCAGCACGGGCTCCAGGTCGCGGGCGCACTCCACGGCCACACTGCCCTGGCCGGTAGCGGGCACGTAGCGGGTTTCGGGCAGCACGTGCCGGATCAGGCCGTCGTACTCCATGCGGTGCACGCCGGCAAAGGCCAGCACGAGGCCGTGGTAGTGGCCTTCTTCAAGCTTGCGCAGGCGGGTTTGCAGGTTGCCGCGCACGTCGGCGGTGGTAGCGTGGGGCATAAAGCGGCGCAGCATGGCCCGGCGGCGGGTGCTGCTGGTGCCCAGCACCAGGTCGGGCCGGTTCAGGTCGAGGTCGGCGTCGAAGCTGAGCACCACGTCGTTCACCTTTTCGCGCTCCATGAAGGCCAGCAGCTCCAAATCGTCGGGAATGGTGCTCTGCACATCTTTGGCGCTGTGCACGGCCACGTCGATGTGGCCAGTGCGCAGGCCCTCTTCCAGCTCCTCGGTAAACACGCCCTTCGAGCCGATTTTATCCAGCGAGCGGTCCAGCACGATGTCGCCCTTGGTGGTGATGATAACGATTTCAGGCTCCAGGCCGGCGGCCGTCAGCCGGTCGGCTACGTGGTGGGCCTGCCACAGCGCCAGCTTGCTGCCCCGGGTGCCGATGCGGATATGCTTTTTCACTAGGAAGTAACGTCAGAAAACAAGAAACTCGGACCCGAAACCGCTCCGGTAGGCCCATGCTTCCGGCAAAGATAGCCCCTCCCCGCGGGCAGCCCTGCCTATACTGGTTTTAACACTTGCTATATCAAATTAGCAAAATGTATTTTTGCCGTTTCCAGCTCTTGGAGGCCGATAATTCGCTCCCGCCGGCCTGGCTGGATCTACGGCCGCAGCAGCTCGGCCAGGCGCAGCGAGGCATCCACGAACACCATGCGCGGGTTGGCGTTGCGCTCGATGTGGTAGTGCGCCTCGTTGATTTCCTGGGTCAGGGCGTCGGCGTTGCGCGGCGTCACGAAGGGGCTGAAGCTTTTGATGAAGCCCTGCTCCTGGGCCGGCAGGTGCGGCACCAGCTGCGGGTCGAGGCCGAAGAGCAGCACCTTGCGCAGCAGCGCCAGCGCGTACTGGAAGAACTCCTTCTGGTTTTCGCGGCCCAGCTTCTGAAATTCGTCGCTCTTGCTGAGCATATCGGCCACTTTGTTGCCGTAGCAGGTGCGCATCCAGCCCACAAACAGCTCGTAGTAGTCGGGGCCGACATCGGCGCCGGCCACGCTGGCGGCCAGCGCCGCGCCCACGTTGCCATCGGTGAGTTGGGCCAGCTGCCGGGCTTTGGCTTCGGGCACGTGGTGGGCGGCGTGCAGCCACTCAGTTAATTCTTCTTCGGAAGGAGCGCGCACCACCACTGGCTGCACCCGGCTGATGATAGTGGGCAGCAACTGCTCGGGCGCGAAGCTCACCAGCAGAAATACGGTGGCGGGCGGCGGCTCCTCCAGCAGCTTGAGCACGGCGTTGGCCGCCGCCGGATGCATCAGCTCGGGCAGCCAGATGACCACCACTTTAAACCGCGCCTCAAATGCCTTCAGGGTTACCAGCCGCAGCAGCTGCACGCTTTCGTCCTTGGAAATGCTGCCCTGCTTGTTCTCGGCCCCGATGTGCTGCATCCAGTCGTTGAGGCCCTGGTACGGGTTCTGAAGTACGAACTCGCGCCACTCGGCCCCGAACTTGCTGCTCGTGGCGTCCTTGGCCACCGCTTTGGTGGTCGTGACGGGCACGATGAAGTTGAGGTCGGGGTGGATGAGCCGGTCGATTTTCTGGCAGCTCGGACAGCTGCCGCACGAGTCGTCGGCTTCGGGCGGGCGGTTTTCGCAGTTCAGAAACGCTGCGTAGGCCAGCGCCAGCGCCAGCGCCGCCGAACCCTCGGCCCCGCGAAACAGCTGGGCGTGGGCTACGTGATTGCGCCGCACGCCGCCCAGCAGCAGCTGCTTTACCTGCTCAAGCCCCGGAATAGCCGAAAAACGCATCTAGCGAGACAGAAACTGAATTAAAAAATGGAAACCCATCTGTGCAAGTACAGTCAAAAAAAGCAAGCCTATACTTCCCAGAATCTTTTTTATAGGACTCAGGTCTTTGTGCAGAAATTTATATAGGACTATTATACCCGTCACGCCAAAAATTGCAGCAGTAACTCCACCTTCAATAGCAACAGCGAAACCGGACAGAATAAGCACCGTTTCCACCGAAATTACAAAGCCTAGAACAAGCTTATCGTACCACTTTAGGTATGCACTCATAAGTGACCATGTCTGGTTTCATTCAGCTCTATATCACCACCAGTTTGCCGTTGTGCTGCTTTCCCGCTCACTTACTCCGCCTTTTCCCACACTCGGTCTTTGGCCGTGGCCTCGTACACGTGGCGCATGATTTCCTGCTCGGCTTCGTCGTAGGCGAGGTGGCGGCGGCTCATCACACGCTCGGCTACTTCGCCCGCTTTGGCCAGCCGGAAGGTTTCGAAGCCCGCCGGGCCGCCCCAGGCGAAGCTCGGAATGAAGGCCCGCGGGAAGCCCGCCCCGAAGATGTTGGCCGCCACGCCCACCACCGTGCCCGTGTTGAACATCGTGTTGATGCCGCACTTGCTATGGTCGCCCATGGTCAGGCCGCAGAAGGTTTGGCCCGTGTTCACGAACCGGCCGGCCGCGTGGCTCCAGATTTTTACGGGCGCGTAGTTGTTTTTCAGGTTGCTCGTGTTGGTGTCGGCCCCGATGTTGCACCACTGGCCGATGAGCGAGTTGCCCAAATAGCCCTCGTGGCCTTTATTCGAGTAGCCCATGATGATGCTGTTGGCCACCTCGCCCCCCACCCGGCAGTGCGGGCCGATGGTATTGTCGCCGCGCAGTTTGGCGCCGGTGTTGATGTGGGTGCCCTCGCAGACGGCCAGCGGGCCTTTCAGGATAGCGCCTTCGTGCACTTCCACGTTGCGGCCCAGGTAAATCGGGCCGCTTTCGGCGTTGAGGATGGACGCCCGGATTTTCACGCCCGGCTCAATGAAGATATTTTCCGGCGCGTACACGATGGTATGCGGGTCGCCGACCGGGGCCGACTCGCGGCCGGCCGTCAGCAGGTCGAAGTCGAGGCGGATTTCGGCGCCGTTGCGCAGAAACAGGTGCCACAGCTCGCCGATAACGGTTACGGGCTCGGCTACTTCGTGCGTATTCTGGAAGCCTTCCTGAATCAGCTCGGCCACCTTGGTAGCGTCGGCCAGGTGGGCGGCCACCAGCAGCTCGCCATCGAACAGGGCGCTGCCGGGCGCCAGGGCCTGCACCTGCCGGGCCAGCAGCTCGTCGGGGCACACAGCGCCGTTTACCACCAGGGCCGGGCCGCGGGTGTCGCCGGCCGGAAACTTGGCCTGCAGGTAGCTTTCGGTCAGGTAGCCCACCTCCTCCACCCCGAGGCGGTGCTGCCACTTTTCGGCCAGCGTAAGAATGCCGCAACGCAGCGCGGCCACGGGCCGGGTGAAGGTAAGTGGCAGCAGCCGGGGCCGGATGGCCGGGTCATCGAAGAGCAGAACGCGCATGGGAATTTTAGCTTCAAGCTACAAGCCGCAAGCTACAAGCTGAGGCGGTAAAGTAGACGTAGGTAGTACTATAATTAAACAGAAACTCCCGTTGGCAAGCTTGCCAACGGGAGTTTCAAATAACATCAGCTTGTCGCTTGAAGCTTGCGGCTTGTAGCTCTACTGAGCCTTCTTGCTGTAACGGTTGCGGAATTTCTCCACGCGGCCGGCGGTGTCGATGAACACGTTTTTGCCGGTGTAGAAGGGGTGCGAAGCCGAGCTAACTTCCACCTTGATAACGGGATAAGTCTTGCCGTCTTCCATGGTGATGGTCTCGTTGGAGGTCATCGTGGAGCGGGTCACGAACTTGAAGTCGCTGGAAGTGTCCTGGAATACCACTTCGCGATACTCGGGATGAATTTCTTTTTTCATGGTCGTAGGGCCGTTTGTACCTGAGTGCCTGCCGATTTTGCGGAAGGGACTGCAAAAGTACACGTTAGGTTCGGATTTTAAAAACGCCCGGCGTTTTTTCCTCTTTCCCACCAGGCGCCGGGCCCAACAGTCGGGCTATAAGTTGTGGCTGAATGCTTTACCGGCGCCGTGCGCCAACGCCTTCCTCGCTAATTGCGCCCGGGCCGGCTGCCGGGCCTTTGCCCGAATCCGATTATACTTGCAATTCCTTTCGCTCTATCTATTTCTACGCTATGAATCGCTTACTTCCGCTACTGGCGCTGCTACTGCTGTTTTCGGGGCTGGCGTCGGGCTCCGTGCTGCTGCTTTTCCGCACCCAGGCGCTGCCGGGCGGCGTGCAGCTCGAATGGGCCGCCGCCAACGAGCCTAACGTCATCCGCTACGGCGTCGACCGGCAGGACGGCCCCGCCGACGACTTCGACCACCTGACCAGCCTGACGGCCGGCGCCCAGCCCCGCTACGCCTACTTCGACCGCAACGCCCGCCCGGTAACGGCCACCGGCGACGCCGTAACCTACCGCCTGACGGTGCATACGGCCGCGGGCACCCGCTCCTACCTCAGCTCGCCCGCTTCCAGCGACGTGCTGGGCCGCTCCTGGGACCTTATTAAACAAATGTTCCGCTGAGTTCCAGCCAACCCCGAAATCCGGCCCGGCGCCGGATTTTTTATGCCCGTACTTTGCGCCCGGTTCCTTCTTCAACCCTGCTACGCCGCCCTGCTATGCGCCTCTGCTTCGCCTCCAACAATGAACATAAGCTGGATGAAATCCGGCCGCTGCTGCCCGCTTCGGTGCAGCTGCTGAGTTTGGCCGACATCGGCTGCACCGAAGAGCTGCCCGAAACCCAGGACACGCTCGAAGGCAATGCCCGCCAGAAGGCCCAGTACGTGTGGGACCATTTCGGCGTGGCCTGCTTTGCTGATGACACCGGCCTCGAAGTAATGGCCCTGGGCGGGGCGCCCGGCGTGTATTCGGCCCGCTACGCCGGCCCCCAGCGCCGGGCCGAAGACAACGTGGCCAAGCTGCTGCACGAGCTGCACGAGCACTCCGACCGCACGGCCCGGTTCCGGACGGTGGTGGCCCTGGTGCTGCCCGACGGCGCGGTGCACGAGTTTGCCGGGGCCGTGGAAGGCCGCATCAGCGAGGCGCAGCACGGCGCGGGCGGCTTCGGCTACGACCCCGTGTTTGTGCCTACTGAGGGCGACGGCCGCACGTTTTCCGAGATGCCGCTGGCCGAAAAGAACGGCCTCAGCCACCGCAGCCGCGCCGTAGCCGGGCTGGTGGCATTTCTAAATCAGAAGTGAGAAGTGAGAAGTGAGAAGTGAGAAACGGTACGGGAGACAGGCACTAAAAGAACTGTCATTCTGAGCGGAGCGAAGAATCTCGCGTGCCACGGTAAATCCTAATGTCAGGATTACCGTGGCACGCGAGATTCTTCGCTCCGCTCAGAATGACAGTTCTATCAGAATGACATCCTTTCGTTCGGCCTGACGGCCTTTTTCCCACTTCGTCGCCCTTTCTTCTTACTTCTAACCCTGCTTCTCACTACTTTTGCAGGGTTGGCCCTGCCGGTACGGGCCCCGAATTCCCCTATGCAACAACCTTTCATCGTTGGTATCACGGGCGGCAGCGCCTCGGGCAAAACCACGTTTCTGCGCCGGCTGCTGGCCTCGTTTCCCGAAGAGGATATCTGCCTGATTTCGCAGGACAACTACTACCACCCGCGCGAAAACCAGCTCGTCGATGCCCAGGGCGTCACCAATTTCGACCTGCCCACTTCCATCGACTCGACGGCCTACGCCGCCGATGTGCTGCGCATCAGCCAGGGCAAGGAAGTGCGCCGGCCCGAGTACACCTTTAATAACCCCAACGTGGTGGCCGCCGAGCTGGTGTTCCGGCCCGCGCCCATTGTGGTGGTGGAGGGCATTTTCGTGTTCTACTTTGAAGCCGTGGCCCGGCTGCTCGACCTGAAGGTGTTCATTGATGCCCAGGAGCACGTGAAGCTGCAGCGCCGCATTGTGCGCGACCGGGACGAGCGGGGCTACGACCTCGAGGACGTGCTCTACCGCTACACCCACCACGTGGCGCCCACCTACGAAAAGTACATCAAGCCTTTCCAGCAGGACGCCGACCTGATTATTCCCAACAACCACCGCTTCGACAAGGGCCTCGAGGTGCTGGTGGCCTACCTGCGCGGCAAAGTGGCCGCCAGCCGCGAGGCCGCCCAGTAGGTTTTTGATGCCGGTTGCGGCCGGGGCATTGCGGCGGCAGGGTCAAAAAGCTATATTTGTAGTTCTTACGTTTGTTCCGTGCTGCTGCTCACCGCCTTTTTACCGCGTCTGCGCCTGGCCTTCCTCACCCTGACGGTGCTGATGGTGCTGGGCCTCAACCACCAGTCGGTGGCGACGCTGCGGGTGCTGCCGGCCGCTGAAGCGCCCGCCCGCGCGGCCGTATCGGGCCACACGGCCGTGGTGAAGCAGCGCGTGAGCCTGGAGGCGACGCCCGTTTTTGTAGCCGAAATACCCGCCGCGGCCGATGCCTGGCTGCCGGTTCCGCCCCTGCGGCTGCCCGCGCCGCCCCAATGGCCGGCGGTAGCCCGCACCCCAACGCCGCACCCGCTCCGGAGTGCGGCAAAAGGCACTTTCCGCAACCGGCTGCTGCGCGTGGCCCTCTCGCCCCAGGCCCCTTAGTGGCAACTGGGTCGGCAGCTTGCTTTTCGCGCTTTCTGCCCGCCCAACTCTCCAGCTAGCCAGCGCCCGCCATTCTAGCAGGTACGGTGCCGGTTTTCCCCTTTGCTTTTCCCGAACAGTAGCTACCAGCCAACGGCTGCTGGCTAACAGCTCAAACTACTACATGCGTAATAAAGGACTCATCATCACGCTGACAGTTATTCTGTCGGCGTTGTGCATTTACTTTCTCTCGCTGACGCTCATTTCGCGGAGCGTGCAGCGCGATGCCGAGCGCTACGCCACGCGCGGCGGCCAGATCGTGGAAAAACAGCGCCAGCACTACCTCGATTCGGTGTGGCGCGCGCCCGTGTTCGGGCCGCTTACTTATAAGGAGGTGCGGCAGTCGGAGCTGGGCCTGGGCCTGGACCTGAACGGCGGCATGCACCTGACGCTGGAAGTGTCGCCGGTGGAAATTGTGCGCGCCATGAGCGGCAAGAGCAAGGACGCCAACTTCAACAAGGCCATGACGCAGGCCGAGGCCCTGCAGCGCACCAACCCGGGCACGCCTTTCACTACGCTGTTTGCCCAGTCGTTCCGCTCGGTAGCGCCCAACGATAAGCTGGCGCGCATTTTTGCCAACACCATCAACAAGGGCGCTATCGACATCAACTCGTCGGACGACAAGGTTATCGGCGAAATCAACAAGCAGATTGAGGAGGCCATCGACCGCTCGTTCGATATTCTGCGCACTCGTATCGACAAGTTCGGCACCAGCCAGCCCAGCATTCAGCGGGTAAAAGGCACCGGCCGCATTCAGATTGAGCTGCCCGGCGTGGATAACCCCGACCGCGTGCGCAAGCTCGTGCAGGGCCAGGCCAAGCTGGAGTTCTGGGAAGTATGGCGCCAGGATGAATTTGCGCCCTACCTCAACCAGCTCAACCAGGTGCTGAGCGCCAAAGAAGCTGCCGCCGCGCCGGCCGCCGCTGCTGCCACCACCGCCGGCACTGCTCCTACCGCTGCTGCTGCCGGCGACACCTCGGCCCTGGCCCGCCAGCTGGCCCAGAAAAACACCGCCGCCGCTAAAACCGACACCGCGGCCCTGGCCCAGAAAAATGTGTTGGGCAGCCTGTTCACGATGCCCGGCACGCTGGGTGCCAACATCCGCGACACGGCCCGCGTGAATGCTGTGCTGCACAGCGCCGACACCCGCGCCGTGCTGCCCTCCAACCTGACGCTGATGTGGGGCGTGAAGCCCGACGTGATTGACGGCCAGGAGTACCTGCAGCTCTACGCCATCCGCAAGAGCCGCGACATGGAAGCGCCCATCGGCGGCGAAGTTATTTCGGATGCCCGCGGCGACTTCAGCCAGCAGGGCGGCGGCGCCGAGGTGTCGATGCAGATGAACTCGAACGGCGCCCGCAAGTGGCAGCGCCTGACGGCCGCCAACATCGGCCGCCAGGTAGCCATCGTGCTCGACGACTACGTGTATTCGGCCCCCGTGGTGCAGGCCGAAATTGCCGGTGGCAACTCCAGCATTTCGGGCAATTTCACCATCGAGGAAGCCCAGGACCTGGCCAGCGTGCTGAAAGCCGGTAAGCTGCCCGCTCCTACCCGCATTGTGGAAGAAGCCGTGGTAGGCCCCTCGCTGGGCCAGGAAGCCACCAACCAGGGCCTGTACTCCACGCTCGGCGGCCTGCTGATTATCATGGCCTTTATGGCGGCTTACTACGGCCGCGCCGGCATCGTGGCCGACGCCGTGCTGCTGTTCAACCTGTTCCTGATTATGGGCATTCTGGCCCAGTTCAGCTTCGCCCTCACGCTGCCCGGCATTGCCGGTCTGCTGCTCGTAATTGCGGCTTCGGTAGACGCCAACGTGCTTATTTTCGAGCGAATCCGCGAGGAAATGGACCACGGCCTGCAGCCCAAGGACGCCATCAACAAAGGCTACTCGCGGGCTTTCTCCGCCATCTTCGACGCCAACGTCACCACGCTGATTATTGCCACCATCCTGTTCATTTTCGGTACGGGTCCGGTGCAAAACTTCGCCATCACGCTGCTGATTGGCGTGTTCACCTCGTTCCTGTCGGCCGTGTACATTTCGCGCCTGATTATCGAGTGGATGGTGAAAGGAAAGGAAACCACTTCGCTGACCTTCAGCACGTTCCTGTCGCGCAACCTGTTCAAAAACGTCAACTTCGACATTATGGGCAAGCGCAAGCTGGCCTACCTCTTCTCGACCGTTTTCATTCTGATTGGTTTCGGGCTGATGTACGTGCAGGGCGGCCCCAACCTGGGCGTCGACTTCCGCGGCGGCCGGGCTTACGTTGTGAGCTTCGATAAGGCCGTAGTGGCTTCCGATGCCCGCGACATGCTCACCAAGGACTACTTTGCCGGCACTGGCACCGAGGCCAAAACCTTTGGCGCCAGCAACCGCCTGCGCATCACGACCGGCTACCTGGCCGACGACGAGAGCGTAGCGGCCGACGACAAAGTGAAAACGGCGCTGCTTACCGGCCTCAACGCCAAATACGGCGCCCTGAATCCCAAAATCGAGAGCACCGCGAAAGTGGGCGCCACCATTGCCGACGACATCAAGCGGACGTCGGTGCTGAGTCTGGGCCTCACGCTGCTGGCCATTTTCGTGTACGTGCTCTTCCGGTTCGAGAAGTGGCAGTACTCGATGGCGGCGGTAGTGGCTTTGTTCCACGATGCGCTCATCGTTATTGCGTCGTTCCCGATTGCGCGGGCCTTCGGCCTCAACTACGAGATGGACCAGGTATTCGTGGCCGCCATCCTGACGACCATCGGCTTCTCGATGAACGACACCATCGTTATCTACGACCGAATCAGGGAATATCTGCAGGAAAACAAGCACCTCTCGTTCAATCAGGTGGTAAACCCGGCCCTGAACAGCACGTTCTCGCGCACCATGATTACGTTCACCACCGTGTTCCTGGTAATGCTGGTGCTCTACATCTTCGGGGGCGAAACGCTGCGCTCGTTCTCCTTCGCCATGCTGCTCGGTGTGGTGTTCGGCACCTACTCGTCGCTATTCATTGCCGCCGGCCTGATTGTCGACACCTACGGCCGCAAGGACAAGACCCCGCTGGGCGACACCGGCGAAGTTGGAGTTCCCAAACTGAGCACCTCGCACACCTGATCACAGATGTTGCAGATGGTTGGATAGCGCAGATTCGTTCTGTAAGCTTCTGATCTACCAAAGAAAGAGCCCGGCCGGTTGGTCGGGCTCTTTCTTTGGTAGATGGTGGAGTGCCGATTTCTCGTCCTCAGTAAAACAGAAAGAGCCCGACCAACCGGCCGGGCTCTTTGTATCTTAGGTGGGTTGACGCCTACATCTGCGGCATCCACTCATCTGCAACATCTGTGATTAGATGGTGATGCCTTCGGCTACCACGCTCTGCACCTCGGGCACCATGCGCTTGAGCAGGTTTTCGATGCCCGACTTGAGCGTAACGGTGGCCGAGGGGCAGCCCGAGCACGAGCCCTGCAGGTTCACGGTCACGATGCCCTCATGGTAGCTTTTGAAGGTGATATTGCCGCCGTCCTGCTCCACGGCGGGGCGCACGTAGTTATCGAGCAGGTCGATGATTTTCTGGCTGGTAGCCTGGTCGGCCTCCGAGGCGTTGGCGGGCGCGGCCGATGCCTGCGCCTGCTGCTCGGCGGCGGGGTCGACGGTGAAAATGGGGCCGTTGGCCTCGATGTACGACTTAAGGAAGGTGCGCAGCTCCGGAATCAGCTGGGCCCACTGGTGGTCGGTGCTCTTGGTGATGGTAACGAAGTTCTGGGCGATGAATACGCGGCCCACATAATCGAAATTGAACAGCTCCTGGGCCAGCGGCGAGTTAACGGCGGCTTCCAGGGTCGGGTAATCCACGCTCACCCCATCAGCCAAAAGCTGGGCGTTGAGCACGAATTTCATGGATTCGGGGTTGGGCGAGGCCTCGGCGTAAATGGAAACCGGGCCGGCGGGGGCAGTGAGTTGTTCAGCCATGTTTGAAAGACTTGGTGACAAGCGGAGAGAAAACGGGCCGTTCTGGTCGGCCTCAATACCATAAAACCGCGCGGGGCGGCAATAGTTGCAAAGGTAGCTTCTTTGCTTAAGCTACAAGCTTTAAGCCGCAAGCTACAAGCTGATGTTGAACGTCAGCCTGCTGATGCCGCGGTAAGCACGACGCGGGCGGCGTAATGGCCAAGCCGCAAGCTATAAGCGGATGTTGAACGTCAGCTTGTAGCTTGCAGCCTGAAGCTTGTAGCCCCAGTGCCCCAGTAGCCCCAATTATGTCCCGCCTGACTGCCGCCCTGTTTCGCCCCGTTGACATTGCCTGGCTGGTGTATTTCCGGCTGGGCGTGGGCTTTTTGCTGGCCCTGGAGCACGGCGGGGCCATTCTGCTGGGGCGGGTGCGCAACTACACCGAGCCGCAATTCCACTTTCGCTACCTGGGCTGGGAGTGGCTGCCGCACCCGCCACCGGCCGGCATTTACGCTATCTACGCGCTGGTAATGGTGGCCGGACTGGCCGTAGCCGCCGGCTGGCACTACCGCGCGGCGGCGGCCACGCTCAGCCTGAGCTACGGGGCCCTGCTGCTGCTCGAAGAAACCGAGTACATCAACCACTTCTACCTCTACGCGCTGGTAGCGGCCGTGCTGGCGGTGCTGCCCGCCCACCGCGCCGCCTCGGCCGACGTGCGCGCCGGCCGCGTGGCCCCCGCCGCCACTACCCCGGCCTGGACGCGGCTGGTGCTACTGTTTCAGATGGGGCTGGTGTACGCGCTGGCCGCGCTGGCCAAGCTCAACCCCGACTGGCTGGCGGCGCGCCCGCTCACGGTGTGGCTGGGCGCCAAGGCCCATTATCCGCTTATCGGGCCGCTACTGAGCCAGCCCACTGCGGCCTGGTTGCTGAGCTACGGCGGCATTGCCTTCGATGCGCTGGTGGTGCCGTTGCTGCTGTGGCGCCGCAGCCGGCCCTGGGCGTTTGGGGTGGCCGTGCTGTTTCACCTGACCAATGTGGTAGTGTTCGGGCTGGGTACGTTTCCGTGGTTTTCCATCCTGCTCACCAGCCTGTTTTTCGCGCCCGATTTCCCGCGCCGGCTGCCGGGCTTCGTGGGCCGCTGGTTCCGGGCGCGGGTGCCGCTGGCTACCGAGGCCGCGCAAAGTGCGCCAACAATTGCGCCGCGCCGGACCCGCTGGGTGCTGGCCGGCCTGGGTTTGTTCGTGGCGGTGCAGGTGCTGGTGCCGCTGCGCCACTTCCTGTATCCTTCCGATGTGCACTGGACCGAGGAGGGCCACCGTTTCAGCTGGCACCTGATGCTGCGCAGCAAAACCGGCACGGCCGCGTTCCGGGTGCACCTGCCCGACGGCACCCAGGAGCTGATATGGCCAAGCAGCTACCTCACGCCCAACCAGGCCCACAAGCTCACGGCCAGCCCCGATTTACTGCTGCAGTTCGCCCACCTGCTGGCCGACGACTACCGGCGCCGGGGCCTGCCGCCGGTGGCCATCTACTGCGAATCGAGCGTCAGCCTCAACGGCCACCCACCCCAGCCGCTCGTCAGCCCCACGCTCAACCTGCTGACGGTGCACCGCACGCTGGGCCCGGCGCCCTGGGTGCTGCCCGGCCCGGTGGCCGACGCGCGCTAAATCCGGTTGGCGCGCGCCCGCAGCAGTAAATCGGCCAGTACGAGGCTGGTCATGGCATCCACGATGGGCACGGCGCGGGGCAGCACGCAGGGGTCGTGGCGGCCGCGGCCGGCCAGCGTAACGGCCGCGCCCTGGTCGTTGATGGTGCTTTGGGGCTGCAGAATGGTCGCCACGGGCTTGAAGGCGACCCGGAAATACACATCCTGCCCGTTGCTGATGCCGCCCTGCACGCCGCCCGAGTGGTTGGTGCGGGTGCGCACGCGGCCGGTTTCGTCGGTATAGAACTCGTCGTTGTGCTCGGAGCCGAACAGCAGCGTGCCGGCAAAGCCCGAGCCGTACTCGAAGCCCTTCACGGCGTTGATGCCCAGCATGGCCCGGCCCAGCTCGGCGTGCAGCTTATCGAATACCGGCTCGCCGAGGCCCGCCGGCAGGCCCCGCACCACACCCGTTACCAGCCCGCCCACCGTGTCGTGCCGGTCGCGGGTCTGGCGGATAAGCTCGGCCATACGCGCGGCCGTTTCGGGGTGCGGGCATCGCACGGGGTTGGTGTCAATTAACCCCAAATCCAGCGCCTCGTAGCTCACCGGCACGGCCACGGCCCCCACCTGCGACACGTAACTATCCACCTGAATAGCGTGCTGGTTGAGCAGCTGCTGGGCCACGGCACCGGCGGCTACGCGGGCGGCCGTTTCGCGGGCCGAGCTGCGGCCGCCGCCCCGGAAGTCGCGCCGGCCGTACTTCTGGTCGTAGGTGTAGTCGGCGTGCGAGGGGCGGTAGGCGTGCTCGATGTGCGAGTAGTCGTGGCTGTGCTGGTCCTGGTTGCGAATGTAGAGGCTGATGGGCGTGCCGGTGGTTTCACCCCGGAAGATGCCCGACTGCACCTCCACCCGGTCGGCCTCGGAGCGCGGCGTCGTCAGGTCCGACTGCCCCGGCCGCCGCCGGTCCAGCGCCGCCTGAATCTGCGCGTCGCTCACGGCCAGCCCCGCCGGGCACCCATCAATCACCACCCCAATCCCCGGCCCATGCGACTCGCCAAACGTGGTAATGCGAAACAGGCGGCCGAACGTGTTCATACGGTGATTTGGTGAGGTGGTGATTTGGCGAATGAGTGGGCGAAGGTAAGAACGTCATTCCGACGAAGGAGGAATCTCGCGTGCAATGGTAACGTCAGGTCTACTACTTCAGCAAGCGAGATTCCTCCTTCGTCGGAATGACGTTCTCTTTTTCATTCACCAAATCACCACGTCGCCAAATCACCAAATCACCGCCTCGCTCGCCACCAGCCCCAGAGCGCGAAAACCAGCAGGGCGGCCAGAAACAGGTTGGCGTAGCGGCGCACGTCGCGGTAGATGCCGCGGGGCTGGGGCGTGCTGTCGGCGGCCGCCAGGGCCTGACGGTAGAACGGGTCGGTGGGCACGGGGCGCAGGGTGTTGGCCGTGCGCTCGGGTCCCCGCACCACGGGCCGCAGCTTCGGCCGCAGCGTGTCGTAGCGGGCGGTACTGGGGTTGAAGACGATGAGCTGAAACAGCGTATCGAGGCGCACGGGGCCGGGCTGCCGGGCTACCAGCCGGAAGCGGAAGCTCTTGCGCCCCCCCACCCGGCCGTTCTGACGCGTGAGCGTCTGCTGCACTTCGGGGCCGTAGAGTTCGAGCCCGACCGGCGGCACGGGCGCGGCCAGATTCACGGTGGCCAGGTTGCCCTCGCCTTCGAGCCCGAAGGTGTAGGCAAACGTGCGGCCGGTTTGGAAGCGGGTGCGGTCGAGAAACTCCTTCAGCTCGTAGTTGCCCACCGGCACCTGGTCGCGGCGCGGGTGGGGCGGCAGCGGCACCACGGGCACCGCCAGCGGAGCCGAGCGGTAGGTTTTGTAGCCTTCGAGGCGGTTGTCGAGGCCCTCGGCGGGCTTCTTGGCCACCTTGTACTTGCGCATCTTCAGCTCGACGGCCGGAAAGGCCAGCGGCGCGGCATTGAGCGGATACAGTTCGGCTTCCCAGAGGCGGTAGCGCAGAAATGGCTTGCCGCCCACCGTCACGTTTTCGGGCACCACTTCCTGCTCGTCGAAGCTTTCCTCCCACACCGTGCGCTGGCGCAACTGCCGGATGATGCCCGGCAATTGGCCCGCGAAATCGTAGAAATCGAGCACGGCCTGGTCTTCGGGCCGCAGGTAGAAATACAGCGCCACGTGCAGGCCCTCGCCTACAAACACCCGCGGCTTATCGGTGGCCACGGTCAGAAAGGCCTGATCCTGGGGCTCCACGTAGTCCTGGGGTTTGGGCTTGCCGAAAAGCTGGTCGAGCAGGCCCAGGCCCTGCAGCGGCGCGGTGCCGCCGGGCGCGGGCGGCGCGGCGGCCTGCTGCGGCCCCACCGTCAGCGTGGCCCCTGCCGACTCCAGCGTCAGCCCATTCACTTTCATGCTGAAGGGCTTGATTTCAAACTCGCCCTCAGCAAAAGCGGCGTAGCGCTGCGTGATGGTCAGCTCGGTGAACTGCTGGCCGCCCACGATGCGCGTGGTGGTGGTGCTCGACTTGCCGCTTTTCTTGAAGCCCTCCAGATCGGGGAAGGCCGAGTAGCGCTCCAGCGGGGCGCCGCGCAGCCGGAAGCTGATGGTGTAGTATTCGTTGAGCGGAATCGCGCTCGGGCCCAGTTCAATATCAGCGGCAGCGGCAGTGGGTGGGCTTGGCTGCGCACGGGCCCCGGGGGCCGCCAGCAGCAGTATCCAGCAAAACAAAACCAATACTACGCGCATGGGGCCCAACTTCAGCGGGTGGGTTTCAAAGCTACGAAAAACTGGTTTGGGCCGCTTTTTCGGCTCTGCAGCTGGTGGCGCACAAATTAGGTTGTTGGTCTGAGCCTGCTTGTTGGGCACCCTAAATTAGATTCATCTAAAAATTAAGTGTAACTCCAAATAAAAAAAGTTATATTCTATTTATCAGTGGGTTATGATTCATATTATACATAATTCGGGCATTTATCAATCCACTGCTGAGTTGGCGCCGTAACTCAACGCAACAAATACCCTCCAGCTTACCAGGATGGAAGTTATTGGTTTTCAAATTACTGCCTGATGGCGGGCAGACCCTTATTGCCTTTTTTCACCCAAACTTATTTCCCAATGTCCAACATCAAGCAAAATGCCAGCGAAGAGGCGGAATTCGCCAAGCCGCTGTACACGCCCATCAAGCGGCGCTCGTTCTTCATGTACGCCGGCGCCACGGCCGGTGCCACGGCCCTGCTGCTCTCGGGCTGCGACGACGACGAAAACACCAATGTGGTGCCCAACGACGGCACCATCAGCCTGGGCTCGGGCGACGTGGGCGTGCTCAACTACGCTTACGCCCTGGAGCAGCTCGAAGCCGCGTTCTACGCCCAGGTAAAGGCTACCCCAGCTATTGATTTTGCGGACGTGGAGAAGAATTACTTTAATCAGGTAGCGGCCCACGAAGCCATTCACCGCGACTTTTTCAAGGCTGCCATCACCCGCGATGCGCCCAACCAGATTATCCCAACCCTGACGGCGGCTGACTTGAACTTCAGTTCCATTGATTTCACCAAGCGCGCTTCGGTGCTGGGTGCTGCCAAGGCCTTCGAGGACCTGGGCGTAGCCGCCTACAACGGTGCCGGCAAGTACATCAAGAAGGCGGATTACCTGGTAATTGCCGGCAAAATTGTATCGGTGGAAGCCCGCCACGCCGCTTATGTGCGCGACCTGATTTCCAACGGCTCGTTTGCCAATGAGGAAGTAGTTGATTCTATGGGCTTGGACAAGGCCATGGAGCCGGTCGAAGTTATCACGGCTGCTTCGGGCTACCTCAAAGTGAAGCTCGACGCTTCGAAAGTCGGCAAGTAATTCCTCCCTTCCTTTTAACGAGACTTCATCATGAACATACTTCGCATTATCGAACAACTGTCGGAAGTAGACGCCGACGTACTGGGCCGCTTCGACTCGCGCCGGGCCGTATTCAAGAGCCTTGGCAACACTGCTCAGAAAGGTGCCCTGGCTGCCGCCCCGGTTTTCGTGGCTTCGCTGTTCTCGAAAGCCTACGGCCAGACTACCGGCACCGGTGTTATTGAAGTTCTGAACTACGCCCTGACGCTGGAACTGCTGGAGCAGGACTTCTACAAGAAGATGAAAGATGCCGGCAAAGTACCCGCCGGTGCTCCGGCCGGTGCCATCGACACCATCTACAAGCACGAAACGGCGCACGTAAAGCTTCTTACCGACACCATCACGGCCCTCAAAGGCACGCCGGTAACGGGCAAGAAGTTCAAGGCGTCGGCTTTCCCGGCTGACTATACCACGCAGCTGGTAGTAGCCCAGGCGCTGGAAGACACCGGAGTACGGGCCTACAAAGGCCAGGCTGGCGCCCTGATGGGGCAGGTGGCCGGTACTACCAGCCTGTTGCAGGTAGCCCTCCAGATTCACTCAGTAGAAGCCCGCCACGCCGCCCACATCCGCACCATGCGCATGCAGACGCCCTGGATTCCGGCCGCCGACTCGAATCTGCCGGCTCCGCTGGGTCCGGTGTACACCGGCGAAACCTCGCCCCGCGAAGACAACACTGTACAATCGAAAGTCGATATCACCAAGCTTGGCTCGGGATACTCGGCCAACGACGCTGCGGCTTCGTTTGACGAAGTCCTGACCATGGCTGAGGTGCTCGACACTAAGCGCGCTGGTGGCTTGGTAGAATAAATTGCGCCAAGCCTTTTGGCTTGCTTTTGAAACAGGCTGCTCCGTAAAGGGCAGCCTGTTTTGTTGGGTCTGCCCCCCGCAGCCTATTCGGAGCGGTTTGCCGGTTAATGCAGGTTGGTTGCAACTATACGGGCCGGCTACGCAACCTTTCGGCCGGTATTGGTATCGTGGCAACAGAGCATCCCGGTTCAAAGAAGTACCTTTGCCCGCCGGGAGCTGGCAGCCTGCGTTGGGTTGCCGCTTTTCGGGTTTATTTTCGCGTATGGCTGATTTGGCAGACACTTCATTTTCGGGCCGGGCCCTGCGCCGCCGCACTTTCTTGCGGGTAGCCGGCGCTACGGCCGCTTCTTCGGCACTGGTTCTGGCCGGTTGCAACGATAAAAAGGAGGACAACCCTACCCCGACCCCAGAGGTTACCACCGGCACGCTGACGTTCAAGGGCGACGACACGGGCATCTTCAACCTGACCTACCTGCTGGCCCAGATTCAGGCCGACTTCTACCAGAAGCTGGTGACCACGCCCCCCGCCGACTTCACCGCCGCCGACAAGGAGGCCTTCGTGGATATGCGCGACCACGCGGTTATTTACCGCGAGTTCTACAAATCGGTGCTGTCGACCAATGCCTACGATAGCAACCTGACGAAGGCGTTGGAATTCAACTTCACCCCCTACACCCTCACCACGCGCAAAGGTGTGTATGAGGCGGCCAGCAAGCTGGAAGACCTTGGTGTGGGCGCCTACAACGGGCTGGGCCGGCGGCTGCGCAACCTCAGCTACCTGCGCCTGCTACTTAAAATTGCCTCGGTGAAGGCCCGCCACGCCGCCTTTGTGCGCGACCAGGCCGAGCCCAACTCCTTCGCCGGCCCCGATGTAGTTGCCATCACCGGCTCCCAGGCCAGCCTCGACACGGTGAAGACGCCCGTGGAGGTAGCTACGCTGCTTTCTCCGCTGGTACCGGCAGTGCTGGTGGCCGACAACCTGATGCTGCTTTAAGCCCCGCTTTTCCTTTCTCATGGACTTTCTGAACCTGCTGGCCCGGTTGGCCGACCTCGATTCGACTGCTGCTGCGCCCCAACCGGCTGGCGCGCGCCGCGCTGCCCTGGGCCGGCTGGGCCAGGCCGGCACCGCGCTGCTGCCGGGCCTGCTGCTCGGCGCCCTCAGCCAGCCCGCCACCGCCGGCACCCTCGATACCCGTACCCGCCTCGATGTGCTGCTGCTGGTACGCCAACTGGCCGCCCTCGGCAACGAGCTGCACTCGCGGGCCCTGGGCCTCGTGCCCGGCTACACCGCCCTGCCCCTCACGGCCGCCGAAAAAACCGGCATCCAGGTGATTCGGGAGCAGGAGGTGCAACGCGTGGCCCTAGTTTCGCAGCTGATTACCGACGGCGGGGCCACGCTGCCCGCCGCCCCGCGCTACGATTTTACGGGCAGCCAGAACGGCGCCCGCGCCGCCCTCTACCCCGACATCCAAACCAACCCCGACACCTACCTGCTGGTGGCCCAGGTGCTGAAGGATGCGGCCGTGCGGGTGTATAAAACCCAGGTGGAGTTTGTGCGCGCTGATATCTACCTGAGCGAGCTGCTGCTACGCAGCCACACGGTGGAAGCCCGCCACGCCTCGCACCTGCGCACCCTGCGGCGGCAACGCGGCGCCACGGTAAAAAGCTGGATTAGCCCCGACGATGCGCCCGTAGGCACGACGGGCACGGCCGTGGCCCGCGTTTATGCGGGCGAGTCGAACAGCGTCCAGGCCTACAGCGCGGCCGATAACGGGGCGTTGACTTCGGTGCCCTTCAACTCCACGCTGCCCATCAACGTAGCCACGCCGCCGCTCAGCCCCGAAGCCATTCTGCGCAAAGTGGCCGAGGCGTTCGACGAGCCCGCCAACGCCGTAGTGGCCACCGACGTGGCGGCGCTGTTTACCTACTAGTTCCGGCCTGGTAGCCGGGAAGCACAAGCGGCCGGAGAAGCGCAATTGGCGTTTCTTCGGCCGCTTTTAGTTTTTCTGTCCCAAGTCTACTCAATGCCCGGGCTTGCATCTGTCCGGCAATTTTTTGTATCTTTCAAGAACGCAGCGTACTTGCTTCGGCCCATGTTCAGCCTTTTTTTGTGGCGACCGTAAAAGGGGCAGTTTAGCTGCACAAACTCATTGTTCCACCTTTTTCCCCTCCGCTCTTTTTCACCTTTCCCACCCCAAATTAGTCAACGCCATGTTGGAGTATGCTAAAACTATTCTGCTGAAAGTCAGCTTCGACAAAATCCTTTTTGAAAAGGAACTGCGCAAAGCCCTGCGCAACCTGGTGCCGGCCGATTGGCTGGAACTTAAAAGCTGGTGCTACCAACAATTTTCCCGCGTTTACCACCGCTTGCTGAACCGCGTATTCGGTCAGCCGGCCGTGGGCTGAGCCCCCTTCCCGGCCGCTCCCCAGGCAGCCGGCAGCGCAAGGGCCGGGCACCGCACCTACTTGGTGGCGCTGCCCGGCCCTTGCGTTTTTGGTTTAGCTCAGTCCAGAGTTGCGGGCGTAGCGGTATCCTGCCCATCCGTCACGAACCGAATATTGCGCTGCAGCCCCGCGTAGCCCGTGCGTTTCACGGCCGACTGCCGGAACAGCTCCGAAAACAGCTCGTGGGTGATTTCCTGCCAGTCGCCGCGGCTGAGGTCTTTCAGGGCGGGGTGCGGGTTGAACTGGGGCTCCTGATGGGGCTTGGCAAAGCGGTTCCAGGGGCACACGTCCTGGCAGATGTCGCAGCCGAACATCCAGTTGCCGAATTTGCCTTCTACTTCGCGCGGAATCTGGTCCTTCAATTCGATGGTGAAGTAGCTGATGCACTTGCTGCCATCCACCACGTAAGGCTCGGTAATGGCCTGGGTAGGGCAGGCGTCGAGGCACTTGGTGCAGGTGCCGCAGTAGTCTTTGATGGGGCCGTCGTAGTCCAGCGGCACGTCCACAATCAGCTCGGCAATGAAGTAGAACGAGCCGGTGCCGGGCGTAATCAGGTTGGAGTTTTTGCCCACCCAGCCCAGCCCACTCTTCTTGGCCCAGGCCTTATCGAGCACCGGCGCCGAATCGACGAAGCAGCGGCCGCCCACTTCCCCTATCTCCTGCTGCATATCGTGCAACAGCTCCTTTAGCTTGTCCTTGATGACAAAGTGGTAGTCGCGCCCGTAGGCGTATTTGCTGACTTTGAGCGTGTCGTCGGGCTGCTGGGTTTCCGGGGGCGGGTAGTAGTTGAGCAGCAGCGAAATCACCGATTTGGCCCCATCGACGAGCAGCCGCGGGTCGAGGCGCTTGTCGAAGTGGTTGGCCATGTAGGCCATCTGGCCGTGCATGTTCTTGTTGAGCCAGTTTTCGAGCCGCGGCGCTTCTTCCTCCAGAAATCCGGCCTCTGAAATGCCGCAGTACATAAAGCCCAACTCCGCCGCCCGGCGTTTGATGAAAGCAGTGTAGTGGGCGGTCGGCAGCATGGGCGGGGCACTTAGGAAACGACAAAAATACGTCATCCTGAGCATGTCGCGTAGCAAGCGAGGACGAAGGACCTTATCACCCTGAATAGAACTGCGATTATCGTTCTGTTCAGGGTGACAAGGTCCTTCGTCCTCGCTTGCTACGCGACATGCTCAGGATGACAGCAACTTTACGTTAATATATCAGCTGAACAGCTCGCCGGTGGCCGAGTTGCCGCGCAGGTGCTGGGGCATGGTGCGGCCCAGGTGCTCGTAAGCGGCTTCGGTGGCTTCGCGGCCGCGGCTGGTGCGCTTGATGTAGCCTTCCTGAATCAGGAACGGCTCGTAGACTTCCTCGATGGTTTCGCCCTCCTCGCCGCAGGCCGTGGCGATGGTGGTGATGCCGACGGGTCCACCCTTGAACTTGTCGATGATGGTGGTCAGGATGCGCTTGTCCATGTCGTCGAGGCCGCGGGCGTCCACGTCGAGGGCGGCCAGGGCAAACTGGGCAATGTCCTGGGTGATGGTGCCGGTGCCTTTAATCTGGGCAAAGTCGCGGGTGCGGCGCAGCAGGTTGTTGGCGATGCGCGGGGTGCCGCGCGAACGGCGCGCAATTTCGTAGGCCGCCTCATCCTCAATGGGCGTGGCCAGAATTTCGGCCGAGCGGCCCACGATGCTGGTCAGTAGCTTGGCATCATAGTATTCGAGGCGCGAGCTGATGCCGAAGCGGGCCCGCAGCGGCGAGGTAAGCATGCCCGAGCGCGTAGTGGCGCCAATGAGCGTGAAGGGCGACAGCGAAATCTGCACCGAGCGGGCGTTGGGGCCCGAGTCGAGCATGATGTCGATGCGGTAATCCTCCATCGCCGAGTACAGGTACTCTTCCACCACCGGGTTCAGGCGGTGAATCTCATCGATGAAGAGCACGTCGTGGGGCTCCAAGTTGGTGAGCAGGCCGGCCAGGTCGGACGGCTTGTCGAGCACCGGGCCCGAAGTCATCTTGATGCCCGCTTCGAGCTCGTTGGCGATGATGTGCGAGAGGGTGGTTTTGCCCAGACCGGGAGGGCCGTGGAGCAGCACGTGGTCGAGGGCGTCGCCGCGGCGCTTGGCGGCGGCCACGAACACCTTCAGGTTCTCCACCACCTTGTCCTGGCCGGCAAAGTCGTCGAAGGAAAGTGGCCGCAGGGCCTTGTCAATGTCTTTATCGGTGGCGTCGTAGTGGTCGGTGCCACCCGTCAGGAGCGGTTCGCGCATAAGTCGGGCAATAATTCAGCGTGTCGAAAGGTAACACTTTGCCGCGGGCCTTGGTGCCTTTTTTAGCAAAAAATAGTGGCTATTTTGAATACAACTAATTTCTTTAGCAAAACTGGAAACAGCAACGGCCCTTATCGGCTTTGCAGGGGTCCATGGCGTACCTTGCGGCCTCAACCCGTCGCCTTGCTCATGCCCGCTTCCAACTCCTGGCTCGATACGTTGCCTGCCGATTTCTACGCCCAACTCACCCACACCCTGAACCTGCACGGCATGGCCGCGCTGGAATTGCTGAGCCGGCCCGCTACCCCCAATACCAGCCGTATGCATCAGCTTAGCGGCCTCGATGTACCTATGATACAACGGCTAAACGGTATCAGCAGCCAAGCGCAGCTGTTGGCAGCGCTGCGGCAGGAGCCGCTGGCCGTGTACCACCTGCTGCTGCTGGGTGGCCTGACGCTGGAAACCAGCCTGGCGGCGCCGGTGCTGGCCTACGTGCGGCAGGCTATGGATATTACCGAGGAGCAGCTGGGCCAACTGCTCGCCTACTGCCGGCAGCTGAGCGAGGCCTTTCTGGGGCAGTTGGAAGAGCACGTAGCGGCCCCGGCGGGGGCGGCTTCGCTGGGCCTGCACCGCTTGGCGCTGGAGGAAGCATTTGCCGGATTTCTGACCGGGCAGCTGGCGGCGCGGCCCGTGGCGGAGCTGCGGCCGCTGCCGCCGCAGCTGCACATTATGAGGCTGGCGCTGCTGTTGGCCGTCAGTCTGCCGCAGGACACCGACCACCCGTTTGCGCAGGCCGTGCGGGCGCTGCCCCACTTGCAGCCCGCGGCGCTGGAGCCGCTGATTGCCCGGCTCGGCCACGCGCAGCCCCACGAGCCGCTGCCTCTCACGATGCCCGAAGTGGTGCAGCTTTACCAGGCCCTGCAGGTCTGCGGTATGGTGTTCGTGTCGGATTTGATGAGCCATATCGGGCTGGAAGACGCCTTCCCGACCCTATCGGACGAGGAGCGGCGGGCCAGCGAGCCGGCGCCGGCCAGCAACCGCGAGGCCGTGGGCAGCATCGTCGGCGGCTTCACGCGCTGGGTGCAGCAGCATTTCCCCGACCACCCCGAAATAGCGCAGGCCCGCCAGCAGGTGCTGGCCCTGGCCGATTTGCTGTAGACGGTGAACTGTATAAGAACGGTCATTCAGAGCGGAGCGAAGAATCTCGCGTGCAATGGTAATCCTACCGTAAGGAATTACTTTGGCACGCGAGATTCTTCGCTGCGCTCTGAATGACCGTTTCGTTATTGGACTACCGCGCTTTACCGCTCCAGCAGCACTTCAATTTCCAGATGCAGCCACTCGTCTTCCCAGGCTTTGTGGGTGAGGCGGGCCGCGAGCGGGTAGCCGGCATCGAGCAGGCGCGCTACGGTTTCGTTGCGGCCCTCGGGCAGGTAGCCGAGCCAGAACGCCTCGCCGGGGCCGCTGGTGAGCACGCGTACGGCCCAATCGTCGTAGGAACTGTCGGCTTCGCGGGTGAGGGCCAGCAGCTGGCCGGGCAGCAGTTGCGGCTCGAACTCGCGCAGGCCGGGGCGGTGCGTGGTGCCGGCCACGAGGCATTCGAGCAGCACCAGGGCGTTGGCGGGGGCTGATTTGGACATGGGAGGAAGGCGTAGTGAGGCCCTAAACTACGCAGCAAATCGGGTTTGGGTCGCGCCGGTTTGCGCAACCCGGCAGCGCGGGCCGCGTTTGCCCGGGTTCGGCCGCCCTCCTCCGCCCACCCGCTACCTTTGCCCGCCTATGTATAGCAAGACCGAAGCCACCCAACTCCGCCAAGCCTTCTGGACCACGCTGGGCCAGTACATGCAGCCCGTACCGTCGGCCGATGGCGGGCTGGTGAACTGGATGAACTATAAAACCGGCCTCAAGCACGTGTACTTCCGCCTGCACGCCGACAACCGCCACGCTACCATCGGCATCGAAATTACCCACCCCGACGCGGGCCTGCGTGAGCTGTTCTTCGAGCAGTTCCGGGAGCTACGGCCGCTGCTGGAAGAAGCCACCGGCGAAGCCTGGACCTGGGAGCCGGCCGCCGTCAACGACAGCGGGCAACCGCTGGCCCGCATCTACCAGGAGCTGCGCCCCGCCAACCTGTTCGCGCGCGACGACTGGCCCCGGCTTATCCCCTTCTTCAAGCCCCGGCTGGTGGCGCTGGATGCGTTCTGGAGCAGCGCCCAGTACGCGTTTGATGCGCTGCGGTAAAGACGCGAGCTGTTTCTATTTTAAAAGATATTTACAACAACGGAATAGTCTTTCTACCGAACCATCGAGTAGATAGCAACTTTCTTGTGCCATTGGCCCTTTATCTTCTCATATATCCACACATCCATACCAGTCCCGTAACCGACTTCGACCATTGCCCGCTTGCCATCCTCAGAAAATAGCATTCCGGAAATACTGAATAGTTGCCAGTTACCATAGTGCTTTGAAAGATAATCTCCTCTAGGATCTAATGATACTATTTGCCCTTTCTTTGACGTCCTACCATCAATAGCTCGGATCGTATCCTGGCTTATGACATGCACCCAATCGTACTTTATATAAGCCTGCTCAAAGGTGAAGCTATGGGCCGCCGGTAGTTGCTGCTGAAATGAGGCAATGTCGCGCTCTGAAAAATACTTACGCAACCCTGCGTACCACTCAGTGCCTTGGTTAGCCGATATGAAGCGCCCAGAAACCTGACTATCACCGTACGCGTGGTCTAGCAACAGAAGGCGTACGGTTGGCGTATCTGCAGGAGTGTTGCGCCAATAATAATATCCATCATCTCCCCTTTTTACAGAAGAAATTGCGTTTGGCCTTAATCCATCAAGTACTGCATCAGCAAGTTTATAGAATTGCGCAACAGGTACTTGAGCACACGCGGCTACAGAGCTAACTAGCACTATTATCAAAATGAGCAACACCTTATTCATATCCGAAAATTATAGAAAACGGCCGCTCTGCTTCCAGAACGGCCGTTTGAACTTATGCACCTTCTCTCTTTACTTGAATGCCTGGATGCCGGTGATATCGGCGCCCGTAATCAGCAGGTGGATGTCGTGGGTACCTTCGTAGGTGATGACGGATTCGAGGTTCATCATGTGGCGCATGATGGGGTACTCGCCCGTGATGCCCATGCCGCCGTGAATCTGGCGGGCTTCGCGGGCAATGTGCAGGGCCATTTCGACGGAGTTGCGTTTGGCCATCGAAATCTGGGCGCTGGTGGCCTTGCCTTCGTTTTTGAGCACTCCGAGGCGCCACACCATCAGCTGGGCCTTGGTGATTTCGGTAATCATTTCGGCCAGCTTTTTCTGCTGGAGCTGGAAGGCTGCAATCGGCTTGCCGAACTGCTCGCGCTCCAGGCTGTACTTGAGGGCCGACTCGTAGCAGTCAATAGCTACGCCGATAGCGCCCCAGGCAATGCCGAAGCGGGCCGAATCGAGGCAGCTGAGCGGGCCCTTGAGGCCGTCGATGCCGGGCAGCAGGTTTTCCTTGGGCACCCGCACGTTGTCGAATACCAGCTCGCCGGTGGTGCTGGCGCGCAGGCTCCATTTGTTGTGGATTTCGGGCGTCGTGAAGCCTTCCATGCCGCGCTCCACGATGAGGCCCTTGATGCGGCCTTCCTCGTTTTTGGCCCACACCACGGCTACCTGGCACTCGGGCGAGTTGGAAATCCAGAGCTTGGCGCCGTTCAGCAGGTAGTAGTCGCCCATGTCCTTGATGTTCGTGGTCATGCCGCCGGGGTTCGAGCCGTGGTCGGGCTCGGTGAGGCCGAAGCAGCCGAGCCACTCGCCGCTGGCCAGCTTGGGCAGAAACTTGCGGCGCTGCTCCTCCGAGCCGTAGGCGTAAATCGGGAACATCACCAGGGAGCCCTGCACCGAGGCCGTGGAGCGCATGCCCGAGTCGCCGCGCTCAATTTCCTGCATAATCAGGCCGTAGCTGATGTAGTCGAGGCCACCGCCGCCGTACTCGGTGGGGATGGTGGGGCCGAACGCGCCCACCTCGCCGAACTTGCGCACCATTTCGCTGGGGAAGTGCGCCTGCTGGGCCCACTTCTCGATGTTGGGGCTGATTTCCTTTTTGACGAAATCACGAATGCTCTGGCGGATGAGCTTGTGCTCCTCGGTCAGCAGGCCGTCGAGGTCGAAATAGTCGGTGAAACCGGCCGCGTTGGTGGAGCCGCGCTGGGCGGAGTGGGCTTTGGCCTGGGGCGAGAGAACGTCAGCTTCAGAAGACATAAGGCAATTTTTTACGTGGGAATCAGATTCAAAGATAGAACTTTCCGTATGCGAAACAGCCCGCCCAGACCGATGGTTCGGCCGGCGGCCGGCCCGAAAAAAGTCTACCTTAGAATCCGGCCCCGCCGCCAGCTACCCGGCTTGGGGGCTCCGGTTTATTCCCTGAAAACCTCTATTACCCATCCCACCCCCGTTTATGAGCACGCATCACAAGAAGCTAACCGAACTGGAAGCCACCGCCATTTGCGGTAACGACATATCCTCGTCCTGCCTCTATGTTTCGGCGCTGGCTATTGCCTACGCCGGCCAGTACGCCTTCGTGGCCCTGCTGATGGTGGCGGCGGTGCTGTTTCTGTTCCGCAAGATTTACGGCGAGGTGGTGGGCGCGCTGCCCCTCAACGGCGGCGCCTACAACGTGCTGCTCAATACCACCAGCAAGCGCAACGCCGCGCTGGCCGCCTGCCTGACCATCCTCTCCTACATGGCCACGGCCGTTATTTCGGCCGCCGAGGCTATGCACTATTTGCACACGCTCTGGGACGGGTTCAACATCAACTACGCCACCCTGGCGCTGCTGGGCCTGTTTCTGGCCCTCACCATCCTGGGTATTTCGGAGTCGGCGAAGGTGGCGGTGGCTATTTTCCTGACGCACCTGGTGACGCTGACGGTGCTGGTGGGCACGGCCATCTGGTTTCTGCTTACCCACGACATGAGCACGTTCTCGCTCAACTTCTCGGCCCCCATTCCCGGCGGCAGCCTTATAACGGCCCTGTTCTTTGGTTTCAGCGCGGCCATGCTGGGCATTTCGGGCTTCGAAAGCTCGGCCAACTTCGTGGAGGAGCAGGCCGACGGCGTGTTTCCGAAAACGCTGCGCAACATGTGGGTGGTGGTGAGCTTTTTCAACCCGGTTATTGCGTTTCTGGCCATTTCGGCGCTGCCCATTATCAGCGTCGAGGAGCACGCCGAAACGGTGCTTTCATACCTGGGCGAGGTTACGGGCGGCCCGTGGCTGGGTACGCTCATCTCCATCGATGCCGTGGCCGTGCTCAGCGGCGCCGTGCTCACGAGCTTTGTGGGCGTGAGCGGCCTGATGAAGCGCATGGCCCTCGACCGCATCCTGCCCCAGTTTTTCCTCAAGGAAAACGCCCGCCAGAGCAACTACATCATCCTGGTTACCTTTTTCCTGCTCTGCGCTTCGGTGCTCTTCATCACCAACGGCGACATTAAGCCGCTAGCCGGCGTGTACACCATTTCGTTTTTGTCGGTGATGGCGCTGTTTGCCGTGGGCAACTTCCTGCTCAAGAGCAAGCGGCCCAACCTGCCGCGGCCCATCTACGCCGGTATTCTCACAGTGACGGTGGCCCTGATCAGCGTGCTGATAGCGCTTTACGGCAACGTGCAGCTCAACCCCAAGTTCCTGATTGTTTTCCTGCAGTACTTCCTGCCCTCGATGGCCATTGTGTACATCATGCTCAACCGGGCCTCTATTCTGGAGCTGATTCTGGCCGCTGCCACTTCCTTTGCCCACAAGTACCCCGGCGTGTCGCGCTTCAGCCGCCTGCAGGTGCAAAAGGCCACCCGCGAGCTGCACCAGCAGGAGTTCGTGTTTTTCACGAAGGGCGACAACGTTTCAAACCTGAACAAGGTGATGGCCTACGTGGTGGAAAACGAGTTCACTAACCGTCTCAAAATTGTGACGCTGCTGCGCGAGGGCGAAACCTACTCGCCCGAGCTGCTCAAGGACATTGAGGTGCTCGACCGCGCCTACGACCAGATTCGGGTGGATTTTGTGGCCATGCCCGGCCACTTCGGCCCCGAGCTCATCGACCAACTCTCCCGCGAGTGGAACGTGCCCAAAAACTTCATGTTCATCGGTTCGCCCGGCGACCGGTTCCCCTACCAGATTTCCGAGCTGGGCGGCGTGCGCCTGATCATTTGATCACTGATTTGCGCTGATTAATCGTGATTGCGCTGATTTTTAGGTTCTTGATTCCAGCATGTAAAATCATGTAAAATGAGAAAGGCCCGCTTAAAGCGGGCCTTTCTGTTTCAGGAGGTCCAGAAATAAAGCACGTCAAAAAATCAGCGAAATCACGATCAATCAGCGAAAATCAGTGATTTAGAGTTTAGCCCCTACCGATACCAGGAAGTTGCGGGTGGCCTGGGGGAAGTACCAGTTGAAGGTTTGCTGGCGACCGTCGGCGCCGGGGTAGCCGTAGGTGTAGCCGTTGGCGGCGTAGCGGCGGTCGAGCACGTTATTGACCAGCAGGCCCAGCTCCAACTCCTTCATGAACGCGGGGCGGATGGTGTAGCGCAGCCGGAAATCGAGTACCTGGTAGGGCTTCACGCGACGGTCTTCACTCGTGGTGTTGTCGAGGTACTGGCGGCTGACGGTTTTATAGAGCAGCGCCGCCCGCAGGCCCGGCACAACGGCCAGCGGCTGGGCTTCGAGCGTGTGCGCCGATACCACGCTGGGCGAGTAGGAAATGGTGGTGGTGCGCGCCTCGGCGGCCGTAATCGGATTGTAGTCGGCGTCGTAGGTAACGGCGCGGTAGTCGAGGATGCGGTTGCGGCTGAGTGTGAGGGTGCTATTCAGACCCAGGCGGTTCTGCAGGGCCGAAGCGGCGCCGGTCAGTTCCAGGCCGGTGCGGTAGCTGCGCGGGGCATTGGTGCGCAGGGCGGTACCCACGTCGTTGAGCTGGCCGGTGGCTACCAGCTGGTTGCGGTAGTGCATGTAGAAGTAGTTGGCCTCGAAGCTCACCGCGCCGCCAGGGCCCAGCAGATTCACGTTGGCTTGGCGCAGGCGGTAACCGGCTTCCACGTCGTGCAGGCGCTCGGCTTTGGCGCCCTGGTCGCCGGCGGGGCAGTCGGTGAAATCGGAGCGTACCGGCTCGCGCTGGCCCACGGCGAAGCTGGCGTAAAGCTGCTGGCCTTCCGCAAGCGCGAACGTGGCCCCGGCTTTGGGGTTGAAGAAGGTGTAGCGGGCGCGGGTGCGCACGTCGTTCTGGTCGTCTTCGAGCCCGTCAATCGCGTAGTCGATGTGGCGCACCTGCACGTCGCCGTAGATGCCCAGCTGGGGCAGCACCTGCCAGGTGGCGCGGGCGTAGGCGTTGTAGTCGGTTTTGGCGGCGTCGTTGAAATAGTAGCGGTGGCGGATGTTGCCCGTGGAGGCGAACCGGGCCCAGATAACCTCGCCGTAGTGGTCGTTCACGAAGTGGTTCCAGGCCCCGCCCACCGTGGCCTGCAGCCGGTCGTCTTCCTTGGGCTGGTAGCTGAGCGCGAAGGTGCCGCCGTAGAAATAGTTATCAAGGTATTTGCGGTCGACCAGGTCGGTGCGCTTGATGGTGGTGTCGCCGAGCGTGAGGTTGGGCAGCTGGTAATTGGCCAGCTTGCGGTTGGCCCGGAAACTCTCGTAGTAGCCCAGCCCGCGCGTGAGGTGCAGGGCCCCGCCCAGGTTCCAGTTGGTGCCCAGGCCCTGCGAGAGGTGCAGCTGGTAGTGGTTTTGCTGGTAGTTGTCGGTCTGGTTGTCGTAGGTGTAGTAGCTGTAGCGGCGGCCTTCGCGGCGCACCCGCTCGGCGTCGGCCGGGCTCAGCTCGCCGTTGTCGATGAACTGCTGGAGCAGGGCCTCGTTGCCGGTAATAGCCGGCTCGGGCACGCCGTTCCAGGCCTGGTAGCTTTTCTCGCGGCCCGAAAACGTGATGAACTTGAGCAGCGTATTCTTGGCCTGATAACCGGCGGCCAGGTAGTACGACTTCAGATCGGACGTCGCCCGGTTCATGTAGCCATCGGTACTGATGCGCGACAGGCGACCATCCACCGTGAAATGCTCGCCCAGCAGCCCGGTCCCGAACTGCACGGTGTTTTTCCAGGTGTTGAAGGAGCCGAACGAGTTGCTGGTTTCGCCGTAGGCCTCGCGGCGGTTGTCGAGGGTGGAGATGTTGAGGCTGGCCCCGAAAGCCGCCCCGCCGTTCTGGCTGGTGCCCACCCCGCGCTGCACCTGCAGGCTGCTGATGGACGAGGACAAATCGGGCAGGTTCACCAGAAACGAGCCGTGCGACTCGGCATCGTTGAGCGGAATGCCGTTCACCGTCATGTTGATGCCCGTATTGCTGGTGCCCCGGATGCGAATATCGGTGTAGCCCACGCCCGCCCCGGCATCCGACGTAACCACCACCGAGGGCGTCTGGTCGAGCAGATAGGGCAAATCCTGGCCGAAGTTGCGCTTGGCCAGATCCTGCTTACCGAGGTTGGTGTAGGCCGTGGCCGTGCGGTCGGAAGCGCGCTGGGCCGTAACCAGCGCGTCGCCGGTGAGCACCCCGCCGGGCTGCAGGCGGGCCACCACGCGCTGGGCTGCGGCCTGCCCTTGCAGCGCCTGCACGAAGGTTTCGTAGCCCACAAACGTGATGCGCAGCTCGTGGGCGCCGGCCGGCACTTCGGCCAGATGGAAGGTTCCGGCCGCGTCGGTGGCGGCGCTGGGCGTGCCATCGAGCAGGATGGTGGCGCCGGGCAGTGGCTGGCCGGTGCGGGCATCGGTAAGGGTACCAGCCACGGGCCCCTGGGCCCAGGCTGCGCCCGACAGGCCCAGCAGGGCCAGTCCGGTAGTTACAACAGTTTTCAAACGTGAAAAATGGGAAAAGTGGAACGGACCCGGGGCCAGGGGTCGGCCCCACGGGTTTTTCGCTCGCGGATCGTTTGTTCCCTTCGCCGGCATTACCCGGATCAGGTTCAATGGGTATGATCTCAGCCTTATTACCGCTCGAAATGCAATTCGTGCGGCCTGGGGCACCCCTAAACTATGCGGCGAAGGTACGCCGCGGAAATTGGTTTAGCTGAATATACCCGGTTTGTCCGGTCAAAAAAAGGCGGACGGCTTCGTTTTCTACTGGCAATCAGTTATCTTGGAAATAGGCGCGGCCCAGGGCCGCTGCCCGGCAAAAAAGCGGCGGCCGGCAAAAACAAGCCAAGGCCGGCGCCCGTTGCACTAAAATAGCCCGTCCGGTTCCGGAGCTCTCCCGCCCCTCTTCAACCCTCCGCGCCATGTCCGTTCCCAGCCTCCTGTATATGCTCGTTGCGCTAATTTTCGCCGCCTTTGTCTTGCTGATGCCCGGCCGCCGCCTGCGCCAGCCCCCGGCCCCCGGCAACGACGACGATGGCGGCGGCGAACCCCTCGACGACGGCCTGCCCGATTTCGACCTGCCCCCCGGCATCTCGCGCCCCATCAACGACTGGGAGCCCGACTACAACCGCCGCCCGGTGATGCGGGATTAGGTTTTAGGGCTTAGGGCCTAGGGCTTAGGGCTTAGAAAAGAACGTCATTCAGAGCGAAGCGAAGAATCTCGCAGGCCAAAGTAACCTCCATGTTGGGAATACTTTGGCCTGCGAGATTCTTCGCTTCGCTCTGAATGACGTTCTATTATCAACCAGACTTATTTACAAATCCCTGGCCATCAGAATATACGGCTCGGTGCCCCGGTACAGGCGGTTGCCCTCGGGCTCAAATTCGAAAGCGCGGTAGAAGGCCTCATTTACGGCCCGGGCGTCGCACCAGAGGCGGCGGGCGCCGTGGCGGCGGGCTTCGTTGATGACGTGGCGCAACAGCTGCGAGCCGATGCCCTGGCCCTGGCAGTCGGGGCGGGTGGCAAACTTGCGGAACCGGGCCACGCTGCCATCAATAAACAGCGAGATAACCGACACGAGCTTGCCGTGGCGGAAGGCGCCAAAGTGCAAGCCGGTTTCATCGTTGCCCAGCTTGATGTAGGAAACCGGCTCATCGGGCCAGAGCACCTGGTGGCGCAGCGCGTAGGTATCGGCCGCCGAAATGGCCCGGATGGAGACGTCGGAAGTGTTGGTATCAGGCAAGGGTCAGACTGTAAGAAGTGATAAACTGCTGACCGGCTGCCAGCGTCATGATGCCCGGCTTGTCGGCCAGCTCGACGGGGCCGCCCACGCTGCCGGCCAGCCCGTGCCAGGGCTCGATGCAGACGAATTCGGCGCCCGGTCCTGCCGTCCAGAGGCCCAGGTAGGGGAAGCCGTCGAAGCGGGCCCGCACGCCGTGGCCCGAGCGGCGGCTGCGCAGCGTGAGGCTGGTAAAATCGAAGTGCTGAAACACCAGCGCATCCTGGGCAAACAGCCCGTAGCTGAGCGGCAGCACGGTTTCGTGGCGCAGCAGCGGCGTGGTTTCGCCGCTGAACAGGCCGTTTTGCAGCAGGTGCCGGTCGAGGCTGACGGGGTGGTCGAACACGAACTCGTAGTCCTCGAACGTTTCGCCGGGCAGCAGCGGGCAGCGGAAAGCCGGGTGCGCGCCAATGCTGAACAGCAGCTCGTCGGAGCCGGGGTTTTCGACTTCCCAGCCCACCGTGAGCGTGGTGCCGGCCAGCCGGTAGCTGATGCGCAGCGCAAACCCAAACGGATACACGGCCCGGCTGGCGGCATCGTCGCGCAGCGCAAATGTCAGCTCGAACTCGCTGCGGTGCAGCAGCTGAAATTCCTGGTCGCGGGCGAAGCCGTGCTGGCCCAGCTCGTAGGTTTGGCCTTGGTGGAGGTAGCGGTTTTCGGGCAGGCGTCCCACGATGGGGAACAGCACCGGCGCGTGGCGGCCCCAGTAGGCGGGGTCGGCCTGCCAGAGGTACTCCAGCCCGCCGGCCGCCGCATCCAGGCGCACCAGGCTGGTGAGTTCGGCCCCGCGGGTGCTCACCTGCGCGCGGCAATGCTCGTTTTCGAGGGTATAAACCATGCTAAATTGAATAGAGCGATAAACCGATGCGCTACCGGGCAAACAACGGCCGCCGCCCCACAAAGTTACCCCGCCGCTTCGTCGGGCCGGGGCTGGCGGCCGAGCAGCTCATCAACGTGGAAGCAGGCCTGCTCGAACCGATGGGCGGGCGGGCCGCAGATTTCGGCAAAGTTCGACAGCTGGTCGCGGAGTTCGCGCTGGTAGAGGGCATAAAAATGGCCGCGCTGCCGCGGGTGCTCGCGCAGCGGGTCGGCCTCCCAGGGCAGGTCCACGTTCAGCAGCAGAATCAGGGCGTATTGTTGCTGCTCCATGCGGCGCAGAATCCAGTCGGGGCAGTAGCCAAACGAGTGCTCCGCCCAGATTTTTATCACCAGCAGATCGGTGTCGCAGAACACCAGCGGCCGGCCCAGGCGCTGGGCTGCGGCCACGGCCTGCTCCTCGGCCTGCAGCTGGCCGCGGGCAATGTCTTCGAGGTCGGGCAGCGTGTAACCCGGGGGGCGGCCGGTGAGGTAGGCGCGGGCGTACTCGGGGGCCCAGGCCGTGCCGTAATGCTCGGCCAGCAGCCGGCTCAGGGTGGTTTTGCCCGTCGATTCGGGGCCGGTGAGGGCAACGCGCAGCATCAGCGGCGGGCCACTCCGGCGGGAAGCGGAAAATCGGCTGGCAGAAAGTAGAGCGGTTTTTTCATGGCAAGTCAGGCAGAAAGTGGAACGGAACGCGTGGCGTTTTTGCGCAGCGCCCGGCGCCATTCCACGTAGCCATACACGGCCAGGCCGAGGTAGAGCACGTACAGGGCGCTGGTGGGGTACAGCTGCTTGTACCAGAGAATGGGCACGTAGATAATATCCACCACAATCCAGATAAACCAGTTTTCGAGGCGCTTACGGATGAGCAGGAACTGCCCGGCCAGGCTGCCGGCCGTCGTGAAGGCGTCCCAGTGCGGCAGGGCAGCATCGGTGTGGTGCTGCAAATAGTAGCCCACGCCCAGCGTGTAGGCCGCCACGAAGGCCGCGCAACCCGCCCACTCGCGCATAGGCGTGCGGGTTACGGGCAGCTCGGAGCGGTTGCGGCCGCCGTACAGCCACTGGTACCAGCCCAGCCCCGCCAACCCGATAAACAGGGTTTGCAGAAAGGCGTCGGAGTACAGCGTGGCCTCAAAATACACCACCACGTACAGCGCGCAGCTGACGATGGCCACCGGGAAATTCCAGAGCGACTCGCGGGCCGCCAGCCACACGCAGGCAAAGCCCGTGAGTACGGCCACCCATTCGAGCGGGCCGTTGCCGGCCGCGGCGGTCCAGAAGCTGAGCAGTTCTTCCAATTCGGTTTCAGCAGGTGAGATATGGTGGCTCCGTTTGGGGCCCGCCGGCCAAAGCTAACCAGCCGCGGGGTAATTTTACGGTTGATTCCGCCTTTCACCTGTTTTATTGATGCTGCCTGAACTCACGCCCGAAGCCCTGCACGCCCGCCTGCAAAGCGGCGAAAACCTCCAGCTCATCGACGTGCGCCAGCCCGAGGAATTCGAGTTTTGTCGCATCGAGGGCAGCGTATTGCTGCCGCTGGGCGAGTTGGCCTCCCGCGCCGACGAAGTGCCCGACGACCGGCCCGTGGTGCTCATCTGCCACCACGGCGTGCGCTCGATGCAGGCGCTGGCCTACCTGCAGCACCGCCACGAACACACCAACCTGCTGAACCTGCGCGGCGGCATCGACGCCTGGAGCCGGCGGGTGGACAGTTCGGTGGCGTTGTATTGATTTCCCGCAGAGGACGCAGTGGTTTCCGCAGAAGGCGCCGTGTCGTGCCAGAAGAACACGGCGCCTTCTGCGAAACCACTGCGTCCTCTGCGGGCTAAACCCAACTAGACAAATGCGCCTCCCCGACCTGCCCATCACCGCTGCCCTGCCCGAGCTGCTGGCCACGCTCGAAGCCCACAGCATCGCCGTGCTGCAGGCCCCGCCGGGCGCCGGCAAAACCACGCTGGTGCCGCTGGCGCTGCTGGAAGCCGATTGGCGGGCGGGCGGCAAACTAATCGTGCTGGAGCCGCGGCGGCTGGCGGCGCGGGCGGCGGCAACCCGCATGGCCCAGCTGCTGGGCGAGCCCGTGGGCCAGACGGTTGGCTACCGTATGCGGCTGGAAAGCAAGGTATCGGCGAAAACCCGCATCGAAGTCGTCACCGAAATCATCCTCACCCGCCAGCTCCAGGACGACCCCGCCTTGGAAGGTGTGGCGGCCGTGTTGTTCGACGAATTCCACGAGCGCAGCCTGCAGGCCGACCTCGGCCTGGCCCTGGCCCTCGATGCCCAGCAGGTGCTGCGGCCCGATTTGCGCCTGCTGGTGATGTCGGCCACGCTGGATGCCGACCGACTGGGCCGCTGGCTGAACGCGCCCGTGGTCAGCAGCCTGGGCCGTATGTTTCCGGTTGAAACGCACTACCTGAGCCCCCGACGAGCCGCCAGCGCCTCCCGCCGCCCCCACGAAAAGCTTCAGGACCTCGTGCCGGTGCTCGTGCGCGAGGCCCTGCAAACCCACCCCACCGGCGACGTGCTGGTGTTCCTGCCCGGCCTCGCCGACCAGCGCCGGGTGGCCGCCAAACTGGCCTCGTTACCCGACCACATCGACCTGCACACGCTGCACGGCGAGCTGCCCGCCGAGCAGCAGGACGCCGCCCTACGCCCCGCCCCGGCCGGTCGCCGCAAGGTGGTGCTGGCCACCAGCATTGCCGAAACCAGCCTCACTATTGAGGGCGTGAGCATCGTGGTGGATGGTGGTTTTGCCCGCGTACCGCGCTTCGAGCCCCGCACTGGCCTGACGACGCTGGGCACCGAGCCCGCCAGCCAGGCCGCCGCCGACCAGCGCCGGGGCCGCGCCGGCCGCCTGGGCCCCGGCACCTGCTACCGCCTCTGGACCGAAGCCGAATTCCGGGAGCTACCGGCGCATCTGCCGCCCGAAATCCTGACGGCCGACCTGAGCCCGCTGGCGCTGGAGCTGGCCTTGTGGGGCGCGCACGAAGCCGGCAGTTTGCGCTGGCTCGATGCCCCACCCGCCCCGGCGCTAACCCAGGCCCGCGAGCTGCTGGTACGGCTGGAAGCTCTTACGCCCGCCGGGCCGCCCACGCCTCACGGTCGCGCATTGGCCCGGCTGGGGCTGGCCCCGCGCCTGGCCCATCTGGTGGCGCGCGGTCAGCAAATCGGGCACGGGGCCACGGCCTGCGCGCTGGCCGCGCTGCTCACCGAGCGCGACATCCTGCGGCCCGCCGACGGCTCGTTTGGTCCGCCCGATTTACGCCTGCGCCTGGAGGCCCTGCACACCGGCCGCGCGCCCTTGCCCGGCCTGCTGCCCGACGCCGCTGGCCTGCGCCGGGTGCGCGAGGCGGCGGCCGTGCTGCGCCAACGAGCCGGGGCGAAGGGCAAAATTGAGCCCGATGCGGCCGGGCTGCTGGCCGCGCTGGCCTACCCCGACCGCCTGGCCCAGCGCGAAACGCCCGAACGGGTGCGCCTGCTTAGCGGCCAGCGGGCTACGCTGCCGGCTGAGCATTTCGGCCAGCAGGACCAGTTTTTTGCCGTGGCCGCGTTGGATGGTTACACCGCCCAGCCCCGCGCCAGCCTGGCCGCCCCTCTGAGCCGGGCCGAGCTGGAAGAGCACTTCGCGCATCAGATAGAAACCCGCGACGAAGTGCGCTGGGACGAGGCCGCCGGCCGCGTAACGGCCCGCCGCCTGCGCCGTCTGGGCGCATTGGTACTGTCCGATGTCAACCTACCCAACCCCGACCCGGCGCTGGTGGCCGCGGCCCTGCTGGGCGCAGTGCGGGCCGGCGGTGTGGCCGGGCTACCCTGGAGCGAGGCCGCTACTCAGCTCCGGCAGCGGCTGGCGTTTGCGCATTACCACTTCCCTGAAAGCTGGCCCGATGTATCGGACGAGGTACTGCTGGATGAACTGGACGACTGGCTGGGGCCCTACCTGACGGGCGTGAAATCAACCGCCGAGCTGGGCCGGATTGACTTTCAGGAGGCGCTGCTGGGCCGGCTGCCGGGCGGCTGGAGCCAGCGCCAAGAACTCGACCGCCTCGCCCCCACTCACCTCGAAGTGCCCACCGGCTCGCGCATCCGCCTCGATTACGCCGTACCCGAAGCGCCGGTGCTGGCCGTGCGCCTGCAGGAAGTATTCGGCCTGCTCGATACGCCCACGGTGGGCGGCGGCCGGGTGCCGCTCACGCTACACCTGCTCTCGCCTGGCTACCGCCCGGCCCAGGTTACGCGCGATTTGCGCAGCTTCTGGACCAGTTCCTACTTCGAGGTGCGCAAGGACCTGCGCGGCCGCTACCCCAAGCACTACTGGCCCGAAAACCCGCTCGAAGCCCAGGCCGTGCGCGGCACTAAAAAGCAGAACGGGCTTCGTTGAGCTGCAAGCCTCAAGCTGCAAGCGGCAAGCTACCCGGCTGTCATCCTGAGCGCAGCGAAGGACCTTACCACGCTGGAACGGCCGTAATAACGGCTCGTCTTCACGTGATAAGGTCCTTCGCGTTGCTCAGGATGACAGTTGGGCAGCTTGTAGCTTGCAGCTTAAGCAGGGAAATCCGCCGAGTTGCCGGTTTCTTCTACTTCGGCCAGCTCTTTTACCAGGTCCGTGAACTTCTCGCGGGCGCCTTTGACGGCGGCTTTGCCCAGCGGCAGGTGCAGGGGCGCGTCGCCGTCGGCGTGCACGAGGTCGTACATGATTTGGGCGGCGCGGTCGGGGTCGCCGGGCTGGCTGCCACTGTAGCTCTGGATGCCCTTCAGGTTCTCGCCCACGGTGGCGCGGTAGTCCTCAATGGCCGTATCGACGTAGGTGGCCGAGGCGCCCGCCCACTCGGTGCGGAAGCCGCTGGGCTCGATGTTGGTGACCTTGATGCCGAGCGGCTTCACCTGCTGAGCCAGGCTTTCGCCGATGGCTTCGAGGGCGAATTTGCTGGCGTTGTACACGCCCACGCCGGGGAAGGTTTTCAGCCCCCCAATGCTGGTGATGTTGAGCACGTGGCCGCTTTTCCGCTCGCGCAGGTGGGGCAGCACGGCCCGCAGCACGTGCAGTGGCCCGAACACGTTCACGTCGAACTGGCGGCGAACTTCCTCGGCCTCGATTTCCTCGATGCTGCCCAGCGAGCCGTAGCCCGCGTTGTTCACAATCACATCGAGGTGGCCGAGCTTGCTGATGGCGTCGGCAATGGCCTGTTTTACCTGGGCCTCGTCGGTTACTTCCATCACGAAGCCGAAGCCCTGGCCGTTGGCCTTTTTGGTGAACTCGTCGGCCTGCGCCTGCTGGCGGAAAGTAGCGGCCACTTTATCGCCTTTTTCGAGCAGTAAATCGGCCAGTGAGGCGCCGAAACCGGAGCTGACGCCGGTAATAAACCAGTTTTTGGTAGTTGCCATGGGTTGAAATTGATACGGAACCGCCGTGCCGGAGTGGCGCGGCTGGGGCTTATAACTGCCGGGGCGGGCCGCAGGTTTTGCCGCTGCTGCTTTAGCGGCGGCAGCAGCTTTTTTTACGGTCTTTTCCTGGCAACCAAACCCGACTATAATTCAAAACCCAACTTTGCGCCCTAACTTTGACCCGCAACAAGCCACCTTCTAACCTTCTTGTTGCCATGGCCGACCACACCGCCAAAATTGCCTTCGAGGCCCTGACCTACGACGATGTGCTGCTGCTACCCGGCTACTCCGAGGTGTTGCCCCGCGACGTTGACCCCGGCAGCCAGCTCACCCGCCGCATCCGCCTGCAACTACCCTTCGTATCGGCGGCCATGGACACGGTAACCGAGGCCGAAATGGCCATTGCCCTGGCCCAGGAAGGCGGCATCGGCATCATCCACAAAAACATGAGCATCCGGGCCCAGGCCGAGCTGGTGCGCCGCGTGAAACGCTCGGAGAGCGGCATGATTCTCGACCCGTTCACGCTCACCGAAACCGCCACCCTGGCCGAGGCCAAGCAGCTGATGCGCGAGCACAACATCGGCGGCATCCCCATTATTGATGAGCAGCGCCACCTGAAGGGCATCCTCACCAACCGCGACCTGCGCTTCGAGAAGGACATGAGCCGGCCGGTGCGCGAGGTGATGACGGCCACGCCGCTGGTAACGGCCACGGCCGGCACCGAGTTGGCCGCCGCCGAGGACATTCTGCAGGATTCCAAAGTCGAAAAGCTGCCCGTTATCGATATGGAAGGCCGGCTGGTGGGCCTCATTACCTACAAAGACATCCGCAAGCGCCGCCGCACGCCCAACGCCTGCAAAGACGAGCTGGGCCGCCTGATGGTGGGCGCTGCCGTGGGCGTCACGGCCGATTTGGCCGAGCGCGTAACGGCCCTGGTAGAAGCCGGCGTGGACGTTATCAGCGTAGACACGGCCCACGGCCACAGCAAGGGCGTGCTCGACGCCGTGCGCAACCTCAAGCAGCAGTTCCCCGACCTCGAAATCATTGCCGGCAACGTGGCTACCGCCGAAGGTGCCCGCGCCCTGGCCGACGCCGGCGCCGACGCCGTGAAGGTGGGCGTAGGCCCCGGCAGCATCTGCACCACCCGCATCGTGGCCGGCATTGGCGTTCCGCAGCTGTCGGCCGTGCTCGAAGCCGCCCGCGGCCTCGAAGGCACCGGCGTGCCGGTTATTGCCGATGGCGGCATCAAATACTCGGGCGACGTGGTGAAGGCGCTGGCGGCCGGCGCCAGCACCGTGATGATTGGCTCGCTGCTGGCCGGTACCGACGAGGCGCCCGGCGAAATGACGCTGTTTGAAGGCCGCAAGTACAAAACCTACCGCGGCATGGGCTCGGTGGAAGCCATGGAAGAAGGCAGCAAGGACCGCTACTTCCAGGACGCCGAAGACGACGTGAAGAAGCTCGTGCCGGAAGGAATTGTGGGCCGCGTAGCCTACAAAGGGCTGGCCGCCGAAGTGCTTTACCAGCTCACGGGCGGCCTGCGCGCCGGCATGGGCTACTGCGGCGCCGCCACCATCGAAGCGCTGCAAACGGCCCGCTTCGTGCGCATTACCGGGGCCGGCCTGCGCGAGTCGCACCCCCACGACGTGCAGATTACCCGCGAGGCGCCTAACTATAGCAGCCGCTAACAACGCCCGGCGACGGTTTGGGCGGGCACCCCGGAGGCTGAACTCCGGGGTGCCTGTTTGTTCAGCCAGTTGGTGGCCCGCGCCGCCGGGCGGTACTGCCGTTGCTGGCGGCCGGTTTGGCCTGCTAACGGCGCGCCGCGTATCTTGTCCTCCTGTTTCTTTCCGCCGGCCGCCTTTTCCGGGTTGGCTGTTCCTTTCTTCGAGTCTGCATGGGTGTTCCTCGGAAGCCTTTTTCCCTGCTGTCTGTTGGCGTGCTGCTGAGCTGGCTGGCCTTGCTGGCGGCGGCGCTGCTGTACGCGCACCCGGGCCTGGGCGGCGTGCAGCTGGCCCCCTCCAGCGGGCTGGTGCTGGTGCTGCAGGCCCTGTTCACGGCGCTTGTATTTCTGCATGAGCGCAACACGGCCGAGCGGCTGCGGGGCGTCGATTTTATTGGGTTGCTGCGGCGGTTGCTGCTGGGGCCGGCGCTGCTGGCTGTGGCTGGCGCGGGCCTGCACCAGCTGCTGCTGGCGCTGGCCCCCGGGTTTGGGCCCGATTCGGTGGCGCATACGGCTTTTTACACCCTCAATGTAGGGTTGTTTGTACTGCTGCTGGCCCGCACCAACTATGCTTGGCGGGCGCTGGTGCTGTTTCGGGGCTCCGAGCGGCTGCGGCGGCAGTGGGTGTGGTTCGAGGTGCTGCTCGGCGCCACGCTGCTGCTGCGCCTGCTGCCCTACGCGCCGCCCATCGGCCTGTCGTCGGCGCTGCTGGGGGTGCTGGCAGCCTATGGCGCCTACCTGAGTGGCCGCCAGAAGTGGGTGGCCTACCTCAGCCGCCGCCAGAAAATTGAGGCCGTGCTGCTGCAGCTGGCCATCATTGGGGTGATGAGCGTGTTCGTGGCCTACTTCCTCTACACCAAGGCGGCCTTCCGGCTGGTGGGGCCCGCGCCGCAGAACGCGTTTCTGCTGCTCAACGCCTTTTTCGCGGGTTTTTATGCGTTGATGGGGTTACTGGTTACGCTGTTCAACCTGCCCACGGCGGGCGTTTTCGAGCAGAAGCGCGAGGAGATTCTGAGCATGCAGCGCCTCACCCAGCTTATCCAGCGGGGCCAGACCACGACCGAGGTGTACCAGATGTTCTTCGACTCGGCCATCCAGACCACCCGCGCCGATGCCGCCTGGCTGCATATCGACGCCATCGACGACGAAGACCGCCTCGACCTGTACCACCGGCTGTCAGCCGAACAGGCCGCGCCCATCCGCGAGCTGCTGGCCGAGTTCAACCTGGGCAACCTAGAGTATTTCAACAACGATTTGGTGGGCAGCAGTTTTCGTCGCCTGCAGCTGCCGTTTGGCTCACTGATGGTGATGCCGCTCGGTTCCAGCAAGCGGCAATACGGCAACATCTATCTGCTGCAGGAAGCCGCCCAGGCCTTCGACCGCGAGAGCCTGAGCATTCTGCAGACCTTCGCCAGCCAGGCGGTGCTCAGCATCGAAAACCTGCAGCTCATTCAGGCCTCGCTGCACACCCAGCGCGTGCAGGACGAGCTCAAAATTGCCTCGGCCGTGCAGGACAGCCTGATTCCGAAAAACCTGCCGATTGACAACTGGTTCGAAATCAGCTCCTACGCCGTGGCGGCCACCGAAGTGGGCGGCGACTTCTACGACTTCCTGCACCTGCCGGGCCGCCGGCTGGCTGTGCTCATCGGCGACGTAAGCGGCAAGGGCGTGACGGCCGCCTTCCACGTGGCCCAGATGAAGGGCATTTTCCATGCGCTGATGCAGGAAAACCCGCTGGCCCGCAACGAGCGGGAGAAATTCCCGGTGCCCAGTCAGTTCATGACCCAGGCCAACCGTGCGCTGGGCCGCTGCCTCGAAAAGTCGGCCTTCATCACGGCTTCGCTCTATATCATTGATTATGAGCACGGCGGCTTCGTGTTTGCCCGCGCCGGCCACTGCCACACGCTGTACTATCATTCCATCAAGGAGGAAGTTTCCTACTTCCAGACGCCCGGGCTGGGGCTGGGCATTATCCGCCACGACGGCTACGAGAAGCACATCAAAAACCAGTTCTACGATTACAACCCCGGCGACGTGATGGTGATTTACACCGACGGCATCGTGGAGGCCCGCGACGCGGCCCAGGAAGAGTACGGCGAGGAGCGCCTGCAACGCCTGCTCGAAGCCTCCTACTACCTCAACGCCGACCAGATTAAGGCGCACATCCTGGCCGATTTGCACGAGTTCAGCAAGGGCCAGCCCATGCACGACGACCAGACGCTGCTGGTCATTAAATTCCGGTCGGCCCAACCTGAGACCGGGCTTTAACGTAGCTTCAAGCCATGAAAATAACGCAACACGCCACCGACACCACGCTCACGCTGGCCCTCAACGGCGAGCTGGACGCCAGCTCTTCCGTTCTGCTCGACACGGAACTCAGCAAGCCCGAAATCCTGCGCACCCAGAAAGTGCTCATCGATTGCCAGCAGCTCAACTACATTTCCTCGGCCGGCCTGGGCGTGTTCATCTCGCACCTGCAGACGTTTCAGGACGCCAACGTGAAGCTGGTGTTCTTCAATATGCAGGAAAAAGTGCGCAACGTATTTGAGATACTGGGCCTCGATTCGCTGATGACCATTGTGCCCTCGGAAGCCGACGCCGCCGCCGTTTGAGTTCACTTTCCTGATTTTGCCCGTACCGCCAAGGCATGCAACACGCCATTCGTATTAGCTGCAACCGTCGCAACCTGAAGGTGGTGCGCGACTTCGTGGCCGATTATCTGGCCGGGCAGCAGCTGTCGGAGGTCGTGGTGAATCAGCTGATTCTGGCCGTGGATGAGGTGGTGGCCAACTTCATCATCCACTCCAATGCCGAGGACGAAAAGCAGTTTCTGGATGTGCGCGTAGATGTGCACAACCGCGAGCTGGGCTTCGAGATTGAGGATGGCACCGTGTCGGGTTTCTCGCCCGGGCCCTACCAGGAGCCCGATTTGCGCGAATTTGTGCGGGTGGGCAAAAAGGGCGGCGTGGGCATGATGCTCGTCAACCGCATCATGGACCGGGTGGAGTACAGCACGAGTGGCGAGCATACCATCTGCCGCCTCTACAAGACGCTGGCCTGAGCCGGCGCGGCGGCGCGGGCAGCCGGTTCCGGCCGCCGGGAAAAAATCCGTAAAATTGTAGTTCACCCCGCGCCTGGGCCCTTGGTCCGGCGCGCAACTACGCCCGCCGATTCCCTTCTTTCTTCGTATGCACCACCGTTTTTTGTTTGCCGGCACTGCTGCGGCTGCCCTTCTGGCCGGGTGCCAGGCCACCAAACCCGCCGCTAGCACCCCTACGGCCGCCGTCGAAACCCTGGGCACCACCGCCGTTCCGGCCTCGGAGTTTGCCTACGTGTACCGCAAGAACAACGCCTCCGACCCCGGCTTCGGCACCAAGGCCAGCGTGGAGGAGTACCTCGACCTCTACACCAACTTCAAGCTGAAGGTGCTGGCCGCCGAGCAGCGCGGCCTTGATACCACCCAGGCCTTCCGGCAGGAGCTGGCGGGCTACAAGCAGCAGCTGGCCCAGCCCTACCTGACAGAGAAAAGCGTAACCGACCAGCTCGTGCGCGAGGCCTACGACCGCCTGAGCAAGGAAATCAGTGCCTCGCACCTGCTGGTGAGCGTGGCGCCCGATGCCGCTCCCAAAGACACGCTGGCCGCTTATGAGAAGGCCCTGAACCTGCGCCGCCGCGTAACGGAAGGCGGCGAAGATTTCAACGCCGTGGCCCGCGAAAACTCCGACGACCCCTCGGCGCGCGGCGCCAGTGGCAACGGCGGCAAGCTGGGCTACTTCACGGCCATGCAGATGGTGTACCCCTTCGAGTCGGCAGCTTATGCCACGGCGGCCGGGCAGGTGTCGCAGCCGGTGCGCACCCGCTTCGGCTACCACCTGATTAAGGTGGACAACGTGCGGCCCGCGCAGGGCGAAATCAAGGTGGCCCACCTCATGATCCGCACCAAGCCCGACATGCCCGCCGCCGACTCGGCTACGGCCAAAAAGAAGGTGGACGAGCTGTACGCCCGCCTGCGCCGGGGCGAGAACTGGGACAAGCTGGTGCGGCAGTTTTCGGAGGATGCCGGCTCGGCGCCCAACGGCGGCGAGCTGCCGGCCTTCAGCACCGGCCGCATGATTCCTTCTTTCGAGGAAGCCGCGTTCAAGCTGCAGCAGCCCGGCGACATTGCCCCGCCCGTGCAGACGCCCTACGGCTGGCACATCATCAAGCTGACTGAAAAGCAGCCCGTGCCGTCGTTTGAGGCCATGGAGCCCACGCTCAAAAGCAAGGTGTCCAAGGATTCGCGCTCCGAGCTCAACCGGGCCGCCTTCCTCAAGCGCGTGCGCCGCGAAAACAACTTCGTAGAAATTCCGGCCGTGAAGGAGTACGTGCTGGCCAAGGCCGATACCTCGCTGGTGCAGGGCCGATTTGCCTACTCGGCGCCGGCCGCCGCCACGGGCAAGGCCGGCAAGAACATCACCGACAACTCGGCCCTGTTCACCATTCAGGGCCAGCCCTACCTGGTAAAGGATTTCCTGACTTACGCCCAGCAAAGCCAGCGCCCGCGTGCCGGTGCCGAGCCACGCTTCGCCATGCAGCAGCTCTACGACCAGTACGTGGACCAGCGCCTGACCGAGTTCGAGAAGGCCAACCTCGAAAACAAGTACGAGGACTACCGGATGCTGGTAAAAGAGTACCGCGACGGGATTCTGCTGTTCCAGCTGATGGATGAGAAGGTGTGGAGCAAGGCCATCGAGGACACGGTGGGCCTGCAGCAGTTCTTCGCCGCCAACCAGGCCAACTACCAGTGGGGCCCGCGGGTGCAGGCCACCGTCATCAGCGCCGCCACGCCCCAGTTGCGCAACCAGGCCCAGCAATATATGGCGGTGGGCCGCTACCAGCTGAAAGCCGACCTGCCCGCCCCCGTCGCCTTCCGCACCGGCTCGGCCGACCTGCCCGCCAGTAACCAGGCCCTCGACGAGCTGGCTTTCCGCCTCGAAGCCGATGAAACCCTGACCCTGAATGCGGTGGGCCGGGTGAAGAAAGGGGAAACGCCGGCCCTGGCGCGTCGGCGCGCCGACCGCGTAGTGGCTTACCTGCGGAGCAAAAGCATTGCCGCCGACCGCCTGCGCGCCACGGCCGAGCCGCGCGCTGGCGCCGCCGGCCAAGTGCGCTTCGAGTTGACCACCACCAGCCCGGCCGCGCTGGAGGCCATGCTCAACGAGAAAAATCCGCTGGCCGTGCAGATTCAGCAGCGCAGCTTTGCCAAGGGTGAAAGCAAGGCCGCCGACCAGTTTATGGACAAGGCGCCCGGCGTGTACCAGACCGAGCTGGACGGCCGCTACTACACCGTCGTCATCGATAAGCAGCTGCCCGCCGGTCCCAAGGCCCTGAACGAAGCCCGCGGCCAGGCCACTTCCGACTACCAGAACTTCCTGGAAAAAGAGTGGTTGGAGCAGCTCAAGGCCCAGAATCCGGTAAAAATCAACCGCAGCGAAGTCGACAAGCTGATAACCAAGTAAAGTCCGGTAGGCCGTGCCGCCATTTGTCATCCTGAGCATTCCGCGAATTGAGCGGCGACGAAGGACCTATACAGAAGGTAGTTTTTGATGTTAGACTCTGTACAGGTCCTTCGTCGCCGCTCAATTCGCGGAATGCTCAGGATGACAAGCGGTAAAGCCCAGTAAGCGGTAGGGCCCAGCGCCGGCGCACGAATGCAACGTCGGGGCCCGAAAATGGCTCCTGTATCCAGAGCAACGCCCGGTTTTTGCCGGTGCAAGGATTTATAACGAAATTTACGGGCGGTTTTGGGCGTTGCGTCTTTTACCAACCCTTTGCCGGGCATATTGCCAGGATGGGCATTCGAACCAGATTCATGCGTATTTTTTTGCGAGTACCAGCCTGTAAGGCCCTGTTAAGCCTCACATTGCTGGTTGTTTCGGCTACGGCTGGCCACGCGCAACTCGGCGTGGGCCGCCCGGTGGGCCGTACCATGGTCGACGGCATTATTGCCAAAGTCGACAACCAGATTGTGCTGAAATCGGACCTGGAAGGCATTTACGGGCAGGAAGTGGCCCGCGCCGAGGGCAAGCCGCTGCCGCCCGATACCAAGTGTAAGATTCTGCAAAGCCTGGCGCTGAACAAGCTGCTGCTGGCCAAAGCCGAAACCGACTCGGTGGTAGTGGAAGACAGCCAGGTGAAGAACGAACTGGACCGCCGCATGGGTTATTTCGTGCAGCAGATTGGCTCCGAAAAGAAGCTGGAGGAATACTACGGCAAGCCGCTCAAGCAGATCAAGGATGAGCTGCGCCCGCAGGTAAAGGAGCAGCTGATTCAGCAGAAAATGCAGGACGAAATTGCCGGCAAGGTGTCGGTAACGCCCCGCGAGGTGCGCCAGTTCTTCAACCGCATGCCCAAAGACAGCCTGCCTTACTACTCGGCCGAGGTGGAAGTGGGCCAGATTGTGAAGGTGGCGCAGGTCAATAACAAGGTCAAGCAGGCCACCCAGGCCAAGCTCAATGAGCTGCGGGCCCGCATTCTGGCCGGCGAAGACTTCGCCACGCTGGCCAAAGAGTACTCGCAGGACCCCGGCTCGGCCGTGGAAGGCGGCTACCTGGGCTTTTTCAAGCGCCGCGAGCTGGTGCCCGAGTACGAGGCCGCCGCGCTGCGCCTGGAGCCGGGCGGCATTTCGCCGGTCGTGGAGTCGCAGTTTGGCTTCCACCTCATCCAGCTCATCGAGCGCAAAGGCGACTCGTACAGCTCGCGTCATATCCTGCTCAAGCCCGAAACCGGCACCACCGACACCAACGAGGCCTCGCTGCAGCTGGCCAAGCTGCGCCGCCAGATTATGGCCGACAGCCTGACCTTCGCCAAAGCCGCCAAGGACAACTCCGACGACAAGCTGACCAGCGGCAATGGCGGCCTGCTCCAGAACCGCCGCGACGCCAGCACCTACCTGCCCCTCGACCAGCTCGACCCGGCCATCTTCTTCACCATCGACACGATGAAAGTGGGCAGCATCAGCCCGCCCCTGCCCTACCGCACCGAGGATGGCAAGGACGCCGTACGCATTCTGTACCTGAAATCGAACAGCGCGCCCCACCAGGCCAACCTCGACGACGACTACCAGAAGATTGCCGCCGCCGCCCTCAACCAGAAGAAAAACAAAGCCCTCGACGCCTGGTTTGCCCTCAACCGCGGCACCGTCTACCTCGAAGTCGACCCCGAGTACGCCGGCTGCAAGCTGCTGAATTCGATTAATTAGAGGTGAGATTTGAGAAGTGAGAGGTGAGACTACGTTCTGGGTAGAACGATTGACTTGCCATTTCGCTTTTCCTATTGACCTGTTAGGCCAAAAATCTCACTTCTCACTTCTCAAAATCTCACCTCTCATTAATGCCCTTCGCCTCCGATAAAGAAGCCGCCGACGCGCTGGCCGCCGCCTACCAGCGGTTGCGCCGCGAGATTGGGAAAGTCATTATTGGGCAGGAAGACGTGGTGGAGCTGGTGCTGACTGCTGTTTTCTCGCAGGGCCACTGCCTGCTGGTGGGCGTGCCCGGGCTGGCCAAAACGCTGCTCATCCAGACCATTGCCGACTCGCTGGACCTCTCGTTCAACCGCGTGCAGTTCACGCCCGACCTGATGCCTTCCGACATCGTGGGCTCGGAAACGCTGAACAAGGAGCGTGACTTCCACTTCGTGCCGGGCCCGATTTTCGCCAACATTGTGCTGGCCGACGAAATCAACCGAACGCCGCCTAAAACCCAGGCGGCCCTGCTCGAAAGCATGCAGGAGTACGCCGTAACCGTCGCCGGCAAACGCTACCAACTGCCCCGCCCCTTCTTCGTGCTGGCCACCCAGAACCCCATCGAGCAGGAAGGCACCTACCCGCTGCCCGAGGCCCAGCTCGACCGGTTTATGTTCAACATCGAGCTGGGCTACCCCAGCTACGAGGCCGAGCTGCAAATCGTAAAGAACACCACTTCTAACCACCGCGTGCAGGTGGAGAAGGTGCTGCACGCCGACGAAATCCAGGCGTTCCAGCAGCTCGTGCGCCGCGTGCCGGTAGCCGACAACGTGGTGGAGTACGCCGTGGGCCTGGTGCACAAAACCCGCCCCAACACCGGCCGCGCCGCCGCCCGCGCCAGCCAGCTGCTGGAGTGGGGCGCCGGGCCCCGGGCTTCGCAGCACCTGATTGTGGGGGCCAAGTGCCACGCCCTCATCCACGGCAAATACTCGCCCGACATCGAAGACGTGCAGGCGGTGGCCCTGCCCATCCTGCGCCACCGCCTCGTGCGCAACTTCAAGGCCGAAGCCGAGGGCATCACGGTGGATCAGCTGGTGAAAGAACTCCTTTAGGTTAATTAGTAATTTTGAATTAGTAATTAAGAATTGCTCTGCTGACAGCAGCCAGTCCTTTTTCAATTATTAATTCGTAATTACTAATTATTAATTCAAAGAACATGGAAGCAGCCGGTTACTACGAGCAGTTTGAGCGCAACCTCATCATCATCCTCAGCGCCCTCGACGCGGGCCTCAACATCAGCACGACGGCCCTGAACGTGTCGTTGCCGCTGGAAGTGTACGTGCTGAGCGAGGTGCTCAACCAGGGCGGCGGCCAGTTCCGCCTTTCGGCCGACCTGGCGCCCCGCGAGCAGGTACGCGAGTTTCTGGCGCAGTTCCAGCAGCACGAGGCCCACAATGAGGCCCTGATGCAGCGCATTCTGGCCGACAAAAAGAGCTTCATGCGCACGCCCGAAGGCCGGGTGCTCACCAAGGAAATGCTCATCCGCCGCCTCGAATACTTCAACGAGGCCGCCCGCCAGGTGAACGTGATGCGCAACCAGTACGCCCTCGGCAGCCCGCCTCAGTCGCGCTCCGGCGTGGGCTTGGTGGCCCAAACCAAATAAGACCACGGATTAGCCCGTATTTTAGCGGATTTCACGGATTCTGTAGCCGGACTACAGATTAGCACGGATTTCAACGGATTGCACGGATTTTGTAGCCGGCCTACTTATCATTTTCCCATTCGCTATCCGCTAAAAGAAAAAGCCACCTCAGTTGAGGTGGCTTTTTTGATGGTCTACAAAATCCGTGCAATCCGTTAAAATCCGCGCTAATCCGTGGTCTTAGCCCATCGAAGCAGCAGCGTCTTTGCGCACTTTGGTGTTGCCTTCTTTGCTGTGCTCCAGGTCGAGGTGTTGCGGGGGTTGCTGCTTGAGGCGTGCGGGCACTTCCTCGCCCGGCAGGCTCTTGGAAATCGTCACGCCGCCATCCACGAAATAGGTGGCGCCGGTTACGTAGCTGGCTTCGTCGGAGGCCAGGAACAGGTACACGTTGGCCACTTCCTCGGGCGTGCCGCGACGGCCCAGCGGCACACCGTTCACCGTGTTTTTCTCCATTTTCGAGTTCATCGGGCCGGTTTCCTTGTGGGTCCAGGCCGTGTCGATGGGGCCGGGGCCGACGCAGTTGACGCGCACGCCGTGCTTGGCCTGCTCCACGGCCAGGCCCTTGCTGAAGGTCATCACCCAGGCCTTGGTACCGCCGTAGGGCGTAATCATGGGCGAGCCCATGTGCCCGGCCTCCGAACCGGCCGACACGATATTGCCCTTGGTTTTCTGCAGTTCGGGCAGCGCCGCCCGGCTCATCATAAACACCGAGTAGATATTGTTTTTAATCATGTACTCGAAGGCGTCGACCGGGTACTTGTCCAGTTCGGCGGTGGCCGGAAACACGCCGGCGTTGTTGATGAGGATGTCGAGCCGGCCGAACTCATCAACGGCCGCTTTTACGCAGGCTTTGGCCGTATCCTGCCGCGAAATGTCGCCGAGGTAGCCGATGGCGCGGCCGCCGCTGCTCAAAATCTCGTCGACGACCGCGCGCACCGGGTCCGAGTCGAGGCCCACGACCACTACGGCCGCGCCTTCGCGGGCAAATCGTTTACTGATGGCTTCGCCGATGCCCGAGCCGCCGCCCGTTACAATTGCTACTTTGTCCTGGAGTCTGCCTGCCATATCGGGGTTGAAATTGATAAGTGAAAAGTGAAAAAAGCGCCTGCCGGGCCGCGGCCGCGTAGAACGTCGGGGCGGTGCGCCAGCGCGGAGCACGCTTTTTGAACGACTGCCGCCGCCGCTGGTTTCCAGTGCTGAGCTTGCCCCGGCACCCGGCGCCGTTTTCCGCGGCCTGCGGGGCCATTTCCTCCCAATTCGTCGCAAATTTTACACGCCGCCTTGCCCGCCCCCGCCGCTGCTCCCGACTCTGCCCCGCGCCTCACGCCCCGCCTGCTGCTGCGGCACTACGCCCCCACCGACGCGGCGGAGTTCTTCGCCCTGATTGCCGCCAACCGGCTGCGGCTTCGGCCCTCCTTTCCGGCCCGCGAGGCCGCCGCCAGCTCCGCCGAGGCCAGCGCCCGGCTACTGGCGCAGTTCGGCCGCGACTGGCGCAGCGGCCGGCTCTACGTGCTCGGCATCTGGCACCGCCCGGATGGCCGCTACCTCGGCGACATCAGCCTCAAGCCCAACTGGAGCGCCCCCGTCACCCTCGAAATCGGGTACTACCTCGCCGCCGACGCCGAGGGCCAGGGCTACGCCCGCGAGGCGCTGGCCGCGGCTGTAGCGTTCGGCTTCGAGACACTTGGCGCCGCCCGCCTGCTCATCCGCTGCCGGCCCGACAACCCGCGCAGCGTGGCCGTTGCCGTAGCGCTGGGCTTCCAGCCGCTACCCGTGCGCCCCCGCCCCGCCTGGCTGCACCGGCTGTTGGGCAACGGCCCGCAGGTGCTGTATTATATGCTGAAGCGGTGAGATGGCGAGATGGTGAGTTCAAGGTTCTGTCATCCTGAGCGCAGCGAAGGACCTATATAGAAGGTGTCATCAGACGTTACCTGCTATATAGGTCCTTCGCTGCGCTCAGGATGACAGAACTTTAATCCCACTACTTCACCTTTCCGAGCAGCCATTCCTGGCGGAAGTTCAGGTACACGCCGAAGGAGAAATCGGTGGTTTTCTGCTGGAAATCATACACCGGCTCGGCGCGCACGGTGAGGGCCGCGGCGTCGCCGAGCGGGAAGTCGCGCAGCAGGCGCAGAAACAGCAGGCGACGGTGCGGCTCGACGTAACCGGGGTTGGCCACGGTGCGCGAGGCCGACTGGTACAGGTCGCCGCCCAGGGGCGAGAGGAACTGCTGGCCCTGCCAGTAGCTGAGCATCACGTTCAGGTAGCGGGTTTCGGCAGTGGCGTTGAGGTAGAGGCCGGCGCCGCGCTTGTAGGGCAGCTCGTAGGTAAACGACTTATCGTAGAAACCCACCCCGTAGGCCTGCAGGCGCAACGCCGTCGGGCGGCCGGGCAGTTGGTAGCGGGCTTCGAGGCCGGTGGCGCCGTTGAACAGGGTTTGCAACGGCCTATCAATGGTATCAATCTGGCCGCCGCGGTGGGTGGCGGTGAACTGCACCGGCAGCGTGAGCAGCAACGGGCTGCCTTCGGGCGTAAGGCGCACGGTGGCGCTCAGTCCGCCGGCAATTTCCTCCTGAAAATTGCTGAAGCGGTACTGCTGCCGCTGCCAGTCCACCCACACATCGAGCAGCGCCAACCGGGTGCCGTGGTAGCGGTACTGCAGGCCTTCTTCGAGCGGCCGCAACATCACGCGCTCGAAGTTGAACAGCGGCTCGATATAGCCATGGTTGAGGTGTGGCCGGATATTGCCCAGCGTGATTTCGTGCGGCCCTTTGGTGTAGGTGGCCCGGAACGTGGGGCGCACCTGCCGCAGCCGCGCCGTGCCGAAATCCTTCCACAGCAGCACGCCGCCTTCGAGCCGCAGGTTGGCCGTGGGGTTATAGGCCAGCTGCGGGTTGAGCTGGGTGCCAAACAGCGTGTAGCCGTCGGCAATGGCGTTGAAATACTCGTTGTCTTTGAAGAACGTGAAGGCCCGCAGCGAGAGGCGCAGCTCGCCGGCCGCGGGGGTTTCGGCGGCGGCCAGAGGTTGGGCGGGGCCCAGAATGCCGGGTTTTCCGCGCGGGGCACCGGGCGCATCGGCCGTAAAGGCACGGTTATCAAGTTGGGCGTGCGCGGCGGGGCTGGCGGCCAGCGCCGCTAGGGCGGTCAGTATCAGGGTGCTAAAAACCGGCTTCACTTCTAAAAATCTTAGCACGAAAAAAAGCTGCTGAATCCGACGAATTTCTTTAGCATTGCGGGCACAAAATATAGCCCGGCGGCGTTACCAGATGCCAGCCCCTCCGGTAGCCCTGAATGGCTTGCACGGGCTGGCAAAAAGACTTACATTCACCAAACCTAAGCAAATTCACTTACCCCTTTTCTGATGGCCTTAAACTCCAATAAAGCCGATAAGGCTGAGAAAGCCGAAAAAGCTGACAAAGCCGATAGCAAAGACCTGACCCCGCAGCAGCAAAAGCTAAAGGCGCTTAACCTGACGCTCGAAAAGCTCGATAAGAACTACGGCAAAGGCACCGTAATGAAGCTCGACAGCAGCAAGGTGCAGGACGTCGAAGTTATCAGCACCGGCTCGCTGGGCCTCGATATTGCCCTCGGCGTGGGTGGTTTGCCCAAGGGTCGGGTGGTCGAAATCTACGGCCCCGAGTCGTCGGGTAAAACCACGCTCACCATGCACTGCATTGCCGAAGCCCAGAAGAAGGGCGGCATTGCGGCCTTCATCGACGCCGAGCACGCTTTCGACCCGGTGTACGCCCGCAAGCTCGGCATCGACACGGCCAACCTGCTCATCGCCCAGCCCGACAATGGCGAGCAGGCCCTCGAAATTGCCGACCAGCTGATTTCCAGCGGCGCCATCGACATCATCGTAATTGACTCGGTAGCTGCCCTGGTGCCCAAAGGCGAGTTGGAAGGCGACATGGGTGACTCGAAAGTGGGTCTGCACGCCCGCCTGATGAGCCAAGCCCTGCGCAAGCTCACCGGCACCATCAACAAAACCGGCTGCTGCTGCATTTTCATCAACCAGCTGCGCGAGAAAATCGGCGTGATGTTCGGCTCGCCCGAAACCACCACCGGTGGTAACGCGCTCAAGTTCTATGCCTCGGTGCGCCTCGACATTCGTCGGATTGGCCAGATCAAGGAAGACAAGGACAACATTACCGGCAACCGCACCAAGGTGAAGGTGGCCAAGAACAAGGTGGCTCCGCCGTTCAAGGTGATTGAGTTCGACATCATCTACGGCGAAGGCATTTCCAAAGTGGGCGAAATCCTCGACCTCGGCGTGGATATGGGCATTATTGCCAAGTCAGGCTCGTGGTTCAGCTACGACGGCAACCGCCTCGGCCAGGGCCGCGAGGGGGTGAAAACCATTCTGCAGGACAACCCCGAGCTAGCCGACAAAATCGAAGCCCAGATTCGGGCCAAGGTGAAGGGCAACCCCGAGGAGGCCCTCGCCGCCCTCGACGAGGACCGCACCATCGACGCCGAAGAGGCGCTGGAGCCCGTAGAAGCCGAGGACGAAGCGTAAGCGCCTCTGCCTGCGGCATAAGTAAAAAGCTTCTCCGGCAACGGAGAAGCTTTTTTTGTGGCCGACCACCAGGCGGGTGCCGGCCGGGCGTCGGGGTTAAATCCATACGCGGCGCGCGGCCGTTAAATAAGACCGAGTTTCAGGCCTGCTCAAAACCGAGTACCTTTACTGGCACCGCATTTGAGATGAACCGGCCGAATCACCGTTTCTACTTGCTTATGTTTCTCCGCCGCTGGCTTCTGCTTCCTGTTTTTCTGGGTGTTCTGTTTATTGGTCTGGCCGCTTTCGGCCCCGCCAGCACGGTTTCCCGCTCGATGGGCAACACGAGCTTCGAGCGGGGCGAAACCCTGCACTACAAGGTGCATTACGGCCTGATTAACGCGGCCGAGGCGGTGATTGAGCTCGACGACAACGTGCACCGCGTGAACGACCGGCCCTGCTACCGGGCCACCGTTACGGGCCGCACCACCGGCTCGTTCGACTACTTCCTGCGCATCCGCGACACTTGGCGCTCCTACATCGACACGACCAGCATCCTGCCGCACCGCTTCTACCGCAACATCGAGGAAAACAACTACCGCAAGCGCGAAACCGTTGATTTCGACCACCAGCGCGACGTGGCCAACGTGGAGAGCTACAAGAAGAACAAGAACGACGTGAAGCGCGGCACCTTTAAAGTGCCGGCCAACGTGCAGGACATCGTCAGCGGCTTTTACTACCTGCGCACGCTCAACTACGATTTACGCCGGCCCGGCGAGGTAATCCGGGTGCAGGGCTTCTTCGATGAGGAGATGATGTCGATGGACGTGATTTACAAGGGCCGCGAAACTGTTTCGACCAAAGCCGGCACCATCCGCGTTATCCGGCTGGTGCCCAAAATGCCCAAAAACAAGCTGTTCAAGGGCGAAAACGCGGTATCAGTCTTTCTCTCCGACGACCAGAACAAAGTGCCGGTCCTCATTCAGGCCGAAATGCTGGTCGGGGCCGTGAAAGTGGACCTCTACAAGTACAAGGGCCTGCGAAACCGGCTCAATATGGTGGCTTCGAAATGAAGCGAAGTGACAGGCGGCTCCCATTCGGGGCCGCCTTTTTTTGGCCCGTACCGGATGGCCGGCGGGTAGTGCTTACTGCTGGTTTTCCTTCTTGCTGATGCCGCCCCTCGTTGCCCCCGCCCCCCGCTGCCGCCCGATTCTGCTAGCCGCACCCGTGGCTCCGGTGGCCCGCCCAGTGGGGCTGGCCGATTTCGTGTGGCCCATTCCGAACCCGGTGCCGGCCAAGCTGCCCCGGCCGGCCCCGCTGAGCTGGCGCCGCGGCCCGGGTAACGAAACGATAACACGCCGGCAAAGCCGGCCGGCCGTACTTTTATCGGCGCGCCTGCTGTTCTACCCTAAACCGCCCCTGCCCGTGCAACCAGCCCCAACCGCCAATCCGAACCCGAACGCCTACAAAATTCTGGTAGTCGACGACGACCCCGACATTGTGGAGCTGCTCGAATACAACCTGCGCAAGGAAGGCTACACCGTGGCCAGCGCCGCCGACGGCCAGCAGGCCCTGGCGCTGGCCCCCGAGTTCGGCCCCGACATTGTGTTGCTCGACGTGATGATGCCGCACCTCGACGGCATTGCCGCCTGCCGCCAGCTGCGCGAGCAGCCCCGTTTCAAAGACACCTACATCATTTTCCTGACGGCCCGGGCCGAGGAGTTTTCGGAGGTGGCCGCCTTCGATGCCGGGGCCGACGACTTCATTGCCAAGCCCATCAAGCCCCGGGCCCTGCTCAGCCGCCTGGCCGCCTACGTGCGCCGCGACAAAGAGCCCCAGCCCGTGTCCGACACGATAGAAATCAACGGCCTCACCATCGACCGCACGGCCTTTGCCGTGTACCAGGACGGCCGCAAAATCCTGCTGCCCAAAAAGGAGTTCGAGCTGCTGGCCTTCCTGGCTTCCTCGCCCCATAAAGTATTCGGCCGCGACGAGCTGCTCCAGAACATCTGGGGCAGCGACGTATTCGTGCTGGCCCGCACCGTGGACGTGCACGTGCGCAAAGTGCGCGAGAAAGTGGGCGACCACCACATCCAGACCATCAAGGGCGTGGGCTACAAGTTCAACTCGGACTGATGTTGGAATTATGAATTTTGAATTATGAGTTTTGAATTTTGTTTAGCCAATCAAGCGGCGCCATTAGCGTCCACCCGTATAGTCCAGTTTTTTCCAGGCTCTCAATAGAGATAGAAGCTGTTTAGGAAGTAGAAGATGGGGCAATTTTGCGCAGCAACAATACGGTGAAGGCCAACCAGTGCATGGCCAGCCAGTTTTGCAAGCTGGTTTCGTAGCGCACGAGCAGGGTCTTGAAGCCGTCAAGCCAGGCGTTGAGGCGCTCAATGACCAGGCGTCGGCGGTAGAGTTCGGGGTCGAGCGGCGTGTCATCGTCGGTCTGCCAGTCGGCCGAGCGCCGTTTGCGCGGGATGTTGGCCTCGATACCGCGGCCCGCGCAGGCCTGCCGCAACCTATTGACATCAAAAG
>NZ_KB907808.1 GCF_000382225.1 Hymenobacter aerophilus DSM 13606
CCAATGCTGCTCCATGTAGTGCTTGGCCACCACCAGGTTGCCGCCAAAAAAGCGGGCCGCTACCAGGGCCGTGGTCAGCACCTGCGCATCGGTCAAACGGCGGCCCGAAGCCGGTAGCGGGCTGCCGGCGGGACGCGTAAAACGAATCAAATCATCGAGAACACAGTACATTGCAACGGTCTGTTCGCGCATGGTCGGCAGGGCTTGAAGGGGTCGAATACTTCAAACCTAGGCTGTTCAAGCCGAACAGACCTTTTTTTTGGCCCCGCTATACCCCGCAACTTGGGTTAGCTAATGTTACCTTCTGTATAGGTCCTTCGCTCCGCTCAGGATGACAGCCAGCATAACGACCAATACTCTGCCTCCCATGAAATACGCCCCTCTCCTACTGTTGCTGCTGCTGACTGCCTGCGGATCCAACCAACCGGCCGAGCCTGCCGAAACGGCTGCTACCGCAACGCCCGCTGCGCCAGCCAGTCCCGACGAAGTGCGCCTCAGCCCGGCCCAACAAAAGGCGGCTGGGCTCGAATCGGGCGCTTTCGTCTGGAAAAATATGACTTCCGACGTGCAGGCCAATGGCGTCATCGACGTGCCGCCCCAGAACATGGCTTCCATTTCGGCCATCATGGGCGGCTACGTGCAGCGCGTGGCCGTGCTGCCCGGCCAGCGCGTGGCCAAAGGCGGCACCGTGGCCGTGCTGCGCCACCCCGACTATATCCAGCTCCAGCAGCAGTATTTGCAGAGCAAGGCGCGGGTGCAGTTTCTCACACAGGAGCTGGAGCGGCAGAAGATTCTGGACGCCGAGGACGTGGGCGCCAAACGCAAGCTCCAGCAGGCCCGCGCCGATTACGCCGCCGAGCAGGCCACGCTGCGCGCCACCTCGGCCCAACTGCAGCTGCTGGGCGTGCCGCTGGGCCGCCTCAACCAGGGCCATATCACGCCCACCGTGGCCCTCACGTCCCCCATCGGCGGCTACGTGAAATCGGTGAGCATCAACCCCGGCCAGTACGTGAGCCCCCAGGATGTGCTGGCAGAAGTAGTGAACCGCTCCGAGCTATACCTGGAGTTGAAGGTGTTTGAGCGCGATATTGCCAAGGTGAAAGTCGGCCAGCGCGTGCTGTTCAAAATCCCCAGCCGCGGCTCCAACGAAGACCTCGCCGCGCGGGTGTTTCTGGTGGGCAAGGCCTTCAACGACGGCCCCCAGCGCACGGTGAGCGTGCACGCCCGCCTCGAACCCGAGCGCGACGACGTGCTGCCCGGCCAGTACGTTTCGGCCCACATCCAGACCGCCGGCCGCCGCCAGCCCACGCTGCCCGAAGATGCCGTGGTGCAGGCCGGCGAGTTCAGCTACATCTTCAGCCAAACCAGCCCCGGCACCTACCGCCGCCACCGCGTGCAGACCGGCCCCGCCGAAAACGGCGACGTAGCCATAACGCTACTCGACGCCAACACCGACACTACCCGTCTCATCCGCCACGGCGCGTATTTCCTGGATGCCGAGATGAAAAAGGGCCAGGAGGAAGAATAGGTGACATGAGGGCTTATGGGGCTGGCAAAACCGCTGTCATCCTGAGCCCAGCGAAGGACCTGTACAGAAGGTAACATCAAGTAATAGCCTCTGTATAGGTCCTTCGCTGGGCTCAGGATGACGGTTGATTTTTACGATTCTGCTCCCAGCTTCTGGCGTAGCTCCTGCACTTCGCGCTCCAAATCCAGGGTGCGGAACATGACTTTGGCTTCGAGGTCGGAGTAGGCGCGCTCCAGTTGCTCCTGCAGCTCTTTTTGCCCGGTAATGTCGGTGTTGGTGCCGCACCAGCGCATAATGTTGCCCGCCTCGTCGTGCACGGGCAGGGCGCGGCTCAGAAACCAGCGGTACTCGCCGTCGTGGCGGCGTAGCGGGAAGGTGCCCTCATAGAGGCGATTTTCCTCCACCGCTTGCCGGAAGCTTTCGTTTACCTCAGCCCGATAATCGGGGTGGATGGTGTGGGCGTTTCCGCTCTGCATCTGCTCAAGGGTAGTGCCGGTAAAATCGAACCAGCGCTGGTTGTACCAGAACAGGTTGCCCTTCTCATCGGCCATCCAGGCCAACTGCGGAATGGCGTTGGCCAGCGTGATAAAGTCCTGCTCGCGCTTGCGCAGGGCCAGTTCCTGCATCTTCTGGTCGTGGATATCGGTGCAGGTGCCAAACCACTTGCTGATGCTGCTGCCGGCCTCGTCGCGCACGGGCAGGGCCTGGCCCAGAAACCAGCGGTACTCGCCTTCCTTGCTCTTAAATCGGTACTCGATTTCGTAGAACTCGCCGGTTTCCAGCGAGTGGCCCCAGCGCTGCCGGGCCCGCTGCCGGTCGTCGGGGTGCAGCAGGTTGTTCCACATATCGTCGCCCACACTGTCGGCCAGCGTGTAGCCGGTGTAGTCAATCCAGCGCTGGTTGAAGTAGGTGTGGTAGCCGTTGGGGTCGGTGGTCCAGACGAGCTGCGGAATTAGTTCGGCCAGAAAGCTGAAGTCGGCGGGCGTAGGGCGAAGCGTGGTGGGAGCCATAGTCAAACGGGCGAGGACAGACAAAAAACTTAGGCCTGGGTGAGCTGCATTTCCATACCAGACTGAAAATATAGGTCCAGCTGGCTCTGCGAGCCAGTACGCGAGCGGCGCATGCGTGTTATCAGCGCCCGGGTCTGCTCGCGGCTCAGCTCCAGCGCCAGGTAGGGCCGGTTTAGCAGCGCGTCGCGCTGCACCAGCCAGTTGCCCTGGTCGTGCTGGTCGGCGCAGTCGACCCGCACCTGGCCCGGCTCCAGGGCCACTTGCTCGGCGCAGGCCAGCAGGCTGGCCGGGTCGGTTTGGTTGAGCACCCGGCTGGCCACCCGCCACACGCCCGTCAGGAACTCGTCGGGCAACTGCTGCAGGTTCACGTCGAACAGGACTTGGGACATATAAGGCAGAAAAAGTGCAGCCGGCACGCTAGCAAATAAAAGGCCGCATTAGGCCAAAAATCGGCCGTAACACAAAGATAACTTTGGATAATACCCCAATCAACCTGAGCAGTAGGCGAATGAGCCTCACACAAAAAAAGCTCCCCGGCAGTAGTTGGCCGGGGAGCTTTTCTGGAAATCTGCGACCCGACCCAGGGGCTGGCGCAGCTTTTTTCTGCAGAGGAGGAGGGATTCGAACCCCCGGAGGTTTAACCCTCAACGGTTTTCAAGACCGCCGCAATCGACCACTCTGCCACTCCTCTGGAAGAGGTGAGATAGTGAGATGGTGAAATGGTGAGTTGACGTTCCGGGGGCCTGTCGGCGCAAGCGGGCAGCGAGGTCCCTGGAACATAAAACTCACCATTTCACCATCTCACTATCTCACCTGTGCAGAGAGGGGGGGATTCGAACCCCCGATACCGTTGCCGGTATAACGGTTTTCGAAACCGTCGCATTCGACCACTCTGCCACCTCTCTGTAAAGGTTTGAGTTGAGCGGTTTGGGATGGCAAAAGTAGAGACGATTTGGAAATGAACAAGGCGTAGCGCCGTTTTTTTCTTCGCCGGGCCCCTACCCGGCTCAAAATCAAGCCCTAATTGTTTTGATGACTGGCCGGCGCCGGCGCGTAAAGAAGCCCGGCCGGCTTTCGCCGCCCGTTACGGCGTCGATGCTCACGTTCACCTCGAAGCCCAGAATCAGGGTCATGCACACGAAATCGAGCCACACCATAAAGCCCACCAGCGTGCCCACCGAGCCATAAAAATGGTTGTAGCTGTCGAAAATCTTGACGTAAAGAATGAACAGGAACGACACCAGAAAGATGAGCAGCGTGGCCACAATGGCCCCCACCGACACGAACGGCCATTTGTCGTGCACGGGCGGCACGTAGTAATAAATCAGGCTGGTGGTGAGCAGGAACAGGAACACCACCGAGCCGTAGCGGAGCAGCGTCGTGAGCTGGTCGTTGAGAGCCTCGGGCACTATCTCCTTGTATACCAGCGTGTCAATAATATAGGTACCGAAGAAAATGCCCGTCACGGCAATCAGCAGCACTACCGTAAGCACCACCGTGAGCAGCGTGGCAATTACGCGCTTGCGCAGGTAGGTGCGCTTCTTGAAGCTCGGGTACTTTTTCTCGAAGGCATCGAGCAGGGCCATGATGCCGTTGGAGCTGAGCACCAGCGCCGTAGCGAAACCGAACGAGAGCAGCCCGCCGTGCTGAATGGTCACTACATCCTCAATCGTGCCCGAAATAGCCCGGTACATCTCCTTGGGAATCAGGTCGGAAAGGAACTGCAGGATATCTTCGTCGAGGTGCGGAACCGGAATCCAGGGGATGAGCGTGAACAGGAAGATGATGGTGGGAAAGATGGCGATGGTGAAGTTGAACGCCATGTAGCTGGCCCGCTTGGCAATGCCGTCGAGCTTGATTTCCTGCATCAGCTGCACCACCACATCGTACACCGAAGCCCGGCCGCGGGCAAAGCGCAGCTTCTTGAGCCACACGATGAGGCGCCGGTATGAACGACGGCGCTGCACATCGGGCAAATGGTAGCGGCGCACGGGGAACTGCATTTTCTAAATTAGAGGGTTTGGAAGCTGGGAAGTTACGGAAACGACCTATCATGCTCCCCTCCCCGCGCTCTAGCTCAGGAACGCGGCTGGGGCGGGTGCATCGGTGGGGGCGGTGGGCGGCGTGAGGGGGCCGGCGGTTTCGTCGTCGGAGAAGTAGGGGGCCAGTTTGGCGGCAATATCGGGCGGGATGGGCACGGGGCGGCCGGTGGCCATGCTCACGAACACCATCAGCGTGTGGCCCTCGGTGAGCAGCACCTGGGCCTCGTTGTAGATTTCGTACTCGAACAGAATGCGGGTGCCCTCGGGCGGCTGGCGCAGCAACAGGCGCACGGTCAGCAGGTCGTCGTAGCGGGCGGGGCGGCGGAAGCGGGTGCGGATTTCGCCCACCGGCATCCCTACGCCCTCAGCCTCCAGATCCTTGTAGCTGATGCCCAGCTGCCGGAATGCCTCGGTGCGGCACACCTCGAAATACGCCGCGTAGTTGCCGTGGTACACGTAGCCCATCTGGTCGGTTTCGGCGTACCGCACGCGAATGTGGGTGTCGGATTGATACATGCGTTTTAGCTGTTAGCTGATGGCTGTTAGCTGTTAGCACTGTGCAAGTAAATGAAAGCTAAGAGCTAGCAGCCATCAGCTAACAGCTAAAAATCACTTCATGATTCCGGCGCGGCTCAGGGCGGCCTGGTAGCGGCGGGCGTTTACGAGGTGCTCCTGCTCGTTGCGGGCAAAGGCGTGGTAGCCGCTAAAGTCTTCCTTGGCGCAGAAATACAGGTAGTCGTGCTCCTCGGGGTTGAGCACGGCATCGATGCTGGCAATACTGGGCAGGTTGATGGGGCCGGGCGGCAGGCCGGTGTACTTGTAGGTGTTGTAGGGCGAGTCGAGGGTCAGGTGCTTGTTGAGCACGCGCTTGATGGTGAAATCCTGGTTGGCGAATACCACCGTCGGGTCGGCCTGCAGCTTCATGCCGCGCTTGAGGCGGTTGAGGTACACGCCCGCCACGCGGGGCCGCTCGTCGGCGTGCTGCTGCTGCTCGGCTTCCACAATCGAAGCCAGCACGCTAACCTGGGCCCGGCTCAGGTTCAGGCCCAGAGCCTGGCGCCTGGCGTCGCGGGCGGGCGTCCAGAACTTCTCGTACTCCTTCTTCATGCGCTGCATGAGGTTGTCGGCCGAGGTGTTCCAGGCCAGATCGTAGGTGTTCGGAATGAACATCGTCAGGACGCTCAGCGTGTCGAAGCCCAGGCTTTTGGTGTAGGCGGGCGAGCTGAGCAGCGAATCGAACTTGGCGGCCGGCGCATCAATGGCCTGCCCCAGGCGTTTGGCCAGGTCCTGGCGCAGGCGCAGGCTCTGGAAGGTGAGGCGCAGCGGCAGGCGGTTGCGGCCGGTGCGTAAGTCACCGATGAGCTGGCGGTTGGTATAGCCGTTTTTGAGCTCGTAGCGGCCGGGCTTCACCAGCTCCTGGTACTTCATCAGCCGGGCCACAAAGTGCAGGCTTAGCCGGTCGACTACCACGCCGCTGGCGTCAATCGAGTCGAGCACCTGCTTGGCCGAGTAGCCGGGGCGCACCGTCACGTAAGTCGGCCGGCCCTTGGTGTCGATGTTGGCCTCGAAGAAAACCTGGTAGAAGTAATAGGAGAACGTGATGAGCAGCAAGCCGAAAATGCCGGTCAAGTAAGCAAAACGCTTGCGGCGCCGGTCGGCGGCGGCCTTGTACTCTTCGATGCGGGAGGTAGCCATGGGGGCAGCAAAGGGGTTAATGCAACGGTAACCTAGTTAAGCCCAATTAAGTATTGGAAACTTAGGCCCTGAACTGGTATCTTTAAGGCTCAAAAGTACGCTTTCTGTCTCTTCACCCCCTAACCCAACGTTCCATGCAACACGCCTACATTTCCTCCACCAAGTTTCGCTCGCTATTGGGCCTGGCCCTGGGTCTGGCTGCCACCGCCGCCACCGCCCAAACTGTTACGCCCATCAGCTTCGACGGCAAAACCGAATACAGCCAGGATTTCGACGGCATGGGTGCCGAAGGAACCACTTACCCAGCCGGCTGGGGCGGCGTACGCATTGCAGGCAGCAAGCCTGAATCGGACCCCATCAACCAACCCCTCATCCTAAAGCCTAGCGATGGTAATGATAATTCTGGATCTGTATACAACGTAGGCAGTAGTGGCGCAACTGATCGAGCACTGGCTTCCTTGGCTTCAGGCACAACGACACCCGTACTTGGCGCGGCTTTTACAAACGCTAGTAATGCAGCAGTTACCAACCTCAGTGTTGCCTTCCGAGCTGAACAATGGCGGTCAGGCTCGTCAAGCACGGTAAAGGAAGTGCTGGCCTTTGAATATAGCCTCGATGCTACTAGCTTATACACTGGCACTTGGACGGGTGTTCCCGCGTTGAATATAAATGAACTCAACAATGATGAGACGTCCAATGGTCCTCTTGATGGCAACGCCACTGCCAATTCGGCAAGTGTCACAGGAAGCATTGCGGATTTGAACTGGGCCGCTGGCACAACGATGTGGATTCGTTTTAAGGACAACAAGGATAGCGGGTCTAACGCAATGCTGGCCGTGGATGACTTCTCGCTGCGCACCGGCACTACTACCGGTATCAAATCGGCCCTCAAGGCCGGCAACGTGCTGGTATACCCCAACCCTACCGCCGACCAGGTAACCATTAAAGTGGCTGGCCGCGCTGGTAAAACGGCCGTAACGGTAACTGACCTGCTGGGCCGCACCGTGCTGAAAGGCTCGGCCGATGCCGCCGGTAACTTCAGCCTGCGCACCCTGCCCGCCGGCAACTACGTGGTGCTCGTGCAGGATGGCGATACGCTCACTTCGCACAAGGTGAGCAAGCAGTAATTCAGCTTTGGAGGTCAGCTGACTTTGCCAGCCGAACAGCCAAATTTTCTGAACGAGTCCCGGCAGGAAGCCGGGACTCGTTTTGCTTTGTGGGCAGCGGTAAACGTAGGGAGAGGCAACCAAACCCACGCTTTTCCCGAAAACAGTAGCACCTTACCGCTTCGGCGCTTACCTTGGCGAGTCCATTTGTCCAGCCTTTGGGGCCTGCCGTCCGTTTGTTTTTCACCTCTCTACTCCCTGCCTATGTCTGCCACGCTGCTCCGTATTCATCCCGCCAACCCGCCCCTCAACCGCATTCAGCAGGCGGTGGAAGTTATTCGTAAGGGCGGCGTCATCATCTACCCTACCGATACGGTGTACGGCATTGGGTGCGACATTCACAATGCCAAAGCAGTGGAACGGGTGTGCCGCATCAAGGGGCTGAATCCCGAAAAAGCCAACCTCAGCTTTATCTGCCACGATTTATCGCACATCAGCGACTATGCTCACGGCATTACCACGCCCGTTTATAAGGTACTGAAGCGCGCGTTACCGGGGCCGTTTACGTTTCTGTTTGAAGCCAGCGCCAAAGCCCCCCGCCAGGGCGGCAAGCAGCGCAAAACCGTGGGTATCCGCATCCCCGACAGCCCCATCATTTTGCAGCTGGTACGCGAGTTGGGTAACCCTATTATGAGCACCTCGGTACGCGAAGACGAGAATACGCTGGAAGAATACGTTACTGACCCCGACCTGATTTTCGAAAAGTACCGCTCCATGGTCGATCTGGTTATTGATGGCGGGTTCGGCGGCAATACCCCCAGCACCATCATCGACTGTACCAACGACGACTTTGAACTAATTCGCCAGGGTGCCGGCGACATCGAGCAATATCTGTAGGAAAGTAGCTGCAAGCCATAAGCCGCAAGCTCCAAGCTGATGTTGAACGTCAGCTTGGAGCTTGCGGCTTATGGCTTGCAGCTTATCTACCGTTTATGCTTCCAGCGGCGGTGGCTCCAGAGGTAATCGGGGGGCGAGGCGCGCATGTCGCGCTCCAGCAGGCGGGCGAAGGCCTCGGTGAGCTGGTGCTCTTCGGGCGGCAGCGTGGTCTGGCCGTCGTGCAGTTCGGTGAGGGTGATGCGGTAGTAGCCGCGCCGCACCCGCCGGATGCCCACGTACACGGCCGCGCAGCCCAGCTGGGCGGCCAGCTTATCGGCGCCGGTATAAAAAGGCGTATCCTGGTGCAGGAAATCGGTCCAGTACGGGTGGTCTTCGGGGCCGGCGGCCTGGTCGGAAAGCAGGCTGATGGAGCGGCCCTTGCCCCGGTTGCGCAGCAGGTTGCGCAGCGTGCTGAGCATGGGCACCATCTCGGCGCCCAGGCGGCTGCGCAGCTTCAGCATAAAGGTTTCGAAGAACGGGTTGGTGAGCGGCTTGTACACCCCGGCCGCCCGCCCCGGAAACGCCACCGCCCCGGCCGACAGAATCCACTCCCAGTTGCCGGCGTGCGAACCCAGCGTGAGCACCTGCTTGTTTTGGGCAAACAGCCGCTCCACCACCTCCGGGTTCTCAATCACCATCCGCCGCTGCAGCTCGGCCGCCGAAATCGTGCGCAGCTTCAGAATCTCGACGATAACCTGGGCGAAGTGCCAGTAGAACCCTTTGGCAATCCGCTCGATTTCAGCCGCCGACTTATCGGGGAATGAGTTGCGCAGATTTCCCAGCACCACCCGCCGCCGGTAGCGCACCACGTACGCCATCAGCCAGTACAGCAGCCGGGCCAAGCCGTAGAGCACCGCCAGCGGCAGGCTGGCCAGGCCCACCAACAGCCAGTTGAGGGGACGGAAATACCAGGGGGAAGCGGGGGCAGCGGTTGTGTTCATCGGGTACTGATGAGGGGGCGCCTAGCGGGGCATTACGGCTCCTGCCGGGGCGTAATCGGCGGTATTGCGGCTAACGGGCACTGTTTGGGTGGCCAGCACGCGGTTTTTGGCGTCGCGCACTTCCAGTGTCAGCGTATAGCTGCCGGCCGGTACTTTGCTCAGGTCCAGCTCGCCGGTGAGCACCGTGGGGCGGCCCTCGGCGCCCTGGGCCAGCGCCTTGCCGCCCACCGTGCCGGTTTTGCCCGCGGCCGGTTGCAGGCGGTACAGTACCACCAGCGGCTGGCCCGCCGTAGCGTTGTAGAACTCGGCGAAGAAAAACAGCTTGTCCTGCCCACGGGCGTAGAGGCCGCCGGGCGCCCGCGTCAGGCTCAGGCCCTGGCGAATGAAGTTGTTGGCCTCACTGCTGGTGCGGCTGGCGGGTTTGGCCAGCACCACCAGGTCGCTGAGCTGGGGCTTGGCCGGGCCGAACTCCACCACCAGCGGCCGTTCCACGATAATCGTCGAGGCGGCCCGGTTTTGGTCGCGCAACTGGCCGCGCAGCGTGTAGCGGCCGGCGGGCAGCAGCAGGCGCTTCTGAAAGCTGATGGGGTTTTTGATGGCCGCCGTAGTGTCGCGCAGCACCGGCGGCTTCAGGGTAATGGTTTCCTGGTAAGCGGCCGTGCCATCGGGCCGGATGGCTTCGAGCGTCACCAGCGCGGCGGCCTGAAACACCTTCGGGGCCCGCCGCTTATAAGTCAGGTGCTGGCCCGAAACGGTGGCGTACACCTCTACCACTCCGCCCTTCACCGCCACGTCGTCGTTGCGAAAGCGGGCGGCGTCGAGCAGCAACTGGGCCGCGGCCGGCGTGGCCGCCAGGGCCAGCAGCGGCAGCAGGGTCAGCAGAAAAAGGCGGAGGCGAACGGGCATTATGTCAGTTTGGCGGTACGGGCGGCGGAGTTGGCAGTGGGTTTGCGAAGGCAAAATTGCGACTTTTCTGACTGGGAGGTCGGAGCATTGCTGACAACAGAACGATGTAGAGACGCATAGTTGCGTCTCTACATCGTTCTTTCTATGCCCGACGTCCTCTTCGAAACCCAATATAACCCGCCCATTGCCTTTTTTGGCGCGCTGATAGGTGCCGGGGCGCTGTGGGTTGAGGCGCACGACCATTACCGCAAGCAAACCTACCGCAACCGCTGCCTCATCCTCACGGCCCAGGGCGTAAAACCGCTTACCGTGCCCGTAATCGATGGCAACCGGAGCGAGAAGGTGCTTTGCTCGCTCATCGAAATCGACTATCGGCAGAACTGGCGGCACCAGCACCTGCACACGCTGCAAACCGCCTACGGGGGCACCCCGTATTTTGAATACTACATCGACTACCTGCGCGACATCTACCAGCAGAAACCCGCCCGGCTCTTCGACCTGAACCTAGAGTTGCTGCGCTTCTACTTTCGATGCCTGCGCCTGCGCCTGCCCATTCACCTCACCAGCGAGTATCAACCAACACCCAACGGTAACCCGCCAAATCACCAAATCACCGAATCACCGCTCGATTTCCGGGATGTGCTGTCGCCCAAGAATCCGGTGCCGGTTGGCGGACCTGACAGAGCGTCGGGCCGGCCGTACGGGCAGCACTTTGGTAAAGATTTTGTACCCGGACTCAGCATCTTAGACCTGCTGTTTATGCAGGGCCCGGCCGCCGGTAGTTTTCTTGCGTAGTGCCTACCAGCGCCCGAACCAACGCCCGACCCAAGCTGTTTCAGTTTATATCGGCCACATCTGCTCCGTGAACCATCTTTATTGGGCAGCAATCCGTTTTTCTTTTCTACCTTATCTGCATGGAAGCTAAATTCTCAAACAGAGTCAAGGAGGTCATCTCCCTGAGCCGGGAGGAGGCCATCCGGCTGGGGCACGACTATATCGGGACCGAACACCTGCTGCTGGGCATGATCCGCGAGGGCGAAGGCACCGCGCTGGGCCTGCTCAAAAAGCTGGGCGTGTCCATCGACGAGCTGAAGTACGCGCTGGAGCAGGCCACCCGCAACACGGCCACCCAGGGCACCAGCATCACCGGCTCGATTCCCCTGACCAAACAGACCGAAAAGGTCCTCAAGATCACCTATCTGGAGGCCAAAATCTTCAAGAGCGAAGTTATCGGCACCGAGCATTTGCTGCTCTCGATCCTGCGCGATGAGGACAACATTTCGTCCCAAATTCTGAGCAAATTCAACGTGAACTACGAATCTGTGCGCGACTCGCTCGATTACCACGGTAACGCGGCGAATAACCCTACCTCCGGCCCCGAGGCCGACGACGACGACAACGACCGCCTCTTCGGAAGCGGCGGTTCGGGCCGCGGCGGCGCGGGCGCCACGCCCAAGAAGGGCAACGACAAGTCGCGCACGCCGGTGCTCGACAACTTCGGCCGCGACCTGACCAAGATGGCCGAGGACGACAAGCTCGACCCGATTGTGGGCCGCGAGAAGGAGATTGAGCGCGTGGCCCAGATCCTGAGCCGCCGCAAGAAGAACAACCCCATCCTCATCGGTGAGCCCGGCGTGGGCAAAACCGCCATTGCCGAGGGCCTGGCCCTGCGCATCGTGCAGAAGAAGGTGTCGCGGGTGCTGTTCGGCAAGCGCGTGGTTACCCTCGACCTCGCCTCGCTGGTGGCCGGCACCAAGTACCGCGGCCAGTTCGAGGAGCGCATGAAGGCCGTGATGAACGAGCTGGAAAAGTCGCCCGACGTGATTCTGTTCATTGACGAGCTGCACACGATTGTGGGCGCCGGCGGGGCTTCGGGCTCGCTCGATGCCAGCAACATGTTCAAGCCGGCCCTTTCGCGCGGCGAAATCCAGTGCATCGGTGCCACCACGCTCGACGAGTATCGCCAATACATTGAGAAGGACGGCGCGCTGGCCCGGCGTTTCCAGATGGTGATGGTGGACCCCACCACGCCCGAGGAGACGGTGGAAATCCTGAACAACATCAAGGACAAGTACCAGGACCACCACCACGTAGTGTACACCGACAAGGCCATCGAGGCCTGCGTAAAGCTGTCGGACCGCTATATGTCCGACCGGTTCCTGCCCGACAAGGCCATCGACATTCTCGACGAGGCCGGCGCCCGCGTGCACATCAACAACATCGTGGTGCCCGAGGATATTCTCAAGCTCGAAGAGCAGATTGAGAACATCAAAGGAGAGAAAAACCGCGTGGTGAAAAGCCAGAAGTACGAGGAAGCCGCCAAGCTCCGCGACACGGAAAAGAAGCTGATTGACCAACTTGACACGGCCAAAAAGGACTGGGAAGAGGAAACCAAGAAGAAGCGCTACACCGTGAAGGAGGAGAACGTTGCCGAGGTAATTGCCATGATGACCGGCATTCCAGTCTCGCGCGTGGCCCAGAAGGAAAGCGCCAAGCTGCTCAACATGGGCGAGGAGCTCAAGGGCAAGGTGATTGGCCAGGACAAGGCCATCCAGCAGCTCGTAAAGGCCATCCAGCGCACGCGGGTGGGCCTCAAGGACCCCAAGAAGCCCATCGGCTCGTTCGTGTTCCTGGGCCCGACCGGCGTGGGCAAGACGGAGCTGGCCAAGGTGCTGGCCTCGTACCTGTTCGACAAGGAAGATTCGCTCGTGCGGATTGACATGTCGGAATACATGGAGAAGTTCAGCATCTCGCGCCTCGTGGGCGCGCCTCCCGGCTACGTGGGCTACGAGGAGGGCGGCCAGCTGACGGAGAAAATCCGCCGCAAGCCGTACTCGGTGATTCTGCTCGACGAAATCGAGAAGGCCCACCCCGACGTGTACAACATCCTGCTCCAGGTGCTCGACGACGGTATTCTCACCGATGGCCTCGGCCGCAAGGTGGACTTCCGCAACACCATCATCATCATGACCTCCAACATCGGAGCGCGTGATTTGCAGGACTTCGGCGCCGGCATTGGCTTCGGCACCAAGTCGCGGCAGGAGAACATGGACGAGCTGACCAAGGGCACCATCACCAACGCCCTGAAGAAGACCTTCTCGCCCGAGTTCCTCAACCGCCTGGATGACGTGATTGTCTTCAACTCGCTGGAGAAGAAGGATATCCACAAGATCATCGACATCAGCCTGAGCAAGCTCCTGAACCGCATCCAGACGCTGGGCTACAAGGTGGAGCTGACCGAAGCCGCCAAGGACTTCGTGGCCGAGAAGGGCTACGACCCCAAGTACGGCGCGCGTCCGCTCAACCGGGCCATCCAGAAGTACATCGAGGACCCGATTGCCGAGGAAATCCTGAAGGCCGAGGTTGCCCAGGGCGACATCATCACCGCCGACTACACCGAAGGCGCGGAGGAACTCACCTTCTCGACCAGCAAAGGCAGCGGCATCGCCATCCCCCAGGCCAGCGACGAGCGGCCCGAGGAAGCTCCGGAAGAGGCCCCCGAAGCCTCCGACGACGAGCCCACCGATGCCAAGAGCAAGGGCGAGTAAGTAGCTTTGATTGCAAATAAGAACGGCCGGCTCCCACTGTGGGGGCCGGCCGTTCTTATTTGCAATATTTCAGCACCTTCCAATTGAATGTACAGATGAGGTTAGCTCTACTACGGCATGCATTACTGCCACTTGCATTGTTTATGCAGTGCTCTACTCCGAATTATCCCTACGACCCTGAACTAATTACTACACAAACTGAAATCAATCTGGCTTTTACTGAAAACAGAGGGATTTTGTCAGCTGAAGGGACTGTCTATTTTGTTCCTGATTCTGACCCGTCAACTATTGTTGCTTACCGCAACGGCACTGTATTGTGGCAAACAAATGTATCCCAAGAGTGTGGCCCCGATGTTTTTGATCAAGCTGTGCGCTACATCAAACTGACTCCTGCTAACCTGGAGGTTATATATAGCAAGCATAGCTACTTAACTATTGCGCGTACTACTGGACAGGTTACTTGTAAAGGAAGAGACTGAAATTTTTACGGGAGCTTATAGCCGCGCATGAGTCTGGAGCGTGGCTTTTCTGGCCTTAGGCCACTACTTCCGCCGTATTGTAAGTCACCAAAGCAACCCACCGCTACATAAGCTTTTAGGATAATCGACAACCAAAATGGCCGGCTCCCTGCACAGGGGGCCGGCCATTCTTGTTGCTGTTGCCAGCAACCTCACCCGGAATTGCCGGTACTAGCGCACCCTACGCCCTCACGAAGCGGTAGCCTTTGAGGCTGTTGCCGCGCACCAGCTTGCGGAAGAACACCACCCGGCGGAAGTTGAGCTGGCCGTAGGCGTGGGTGGCCACAAACAGGGCGATGGGCACGAACAGCAGACACAGGCAGCCCAGCACCACTTTGCTGGAAGCCATGATGGCGTTCAGTTGCAGGGTTTGGTAGAGGTTGCCGCTGGCCCCGGCACCCACGTCGAGCAGGCCGGCTATGTCGGAGAGGCTTTGCCACTGGCCGGCGTAGGTGGCCCAGCCGAGGGTGACGCTGGCCAGGGCGGTGGCGAAAAACGTCCGCACGATCAGCAGGATGGACGTGACGCCCAGGCTCTGGTCGGGGCTGAGGTTGATGGCCGCGTAGTACCAGATGACGATGAAGAGCAGGCCCATGCCCAGCCCCTTCAGCAACATCGGGAAGTAGAGGTACTCGATGTTGAGCTGGGGCTGAATCAGGAAATACAGGCCGGCCGTGTGCAGGAAAAAGGCGAAGAAGCCCAACAGAATAACATATTTCAGGTTCAGCTTTTTCCTGAACCCGTAGAAGGCAATGGCGCCGCCCAGCAGAATGCCGGGAATCATCCAGAGGTTGAGCTGGGCGTTGATGAGGTTGCTGTAGCCGAGGATGGCCATCGAATACTGCACGTAGATACCCGAGCTGGCCAGGTAGATGCCCAGAAACAGCAGCAGCACCAGGCTGTGCCACACGTGGTCCTTCTTCAGAAACAGGTCGAAGTGAAACAGCTTGCGCTTTAAGAACTGCTGGCGGTAGATGGTGAGGGCCAGCAGCAGCACCCCGGCCAGCAAAGCCACCACAATGCGGGAGGATTGCAGCCAGCCCTGCTGCTTCATGAAGCTCAGGCCGTAGTTGAACGACATGGCCGAGGCGCCCAGCAGAATAAGCGAGAGCCAGTCGAGCTGGTAGAGGGGCATTTTGCGGGCGAAGCGCTGGTTGTGCTGGAACACTAGGCCCAGGGCGGCAATGCCGAGCATCGCGGCCGCCATCAGAAAGTAGGGCGCCTGGTAGTTGGTGTGGTAGATGAGGTTGGCGAAGAAGTAGCCGGCCAGCTGGCTGACCACGATGATGATGGGGTAGAACAGCGAGTAGAACTGGCCCCGCTCGCCCTGGGGCGACAGAATGAACAGCACCGGCAGAATCATTTCCATCAGCGCGAACATCTTGAAGAAGCCGATGAGCAGGCTGCCCACAATCAGCACGTGCGGGTTGTCGGTGGTGCCGTTCAGCAGCAGCAGCAGCGCCACGATGATGGAGCAGCCCACCAGAATTTCCTTCGATCGGAACCGCATCTTCACACGCATAATAATGCTGATGGCCAGGCCCATGCCGATGGTGACAGCGTTGTTGGCCGCCGCAATGTAGTCGGTGTACACGCCCAGGGCGCTGGCCGTGTCGCTGATGTTGGTGGCGTACACGCCGCTGACAATGGCCAGCGGCGGCAGAATGAGCAGAATAAGCAGCAGCATCAGGGGCTTGGGCACCCAGCTGGCAAACGGACCTTGATTGTACATAGCGGCGGGTTATTGCAGGGTAACTTCCACGTTCATGCCGGCCCGGAGCAGGGCCAGCGCGGCGGGCTGGTTGTGGTCGGTGAATTCGATGCGCACCGGCAGGCGCTGCTGCACCTTCACGAAGTTGCCGGTCGAGTTATCCACCGGAATGGCGGCGTACTTGGCCCCGGTGGCGCCCGAAATGGCCGTTACCCGGCCCTCGAACGTCTTGCCGCCCAGCGCATCAACCTGGATGGTGGCCAGGCCCCCGATTTGCACGTTGGCCAGCTGGTTTTCGCGGTAGTTGGCCGACACCCAGATGTTGCGGCTATCGACAATGGTAGCCACCTGCTGGCTGGGGCTGAGCAGCTGCCCCACGTTCACGCTCCGGCGGCCCATAATGCCGTCGTGCGGAGCCCGGATGACGGTGTACGACACGTTGAGCTTCGCCATTTGCAGGGCGTTATCGGCCCGCATAATGTCGGCGTCGTTGAGGCCCAGGCGGGCCTGCACCTCGCCCACCGACAGCACGCTGGAGCCGCCCGTGTTGGTGGCGGCCCGGTACTGCGACTGGGCAGCTTCGAGCTGGGCGCGGCTGGCCTCGTACTCGGCCTTCACCTGGTCGAACTGCTGGCGGGTTACTGCCTCGTCGCGCAACAGGTTTTTGTAGCGCCGGATGTTCTGCTCGGTGTTCAGGAAGCGGGCCCAGGCGGCGGCCACGTTGGCTTTGGCGGCGGCGGCCGTGGCCTGGGCGGTGGCCACGTTGTTGGAAACCGTTTGCACCGCGCGCTGGGTGGCCTTTTTGGAAGCCAGCGCCGACTGGTAGGCGGCCTGGGCCTGGCCCAGCTGGGTGTTCAGCTCCCGGTCGTCGAGGATGAGCAGCGTGTCGCCCTTCTTCACGTACTGGTGCTCAATAAAGCGGATTTCCTTGATGTAGGCCGACACCCGCGTGTTGATGGGGTTGATGTAGGACTCGACCTGCGCCGAGTTGGTGTACCGGTCGTTGCCCACGTTGTAGTAGGCCGTAATTACCCAGTACAGGCCGCCCAGCACCAGCGCCAGCACCAGCCAGTTCAGGAGTTTGGGGCCAGCTTTTTTGGCTGGCTTCCCGCCGCCGTTGCGGGGGGCGGGCCGGGGTTGCGGCGGGGCCTGGGGCGCGGTGGTTTCGGTGGTTGGGGCCTGAGGGGTTTCTATAGCAGTTGCCATGATGCGGTCGGATTGCGGTGGGTTGAGAAGTACTGGCGGGCGCGGCTTACAGCTGGCCGCTTTCCTTCAGGAGTTTGTAGTAGGAGAAGACGATGTTCGCCTCGGCGTTGGTGTACTGCAGCTCGGCGTCGAGCTTGGCGTTGCTGGCGTCGAGCAAATCGAGCAGAATGGCCAGCTGATTGGTGTATTTGCTTTCCATGATGCGGTAGTTTTCCGCCGCCATTTTCTTCTGCACGCCGTAGGTGTTCTTCTGCGAAATGGCCTCCCGGTACTTAATGAAGGCCGTATTCACGCCCACTTCAATCTGCTGCCCGGTCTGCACCACCTGCGCCTCGGCCTGGTCCTGCTGCAGGCGGTTGAGCTTGAGCTTCTGCGACGTTTTGTAGAGCGCGTCCACGTTGAAGTTCAGCGAAAGACCCGTGCTCCAGCCGTTGCTGTAGGCATCCACGGCGGGCACGCTCGTTGTGAGGGGCCGTTGCAGCTTGTTGCCCGAAAACACCGTCAGCGAAGGCGAGCGGTCGGCCCGGATTACCTTGGCCGACACGTCGTACAAAGCCGCGTTCTGCCGGGCCAGCTGCAGCGCCGGATTCTGCCGGCCCGCCGCCTGAAACTCCTGCACCGACGTTACTTCGGCCACCGTCGCCAGCGCCTCTTCCGGAATAATCACCACTTCCTCGGGCAGGCCCAGGGCCACCGTCAGCTGCTTGTTGAGGATGGCGCGGTTGTCCTGGTTGACTTCCAGGGCCAGGTTCAGGTTCGAGAGTTGCAGCTCGCCCCGAATCACGTCGTTGCGGGTCACCACGCCCTCCTTGTACAGGCTGCGAATGTTGGTCAGGCGCTGCTCGGCCAGGCTGATGTTCTTCTCGTACACCCGCTCCTGATTCAGCAGCTTGTACACGTCGAGGTAGTAGCCCAGCACCAGCAGCTTGATGCTCTGCTCGTTGGTTTGGTAGTTGAGCTGGGCCAGCCCTTCTTTCAGGGACTGAATCCGGATGGAGTTGCGCACCACGCCGCCCTTCCAAATCAGCCAGTTGGCTTCGGTGGAAAGGTTGCTGCCGTAGTGCGGCATGCTCACCCGCGTGGCGTCCGAGAAATCCTTGTTGAGGATGCTCACGTTGCCCAAATAGTAGCTCTGCACGCCGAGGGCCACCGAGGGCAGCCGGGCCGTTTTGGCGACTTCCGTGCCCTGGCGGGCAATGGCAATATCGGCCGCCACCACTTTCAGGTTGGGGTGGTTCTGGCGGGTCAGCTCAAACAGCTGGTCAACCGACACGCGCTGCTCCCGCACCTGGGCCCGGGCGGGCCCGGTCAGCAGCAGCAGCAGCATGGTTATCAGGCTATAAATAAGGGTCTTGGCTTTCATCGCGCTTGTACCGTTTGGTAGGGTACAAAGGTCGGCAGCCCAGGGGCCTCAGGGAAGGTTGAGAAACCCCGGAAAAAGGTTCAGATGGTATCTATGCGCTGGTTTTGCTTGCGGAAGCTCAGGGGGCTGACGCCGGTGTGCTTCTTGAAAAACTTGCCAAACGCGTACTGGTCCGAGAAGTCCAAATCGGCGGCCACCGCGTACACCGGCGCGCTGGTTGTGAGCAGCTGCTCCTTGGCCTCGTTTACCAGCGCCTCGGCCAGAAACCGGCTCGGCGGCTGGCTCGTCACCTCGCGCACGCAATTGGAGAGGTACTTGATGGACACGCACAGCGCGGCGGCGTAAAACTTCAGCTCCTTCTGCTCCTTGAAATGCTGGCTGATTAAGTCGAAGAACTGCACCGTCAGCTGCTCTTTGCGCAGGTTGCGGGGCTGGGTTTGCTGCAAGTGCGCGAATATCTCGTCGGCAATACTAAAGCCGATAACCGAGCTGAGCCCGGTCACGATTTCCTCGCTGAAGGCCGCGCCGGGCCGTTCGGCGAGGTAAAACTCCAGTTGCCGGCACAGTTCCAGCAGGTAGCCGAACTTGGGCGGCGGCAGTTCCAGCACATCCTTGTTCAGCACGCTGCCCCCGTGCATAATCCGGAACGTGTTGTAGCCGTTGAAGCTGAAATTGATGCGCTGCCGCATCTGCTTCCGGTCGAAGGAAACGATGTACAGCCGGGCATCGGGGCTCATGCCCAGCAGCGTGTACACCTTCCCGGCCGACAGCAGCAGCAAATCCTGCCGCAACTCCGGCAGCCGCCGCCCATCCACTTCTATGCGCAAACTGCCCGCATACACCACGATAAACCCCACCCCCACCGACCGAAAAGCGTAGCTTTCCTGGATATGGCTCCGCAAACCTTCCTCTCCAAATAGCTTAATCATAGTCGGGTAAGCTGACGGATGTAGAGATGCCTATTTGCGTCTCGTCGTTGAACGGCACCGTTGAACAGGGCGTCTGGTTGCGCACGTAAAATGTTGCTATATTACGTCATGAAAACAGCGCAATCCATTTTCGCCCTGCTCCTGGTTTTGTCGCTTAGCGGCACTATCTCCTGGGCACAGGCCACTGGAAAATCAGCCAAAGCCAACAGCCCCTACGATGCTAGCTTATTGCTGCCGGAACCCGACCCAGCAATTGGCAATGCATCCTTTAAGCCTTCGGCTCAGGTTCGAGGCCTGAAGGGAGAGGACGGCATTGTGTACTGGCTCTCGGCGGACCAACAATCCATTACGGCTTACAAGGGTCAGCAGACGCTATGGGCAACCAATGTCGCGTCGGCGCTGCCTAAGAGTGCTAGCGGGCCTTCTGCCATCAAGAGTATGGCTTGGTGTTCTACCGCCCTCTTCTTTTCCGTTGGTGAGTCGGGGTACGTTGAGCTAGACCGCCAAACCGGCAAGATAAATCAGGCTGGCACTGACTGAAGATGGCTCACCTGAAATTGGTTTACCAGAAAAGCCGCGCCCGAATCCTGGGCGCGGCTTTTCTGGTTTAGGCCAGCGAAGCAACTACTGCCACTGAAGAAACTAGGCGGCTTGCCTGGTTCAGCAAGCTATGTTTTCGAACCTTAGTTGACTAACGCATAATAAGTTACCCCACAGTATTGTTGCGGCCCATCGCCTCTTCACGGCTCTTGATACTTTGGGAGCTTTTGCGGCCAATGATAACGGCCGCAACCAGTAGGATACCCGTGAGAATCAGGCTTCCGTGAGTAGCCGCCCAAACGGCAATACCCACCAACACCCCGATAAACACTCCCGTCGCAAATTTTTGTGTCTTCATTTTCTTCTCTTCCGACGCCAATTCTTCCGGGGTCATCTTCACATAGTTGGTATTTGAATCCATCATGCTGAGCGGGTTAAGAAAATTATGAATACCGTTGATTGCACTGGCGCAACTTATCCGCAGCCGGTAGCAGCAACTGAGTCGCCAGGGTACTATTGCCGCTTTAAGGTAGCTATACCCAACCACCCGCGCAACTCCTAGCCACCACCGTCGCATTACCAGTTGGGCCCGAATCCTGGGCGCGGCTTTTCTGGCTTGAGACCTTACCTTTGGCTACTTAACGCTGCTTACTTCACATCCGACTATTCCCACCCCGCAATGTCCGACCCGCACGCCGACGCCCAGCTTACCCCGCTCGAAGTTCTCGCCCGCAAAAACCAGGAAGCCCTGCTCGGCGGCGGCCAGGCCCGCATCGATGCCCAGCACAAAAAGGGCAAGCTCACGGCCCGCGAGCGAATCGATTTGCTGTTCGATGAGGGCTCGTTCGAGGAAATCGGCAAGTTCGTGATGCACCGCTCCAAGGACTTCGGTCTCGACAAGGAGTACTACCTCGGCGACGGCGTGGTAACGGGCTACGGCACCGTGCAGGGCCGGCTGGTGTACGCCTTCTCCCAGGATTTCACGGTGTTCGGCGGCTCGCTGAGCGAAACCCACGCCGAGAAAATCGTGAAAATCATGGATCTGGCCATGAAAAACGGCGCCCCCGTTATCGGCCTCAACGACTCGGGCGGGGCGCGCATTCAGGAGGGCGTGGTGAGCCTGGGCGGCTACGCCGATATCTTCTACAAGAATACGCTGGCCTCGGGCGTGGTGCCCCAGCTCTCGGCCATTATGGGCCCCTGCGCGGGCGGCGCGGTGTACTCGCCCGCCATAACCGACTTCATCCTGATGGTGGAAGACACGAGCTACATGTTCGTGACCGGCCCCAACGTGGTGAAAACCGTGACCCACGAAACCGTAACCAGCGAGGAGCTGGGCGGCGCCAGTACCCACTCGGCCAAGAGCGGCGTCACGCACTTCAGCTGCGCAAACGAGGTAGCCTGCATCACCCGCGTGAAGCAGCTGCTGAGCTACATGCCCCAGAACTGCGAGGAAACCGCCCCCATGCTACCCTACGAGGCCGGCCAGGACGAAAGCCGCCCGGTTCTTGACAAAATTATTCCCGAGAACCCCAATCAGCCCTACGACATCCGCGAGGTAATCGAAGGCATCATTGACGCCGACTCGTTCCTGGAAGTACATCAGAACTTCGCCGAGAACATCGTGGTGGGTTTTGCCCGCCTTGGGGGCCGCAGCATAGGCATCGTGGGCAACCAGCCGGCCGTGCTGGCCGGCGTGCTCGATATCAACGCCAGCACCAAGGCGGCCCGGTTCGTGCGTTTCTGCGACTCATTCAACATCCCGCTGCTGGTGCTCGAAGACGTGCCCGGCTTCCTGCCCGGCACCGACCAGGAGTGGCGCGGCATCATCACCAACGGCGCCAAGCTGCTCTACGCCTTCTGCGAAGCCACCGTGCCGCGCATCACCGTCATCACCCGCAAAGCCTACGGCGGGGCGTATGATGTGATGAACTCCAAGCACATCGGGGCCGACATGAACTACGCCTGGCCCACCGCCGAAATTGCCGTAATGGGTGCCAAAGGTGCCGCCGAAATCATCTTCAAGCGCGAAATTGCCGCCGCCGAAAACCCCGAAGCCAAGCTCCAGGAAAAGGTCGACGAGTATCAGCAGAAGTTCGCCACGCCCTACCGCGCCGCCCACCGCGGTTTCGTGGACGAGGTCATCCTGCCCTCCCAGACTCGCCAGAAGCTCATCCGCGCCTTCAAGATGCTGGAGAACAAGGTGGACACGCTGCCCCGCAAAAAGCACGGCAACATTCCGCTGTAAGCAACTGTACACCTCCTGTCATCCTGAGCGGAGCGAAGGACCTATACAGAAGCTAACATTAGACTATAGCTTCTGTATAGGTCCTTCGCTCCGCTCAGGATGACAGACTTACTTGAACAACCCCAACTATGCGTCAAGAATCATTCGATTTCCTTCAGAAATACCTCAACAACCCCTCTCCTACCGGCTTCGAGAAGGAGGGCCAGCAGATTTGGCTGGAGTACCTCAAGCCCTACATCGACACCCATTTCGTGGATACTTACGGCACGGTGGTGGGCGTTATCAACCCCGAGGCCGAGTACAAGGTGGTGATTGAGGCCCACGCCGACGAAATCAGCTATTTCGTCAACTTCATCACCGAATCGGGCTTCCTGTACCTGCGCAAAAACGGCGGCTCCGACCCGCTGGTGGCCCCGAGCAAGCGCGTGAACATCCACACCAAGAAGGGCATCGTAAAAGCGGTGTTCGGCTGGCCGGCCATCCACACCCGCAAGCCCGACCAGGACAAGGCCCCCACGATGGAAACGGTGTTCCTCGACTGCGGCGCTTCCAGCAAGGAGGAAGTAGAGGAAATGGGCATCCACGTCGGCTCGGTCGTGACGTTCGAGGACGAGTTCATGGTGCTCAACGACAAGTTCTACGTGGGCCGCGCGCTCGATAACCGCATCGGCGGCTTCATGATTGCCGAGGTGGCCCGCCGCCTCAAAGAGGAAGGCAAGAAGCTACCCTTCGGCCTCTACATCGTGAATGCCGTGCAGGAGGAAATTGGCCTGCGCGGGGCCGAGATGATTGCCCACCGCATCAAACCCGACGTGGCCATCATCACCGATGTGACGCACGATACCCAGTCGCCGATGTACGAGAAGAAAACCTCGGGCGACCTGTTCTGCGGCAAAGGCCCGGTTATCACCTACGGCCCGGCCGTGCAGAACAACCTGCGCGACCTCATCATCGAAACTGCCCAAAGTGCCGAAATTCCGTTTCAGCGCGCCGCCGCCACCCGCGCCACCGGCACCGATACCGACGCCTTCGCCTACTCACACTCCGGCGTGGCCGCGGCCCTGATTTCGCTACCTCTCAAGTACATGCACACCACTGTCGAAACCGTGCACAAAGACGACGTGCAGCACGTTATCGACCTGATTTACGAAACCGTGCTCCGCATCGAAGACAAGCAGGATTTCCGCTACTTCAGCTAATCACCGATTACGCTGATTTTTCGCCGATTACACTGATTTTTTGGCCGCCAGCTCAGCACCAGCGTCTCCTTCGGGGGCGCTGGTTTTTGCTTTACAGTTCTGGCCTGCGTGTTCTGCTGAGTTATGCTCCGGCTACGGAAGGCCTACCTGTAAATCCCTTTATTTCAGATGTATATAATTCATTATTATAAAAATTATTAAGTTATACTTTGAATTACAAAGTTCTTTATATTCCTTTGATGGGTTCTTAAGTTATTCACTTTAACCCTCCTGCGTCATGACGCTGATCAAGAGCTTTACCCGCGTTTCGCTTGTAACCGGCGCTTTGCTGCTCGTGCCCTTGGTGGCCATGCAGTTTACCGGCGAAGTCAACTGGACTTTGTCTGATTTTGTCGTGGCCGGGGCGCTGCTGCTCAGCACTGGCGCGGCCCTGGAGCTGGTAGCCAGTCGCTCGGGAACCGTGGCCTACCGGGTGGCCGCCGCGGGAGCCGTCCTGACCTCTTTGCTGCTGGTGTGGGTGAATCTGGCGGTGGGTTTCGTTGGCAGCGGCCCGAACCCGGCCAACCTGCTGTGTGGCGCGGTTCCTGCCATCGGGCTGCTGGGCGCCCTGGCTGCCCGGTTTCAGCCGCGCGGCCTGGTGGCTGCAATGGTGGCCGCCGCGCTGGCGCAGGTGCTGGTGGCCGTGTTGGGCCAGTTGGCCTGGAAACTACCGGTGGCGCCGGTAGAGTGGGCAGCCAGTGCGGTATTTGCGCTGCTGTGGCTGAGCTGGGCCGGGCTCTTTCAGCGCGCCGCCGCAAACCGGGCCACCCACCAAAGCGCCTGACCAGCGGCGTCCCACCCGCCAGCCGCGTATCTTCGCCGGCTCCGCCGCCTTACGCTCACCCGTGCTAAATCTGCCGCTCACCCTGCCTCCGCTCACCGTAACCGACCAGATGGGGCGGCGGGTGGCCGTACCGTTCCCGCCGCGGCGCATTGTGTCGCTGGTGCCCTCGCAAACCGAGCTGCTGTTTGATTTGGGCCTGGGCGAGCAGGTGGTGGGCCTGACCAAGTTTTGCGTGCATCCGGCCGGGGCCCGGCAGTCGGCCACGGTAATCGGGGGCACCAAGAACTTCGATTTCGACAAGATTGAGGCCTTGCAGCCCGACCTCATCATCGGCAACAAGGAGGAGAATTATCAGGAAGGCATCGAGCAGCTGGCGGCGCGCCACCCGGTCTGGATGAGCGACATTACCACGCTGACCGAGTCGCTCGACATGATTCGGCGCGTGGGGTTGCTGACCGGCCGCAAGGAAGCGGGCGACGCACTGGCTGCCGACATTGCTGCTTCGTTTGCGGCGCTGGCCCCACCCGCCGCTGAGCTGCTGCCGGCCGCCTACTTCATCTGGCGCAAGCCCTACATGGTAGCGGCCGGCGGCACGTTTATCGATGAGATGCTGGCCCGCGCCGGCTTCCGCAACGTATTTGGCAACCTGGGACGCTACCCCGAAATCAGCCCGGAGCAGCTACGGGCCGCCGCGCCCCGGCAGATTCTGCTGTCTTCGGAGCCCTACCCCTTCGCCGAAAAGCACGTGGCCGAGTTCCAGCAACTTTGCCCCGACGCCCGCATCCGCATTGTCGATGGCGAGCTGTTCAGCTGGTACGGCAGCCGCCTGCGCCTGACGGCCGCCTACCTTCAATCACTGATTGACGCTGATTGATCGTGATTTCGCTGATTTTTTATCGGTGATTATAAGCCCGATGCCTGGGCGCTGAACCCCACCTTTTCCAGTTCCTGCCAGAATTGCGGGTAGGACTTGCGTACCACCTGCGGGGCCTCGATGTGGATTTCGCCCAGCATGGCCAGCGGCGCGAAGGCCATGGCCATGCGGTGGTCGTGGTAGGTGGCCACCGTCTGGCCGGCTACCCGGAAGTTTTCGGATGAGACTTCAAACCGGCCCTGTCCCGCATCGGTCAGGGCGCCGCCGAACTTGGCCAGCTCGGTTTGCAGGGCCGCAATCCGGTCGGTTTCCTTGATGCGCAGGCTTTCGAGGCCGGTGAAAGTGGCCGGGATGCCGAGGGCCGTGGCCACCACGGCCACGGTTTGGGCCAGGTCTGGGCAATCGGTGAAATCCTGGGTGAGCTGGGCGGCGGGCGTTGTTTTGGTGAGGCGCACAGTTTCGTCGGCCAGAAACTCGGTGTGCACGCCGAGCTGGGCCATAATGCCCGCAATGGCCACGTCGCCCTGCCACGAAAAGCAGCGTAGCGTGGGCAGCGTCAGGTACGAGCCTTCGGGGGCCAGCGCGACCAGGGCGTACCAGTAGCTGGCCGCCGACCAGTCGCCTTCCACGGTGTAATCGGTGGGCTGATAGGGCTGCGGGCGCACTTCCAGCACCGTGCCCAAATCGCGGCATACGGCCCCGAAATGCTGCATCAGCGCCTGCGTCATCCGGATATAGGGCCGCGAGCCGACTTTGCCCGTGAGCCAGATGCGCAGGCCCGCCGGCAGCGTGGGCCCTATCATCAGCAAAGCCGAAATGTACTGGCTGCTGATGTCGCCGCGCACGGTCAGTTCAATAGGTTCCGTTTCCTCGGCCGTGGCGGGCTGGGGCGTGCGGCCCAGCAGCTGCAGCGGCGGGTAACCCTCCCGGCCCGCGTACTCAATGCGGGCGCCCAGCTCGCGCAGCGCCTCCACCAGTACGCCAATGGGCCGCTCCTGCATCCGGGCCGTGCCCGTCAGCTCGGCTTGTCGGCCCGTCATGGCCAGGTAGGCCGTCAGGAAGCGCATCACAGTACCGGCGTCTTCGGCATCAAACACCGTAGCCGCGGGCTCCTGCAGCAGGCGCTGCATCAGCTGGGTGTCGTTGGCATCGGAGAGGTTGTGCAGCTGGCCGCCGCCGGCCAGCGCCTGCAGTATCAGGGCGCGGTTGCTTTCACTTTTGGAAGCCGGCACCTGGGCCGTGCCGCGCAACGGGCCGCCCGGCCAGGTAAGCGTAAGAGAGGAGTTGATAACGAAAGCAGGATGCAGAGCAAAGCGGGGCCTTACTCCTGGTAAAACAATGCCCGGCAGGGCCGCTAGCCCGGCAGCCGGTGGTAATAGCGCAGGGCTTCCACAATTTCGGCCAGCGTTACGGGCTGGTCGTACACGCCGCGGCCGAGGCCTTCGAGCAGCGTGCAGTTGATGGTGGTGCCGCTGTTCTTCTTGTCCTGGAGGGCGTAATCGGCAATGGCCTCGGTTTCGAGCAGCACAAACTGCACCTTCTCGAAGATGGAGAACAGGAACGTCTCGATTTTGTCAAGCTCGGCCGCGCTCAGCAGGCCGCGGTGGTAGCTCAGCCAGGTTTCGCACACCATCCCGGCCGCCACCGCCTCGCCGTGCAGAATCTCGCGGCCCGGCTGCTGCAACAGGTAGCTTTCCAGCGCGTGGCCCACGGTATGGCCAAAGTTGAGCAGCTTGCGCAGTCCGGATTCCAGCGGGTCCTGCGCCACGATGCGCTGCTTCAGGGCCACCGACTCCTCGATAACCGGCGTCCAGTCATCCACCATAATGCCCACGTAGCGGTTGCGCTCGAAGGCCTCGGCGTCGGCAATCAGCCAGTGCTTTACCACCTCAGCGTAGCCCGACTTGAGCTGGCGCGGGTCGAGGGTGCGCAGAAAGCGCGGCTCGATGCACACGGCCGCCGCCTGCTGAAACACGCCCAGCTGGTTTTTAAAACCCATAAAATCGACGCCGGTTTTGCCGCCCACGCTGGCATCTACTTGGGCCAGCAGCGTGGTGGGCACCTGCACGAAGCGCACGCCGCGCTTGTACACGGCCGCCGCAAAGCCGCCCAAATCCGTCACGACTCCACCGCCCAGGTTTACCACCACGGCGTAGCGGTCGGCGCGCTGTTCGGTTAGCTCGGCCCACAGCAGCTGGCAGGTTTCGAGCGTTTTGTACTCCTCGCCGGCCGGCATTTCTACCAGCCGATAAGTGGCCGGCAGGTGCGGTTCGAGCAGCGGCAGGCACTGGCGCGAAGTGTTCTCGTCGGCCAGCACCACCACCCGGCTCACGGCCGGCGTACGCAGCAGTTCCGCCAGTTTGGGCAGGGCATTTTGTCCGATATGTATTGGCTGGTCCGTCATGATATAAATTTTCGGTGATTGTTCGAAATTAAAGCGTGAATCCAAACAAATTATGCTTATTTCGATGCAAAATACATTTAGAGCGTTTAATCATGCGCCTGCAACTTACGCCCCATTTCGCCGTGCGCATATTGGCGCGTTTTGCCGGCTGCCTGCTACTGGCCGTTGGCGTCGCGCTGCTGGCTTCCTGCAGCCGCGAGCCGATGCTGCCCACCACTGCAGCCGCGCTGGTCGGCGACTGGGAGTGGACCCAGACGACCACCGGCCAGCACACCACGCTCACGCCCGACAATACCGGCCACCGCATGAGCATCCACTTCGACCGCCGGGGCCGCGCGCGCTTTTACCAGGACGGGGCGCTGGTGAGTGCGGCCAACTTCAAGGTGAGCCGCGACGGATCGGGCCTGTGGGGGCCGGAGCGCTACACCATTACCTACCACGGCTACCAGCGCCGGCAAATCTACTCGCTCGTCGGCAATGGCCTGCAGCTCGAAGACGTAGCCTCCCAGCCAGCCATCCACCGCTTCGAGCGCGCCTTGCCTCCGGTCATCACGTCGTCGGTGAAACTGGTGCACTAGCATCTGGCGCGGCGGGCCGCCCGGTTTTCCGGCTGGCGGCAAGGGTGGGCGTTGCCGGCTGTTGCGGGGTTTTGGAGCAAGGCTTTATCCATTTCGGATAGAGCCTTTTTTCGTGCAGCTAGGGGCCGGTCATCGGCCGTGGCTGCAGCGGGGCCGGGATATGCGGCGGCCCGATGCGGAGAAACTAGGCCGGCAGCTTATCTTTACTTGTTCTTATTGCAACGCGCCCGCCATATCCGGCCCCTACCACCCGCTGCCCCTTATGTCTCAACTCCAGGCTTCCCCCATTTCCTTCGACGATACGGCCGTTGCGTTTGCCTCCCGCTCCAATGGCGAGCTGCGGAAAATGTACGCGCTGTTTGCCGCCATGAACAACGCCGGGCTGGTGAAAACCGGCAGCGGGCTGATGAAAACGGCCCTCAAGTGGCACCTTCCCGGCACCAAATTCCTCATCAAGAAGTCGATTTTCGAGCAGTTCTGCGGGGGCGAAACCATTCAGGAGTGCCTGCCCGTGATTGAGGAGCTGGGCCGTTACGATATCGGTACCATCCTCGACTACTCGGTGGAAGGCGAGGGCAACGACCAGAGCTTCGACGCCACGACCACCGAAATTCTGGCCACGCTCGATCTGGCCCACCGCTCCAGGCATATCCCTTTCTCGGTATTCAAAGTAACCGGCGTGGGCGAAGCGTCCATTCTGGAGAAAATCCAGGCCGGCAAAACCTTGAGCGCGGCCGAGCAGGCCAGCTACGACAAAACCGTGTTGCGCGTGAATGCCATCTGCGCCCGCGCCCACCAGTACGGCGTGCGCGTGTTCATCGACGCCGAGGAAAGCTGGTTTCAGGATACCATCGACGAGCTGGCTTACCAGATGATGCGGCGCTACAACCACGAGTCGGCCATTGTCTGGAACACCTACCAGCTGTACCGCCACGACCGGCTGGAGGCGCTCGAAGCCGCCGCCACCGAAGCCGCCGCCGGCCATTACCACATTGGGGCCAAGCTGGTGCGCGGCGCTTATATGGAGAAGGAGGCGCGCACGGCCACGGCCCAGAGCCGCCCCACCCCCATCAACCCCAGCAAGCAGGCCACCGACGACCTCTACAACGAGGCGCTGAAGTATTGCATCGACCACATCGACCACATCAGCGTGTGCGCCGGCACCCACAACGAAGACAGCTCGCTGCTGCTAACCCAGTTGATGCAGCAGGCCGGCCTGCGCCCCAACGACCCGCGCGTGTGGTTTGCCCAGCTTTATGGGATGAGCGACAACCTGAGCTACAACCTAGCCAACGCGGACTTTAACACGGCCAAATATGTGCCCTACGGCCCCGTAGAGGCCGTAATGCCCTACCTGTTGCGCCGCGCCGACGAGAATACGGCCATTGCCGGCCAGACCAGCCGCGAGTTTCGGCTGATTCAGAAAGAGATGCGCCGCCGGAAGCTTTAAGGGCGTGTTTGCACCGTTGAGCTAAACGGCACAGTTTTGGTACTGATAGGCTATTTGCCTCTCCGCAGGCTGTATTCTATCATTCTCTTTCTCCTCCTGCCCATGATTGGCCGAGTACGCAGTCACCTTATCCGCTTTTCCCGCAACCAGATTGGCACGACCAGCTACCTGAACCTGATTCAGGAAGCGGAACTGGGTCTCAACCTGGACATCACGCACGAAAAGGCCCGGCTGAACGAAATCTTGACTGAAATTTCGGAAAGTGAGTTTAATGCGGGGCGGCCTATTCTGAGCTGCCTGGTGAAGGTGAAAGGGTCGAAGGGCCAAGGCGACAACTTTTTCAAGCTGTGCGAGCGGCTGGGGCTGGGCGAATGGCGCGGCCTCAAGCAGGACGAAACCTTTTTGAAGGATTTGCGGCAGCAATGCCGTACTTTTTGGCAGAATGATGCCAATTTTGAAAAATTTGCAAAGCCCAAAAGTTAGCTGGAAAATGGCTTTGGGAGGGCGCTAAGGCCGGATTTGAGGGGGTAAAAAGGTTGCGTACATCTTTATGACGCAACTTCGTTTTTGAGGCTGCGTTAAGAGCCTCGAAACCTCCGTTACTCTCTCCTTTCCTCTGGAGGACGGAAATCATTCCTTATTTCCATCATCTTAAAACTCCCATTCCATGAACAACGATTCGATCAACCCCACTAACTCAGGTACCGGTTCAGGCGCTAACTACGGTACGGGCAACGCCGGCACCGGCTACAGCACGGGTGCTAATACGACTTCCAGCGGCAACATGGGTAACGCCAGCACCGGCAACTCGTCGATTCCGACCAACTCTATGAACACCGGCGATAACAACCCGCATCATGACTACAGCGCTACCCAGAAGGGTGCTGCTGCAGCTGGTTCGGTAGGTGCTACGGTAGGTGCCGGCATTGATGCCACCCAGAACGCCGCTGGCGACGCCGCCCGCGCCGTAACCGGCAGCAACGAAACCTATGGTTCGGGCAACAGCTACACCGCTGGCTCGTTCCGCGACCGTGACAGCGCCGAGCGTGCCTACCAGTCGCTGGCCTCGCGTGGTTACCATAAGGATGACGTAAATCTGGTGATGTCGGAAGACGCCCGCAAGCGCCACTTCGGCGACGATACGGTTGACACCGAGCTTGGCGACAAGGCCATGGAAGGCGCCGGCGTAGGTTCGGCCATCGGTGGCACGGCTGGTGCTATCATCGGCGCTATTGCTGCCATTGGTACGTCGGTAGCACTGCCCGGCCTGGGCCTCGTAATTGCCGGCCCGATTGCCGCTGCATTGGCTGGTGCCGGTGCCGGTGGCCTGACGGGTGGCCTGGTAGGTGCCCTGGTAGGTTCGGGTATTCCTGAGGAGCACGCTGCCGAGTACGAGAACGACGTGAAGAACGGCAACATCGTAATGGGTGTGCGCCCACGCAACGAAGAAGACGCTCGTTACTTCGAAGAGGAGTTCCGTCGTCACAACGGCGACAAAGTACGTCGCTACTAGTTGCCTACGCCTCTGGCGTATAAAGCTTGAAAAGGTTCTTCCCCTGCGGGAAGAACCTTTTTTTTGTAAGCTACCCGGCAAAAAAAGCACCTTTAGAAGAGTTTTGGGCTTCTATTTGCTGAACCACTATATTCACCCTCGCCAAGTAGGCCGCGGCGCCCGAAACATATTGTTGGTTGCGGGTTTAGGTACAATAAGGCTTTAGGCACTTATTTTCCAGTTCGGTGCGTTATCTGGTTGCACTGGTCCGTCTTGTAGCTGGTGGCGGCGCTGCTGCTCGTCTTTCAAATTCCTCTTTTCCTGTTCTATGTCTGTACCCCGCATCAAAATAGGCCTCTACGTTTCGGTCCTGCTGGCCGTTTTCGTGCTGGCTTCCTACAAGCTCTACCGGCGCAACGATACACAGCCCCTCCAGAAGGATGAGGTGTTGATCAAGGCGATGGTGCAGGGGCTCTCGCAGGCGCACTACCAGCCCGAGCGCCTCGACGATGCGTTTTCCAAGCGCGTTTTCGACCTGTACCTCAAGCGCATTGATGGCAGCAAGAAATTTCTGCTGGCTACCGACGTGCAGCAGCTGCGCCAGTACCAGAACGAAATCGACAACCAGATTATCCGCGGTACCCACGAGTACCTCGATATGAGCACCAAGCTCATGGCCCAGCGCGTAAAGGATGTGCAGGGAATTTACCGCGAGGTGCTGGCCAAGCCGTTTGACTTTACGGTGCCCGAAACCTTCGAAACCGAGCCCGACAAAATCACTTTTGCCGCCACGCCGGCCGCCCAGCGCGAAGAGTGGCGCAAGTTCCTGAAGTACCAGACCATGGTGCGCCTCTCGGAAATAATGGACGAGCAGGCCAAAAAGGACAAGCCGCTGGCCTCTACCAAAGCCAAACCCTCGGAGGCTACCGTATCAAGCCCGGTGCTGACGCCCGTGCAGATGGAGGCGGAAGCCCGCAAGCGGGTGATGAAGTACTTCGACGACTACTTCCACGACCTAGAGCAGACGGAGGCGGCCGACCGGCTGGCGATGTACGCCAACGCCATTGCCAACACCTACGATCCGCACACCGAATACTTTGCGCCGCGCCAGAAAGACGATTTCGACATTGCCATGACCGGCCGTTTCGAAGGCATTGGCGCCACGCTGCAGGAGAAGGACGGCAATATTCGGGTAAACGACATCGTGCCCGGCTCGGCCTCGTACCGGCAGGGCGAGCTGAAAGCGGGCGACGTGATTCTGCGCGTGGCGCAGGGTGCCGACGAGCCCGTATCGGTGGAAGGCTGGCGTCTGGATAAGGCCATTACCCTTATCCGGGGCCGCAAGAACACCGAAGTACGCCTGACGGTGCGCAAGCCCGACAACAGCACCAAAATCATTCCCATCGTGCGCGATGTGGTAGTAATTGAGGAAACCTACGCTCAGTCGGCCACCATCAACGACAACGGCAACAAGCTAGGCTACATCAAGCTGCCCAACTTCTACGCCGACTTCAACGACAACGGCGGCCGTAGCTCGGCAGCCGACGTGAAGAAGGAGCTGGAGAAACTGAAGGCCGAGAACGTGAAGGGCATCGTGCTCGACCTGCGCTTTAATGGTGGCGGCTCGCTGCAGGACGCCGTAGAAATGGCCGGTCTGTTCATCGACAGCGGCCCGATTGTGCAAGTGCGTGGCAGCCAGGGTTCGGCTACCGTCCTCAACGACCGCGACCCGCGGGTGCAGTACAGCGGTCCGCTGATTGTGCTGGTGAACAAGTACAGCGCCTCGGCTTCCGAGATTCTGGCCGCCGCCATTCAGGATTACAAGCGCGGCGTGATTATGGGCTCGGCCAGCACCTACGGCAAGGGCACGGTGCAGCGCATCATTGATCTGGACGACGCGCTGCCCGCCGAGTTTAACAGCATCAAGCCTTTCGGCTCGCTCAAGCTCACCATCCAGAAGTTCTACCGCATCAACGGTGGCTCGACCCAGTTTAAAGGCGTAGTGCCCGACATCATCCTGCCCGACGCCTACAGCTACCTCGACCAGGGCGAGAAAAGCCAGGAGTACGCGCTGAAGTGGGACGAAATTACGCCTGCCCGCTACCGCGCCTGGGCCGGCAACCCGCCCATCGACAAGCTGCGGCAGGCCAGCCTGGCCCGCGTGAACAGCAACGCCAGCTTCAAGCAGCTCTCCGATATGGTGCAGCGCATGGTAAAGCGCAAGGACGACACCAAGATGTCGTTGCAGCTGGCCAGCTACCGCGCCGAGCAGCAGCAGGCCAAGGCTGAGGCCGACAAGTACGAGGCCATTCAGAACGCGGCCCAGCCGATGGCCATTGCGCCGCTGGCTTTCGACCTGCGCCAGATTGGAGCCGACACCATCAAGGTGAACCGGGCCTCGCGCTTTGTGAAGCCGCTGACCAAGGACATTACGCTGCGCGAAGCCGTAGCTGTGCTCCAGGACGAAATCTAAGCCTGCTAGCGGCTTCAACCGCCAACCTGCAAGCCTCCCGGACGTTGTCCGGGAGGCTTTTTTGGACCCTTACCACGCGCCCCACTACCATTAGCAAATAAGCCTTGACAAACGAAACCAACTAATACATATTTTTACTTTATAATTAACTGAAAATCAGCACTAAATCTTATAGTAATTCTTGTCAATATTTTTAGCAAATAAGAACTTATATTTGCGTCAGATGGTTTACTAAACATGACGACGACAGACATGGAAACTCCGATTATTCCCCTCATCAGCGAGGAGCAGAAGCAAGCCGAGGAAACCTGGCGCAAATCGATTCCGGCCCAGGTGTTTCTCAACTACTTCTTCGCCATCAACTACCACATTCAGCAGGCCGACGACGCGCAGGGCGGTCTGCGCCATCTGCCCTACTTCCGCGCCCACCAGGCCGAGCTTACCGAAGCCGACGTGCAGGCCGTGACTAAGCTGCTGCACGCCAGCTGGAGCACCGAGTACGCGCTGCGGGCCACGGCCGAGCTGGGCGACGAGGACTACCTGCGCAACGCCCTGCACTGGACCTTCCCGCAGGCTTACCACACCATTACGGCCGGGTTGCAGGCTTTCCTGTATACCACCGGCGTGCGCAGCAGCAATCCGGCGCTGGTACGGCGCGAAGTAGGCCGCTTGGTGGTGCGCAATGCCTACCCCCGCCCCATCTCGTTCTACGCCGCCGGGGCCTACGGCGACTTCAGCATCCACCGGCTGCCGCTGGCCGGCTACAAGGCGGGCCTGCAGATTGCGGGCAAGGAAATCGATGCGCAGGCGCAGATCGGGCAGTTCCTGCGCACCACCCGCACCATCAAGGCCAAGGCCACCCGCCAGCAGGTGCAGGCCAACCCCAACACTGCGTTGCGCAGCCAGAAAACCGGCAAGGTGCTCGATAAGTGGACGCCTTCGCACTGGCAGCAGATTACCTGGCGGCTGGGCTACACCACCCTCTTCGACCTGCTGGGCCGCCTGCGCATCTCGCAGACCAGCCGCGAGATTGAGCGCTTCGTGGAGGCCGATATCGACTTCAGCCTTTTCCACCAGTCGCTGCTCGATATTGTGAGCTACCTCAACGGCATCCACGAAACCTACGTGGCCAAGGCCCTGGGCCTGGAGCGCTATGAGCAGCTGGTCGCCGAGCTTCCCCGCCATCTGCAGAACTCGTTTGTGGAGGAGCGTCTGCGCACCCGCGTAGCCCCGCAGCTCACCGACGACGAGACGCCGGTACTGCGCATGGCCGCATAGATTCCTGAGCTATTAGCTTATAGCTGTTAGCTTTTCCTCCGGCTTAGCGCTCATCATTATAGCGTCCTTGCCCTACTCCATATATACCAAAGCGCCGGCCCACTGGGTCGGCGCTTTTTGCGTTTACTACCTGTTTTAATTAGCCCAAAAGCTAACAGCTATTAGCTAAAAGCTAATAGCCTAAATCAGCAGTTAGGTTAGGCGGGCGGGCTGCGCTATTTTTGCGGCTTGACTTCGCCCCGCCCCTCGCGGGGCCGCTACCCCCTCGCCCTATGCAGCACCTCAGCGAACAGGAGATTATCCGGCGCAATAAACTAACCGAGCTGCAGCAGCTCGGCATCGAGCCCTACCCTTCGGAGCTGTTCGATGTAAATTTTTACGCCCAGGAGATTCTCGACAACTACCACGTCGAGCTCAACAACTTCCAGGATGTGCGCCTGGCGGGCCGGCTGATGTCGGTGCGGGTGAAGGGCAAGGCCTCGTTTGCCGAGCTGCAGGACGCTTCGGGCCGCATTCAGCTGTACATTAACCGCGACGAAATCTGCCCCGGCGACGACAAGGAGCTGTACAATACAGTGTTCAAGAAGCTGCTCGATTTGGGCGACTTTATCGGCGTAACCGGCCGGGTGTTCAAAACGATGGTGGGCGAAACGTCCGTGCACGTAACGGGCCTGACGGTGCTTAGCAAGGCCCTGCGCCCGCTGCCCGTTGTAAAGGAGCGCGTTGATGAGGCGACGGGTGAGAAAATTACCTACGACGCCTTCACCGACCCCGAGCAGCGCTACCGCCAGCGCTACGTAGATCTGGTGGTGAACCCGCACGTGCGCGAAGCCTTCATCAAGCGTACCCAGCTGGTGCAGGCCATGCGCAACTACCTCAATGACAAAGGCTACCTGGAGGTGGAAACGCCGATTCTGCAGCCGCTGTACGGCGGCGCGGCGGCGCGGCCCTTCAAAACGCACCACAACACGCTCGACATGACGCTGTACCTGCGGATTGCCAACGAGCTGTACCTCAAGCGTCTGATTGTGGGCGGGTTTGATGGCGTGTACGAGTTCTCGAAGGACTTCCGCAACGAGGGCATGAGCCGCTTCCACAACCCCGAGTTCACCCAGATGGAGCTGTACGTAGCCTACAAAGACTACTACTGGATGATGGATTTGGTGGAGGAAATGGTGGAGCGCGTGGCCCTGGCACTGCACGGCAAAACCGAGGTGCAGGTGGGCGACAACCTCATCAACTTCCAGCGCCCCTGGAAGCGCTACACGATGGCCGAGTCCATCGAGCACTTCACCGGCTTCAACATTGAAGGCAAGAGTGAGGATGAGTTGCGCGCCGCCGCCAAAGACCTGAAAGTAGGCCTCGACCCAAGCATGGGCAAGGCCAAAATCATCGACGAAATCTTCGGGGAGCACGTCGAGCCCAAACTGATTCAGCCCACGTTTATCACCGATTACCCGGTGGAAATGTCGCCGCTGGCCAAAAAGCACCGCAGCAAGCCGGGCTTGGTGGAGCGGTTCGAGGCCATCTGCAACGGCAAGGAAATCTGCAACGCCTTCTCCGAGCTCAACGACCCCATCGACCAGCGCGCCCGCTTCGAGGAGCAGCTGGAGCTGGGCAAGCGCGGCGACACCGAGGCCATGGTGCTCGACGAGGACTTCCTGCGGGCCCTCGAGTACGGTATGCCACCCACAGCCGGCCTGGGCATCGGCATTGACCGGCTGAGCATGATTATGACCAACTCCAACTCGATTCAGGACGTGCTCTTCTTCCCGCAGATGAAGCCCGAATACACCAAATCGGAAAACGCGCCGCACCCCGAGCAGTAAGCCCACCCCGTTTGTCATCCTGAGCGGAGCGAAGGACCTATACAGAAGCTATTATCAAACGGTACCTTCTGTATAGGTCCTTCGCTAGGCTCAGGATAACAAATGTATTTCCACCATAAAAGCAGAAAGCCTCCCGTCAATAAGGACGAGAGGCTTTCTTTTTACAAACCACCTACCATTCAGGGCAGGACCGTAGCAGAAATGTGCGATGGGCAACGATTAATTTTACTGTCAGACTGTTTAACCAGGTCCTGCCAGAAGCTTAACGGCCGGCAATTTTGCTGCTATGGTTTCTCCGCCCCTCTTTCAGGTGGCTTGTATATGGGTTTACGGCACCGCCCAGCGTAAGGTTACACTGTTGGCGCAATTAGTAGATTAGATGTTGGCACCGGGGCCGGTGGGCTGCTTCATGGAGTTGAGCAGGTCGTCGGCGGCCGTACGGTCGGCTTGCTGATGCCCGGTGGTGGCGGGCTTGCCGGTGAAGGAATCCAGTCGGGCTTTGCCCTCCTTCAGCAGCCGGGCCAAATCCTTGTTGAATTTGCCGGCCGACTCCTTGATATCGGCGCGGGCTTCGTCGCCGGTTTCGGGGGCCAGCAGCAGGCCGGCCACGATGCCGGCCGTGGCGCCGGCCAACAGCGAGAAGATTACTTTGCCTTTCGTGTCTTGCATGAGAAAAAGGGTTTGCGGTGAGAATCGGCCACTGCGGCCGCCTGCCTGTACAACGCGGTAAACGCGGGCGGGTTTACGCAAAACGCCTCTGCCCTTCAGAAGAGCAGAGGCGTTTACTACTTAAAAAGCTCGACCTACAGGTCGTTGAGCATCTTTACTACTTCGCTCTTGGCTTTGCCGAGCTTGTTCTGCAGGCGGCCAATCAGCTCGTCGCCTTTGCCGTCGGCGTAGGTCAGGTCCTCGTCGGTGAGCTGCGCGTACTGCTGCTTCAGCTTGCCCTTGAGGTCGTCCCAGTTGCCTTTCAGCTTCAGGCTGCTGCCCGAACCAGTCAGGCCCATATCTTCGAGCTTCTCGATGTAACCCTTGAACTTGGAGTCGAGGTCTTCGCCGTACTTGGCGAGCTGGTCGCCGAGCTGGCCGCTGTACTTGGTGGCGGCGCTACCGATTTTATCGCGGGTGGCTTTGCCTTTGTCAGGGGCCATCAGCAGGCCGGCAATGATACCGGCGCCGGCACCGGCAATAGCAGCGAGGAGAATTTTACCGGAGTTGTCTTCTTCGTTATACGACATGATTTTGGGAGAGAAAGTTGGAAATAGGTTTCGGGAGGAGCGGAGCAAAGGAGCCTGTGGAGCGGCCCTGGCCTCCGGGTATGGCTCCCTATACGAAGCTAAACGGGCGGGGTTATATGGAGTCGGAAAAATCAGACGGAAAAATACCGAAACGTCTATACTGCCGTACTAATCGGTTCCGGTGTACCTCCAACCCTGCTATCTTCGCCCCATGCTAACCCGCCTCTGCTATTGCCTGCTGCTTGCGCCGGCCCTGCTGGCCTGCCAGCCCACCGCTTCCAGCACCACTGCAAAGCCGTGCATCGACCCGGCTAAAATCCGGCCCGATGCCATCTGCACCATGGAGTATATGCCGGTGTGCGGCTGCGATGGAAAAACCTACAGCAACAGCTGCGTAGCCACCAACGCCGGGGTTACCAGCTACACCGAAGGCCAGTGCGCCAACTGAGTTGTCCGCTATTACCACTTCTACCGATGTCTGAAAAACGCTATTTCCGCCAGCAGAACCCCTTTGTTGTACCGACCACCGATGGCAAGCTCATCGAGGAGCACATCGGCCAGGCCAGTACCGGCACCAGCCAGTACAGCGTGGCCCACATGGTGGCTCCGCCCCAATGGAGCGAGCCCCACCAGCGCCCCGAATTCGACGAGGTAACCATTGTGGTGCGTGGCCGCAAGCGGTTCGAAATTGACGGCGACGTGGTGGAGTTGGGCGCGGGCGAGTCGTTGCTGATTAAGGCTGGGGCGCGGGTACGCTACTCCAACCCCTTCGAGGCCGAGTGCGAGTATTGGTCCATCTGCGTGCCCGCCTTCAGCCCGGCCACGGTAAACCGTGAGGAAGAGTAGCCGCTTTTGTCACTTGAGGCCTACCCAGCGACGCAGTTCGGGCGTGCGGTGGGTGCTGGCCGTGAGGGCCACGGCGCCGGGGCCTTTCAGGTGCACTATCAGCGTGTCGTTGAAGTAAGGCTCCAGCCGCTCGATGGCGTTGAGCTGCACCATTTCGGTGCGGTTGAGCCGGAAGAACTGCGCCGGGTCGAGCTGGGTTTCGAGTTGGCTGAGGCTTTCGTTGAGCACGAAGCTCTTGTCCTGCGCATCGAAGGCGTGCGTGACGCCGTTGCGCAGCTGAAAGTACCGCAGTTCGGCCACCTCCAGTATATACAGCCCCTGGCGGGTTTTGCTCACGAGCCGCTGCTTGTAGGCCGGCCCCGCGGCGGCCGGTGCGGCCGCGCCCAGCGTGGCGGCCAGCTGCTGCAGCGCCGCCCCCTGAAACGACTGCCGCAACCGCTCGAACTTCTGCATGGCCGCCGCAAACTGCGCGTACTGCACCGGCTTGAGCACGTAGGCAATGCCGTTCTGCTCGAAGGCCTGCACCAGAAACGAGTCGTAGGCCGTGACGAAGATGACGGGGCTGCTGACCGAAACCTGCCCGAACAGCTGGAACACGTTGCCGTCGAGCAGCTCAATATCCGACAGAATCAGGTCGGGGGCCGGGTGCTGGCGCAGGAAGTCGGCGGCCTCGCCCACCTGCTGGCACTCGCCTACCACGGTAGCATCGGGGGCGTAGCGCAGGGCAAAGCGGCGGAGCTGGTCGAGGGCGGGTTCCTCGTCTTCAATGAGCAGCAGGCGGAGCATAGGCAGAAAGGAAATTTGCAGAGACGAAAGCGGCCGTTACGCCGGCGCGGAGGCAGTTGCAGGGGCCAGCCGGCCCAGCGGCAGCACCACGCTAAACCACTCGGCCGACTCCTCTACCCGCACCGGCACATCGTGTAGCAAAGCCAGCCGGGCGCGCAGGCCGGCCAGGCCGCTGCCTTCGCCGGTTGCGGGCACGGGCCGGGGTTGGCGGGCATTACGCACCTCCAGGCTGGTGGCCGTGATGATGAGCTGCACCCGCAACGGCCGGGCACGGCTGCCCAGGTTGTGCTTGAGGGCATTAGTCAGCAGCTCCTGCCCTACCCCGGGCGGAATCAGCAGCTGCGGCAGCTCGGCGGCCGGTACTAGTATGTCTTCCTCGAATATATACGCCGACCCGAACCGGCGCCGCAGCAGAAACTGGTAGTCGCGCAGGAAATCCAGCTCCTCGGTCAGCGGCACGGCATCGAGGCTGCGGGTGCGCACCAGGTAGCGGTAAAGGCTGGCCAGGTGCGTTACGTAGTCGTGGGCGGCCGCATTTTCGGGCTCGATGAGGGCGGCCAGGATGTTGAGGTTGTTGAACAGAAAGTGCGGGTCGACGTGCTGCTGCAGCGCCCGCAGCCGGGCCTCGGTGGCTTCTTTCTCCAGCTGCTCCAGCTCCAGCCGCAGCCGGGCCGCGTGCTGCTGATACAGAAACGGCAGGTAGATGCCGCCCACCATCAGGTAATAGAACAGGTCGAGAAACAGGCCCCGCACCAGCCGGTACCAGCCCCAGTCGAAGGCCCGGCCCGCCGGCAGCCAGCTGAAGCCGAAGGCAATGGTCAGACCCAGCGTCTGCATCAGCAGCGCGTAGAGCAGCCCGCCGCCCAGCAGCAGCCGCAGGTAGTAGCCGGCGCCCTCGGCGGCCACCTGCCGGCGCCGGGCCCGCCGGTCGAGCGTATCGAGCAGGTACACAATGAGCAGCGCCTGCAGAAACAGCCAGAACGGGGCATCGGGGAAGAGCTGAAAATCTTCGGCCCGGCCGGCCAGCGTCAGGCGCGTGAACACCGCCAGCAGCGTGGCCAGCCCCAGCAGAAACCCGTAAAACCAGATGGACTTGCGCATAACCGGCCGAAAAGATACGCCCCGTGCCGTTATTTGGCTGCTACCGGCTGCTTCACCTCCTGGCCCTGCTCGTCGAGGAAGCGCAGCACCGGCTGGTTGTTTTTATCGACCCCGATGCTAAGGCGGGTGCGGCCCTGGCTGTCCTTGAAATCGAGCAGCGACTGGTCGGTGTTGGCCACCAGCATCAGGCGGGTTTCGCCGCGCTGGTCGGCCATTATCATGGCGGAGGAACGGCCCATTGTGGTGCCCACGAACATGCGGGGTAGCAGGCCATATTTGCCCTCCCGGAAGGCCTTCTTCTGCTCTTGGGGCGTGGCATCTTTGTATTTGTTTTCCATGGCTGCCAACGACTCCTCAGGGGCGTCATTGAACGTGAGGCCGGCTTGGTAGCCGCTGCCTTCCTGCTGGTATTTGAGCGCAATCACCTGATCCTGCCCAAACCGGTCGAGCGACAACTGCCCGCCCGCCGACACCTTGCCGTCCTTGTCCTTTTTGCCGCCAAAAATGAGGCCGCCGCACTCCTCGCCTTTCTCATTATAGAAGAGCATACCGGGGTTGTTGCGGGCATAGTCGATGTGCTGCCCATCGATGGTGACGCCCTGCGGAAACCGCTCCTTGTTGCTCATCACCATCTTCACGGTGCCATCGCGCTCCACTAAGTTGATGCGCTCCACATTGATTTCACCGAAGCGCACGGGCTTGTCGGGCTTGCCGAAAGCGCACAGCAGGGCCACTGCCGGCACCAGGGTAGCGCCCAGGGCGTAGGTCTTGAGGAATTTCACGTCGCGGGCCAGTTTCTGGGTATCCATAGTAGTAGGGTTTGGGGTGGATGATGTTTCAAAGGTGCGGGCTGCCGGGGCCGAAAGCAGGTGTTTTCGCGCGAGTGCCGGAAAAATCGCGCGAGTGCCGGAAATCCGGCCGCGAGTGTGCGGAGCCCTGCCTTCAATTCGTTACCTTTCCCCTCACCGCCCATCTACCCACGCTCATGGACCAGCGAATCATTGCCCTCTTCGACGAGTACACCCACGCCCCGCTCAGCCGCCGCGACTTCCTCGACCGCCTCCAGCAGCTGACCGGCAGCGCCGTCCTGGCAGCCGCAGCCCTGGCCGCGCTGGAGCCCGGCTACGCCCAGGCCGCCACCACAGCCGCCCCTGCCTCCGGCGGAAAAAAGCTGCAGGAGGAAACCGTAACCTGGCCGGGCGCCGCGGGCGTTACCATGCAGGGCTACCTCGTGCAGCCGGCCGGCCACCAGCAGCACGGGGCCGTGGTTGTCATCCACGAGAACCGGGGCCTGACACCGCATATCAAGGACATTACGCGCCGCGTGGCCCAGGCCGGCTACCTGGCCCTGGGCGTCGATGGCCTCTCGGAATTCGGCGGCACACCGACCGACGAGGACGAAGGCCGCACCCTCATCGGCCAGCTCGATAAGGACCGCACCCTCACCAACTACCTCGCCGCCCTCTCCTATCTGCGCCAGCGCCCCGACTGCAACGGCCGCACCGGCTGCGTGGGTTTCTGCTGGGGCGGCGCGCTGGCCAACCGCCTCGCCGCCCACGACCCGCAGCTAAACGCCGCCGTGGCCTACTACGGCACCCAGCCCCCCGCCCCGGAAGCGGCCGCCATTAAAGCGCCTTTGCTGCTGCACTACGCCGAGCTAGACGACCGGGTGAATGCCGGCAAAGACGCCTGGGAAGCTGCGCTGAAATCGGCCGGCGCCAGGTACCAGCAGTTCGTGTACGCAGGCGTACAGCACGCCTTCAACAACGACACCTCGCCCGCCCGCTACAACGCCGAAGCCGCCGCTCTGGCCTGGGGCCGCACGCTGGACCTGTTCCGGCAGCAGCTACGGGGGTAGGCAGCGGCCTGTATGGCTTAATAGGAAAGCGAACTGGGCTACTGAAGCTGATATACTTTAGGCAGTTATCCTATCAAGTTGACAGTTGTATCCGCTGTACATTGGAATGGCATGAAGTACAGGCCATTCGTTTAGTCGCCTCCTGATATATAGCTGCACCCAAAGGTTATCTGGGTGTTTTTATCAAGGCGTTGGGAGTACAAACTTCCGAACGCCTGACACTTCTTTCGGCGCCGTAGAAATGATGTTCATTGGCCAGCAGAGTACGTTCATCTAAATGCCAGCATTTATTATCAAATAGTTTGCTAATTCAACAAACCCCTTCATATCTTAGCATAGTTTCATAAATACACCTTGTAAATTTCTTTCAACAACGCCCCTTTTCTCTTTCTTTATTAATTTCTCATTCTTCATGAAGAAAATTCTACTCTCTGTCTTACCGCTGGTAGCCTTTTCGGCTACCAGCGGTAAGACAGAGAGTAGAACAGTTTCGGGGCGGGTCACTGACCGTGACACGGGCCAGGGCCTTCCAGGGGTTACAGTTCTCCAGAAAGGCACGACCAATGGCGTATCAACCAATTCGGATGGCACCTTTACGCTGACGGTGCCAGCCAGCGGCGGTACACTCGTTTTCAGCTCGGTTGGCTTTTTGCCGGTTGAGCAGGCAATCGGCGACCAGAACCAGTTTACTATTGGCTTATCGGCCGACAGCCGTCAGTTGAGCGAGGTAGTAGTTACTGGCTACGGCCAGCAGCAGGAGCGCCGTGAGATTAGCGGCGCCATTGCAACCATTAAGTCTTCTGAGTTTAAAGATTAGCCGGTACTCGGTGTCGACCAGGCATTACAGGGTCGGGCAGCGGGCGTGCAGGTATTCCAAAACTCGGGCACGCCGGGCTCCGGTATTTCTGTCCGGATTCGTGGCGCTGCTTCTATTGGTGCCAGCAACGAGCCGTTGTACGTAGTGGATGGCTTGCCTATTAACACGGGTAATACCACGCAGCTCGGCGCGGGCAACCAGCTAACCAACGGCCTCAACGACCTCAATCCCAATGACATTGAGAGCATCGAAGTACTGAAAGATGCTGCCGCCTCGGCTATTTATGGTTCGCGCGCTTCCAACGGGGTCGTTATCATTACAACCAAGCGTGGCAAAGCAGGCAAAGCGCAGGTTGATCTGGAATACTACACCGGTACCCAGTCGGTCTGGAAAAAGCCGGATATCCTGAATGGCGAACAGCAGACATTGCTCTTTATTGATCAGGCGGTGAACCGCTATCCGGCAAATGCCAACGGGAATTACCCTTATTCCAAAACGCTCACTTTCCGGACTAAAGAAGATCTGGCAGCCTACGTATATGGTCCAGGCAATGCGTCGGTTTCCGATGGGCTGGCTTCCTATGTAGATGCCGGACCGATCCAGCCGCTGAGCCAGTTTCAGAACCCGAGCACTGCCACTTCTACCAACTGGATAGATGAAGTAACGCGCTCAGCTCCAATCAGCAATTATGGGCTGACCTTTTCGGGTGGTTCGGCGCAAAGCACGTACCGCATTAACGCCAACTACTTCGATCAGGAAGGCGTTATTGTCGGCACTGGCTTCAAACGCGCCAGCGTGCGTACGGCCCTTACCAGCAACCTGTCGGATAAAATCCGCATGGGCCTGACGCTTGGCCTGACCAGCAGCATTAACAACCGCGTCAACAACGACAACAGCATTTACGGGGTGCTTACGACGGCTCGTTTGTATGCCGCTGATTTGCCCATTTACAATGCCAACGGCACTTACTACAAAGTAGGTTCATTGGAAAACCCGGTGGCTGCAGCCAAAGAGCCCTATATCAAGAGCGTCAACAACCGGGTTATCGGCACGCAGTACACTGAGTTTGAGCTCATCAAAAACCTGAAGTACCGGGCCATGTTCGGCCTCGATTACACCTACGGCCGCGATGACCGTTTCTACTCGACGCTAACCAACGCCGGCGCCAACACCCGCGGCGAGGCCACGGTGGCAACCCTGCAAGACATCAACTACAACCACACCAGCTCGCTGAACTACAGCAAAATTTTCGCTACCGACCATTCGCTGAGTGCCCTGCTTGTTGCCGAATACCAACGCGACAACTACCAGGACACCTATGCGCAGGCAACAGGTTTCCCAAGTAATTCAATCCGTCAGCTGTCGGCCGGTGCAACCAAAACCTCGGCCACCAGCTCCGCCACGGGCAACGCGCTTTTCAGTCTACTGGGTAAAGTCGACTATTCGTTCAAGAGCCGTTACCTGTTCACGCTCTCCGTTCGCCGCGACCGTTCGTCGCGCTTCGGGGCCGACAACCAGGTGGGCTACTTCCCGGCAGTATCGGGGGCGTGGCGTGTTATCGAGGAAAGCTTCCTCAAAGACCAAACCGTGCTGAGCGAACTTAAGCTGCGGGGTAGCTACGGCGAAACCGGCAACCAGCCCACCGGCAACTTCGGCTCACGGGGTCTGATCGGTGTTGGCTACAACTACCTCGACCAAGGGGGCTTGGCCCTAAACCAGTTGGCTAACCCCGAATTGCGCTGGGAGCGGACCAAGCAGCTCAACTTCGGAGTCGACGTGGGTTTCATGAGCAACCGTTTCTACGTGTCGGCCGACGCTTACCAGCGCAAGACTGACGATCTGCTGCTAGCGCAGCAGCTGCCCTCCGATACCGGCTTCCGCAGCTACAGTGCCAACATTGGCAACATCGAGAACAAAGGTGTGGAGTTCGCCCTCACCACGCTGAACATCCAGAATGAAGGAGATGGCTTCAACTGGGATACCAACTTCAACATCAGCTTCAACCGCAACAAAGTAACCAAGCTGTCGGATGATAACCCGACCGGACAGGCTGCCGGCTTTGCCAGCCGCCTGATTGTAGGCCAGCCACTGGGTGCTTTCTACGGTTACCGGGTTGACCACATCATCCAGACGCAGGCCGAATTGGAGGCGCTGAACAGTGGTTCCAAAACCGGCGTGTACCAGTCGACCCTTACCCGGCCCGGCGATATTAAATTTGTCGACCTGAATGGCGACGGCCGCGTAACGGCTGACGACCAGGAAATTATCGGTAATGCGCAGGCCAAGTTCTACGGCGGTTTCAATAACACCTTCCGCTACAAGGGCTTCGATCTAACGGCGTTCCTGCAGTTCAACGTGGGCAACGACATTTACAACAACGCCCGCTCCAGCACCGAAGGCATGAGTACTACTTATGGCCAGGATGCGGCAGTATTGAACCGTTGGACGCCTACCAACACCAATACTGATATCCCGCGGGCAATAGCCGGCGACCCAAACAGCAACACGCGTACTTCTACCCGCTTCCTGGAAGACGGCTCGTTTGCCCGCTTTAAGAATGTAGTGCTTGGGTATACCCTTCCAAAACCCGTGGCCAGCCGATTACACCTGCGCACGGTGCGCATCTATGCCCAGTCGCAGAACCTGGTAACATTCACGAAATATTCGGGCCTGGATCCGGAGGTAAGCACGTTCAGTGGCAGCAACACATCTCCTGGCACCGACTTCTTCACCTATCCGCAGGCCCGGACCATCACGGGAGGTATCATTCTTGGCCTGTAATCCGGGCACTCATTTCCTGACTTCTTCAACCCATGTATATACCATCGCTTCGAAAATTCGCCACCCGCTCGGCTCTGCTGCTGAGCCTGGGGTTGGGCACCGTTGCCTGCGATAAAGCACTCGACGTAGAGCCGCAAAACAGTATCAGCTCTGATACCGGCTACTCAACCAAGGAAGATGCCGCCGCCGCCCTCAATGGCGTGTACGACGGCCTGCAGCTGACTGACTATTACGGAGTAGCTTTCCCAACTATTTCTGACCTCATTTCGGGTGATGAACTCCATGTAGGCACTTACACTACGACGCTGGGGCAGATTGCGCAGAATCAGACCTCTGCTGATAATATCCAAGTCCAGAACACCTGGGATGCCATTTACAATACCATCAACCGGGCCAACTACCTGCTGCAGGAAAGCGAGAAGATCAATGACCCCGCCTTCCCGAAGCTGGCTACCCAGGCGCAGGTACGGGCTATTCGCGCCTTGTGCTACATGAACCTGCTGGGCCTGTGGGGCGGCACGTCGCAGGGTTACGGTTACCCCGACGGGCTTGGTGTACCACTGCGCCTCACCCCTACCGTGTCTATCGGCCCCGATACGCAGCCCATTCCCCGCTCCTCCGAAGCTGATGTAGCGGCGGCCATCCGGACCGATCTGGACTTCGCCATCGAAAACCTTAGCGCTGGCACCGGTTCGCGGGTAACTAAAAATGCAGCCCTGGCTTTGCGGGCACGTTTTGAGTTGCGCATGCGCAATTACCCCGAAGCCCTCAAGTTTGCGGGCCAAGTACCTGCGCTGGCTGGATTCGCGGCCTCAGCACCCAGCGGCACAGCTACCGATGCGTTGTGGCAGTTGAGCTTTAGTGCTACCGACAAAAATCTGTATGCCTTCTGGTGGTTTACGACTGGGGGAAGAAACGAGCTGGACCCAGGAGCTAACCTCGCTGCCGCTCACCCATCCGGCGACAAACGGCTGCCTATCAATATAGCACCCGAAGTAGCAGCCAACGGAACGGTATCGCCTAGCAAAGTCACCCTCAAATACACGCGCACTGCTACAGGTGATGACCCATTCAATGTGGTTCGCTACGCGGAAGTTGTGCTCACTATTGCTGAGTCAGCGGCCCGCACGGGCGACCTCGCTACGGCAACCACGCAGCTTGATATCATCCGGACCCGCGCAGGCTTAGCACCCACCACCGCCACCACCGCCGAAGCACTTATCGAGGATATCTTGCTGCAACGACGCCTGGAGCTAGCTTATGAGGGCAGCTACTGGTACGACCTGCGCCGCACTAATTCTGTGCAGACGGCGCTTCCTACCTATAAGGAAACGTTCCGCAACCTGTTCCCTATTCCTATCCGGGAAGTTCGGCTGTCTAACTTGGTTCAGAATCCGAATTTCTAGTAGGGTATATAGAAAAGCAAAAAGGCTTTCCATCAGTTGATGGGAAGCCTTTTTGCTTTAACACAGGCTTTTACGTTCCCTTTCAAACGCACTACCTGTTGTGTCCCAATAGTCTTCCAAGGCCATATTTTCTAGATGATGAAGCAACTCCATTGTTCTGAGGAAAGAATAGTTTCACATCTAATCAGCTATAATTCGCTAAACAATGGATTTATGTCTATTTTGCTCACTCATAGACTATGCAAATGCCTGGTCTTTTCTTTAGTCACCCACTAATTCAATCACTCTCTCACTTTCCATTTATGAAAAAAAGCTTACTCATGGCACTACCTCTGGTAGCCTTTTCGGCTATCCAGGTAGCTGCTCAGACCAGAGCGGTTTCGGGTCGGGTTACCGACCGGAACACCGGTGAAGGTCTGCCGGGAGTTACAGTTCTTCTGAAGGGTACGAACAATGGTATTTCTACCAACTCCGATGGTTCGTTTACGCTAACCGTGCCGGCTACTGGCGGCACGCTGGTGTTCAGCTCCATCGGTTTCATTTCGGTAGAGCGGCCAATTGGCGATGACAACCAGGTTACAGTTGCGCTGTCGGCCGATTCGAAGCAGTTGAGTGAAGTAGTTGTAACCGCTTTCGGCATTGAGAAAGAAGCCAGAGAGCTTACCTACAGCGTACAGCAGCTGGAAGGCCAGAACCTTGTGAAAGCGGGCCAGCCCAACGTTACGAACGCCCTGCAGGGCCGCGTAGCGGGTGTAACGGTGCGCTCGTCGAGCGGTATGCCCGGCTCGTCTTCGCAGATTACTATCCGTGGCAGCCGCTTCCTGACCGGCAACAACCAGCCATTGTATGTGGTGGATGGTTTGCCAATTGAGAGCAACTCTGATTTCGGCGGCGAGGTATCCGGCACCGATGGTTCGAGCCGGGCCCTCGATATCAACCCTGAGGACATCGAGAGCATTTCGGTACTGAAGGGTGGTGCTTCGGCTGCATTGTATGGCAACCGTGCCGCCAACGGCGTAGTGGTTATTACCACCAAGCGGGGCCGGGGCATCGATAAACCTGCGCAGCTTTCTTACAGCACCGATTACTCGTTCGACTTTCCATCGGTACTACCCGACCTGCAGAGCACGTACGCGCAGGGCTCAGGCGGCGACTTCAACAGCAACACCTCCCTATCGTGGGGCCCGCGCCTGACGGAGCTGGACCCAACGGTGCTCGATAAAGGCGGTAAGCCTTTGGTACCGGGTAAGGCCTACGATAACATCGATCCGTTCTTCCGCACGGGCCACACCATGAACCACGCTGTGAACCTGCAGGGTAGCGGCGGTTACGGCAACTACGCTGTTGGTCTGGGCTACACCAACCAGCTGGGTATTATCCCGTCGACGGGCATGGACCGTTACACGGCTAAAGTAGCCGGCGACTTCAAGCTGACCCCCAAGCTGAATATTGGAGCCTCGATCAACTATTCGAGCCTCGATATCGACAAGCTGCCCGGTGGCTCTAATACCTCGAACCCGCTCTTTACGTTGTACTACGCTCCGCGCAGCTACGATATGTGGGGCATCCCGTACGAGAGTGAAACCAACCCTTTCTCGCAGATCAACTACCGGGGCAACATCGACAACCCACGCTGGTCGCTGGCGCACAACTACTTCAACGAGCGCACCAACCGCATATTCGGTAACGCCAACGCCAGCTACAAGTTCACCGACTGGCTGTCGCTGAACTACCGGATTGGTATCGACCAATACACTACGGAGGGCAAAGAGGTATACGACCTGGGCTCCGGCTTCACGGGTGGCCGCACCGCTACTCCTTCGGGCGGTCAGGTTAACGACTACTCCGTAATTCAGAACCAGGTTAACTCCAACGTCAACCTGGCTATCGACAAGAACATCACGGAGGACATCAACCTGAGCGTACTGCTCGGCAACGAGTTCTACGATATCCGGAACCGTTTCCAGAACATGCTGGGCCAGGGTATTACGGTAGGCGGCCTGCGTAACATCGGCTCGACCATCACTCAGACGACCAGCGAAAGCATTAGCCGGCGCCGGACGGTAGGTTTCTACGGTAACCTGACGGCTTCGTGGAAAGAAATGATTTTCGTGAACGCCTCGGGGCGCCAGGATTACATCTCCAACCTGGAGCGCGATGAGCGTAAGAAGTTTTACCCCGCAGTAGGCCTGGGCTTCGTTGTAACGGAGGCCTTCAAACTGCCCGAAAACATTGTAAGCTTCGCCAAGCTGCGGGCTTCGTATTCGGAAACCGCGCAGGCACCCGATGCTCCTTATGCTACGCGTACGGTATACAACCGGGGTGGCGCTGGCAGCGGCTTCCTCAACGATGGTATCAACTTCCCCTTCAACGGCCAGATTGGCCTGAGCCAGAGCGACATTCTCCGGACCCGCGACCTGCGGCCAGTGAACCTGCAGAACCTGGAATTTGGTGCTGACCTGCGCTTCCTCAACAACCGCGTAACGGTTGACTACTCGTACTTCAAGACGACGGCGGAAGGGCAGATTTTCGAGGCGCCCGCCGCTCCATCGACCGGTTTCACCTCGCGCTTCATCAACGCCGGCGACATCGAAATCAACGGCAACGAAATTACGCTTGGCGTAACGCCGATTCAGAGTGCCGAAGGCTTCAACTGGAACATCACGGCCAACTACACGCAGTACCGCAACCGGGTAAACCAGCTGTCGGAAGGCGTAGACAACATTTTCCTGGGTGGCTTTGTCACGCCAAACGTACGGGCTCAGGTCAACAACCTGTATCCGGTGCTGTTCGGTTCGCGCTACAAGCGCAGCCCTTCGGGAGCTATTGTTGTTGACTCGGATGGCTATCCATTGGCTGACGACGAGAACGGCGTAATCGGGCAGGTGCAGCCGAAGTTCGAGTTGGGCGTAACCAACACGTTCAGCTTCAAGGGCCTGAGCATGCTGATTCAGGTAGACACCCGCCGCGGCGCTCAGCAGTACGGTGGCAACACCCGCCTGGCCAAGCTCTACGGCGTTGATAAGGCGACTGAAGACCGCGAGTCGGATTACGTATTTGATGGCGTAACCGAAGTGACGGACAACGCGGGTAATGTGACCGGCTACGAGAAGAACACCAAAGTCATCAAGCGCGACCAGGACTTCTGGAACTTCTACATGGACGGCATTGATGAAACCAATGTCTACAAAACTGACTTTGTTCGTTTGCGGGAGGTTTCGCTGGCCTACACGCTCCCACCGGCACTGGTAGCCAAAACGGGAGTATTCAGCGCCGCCAGCATTTCGCTGATTGGTCGTAATCTGTTTTTGATTACCGATTACCCGAACTTTGACCCCGAAACCAGCGTGGGTGGTGCTACCAACTTCCAGGGCCTGGAGTATGTGAGCCTGCCGCAGCTGCGTTCCTACGGTGCTTCGCTGCGCGTTACTTTCTAATTCCTTCTCCGACTTTCGACCCTTTTATATATGAAGCGTTCAAAATTCACCCCTTATCTGATGATGCTGGGCCTGGCCATTGGCGCCAGTGCCTGCTCCGACGATAAGCTGGACGAAATCAACACCAACCCCAACTCGCCGCTGGAGTCGCCGCTGAGCCTGCTGATGCCGCAGGTAACTGTGGATGCTGCCTTCGGCGTCTGGGGAACCGACCTGGCCTGGTACTCTGCGGTATTTGTAGAGCAGACTACGGGCGTACATGCGCAGTTCGAGCAGGCCGACAAGCGTGGCAACGCTTCGTTCAACGCAACGGCCACCAGCAACAACTGGAACGACATTTACGCCAGTGAGCTTCAGGATCTGGACATCATGATTGAGCGGGGCTCAACTGGTGCCGAGGCTGGTTCGTGGCGTTATGTGGGCATTGCCAAAGTGCTGAAGGCGTACGTTATGAGCGTAACTACGGACCTTTTCGGCCGGGTGCCTTACAGCGAAGCCAATAAGGGGACGGAGGTGCTCAAGCCTGCTTACGACAAGCAGGAGGACATCTATAAGGCCCTGAACGCCCTGCTCGATGACGCCATTCTCGACCTGGCCAAGCCTTCTCCCAACGTTCCGGGCGCCGGCGACTTCTTCTATAGCGGCGATGCTGCCAAATGGACGAAGGCGGCCTACACGCTGAAGATGCGCCTGGCTAACCACTTGAGCAAGCGCGATCCACAGGGCTCGGCTGATGCTGTGCTAGCCCTGTTGCCCAACGCATTTGCCTCACCAGCCGATAACCTTACTTTCTCTAAGTACACGGCTACTGCAATTGGCGAAAACCCCTGGTACCAGGAAGAGAATGACCGGAGCCACTTCGCGGTGAGCACCACCTTCTACAACATCCTGCGCAACACCACCACGGATACCGATGCCAACATCAACGACAACGACCCGCGCATTCCATTCCTGATCGACCCGGTAGGTCGGAAAAAGGGTGGGGACCGGGTGGCAGCGCCTAATGGCACCGCTGTAAACGACCAGGGCCGGACCAACTACTCGCGTCCTTCAGAAAACCTCATCTATGCAACGGCTCCTCAGCCCCTGATGACGTACGCAGAAGTGAAGTTTATTGAGGCAGAAGCCCGTCTGCGCAAAGGCGACAAAACCGGCGCTTATGCAGCCTACACTGCTGCAGTTGATGCCGACCTGATGTCCAAAGGTGCAGCCAGCTCGGTAAGCACCAGCACGACAGCCGAATCGAAAGGCTTCCGTGACCGCGTGTTTATGGGTGCCGATAATCTGACGCTGCAGGACGTGATGCAGCAGAAGTACATTGCCTTCTTCATCTATCAGGCTATCGAGTCGTACACCGACTATCGCCGCACGGGCTTTCCGAAGCTGAACAACCCGAAGAATACGGTTTTCTTCCCTCGTCGCTTCCCATATCCACAAAGCGAAATCGATACCAATGGCGCTAATGTTCCGGATGCTACCATCCAGGACGGCGTTTGGTGGGATGATGGCACCGAAGACTAAGTTTTGCCAGGTGCTGTAACCTGATTGCTTTTACAAAGAGAGCCCCGGTCAATTTGACCGGGGCTCTTTTGTATTGTGCGAATCGGGAGTAACTACAGCAGTTCATCCACCCGCAGTACCACTTCCGGCCCCAGATCCGGCCCATTTAGCCAACGCATAATTTGCTCTGCCACCTTCTCTGGTTTGCGCAGCTGGCCCTGCTGGTGCAGGCCAACGAACTTATCGGCTTCGCTGAAGTCGCGGGCATCGGCCGAGCGGATATGTTCCTGCATGGCGGTGTCGAGGACGCCGGGCGAGAGGCTGCGGATGCGGATGCCGCTGCCGCGCAGCTGCTGCTCGTGCTGGGCGGTGCGCGAGAGGGCATCGAGGGCAGCTTTGGAGGCCGAGTAGGCGCCCCAGCCATCGATGGGGCGCAGGGCCGCGCCGCTGCTGATGTTGAGGATAGTGCGCGGCAACTCGCGGCCCTGATAGGCACTCAGGAAGGTGTTCATCAGCATGGCCGGGGCCAGCAGGTTCACATCGAACACAAATTCGTAGTGCTCGTTGGGCTGCTCGCCCAGGTAGCCGATTTCGCCCAGTACGGCCGCGTTGTTGATAAGCGTGAGGCTGCTGGCGTCGGGGAAGGCGGCGAATACCTTATGCAGGTTGTGCTGCACGGCTGCCAGGTCCGAGAGGTCGAGGGGCTGGTGCCGGTACCGCTCGTGCTCAATGGTGGCATGGCGGCAGATGCCGATAACGGTGGTATCGGGTCGGGCCAGAGCGGCCTCGGTCAGCGCCCGGCCCAGGCCCCGGCTGGCCCCGGTGATGAGGTAGTAGTGCATTGGTGAGATAGTGAGATGGTGAAATGGTGAGTGCCGTTCAACGTGCCCAGCCTCCGCTCAGGCGATATGGTGAGGTGGTGAAATGGTGAGTGCCGTTCAACGTGCCCAGCTTCCGCAATACGTACGCGGGTGCTTGGGCTGACGTTGAACGGCACTCACCATTTCACTATCTCACCAGCTCACCTCACAGAATATACTGGCTCAGGTCGCGGTTGCGGACCATGTCGGTGAGGCGCTCCTCGACCAGGGCGCGGTCGATGAGGATGCGGGCATTGGCGCCGATTTTGTCGGGCACGTCGAACAGGATGTCGTTGAGCAGGCGGCTCATGACGGTGTGCAGGCGGCGGGCGCCAATGTTTTCCACTTCGCTGTTCACCTCGAACGCAATTTCGGCCAGGCGCTCCAGGGCTTCGTCCTCGAAGGTCAGCGCCACGTCTTCAGCCTGCAAAAGCGCCTCATACTGCTTGGTGAGGGCATTTTTGGGGTCCTTTAGAATCTGGTAGAAGTCGTCCTTGCTTAGGCTTTGCAGCTCGACGCGGATGGGGAAGCGCCCCTGCAGCTCGGGAATGAGGTCGGAGGGTTTGGCCACGTGGAAGGCGCCGGCGGCAATGAACAAGATGTGGTCGGTGTGAACGATGCCGTACTTGGTGCTCACGGCCGAGCCCTCCACGATGGGCAGCAGGTCGCGTTGCACGCCCTCGCGGCTCACGTCGGGGCCGCCGCCCTTGCTGCTCCTGCTGGCCACTTTGTCAATTTCGTCGATGAAGATGATGCCCGAGTTCTCGGCGTGGCGCACGGCCTCGTCCTTCACTTCGTCCATGTCGATGAGCTTGGCGGCTTCCTCGTCGAGGAGCAGCTTGCGGGCCTCGGCCACGGTTACTTTGCGCTTGCGGGTTTTCTTGGGCAGCATCGAGCCCAGCATATCCTGGATGCCGGCCATGCTGGCCTCGTCCATGCCGCCGGGCGCGCCGCCCAGCACGCTGATGCCGCCGCCGCCCTGCTGCACCTGAATCTCAATCTTGCGGTCGTCGAGCTCGCCGTTGCGGATTTTCTCGCGGAACCGCTCGCGGGTACGCTCGTTGAGCTCCTGGTCGGAGTCGGGCACCTCGCCGGCGTTGGTGGGGAAGCCCAGAGCCGGCTTGGTCGCCGCGCCGGGCGCGCCGGTCACGGGCGGAATCAGGATATCAAGGATGGCTTCTTCGACCAGTTCGGCCGCTTTCACCTTCACTTCCTCCTTGCGGCGGGTCTTCACCATGTTCACCGATTGCTCCACCAGGTCGCGCACCATGCTCTCCACGTCGCGGCCCACGTAACCGACTTCGGTGAACTTGGAGGCCTCCACCTTCACGAAGGGCGAGCCGGAAATACCGGCCAAACGGCGGGCAATTTCGGTTTTACCCACGCCGGTCGAGCCAATCATGAGGATGTTGTTGGGCACGATTTCGTCGCGCATTTCGGGCGCGGCCCGCAGGCGGCGCCAACGGTTGCGCAGGGCAATGGCCACGTGACGCTTGGCCTCGTGCTGGCCGATGATGTACTTATCGAGTTCGGCCACAATCTGGGCCGGGGTCAGAAAATCTGCGGATTCAAGCATAAGGAGAATGTGGGTAATGTGCGGAATGTGAAAAATGTGAGAAGGCGCGGGAGCCGAATAAGTTTGCGAACTGTAATGACCATAACCGTTGAACGGCCACATTTCACACATTCTTCACATTTAGCACATGCAAGTCAAGGTTGTTTCCTGAACAGCGAGCTGAGGTTACGGGCGACGGTGAAGTAGTTGGCGCCGCCCGAGGCATGAAGGCCAGCATGGGTGTAATCGAGCTGAAACTGGCTGATGCGCAGCATAAAACCAAACGAGAAGCCGGCCCCGCCCGCGGTATTATCGAGGCGCAGCTCGCGGCGCTGGAGGTGGTTGTAGCCGACGCGCACGTTCAAATTCTTGCTCAGCAGCAGCTCGCCGCCCACCACAAAATGCCGCGCTAGCTTGTCGCCTAAGCTCTTTTTGGGCTTCACTTCGGCGCCATTCTCGTCTAGCTGGCCGCGCTGGTTGGGGTCGAGGTATACGATGTCGAGCTGCTGGAGATGGTGGGCGGCCAGCGAGAAGCGCAACGGCAGGTGCTCGGGCTTGATGGACGCACCCAGCTCCACATCGAAGGGCATGGGTTCCCGGTCGGACCCGTCGTAGGCTTTGAGCTGCACGCCGGCGTTGCGCACCACCAGGCCCACCGTGAAGTCCTGGGTGGGGTGCTTGAACAAGCCGCCCACGTCGGCCAGGGCGGCGTAGGAGTGGTTGCCGGCAATGCCCGAGCCGGCCAGCTTGAGCGTGCCGCCCAGCGTGAACACGCCCGAGGTGTAGGAATCAGACAGGCTCAGCGCGTACTCGTTCACCGAAAACCGGCCCAGCGAGTTGCCAGCCGGGTCGAACTGCTCAAAGTCGCCGTAGTTCAGGTAGGTCAGTCCTACTCCTATCCGGCCCGCCTTGGCCGTATTGAATACGTACACCGCCGTGCTCTGCTTGATATCAGCGAGATAATCCACGAAGCCCAGCGCCAGCCGGCCATCCATGTCGGCGTTCAGCAGAGCGGGGTTGGCGTAGAGCATGGTGCCATCGGCGTCGCGCGAGGAGGTGTTGACGCCGCCTAGCCCGGCCAGCTTGGCGCTGGTAGGCAGGTTCAGGAACGAGAAGGCGCGCTGGCCACCAATCTGGGCCCGCGCCGCGCCCAGCGTCAGGCCCGAAACGACAAAAACAACGGCGGTGCGGCGGAGGAGCATCTTTTTAATTAGTAATTAGGAATGAATAATTAAGAATTGCTCAAACAGAACTAAGGCGATACAGCCAAGATAAGCTATCCAGAATCAGGCTCAAGTCAGCGTTTTAGCAGTGAACTGGCTAGCGTCTGGCAAGATAACGCAATGCGAATGAACGTCCGGCCGGCTGATTTTCGCACCTTTTCAATTCTTAATTATTCATTATCAATTACTAATTAATCACTGCACTTCCACGCTCGGCCCCAGCGGCGCGGGCGTCTCGTCGCGCACCACCAGCTTCATGGGGTGGGCTACCTGCTCGTCCAGCAGGGCCACGCGCAGCACGTCGTCCACGCGGTCGGCGTAGTGGATGGTGAGGCCCTGGAGGTAGTGGGCGGGGATTTCGTCGATGTCCTTGCGGTTTTTGGGGCAGAGGATAATGTCCTTGACGCCGGCGCGGCGGGCGGCCAGGATTTTCTCCTTGATGCCGCCCACCGGCAGCACCTTACCGCGCAGGGTTATTTCGCCCGTCATGGCCAGATGGCTGCGGATTTTGCGCTGGGTGAACACCGAGGCAATGCTGGTGAAGATGGCAATGCCGGCGCTGGGGCCGTCTTTGGGCACGGCGCCCTCGGGGAAGTGGATGTGCAGGTCGTACTGGTCGAAGAGGCGGTAGTCGATGCCCAGCTCGTCGGCGCGGCTCCGGAGGTAGCTCAGCGCCGTTACGGCCGATTCCTTCATCACGTCGCCGAGCTGGCCGGAGAGCGTCAGCTTGCCCCGGCCCCGGCTCAGCAGGCTTTCAATGAACAGAATGTCGCCGCCCACGCTGGTCCAGGCCAGGCCGGTTACCACGCCGGCGGTTTCGTTGTCCTGGTACTGGTCGCGGTCGAAGATGGGCGCGCCGAGGATGCGCTGCACGTCGGCCGGCTGCAGGGTGGCGGGGTAGCTTTCGTCCATGGCTTTGCTTTTGGCCACGTTGCGCACCAGCCCGCCGAGCTTGCGCTCCAGGCTGCGCACGCCGCTTTCGCGGGTGTAGTCGTCAATCACGCGCTGCAGGGCGGCGGTGCTCACGCTGGCATCTTTGGGGCCGAGGCCATGCTCTTCGAGCAGCTTGGGCCAGAGGTGCTTTTTGGCAATCTGGCTTTTCTCCTCCAGCGTGTAGCCGGTCAGATCAATGATTTCCATCCGGTCGCGCAGGGCGGGCTGGATGGTGTCGAGCGAGTTGGCGGTGGCAATGAACAGCACCCGGCTCAGGTCGTACTCCACCTCCAGGTAATTGTCGGTGAAGGTCGAGTTCTGTTCGGGGTCGAGCACTTCGAGCAGCGCCGAGCTGGGGTCGCCGCGGAAGTCGGAGGCCAGCTTGTCGATTTCGTCGAGCACGATAACCGGGTTGGCGGCGCCGGCCTTTTTAATCTGGGCGATGATGCGGCCGGGCATGGCCCCCACGTAGGTTTTGCGGTGGCCGCGGATTTCGGCCTCGTCGCGCACCCCGCCCAGACTCAGGCGGGCGTACTTGCGGCCCAGCGCCTTGGCAATCGAGCGGCCCAGACTGGTTTTGCCCACGCCGGGCGGGCCGTACAGGCACAAAATCGGCGCTTTCAGGTCGTTTTTCAGCTTAAGCACCGCGAGGTACTCAATGATGCGCGCCTTCACCTTTTCCATGCCGTAGTGGTCCTGGTCGAGGATGCGCTGGGTGCGTTTCAGGTTGAAGTTGTCCTTGGTATACTCGCCCCAGGGCAAATCGAGCAGGTACTCCACGTAGTTGACGCTGATGGGGTACTCGGCGGCCTGCGGGTTGAGGCGCGTGAGTTTGTCGAGCTCCTTCTCGAAGTGCCTGGCCATGGCTTCGGGCCACTTTTTGCCCTTGGCCCGCTGGCGCAGCTTGTCGGCGTCCTGCTCGGGCCCATCGAAGCCCAGCTCGTCCTGGAGCACTTTTATCTGCTGGCGCAGGAAGTAGTCGCGCTGCTGCTGGTCGATGTCAGTGTGGACCTTGGTGTGAATTTCGCGCTTGATTTCCAGCAGCTGGATTTCCTTGAGCATCAGCTCCAGCAGCTTGGTGCCACGCTCCACGCCGTCGTTGGTTTCGAGCAGCTGCTGCTTCACGCTCACCTCCACGTTGAGGTTGGACGACAGAAAGTGCGTCAGGAAAGCCGGCGACTCGATATTATCCAGCGCCACCTGGGCTTCCTGCGGGATTTCGGGGTTGAGCTTGAGCATGCGCGAGGCCGCCTCCTTGAGCGACGACACCAGCGCCTTGAGGCCCCGGGAGCCTTTGCCCGGAAAATCCTCGGGCGTGTAGCTGACGCGGGCCGTGAGATAGGGCGTTTCCTGCACCTGCTCCTCAATCCGGAAGCGCGACTGGCCCTGGATGATGATGGTGGTGTTGCCGTCGGGCAGCACCAGCATTTTGAGAATGCGGGCCAGCGTGCCCACCTGGTACATATCGGCCAGCGCGGGGTCGTCGGATTCGCCGTTTTTCTGCGCGATGACGCCCACCAGCTTGTTGCCCTTGTAGGCTTTACGCACCAGCCGGATGCTCTTTTTGCGCGTTACGGTAACCGGCAGCACCACGCCCGGAAACAGCACCGTGTTGCGCACCGGCAGCAGTGGCAGCACGTCGGGCTGCTCGCCGGGGGGCAGCGGCTGGTCGGGGTCGGCGGCCACAATGGACACCATCTCGGTGGAATCGTCGGTCATCAGCAGCAGCGAAGAAAGCGCAGGATTAGGCGGGGTATAGGAACTCATGCGGGGCAGATAGTCGGGCAAAAAAGGAGGTCCGGGTGCCACAATGACAGGCCAGGGCCCCGGACCAGTGCTCCTTTACGGCGGAGCAGCACCAATGGTAGAGGCCCGGCAAGCGCCGTGCCACGGCCGCCCTTTGCCACATCGGCAGGGCGGCAAGAGATGGAGGGACCAGGTTGAAGTCCTGTCATCCTGAGCGGCGCGAAGGACCTATACAGAAGCTATTGTTTGATGCTAGCTTCTATATAGGTCCTTCGCGCCGCTCAGGATGACAGCGGTAGTTTCATTCAACAACCAAGCAACCACATCAAAATTTTCCTATTTTTGACGCCGGCCCGCTGACTATTGCCGGACGCTACACTTCATATGCTTCGATTTGCCCTTCTATCCTTATTCAGCGGGTTACTGCTGCTGTTAGGCCAGCCACTACCGGCATCCGCCCAGCAGAAAACACCAACTTATGCCCAGCGGCCGTTGTCGGCCAAAGTTATCCGCCAGCTGCGGGCCCGCCCCGACGCCACGCCGCTGTTTCCGAACGTGAACCGGCTGACCTATTTCCGCGACAAAAAGGCCCTGCGCGCCATTCAGCAGGCTGAAAAGCGCAAGAACTGGGCGGCGGCCCGCAACCTGCTCGAAACCTACGTGGGCCAGTTCGGCACCGAAAACTTCTACCGCGACACGGAGCTGCTGTGGCGGCTGGGCCAGCTCTGGGAGCGGGCCGGCGACGAGCAGCGGGCCCGCGCCTACTTCCGGCTGGCCCTCAAGCACCGCCGCCAGAGCCTGACCAAAGTCCAGCAGTACTACGACTCGCTCGAACAGAAGGAAACGGAGCTGTACGTGCCCCTCAAAAAGTACTACGAGCTGGTGGAGTACCGCAAGAGCATTGCCACGTTCCGGCCGCCCAAGGGCGTGTACACCAGCATGGGCGAGGCCATCAACTCCGATAAGGAGGACTACGGCCCCACGCTCAACGCCGACGCCAACCTGCTTTATTTCACCTCGAAGCGCAAAACCCGCGGCCGGCTAAAGGAAGTTTCCGACGAGGACATCTACCAGTCGCGCTACGAAAACGGGCTCTGGACCGAGGCCGAACCGTTGCCCAAACCCATCAACTCGCCCTACAACGAGGGCTCGGCCTGCATCACCAAAGACGGCAAAACGCTGTACTTTGCACGTTGCGAGTGTCCCACCTGCCAGGGCAACTGTGATTTGTACGAGGCCACGCTGCAGGACGGCAAGTGGAGCATGCCCAAAAGCCTGGGGCCTAACGTGAACTCGCCGGCCTGGGACTCGCAACCGACCCTCTCGCCGGGCGAGGACACGCTTTACTTCGCCTCCGACCGGCTCGGCGGCTTCGGGCTGTCGGACATCTGGTTTACGGTGAAAAACAAGGCCGGGCAGTGGACGCCGGCCCAGAATATGGGGCCGGTGGTAAACACCCGCGAGAGTGAGGTGAGCCCGTTTTACCACCCGCTTTACCACGTGCTCTACTTCAGCTCGCGGGGGCAGTTGCTGAACTTTGGCGACTTCGACATCTACAAAACCTACCGCACGCGGGGCCGCTGGCAGGAGCCCATCAACATCGGGCCGCTGGTGAACGGCAAGGGCTCGGAGTACTACTTCACCATCGACGCCGACTCGAAAAACCTGTACTACGCCCGTTCCGAGCAGCCGGACATGAAAAACCTGGACCTCTACTCCTTCCCGCTGCCGATGGAGGCCCAGCCTACCGCCACCACCCACGTCGAGGGCTCGCTCATCGATTCGGTGAGCCGCAAACCGCTCAACGGCCTGGTCAGCATCATCGACACCGACAACGGCATCGAGGTGGCCAGCAAGTACCTGCGCGACGACGGCTCCTTCGATTTCGACCTCATGGAGGGCTCGCACTACGTGATGCTGATTCAGAGTCCCGACTTTTTCAGCGTCGAAAAAAGCTTCGCTCTCAAGGGCGACACGGTGTTTAAGCTCATGACCAACGCCATCGACTACCAGCTGCCCATGGTGTTCCAGAACATCGAATTCGACCAGGATAAGGCCACCATCCGGCCGGCTATGCACCCCATTCTCGACCGGATTGCCACGTTTATGGTCGACCACCCCACGTTCCGGCTCAACATTGCGGGCCACACCGACAGCCGCGGCGACCTGGATTTCAACCTGAAACTGTCGCAGGACCGCGCCGAGGCTATCCGCCGCTACATCGAGCAGAAGGGCAAGCTGCCGCCCAACCGCGTGGAAAGCATGGGCTACGGCAGCGAAAAGCCCCTCAAGGAAGAAAGAACCCGCGAAGACGCCCGCACCAACCGCCGCGTGGAGTTCCGCATCGTTAAGCCCGCCGGCGACGAGGAATTCCGGGCCGACCCCGCCCCCACCGGCCAACCCGCGCCTAAACCAGCTGGCGGGGATGATGGGTGGTAGCGGTGAAATGGTGAGGTGGTGAAATGGTGAGTTGACGTTTCGGGAGCCTGATTGCGCCGCTTGCGCCGACAGGACTGTTGAACATCAACTCACCATTTCACCACCTCACCATTTCACCTTTACCACTTCAACTCCTGCACCTCGTTGCCGCTACGAAACAGGAAGCTTTCCTTCTGCTTGCCCGCGGTGAGGTTGACGAGGTTCATCTGATCGGGGAATACGTTGAGCAGCAGGCCCTGGCGGAGCGTGACGCGGGTGGCCGTGGCCGGTAGCGGGGCCGTGAAGAACAGCCAGTGCGAGTCGGTTTCCTTTTGCAGGCCCACCAGCGTGAGCGGCAGCGGCCGGCCGGGCTGGGCGCTGAGCTGCACTTCGCGCCGCAACAAATTCAGCAGCAGCGGGTCGAGCTGGGCGCGGGTGAGGCGGTCGATGACGTGGGGCGCGGGCTGGCCCTGGGAAAGCGCGTTTTCCAGGTCGTCGGTGAAGACTTTGAGGGCTATTTCGAGCCGCTGCTTGTCGGGGTTGAAGCGCACCTCCATCAGGCTGGCATGGTAGGTGTGCGCCCAGGCCGCGAGGCTGACAAGGAGCAGAAGCGGCAGGATTCGGAGGAGTTTGGGCATTTTTTTTTCCAGAGGGATTTCCCGCAGAGGGACGCAGAGGTCAAACCGCAGAGGCCCGCAGAGCTGTTCCGGAACGACTCCGCGAACCTCTGCGAAAACCTCTGCGCTCCTCTGCGGGAAAGATACGGCGCAAGAAAAAGCCGTGCCACCTAAACAGGCAGCACGGCTTTTTTAATTCACAGCAACCACTTCACTTAGTGCCCGAAGGCTTTGATGAGCGGATTGATAATGAGCGTGAAGGCCATCAGACCCAGGATAATCATCATGCCCACTTTCTGGGCGTTTTCCATGAAGGCGTCGGAGGGCTTGCGGCCAGCTACCATTTCGTAGAGCAGGAACACCACATGGCCGCCGTCGAGGGCCGGGATGGGCAGCAGGTTCATGAAGGCCAGCACCATCGAGAGCAGGCCCGTGAGCGTCCAGAACCGGAGCCAGTCCCAGGTGCCGCCGTACTGCTGGGCAATTTCAATCGGCCCGCCCACCGACTTGCGGAACGAAGCCTCACCGCGGAAAATCTTGCCGAACGCCTTCATCTGGGTCGTTACGACGCCAAAGGCCTGCTTGGTGCCTACTGGCACGGCTTCCAGCAGCCCGTAGTTGCGGGTTTCAAACTTGAGCAGCGACTTGGGCAGGAAACCGATTTTGCCGTCGTCGTCCACGTTCACGTTCAGGGCTACGGGCTGACCGGCGCGCTCCACGCGCACGGCTATCGGCTTGCCGGCCTGGTCTTTCAGGGCTTTCTGCAGCTCGGGAAAGAAACGGATGGCGGTGCTGCCCACGGTCAGGATACGGTCCTGGGGCTGCAGGCCGGCTTTGGCGGCCGGGCTGCCGGGCACTACCCGGTCCACCACAAACGGGTCGAGGGGCTGCACGAAACGCTCTTCGCCCTGCTCGGAGAGACGGTCCATAAAGTTGTCGGGCACGGGCACGTCCACCAGCTGGCCGGCGCGGTCGACGGTGTAGTAGGCGCTGGAGCCCAGAATCACGTCGGGGCTGTACACGTCGCTGAAATCGTCGAAGGGGCGGCCGTTGATTTTCACGATTTTGTCGCCCTCACGGAAGCCCATTTCCTTGCCCAGCTCGCTCGGCACGATGCCGTAGCGGACCTCCGAAGCCGGCAAATAGCTCTGGCCGTAGTTGAAGGTGAGCAGCGTGAAAATGACGATGCCGGTTATCACGTTCATAATAATGCCGCCCAGCATTACAATCAGGCGCTGCCAGGCCGGCTTCGAGCGGAACTCGTCGGGGGCGGGCTCGGCGGCGAGGCTGGCCGCGTCCTGGGTTTCATCGACCATGCCGTGGATGGCCACGTAGCCGCCCAGCGGGAACCAGCCCAAGCCGTACTCCGTCTCGCCGATTTTCTTTTTGAACAGGGCGAAGTTCATCACCCCCGGCAGTGGGAACAGGAAGTCGAAGAAGATGTAAAACTTATCGACCCGGATTTTAAAGTATTTGGCGGCCGCAAAGTGTCCGAACTCGTGCAGGCCAACTAGCAGCGAAAGGCCCAGCAGCAGGTTGCCGGCCATGATTAATCCTTCCAAAAGAGCGGGGTGATTTAGGTGATGAGGTGAAAGGTGATGGGGCGGAGAGGCTGGCCGGCCCGCCTGTCATCCTGAGCGGAGCGAAGGACCTATAAAGAAGGTATTATCAGATATTACCTTCTTTATAGGTCCTTCGCTCCGCTCAGGATGACAAGTAGTTCTATCTATCCATGGCCCAACAAACAACGCGCCGCGGCCTGTGGTTCGCCGGGTTCCGGCCAGCCTGTCAGGCGCGAAGAGTTGGGAGTAGTTCGGTGGCCACGCGGCGCGTTTCCTGGTCGGTGGCTACGTAGTCGGCCAGGGTTGGAGCGGCAAGGTACGAAACCCGCGCGAGGCTGGTTTCTACCACGTCCGACATCTGCAGGAAGCCGATTTCATCGCGCAGAAAGGCGGCTACGGCTATTTCGTTGGCGGCGTTGAGAATGCAGGGCGCGTTGCCGCCGCGGCGCATGGCCTCGAAAGCCAGCCCCAGGTTGCGGAAAGCGGTGGTATCAGCCGGCTCGAACGTGAGTTGCGGATAATCCAGAAAGTTGAAGCGCGGGAAGTCGTTGGGCAGCCGTTGCGGGTAGCCCAGCGCGTACTGAATGGGCAGCTTCATGTCGGGCAGGCCGAGTTGGGCCTTGAGCGAGCCATCCTCGAACTGCACCAGCGAGTGGACGATGCTTTGCGGATGCACAATGACTTCCACCTGCTCGTCGCGCAGGCCGAACAGCCATTTGGCTTCGATGACTTCGAGGCCCTTGTTCATGAGCGAGGCCGAGTCGATGGTGATTTTGGCGCCCATGTCCCAGTTGGGGTGCTTGAGGGCCTGGGCGCGGGTTACCTGGGCCAGCTGCGCGCGGCTCCGGCCCCGGAACGGCCCGCCCGAGGCCGTGAGGATGATTTTCTCAATCGGGTTCTGCTCCTCCCCCACCAGGCACTGGAAAATGGCCGAGTGCTCCGAATCGACGGGCAGCAGCTTCACGTTGTGCTCGCGCACCAGCTCGGTTATCAGCTGGCCGGCCACTACCAGGGTTTCCTTGTTGGCCAGCGCAATATCGTGGCCGGCTTTGATGGCGGCCACCGTGGGCAGCAGCCCGGCGTAGCCCACCATGGCCGTCAGCACCACGTCGGTAGCGGGCCGGCCGGCTACTTCGGCCAGGGCGTCGGCCCCCGCCAGCACCTCCGTTTCGGGCTGACTGGCCAGTGCCTCGCGCACCTGGGCGTAGCGGCTTTCGTCGCCAATAACCACGGCGGCGGGCCGGAACTCGCGGGCCTGGGCCACCAGCAACTCGGCATTCGACTGGGCCGACAGCGCCGACACGACGAACCGGCCGGGCTGGGCGCGGAGCACGTCGAGAGCCTGGGTACCAATAGAGCCGGTGGAGCCGAGCAGGGCGACGCGCTTGGGGGTTTGGGGGGACATGGGGCGGGATTGGATTCGGACAACCCACCTGTCATCCTGAGCGGAGCGAAGGACCTATACAGAAGCTAACTTCTGAGATTAGTATTGCTGTATAGGTCCTTCGCTCCGCTCAGCATGACAGGCGGGTTCAGCAAAACTACGGCTTCCGGCGGCTTATCGGCTTCGGGTTAACCTCCGCGGCCCAAAAGCGCGTACTTTGGGCTTCCACCAGCCTTTCTCCCGCCGTGAGCACCTCCGCCGCCCCCGATTCTGCCGCCTTCGATAAAGCCCGCACCGGCCTCTGGGCCAGCCTGCAGAAGCACCTGGCTTCCATCTACGCCGCCGAAACCGACTACCGCGCCGCCACCCGCTTCACCGACACGTTTCCGTTTTCGGCCTCCGCCGCCACGCCCCAGCAGCTGCTCGACTATCAGCACCAACGGGCGGTCCTGCGCGACCTGTTCGTGGACGAAACCACCCAGCTCGATACGCTGGTAAAAGCCATCCGCGCCAAAGGTTACGCCGAGTCCGACCAGAAGCTGCTGCTGCTCATGCTACTGGGCTACCTCGATCTGGCCGAAACCGTTTTCGCCCTGCTCGACACCCACCGCCCCAGCCAGCTCGAACCCGACGAGGAACTCGACGAAGCCCGCGGCCGCTTCGAGCGTATCCGCAACTTCATCCGCCTCAACATCCGGGGTGTAGCGGGCCTGCTGAAGGGTATTTAGTAAACGTCATTCAGAGCGAAGCGAAGAATCTCGCGTGCTATTGTTGGGACTGCTAACTCAACGTCAGCACGCGAGATTCTTTGCTTCGCTCTGAAGGACGTTCAGCTGACCGCTAAAACCTGCACTGATTTTCCGTTGAAGCTCACCGATTCGCCGGCCCGCTTACCGCCCAGGGCGGCGGCTACCGGCGCGGCGGCCGATACGGCGAAGTAATCGGTGCCATCGAGCGGGAGCTTGCCGGCGCTGATGCCGAGGTAGAACCAGCCCATCGAGGTGTGTACCAGCGCGCCGGGGCGCACAGCGTCGCAGGGCAGCTCGGGGTTGATGCGCTGGATTTCGGCCAGCAGTTGGCGGGCCTGCTGGAGCTGCACCAGGTTTCGGTCGCGCTCATTCTGGGCCATGGCGCGGCCGGTTTCGTACTTGTCGCCGGCGCTGCTCTTGGTTTCGGAGTTGGCCGATTCCTGAGCCGCGTTGATGGCCGCCTGGATGGCGGCCAGCCGCTCGTGCACGTAGGCCAGGCACAGGGCGTGCAGGCGGGGTTTGATTAGCTGGTTTGAGCTTGCCATAGAAGTTGGGGAGTGTCGTTCGGGCCGCTGCAAAGCTGCTGTTTTTCTGCCAGGTCGGCCGCGCGGGCTTTTTCTGCCGGCCCCACAGCAGCCCTGCCCCCAAACCCGACAATAACCGCCTTTGCGGCCCCTGCGTTAGGAAACAACGAACCTAACCAACCTTTTCACGCATGGCAAACGCACCCAAAACGGCCCTGATTACGGGCGGCACCAGCGGCATCGGCCGCGAGCTGGCCAACTGCTTCGCCCAGGATAAGTACAACCTCATCATCGTGGCCCGCAGCCAGCAGGAACTCGACCAGACAGCCCAGGAAATCAGGCAGCAGCACGGCGTCGAGGTCCTGACTATTGCCAAAGACCTGTTTTAGCCCCGGGCCCCGTTCGAGGTCTACGACGAAATAAAGGCGCAGGGCCGGCAGGTAGATGTGCTGGTCAACGACGCCGGCCAGGGTCAGTACGGCACCTTCGATACCACCGACATCGAGCGGGAGCTGGCCATTATTCAGCTCAACATCGGGGCCTGCGTGGTGTTCACCAAGCTGTATCTGCGCGAGATGCTGGCCCGCGACGAAGGCAAAATTCTGCTCGTGGGCAGCATTGCCGGCGAGCTGCCGGGGCCGTTGCAGGCCGTTTACCACGGCACCAAGGCCTTCGTCAACTCCTTCGCCGAGTCGATTCAGGAAGAAAACAAGGACCGCAACGTCACCATCACGGCCCTGCTGCCGGGCCTGACCGACACCGACTTCTTCGACAAAGCCGACATGACCCGCGCCAAGAACGTGGTGGAGAAAAGCGGCATGGCCGAGCCGGCCGACGTGGCCAAAGATGGCTACCAGGCCCTGATGAACGGCGAAAACCGGGTCATCTCCGGCCTCATGAACAAAGTGCAGGTATCGGCCAGCAACGTCATCCCCAACGAGCTGGTGGCCGCTAACGTCCACAGTCAGAGCAAGCCCGTTGATGGCGACGAAAGTGCCAAATAGCGGGCCGGGCCGATGCGGCGCGGACGGTTAATGTTCCCGAATGCATTCCGACATGCCTGGGATGCCCTTCTACATCCTTCGGAACCGTTTCCATACCCCTCGAATGCGTTTCCACACCCTTCGGATGCATTTCCGCAGTCCTCGAATGCACTTCCACATCCTTCGAAACCGTTTCCACACCCTCCGGAACCGTTTCCCCACCCTTCGGATGCGTTTCCACACCCCTCGGATTCGTTTTCACATGCCTCGAATGCCTTTCGACATCCTTCGGATGCGTTTCCACATGCCTCGGATGCGTTGGGAGGCGGGTCGAGGGGCAGATAAATGGCTGGAGCGGAGCGCGGGGGGCAGCTAAAAAAAGCCGGGCTTCCGCGCGTGCGGAAGCCCGGCTTACGGGCGCAACCGGCCGGCGGCCCCTTATCGGTTGTCAGCCTTGACAACGGGTAGGGCTTTACGGGGCAGTTTCTGGTCGCGCATGGCGGCCTGGTACACGAACGAGGCTACTACCACGGCGGCCTGCTTGAGGTCGTCGGCGGGCAGACGCTCGTAGGTGTCCATGTTGGTGTGGTGGGTGCGGGTGCCGTAATCGAGCGGGTCCTGGATGAACTGGAAGCCCGGCAGGCCCACCGCGTCGAAGGCCAGGTGGTCGGTGCCGCCGGTGTTGCGCAGCGTGACGGTGGTGGCGCCCATATCGGCGAAGGGCTTCAGCCAATCGGCAAAAATGGGGGCGGCGGCCTCGTTGCCCTGGGCGTAGATGCCGCGGATTTTACCGGCGCCGTTGTCGAGGTTGAAGTAAGCGGCCAGCTTCTCGTGGGCTGGCAGCAGCTTCATGGTGGCGGGGTCGGCGAAGTGGTTTTTCACGTAGTTGCGCGAGCCGAACAGGCCCTGCTCCTCCTCGCCCCAGAGCGCGATGCGGATGGTGCGGCGCGGCTGCACACCGGCGGCTTTCAGCAGGCGCACGGCTTCCATCATCACGGCCACGCCGGCCGCGTTGTCGGTGGCCCCGGTGGCGGCATGCCACGAGTCGATGTGGGCGCCGAGCATCACTACTTCACTCTTGAGCTTGCGGTCGGTGCCGGCAATTTCGGCCACCACGTTGTAGCCCTTCAGGTCCTGGTCCTGGAAGCGGGTGCGGGTTTCCATCTCCACTTCCACCGGCAGGCCGGCATCGGCGAGGCGGATGAGGCGGAGCAGGTCTTCGGGGGCCATTTCTATTTCGGGCAGCACGGGCTTGGCGTCGGCGGCGTAGGGGGCGCCGTTGGAGGTAAAGAACGTGCCATCGGAGCCGCCGCGGGTGCTCAGGATGGCGGCGGCGCCTTCGGCCTGCACCATGTCGAGCAGCTTGGTGCGCAGGGCGAACATAGCGCGACGGTTTTTCAGCTGCTCATCGGCCTTGGGGTCGGCGGGCCGGGGCGCAGCGTTGGGGGCGGGCAATTGGTAGTCGGCCATTTTCTGCAGCTCCTCGGCCGTGTAGCGCCTGGCGTCGGGCTCGAAGGAGGGCGTAGGCGGGTTGGCCACGTCGAGCAGCACGATTTTGTCGCGCAGCTGGCCCTGGTACTTCGCCAGGTCGGCTTCGGAAGCGGCGCGCACCACCATCACCCGCTTTTTCAGCGCGCCGTTGGTGCCGGGCGTCCAGGCCTTGGGGGCCCCGATGAGGGCGTGGTAGTAGGGCGCCGTCATGGCCAGGTACGACTTATCGATGTTCCAGCCACGGCCGAACGTGCCCCAGGGCTCGATGCTGGCCTTGGTCAGACCCCAATCGGCGAGCTGCTTGCGGCTCCACTCGTTGGCGCGGGCCAGGCCCTCGGAGCCAGCCAGGCGCGGGCCGCTCACATCGGTCAGGTAAAAGGCTGTTTCCATCACTTTGGAGCGGTTCAGGCCTTCGTCTTTAATCTTGGCGAGCATGGCCGGGTCGGCCTTGGTGCCGCCCGACTGGGCCAGCGCGGGGGCGGAAAAGGCCAGCGAGCCGGCCAGCACGAGGAAGCGGAAAGTGTGCATCATATGAAATGAGGGAGAGGATGGACTGCCACCGGGGCAGCCCAAATACCCCGAAATGGCCTTCCGGTTGCATCCGGCACCAGCCAATCGGCCAGGCATCTCGCTTTCGCCCCGGCTTTGCGCCCCATCAGCAGCCGCGCCCATCTTCTGCCAGCCTAACCCCGGCAAGGCCCTGCTCGTCTAAAGGGGTTCACCCTTACACGCGACTGAATGAGCCTCTGGCAGATTATTCAACGCCTTTTCCCGTACGTGCGGCCCTACCGCGGGCTGGTGCTGGGCACGCTGCTGCTCACGCTGGTTGGCTCGCTGGCGGCGCAGGTCAACCCGTTCGTGCTGCGCTACACCGTGGACACGGTGCAGGGGCTGCTCAACCAGAACAAGGGCCTGGCGCAGGGCATGGATTTGCTGCTGCTGGTGAGCGGGCTGCTGCTGGGCAAGGAAATCATCTACACCTTCATCCAGTTCGGGCAACGGTATTTCGGCGAGAAAATCCGCATCAGCGTGTCGGGCAGCCTGATGCACGAGGCGGTGCAGCGGGTGGTGGGCTACCAGCTGGGCTTTTATGCCGACACCGGCAACCAGACCGGCAAGCTCCAGACCCGCATCGATCGGGGCGTGGAAAGCCTGATGAAGCTGGTGCAGAACTTCTTTATTGATATTCTGCCGCTGTTTGCCAACTCGGTGGTGGCGCTGGTGGTGATGTTTGCGGCCAACCTGTACGTGGGGCTGGTGGCGGTGGCGGTGCTGCCGGTGTACTTCTGGCTGAGCTTCCGGCAGGCCGACCGCCTCAATGGCACCCGCCGGGCGTTGCGGGGCCTGCGCGAGGCGCGCAGCCAGGGCCTGGTCAATTTGATTGATTCGGCGGTGGTTATCAAGAGCTTCGTGCGCGAAGACTACGAGGCCACCAAGCAGAACCAGCTGCAGGACGATTTGCAGGCCGCCCAGCTCCAGACGCGCCGCATCAGCTTCCGCTACGACGGCCTGAAAACCTTCACCGAGCAGATTGGCGTGGTGCTCATCATCGTGCTCACGGCCTACCTCGTGCTCGATGGGCAAATCAGCATCGGGGCCATCATGTTCCACATCCTGCTGTTCAACAACGTGTCGGCGCCCATCCGGCAGCTGCACCGCATCTACGACGAGATGAACGATGCTCTCACCTACTCCGAGGGCTTCTTCGACATTCTGGATGCCCGCAACGCCGTGGAGCCCACCGGCCAGCTCCGGCCCGACCACCTGCGCGGCACCTTCGACATCTGCCACGTTGATTTCACTTACCCCAGCGGCACCCAGGCCCTGCACGATGTGTGCCTGACGATTGAGGCCGGCAAAACCACCGCCCTGGTGGGCCTGAGCGGGGCTGGCAAGAGCACCATCATCAACCTGCTCTGCAAGTTCTACGCCCCCGACCGCGGCCAGATGCTGCTCGACGGCCAGCCGCTGGCCGACTACGACACCCACGCGCTACGCCGGCAAATCGGACTGGTGCTGCAGAAAAACCACATTTTCAAGGGCACTATTGAGGAGAACATCCGCTACGGCGTGATGGACGCCACCCTCGACCAGATAAAGCAGGCGGCCCGGCAGGCCTACCTACACGAGCAGATTATGGAGCTGCCCAAGGGCTACCAGAGTGATGCCCAGCAACTCTCGGGCGGGCAGCAGCAGCGCATCGCCATTGCCCGGCTGTTTCTCAAAGACCCGCCCATCATCTTCCTCGACGAGCCCACCGCCTCGCTCGATGCCATTGCCACCGAGCAAATCAAGAACTCGCTCGACGCCATCAAGCAGGGCCGCACCGTGGTCATCATCTCCCACAGCCTGGCCCAGATTGTCGATGCCGACTGCATTTACGTGATGAAGCAGGGCCGCATGGTGGAAAGTGGCACCCACGAGCACCTCTACGACCTGCGCGGCACCTACCGCGAAATTTTCGACGCCTCGGCCCGCAGCCTCAACATCGAAAAGCTGGCCCGCGTGCTGGTGGACGACGGCGACGAGGTGAGCGACACGGCGGGGTAGCCGGGCAGTAACGCGAACTTTGCAGTTCGCGACCCGGAACGGCAACAATAAGCGAGCGGCGCGAAAAATGGATTCATGCTATCGGGTTATTCATAGCCGCGAACTACAAAGTTCGCGTTACTACCCTAACGTATCCGGCCAGTATGTGTAGGGCCATTGTTCCCAACTTTCGGCCAGGCCGGCTTTCACCGGGTTATTTACCACGTAGGCAACTACGCGCTGCATCTCTTCACCGCTGCGCACGATATGATCGTAGGTTTCGCGCTGCCAGAACTGCCCGGTTCGGTTCAGCAGCTTATTGGCTTGCAGCGCCGTGTAGCCCTTGAGGCGTTGCAGCGTATCAGCCAGCAAAGGCGCATCTTCTGCCAAGGAAACAACAGCATGCACGTGGTTAGGCATAATGCAGTAGCAAACCAGGTGGTATGCTTTCCCATGAAAATGGCGTAGCGAAGCAGCTACCAATTCGGCTACGGCCGGCTCGCGTAGCCACACCGGCCCCTGGGCTGCGCCGTCCAATAGCGTATCGAAGCGGCCGAAATACCGGCGCTGCTGGGCGTAAGTCAGCTCGGCGCTATCTGCTTCGCTGCTCCGAAACTGATTCTGCAATCGGGCTACTACGCTGCTGGGCAGAGAGCCAGCCAGGCGGAACGTCAAGAACAGATCAGAGCCCGGTGGCAGACGGTGCGGAAGGTTGCGCTCATAATACAGCGGCTGTCTCATACAATTAAGATAGGACAGCAATGTGAACTTTGTAAGCGCCGACGAACGACCGACACCGGGCTAATAGAGCGATAGTAGCGCGAACTTTGTAGTTCGCGACCCCGAACGATCGGCACCGGGCAAAATCGAATTCCTGCTACCCGCTACCCGGTCGTTCCGGGTCGCGAACTACAAAGTTCGCGCTACTACCGCTCTATTAGTTCACCATGACCCTTGACCTCACCGGTATTACTACTAAAGCCGCCATTCACCAGCTGTTCAAGGAGCAGCTGGGCTTTGAGGAATGGTATGGCCCGAGCTGGGACGCTTTCTGGGATTCCATAGTAGCCATCGTGGAAATGCCGCTGGTACTCACGCTCACCAACTGGCAGGAATTCGCCCAACATTGCCCCCACGACATGCAGATTCTGCGGCAGGTAATGCAGGACTACGCCGAGGAAATGGCTCCTAAGCGTATCGTGCTGGCGTAGCACGCGGGCATCATTTGCTTTCTGGTGGGCCGATTGGTGGTTTCGGCTGTTGTAGCCCCTCCCGCCGCGGGTGCGGTGGGGAAACTTATCTGAATCTGAAACCTAAAAACATGAACTACCGTGCTTTAGTAGTTGGTGCCAGCGGCATCATCGGCAGCAACCTGGCCCGCGAGCTGCTGGCCCACGACTGGCCCACCTACGGCCTCTCCCGCTCGCCCCGCCCTGACGACGTGCCCGGTCTGCAGCCCGTAGCCGCCGACCTGCTCGACCCTGCCAGCCTGCAAACGGCCCTCGCCGGCCTCGCTCCCACCCACGTATTCATCACCACCTGGATGCGCCAGGACACCGAGGCCGAGAACATCCGCGTTAATGCCCTGATGGTGCGCAACCTGCTCGACGCGCTGGCCCCGCAACAATCGGTGCAGCATGTGGCGCTGGTTACCGGCCTCAAGCACTACCTGGGGCCGTTCGAGGCCTACGTGAACGGGGGCACTCCGCCGCCCACGCCCCTGCGCGAGGAGCAGCCGCGCCTGCCGCTCGACAACTTTTACTACGCCCAGGAAGACGAGGTGTACGCCGCCGCTGCCCGCAACGGGTTTACGTGGAGCGTCCACCGGCCCCATACCATCATCGGCAAGGCCGTGGGCAACCTCATGAACCTGGGCACCACGCTGGCCGTGTACGCCTCCATCTGCCGCGAAACCGGCCGCCCCTTCCGCTGGCCCGGCTCGGAAGCCCAGTGGAATGGCCTCTCCGACGTAACTGATGCCCGCATCATCGCCCAACAGCTGCGCTGGGCCGCTACCGCCGAAACGGCCCGCAACGAAGCCTTCAACATCGTGAACGGCGACGTATTCCGCTGGAGCTGGCTGTGGCCCCGCCTGGCCGCCTGGTTTGGGGTGGAAGGCGTGGGGTTCGATGGCACTATTCACCCATTGGAAGCCGAGATGAGCGCCGACGCCCCCGTATGGCGCGCAATAGCCGACCGCCACCACCTCGCCGAGGCCGACCTCAGCCGCCTGGCTTCGCCCTGGCACACCGACCTCGACCTGGGCCGCCCCATTGAGGTGATGACCGACATGAGCAAGAGCCGCCGACACGGTTTCCTGGCCTACCAGACCACCGAAGACTCGTTCTTCGACCTGTTCGCCCAGCTCCGCACCGACCGCCTGATTCCGTAGGTGAGAAGTGAGATATGAGAGCTGAGATATGAGAGCTGAGAAATGAGTCCCTGATACATTTGGAGTACTACATATCACGGTCTTCTTTCTCACTTCTCATATCTCAGTTCTCATATCTCAGTTCTCATATCTCACTTCTCATATCTCACTTCTCATAACTCAGTTCTCATATCTCGGTTCTCATATCTCGGTTCTCATATCTCACTTCTCATAACTCAGTTCTCAAAGCGGCTGCCAGGGCTGGGGGCCGCCGAAAATGCGCCGCAGGGTGTAACGTGTGGCTTCTTTGTGGCTGAGCTGCCGGCTCCAGGTTACGCGCCGGGCGGGCTGCGCGCCAGGGCCACGGCTCCTGTATTCGGCGTAGCGGGCGGTTTTCTCATTTTCCGGATTTTTCCAGTTGTCCCAGCCGGCGGGGCGGATGTGCGGGCCCAGCTCGCAGCGCAGGTAGGCCACGCTGGCGGCGGGTCGCCAGGGCCGCCCCAACGACACGTTGGTGGCCAGCGCCGAATCGGCCGACAGCCGGCAATCCAGGAAAACGAAGCCGTAGGGCTGCTCCGGGGGCGTGGAGGCGGCCGTGATGTGCGAGTTCTTCTTGCTGACAATGGTGCACCGGTCGAATACGGCCGTGCTGGCGCCGAAAATAAAGTCGGTGGTGCCTTCGATGTGGCAGTTGATAAAGTACTGCCGGGTGTGGGCGCTGGCCAGAAACAGCGTATCCTGGTCGCCAACAATGCGGCAGTTACGGAACGTGGCGCGGTCGGCCTCGATGTGCAGGGCTACGGCCTGGCCGGCGGTGCGACCCGCCGTGTTGCGGAACGTGAGGTTTTCGGCCCGAAAGTCGTTGCCCTGTACCAGCACCGAGTGCGACGAGTACGTATCGATGCCGTTGGCGCCGCTGTGGTCGTCGTAGGTGATAATCGTCTGGTCGCGGTCTTCGCCAATAAGCGTGACGAGGGTTTTGCGCACCGGTATCACCAGCTTTTCGCGGTATACGCCCTTCTTGATGCGGATGACGGCAGACGCGGCCGAGTGGTCGGGCACCGCATCTACGGCGGCCTGCACCGTGCGGAAGTCGCCGGAGCCATCCGGGGCCACTACCAGCCCGGCAACCGGGCGGGCCGCTGCCAGCAGGGCCAGCAACAGCAGACATACAGTCAGCAGGGCAGTTTTCATCGTGCTAGTCTTGGGTGGGGTCCCAACCGCGCAACACCACGGGCAGCGTGTACTGGCGGGCTTCGGCGGCGCTTAGCTGGCGGCTCCAGGGCACGCGCCGGGCCGGGGCGGCGCCGGGGCCGCGGCTCTGGTACTCGGCGTAGCGGGCAGTTTGCTGGTTGCTTTCGTTGCCCCAGGGGTCCCAGCCGGCGGGCGCTATCTGCGGGCCCAGCTCGCAGCCGATAAACACGGTTTTGGCGTATGGGCGCCAGGGTCGGCCCAGGTAAACGCTACCGGCGGGCGCGCTGCCGATAATTTTGCACTGGTTGAACACGTAGCCGTAGCGGGTGCTGTCGGGCGTGGAAGCGGCCGTGATGAAGCCCTTGGTTTTGCAGAAAATAATGCAGCCTTCGAACCACGCCGTGCTGCTGCCAAAGATGAAATCAACGGTGCCCTCGATGTAGCAGTTCTCGTAGTACTGGCGGCTGCCGTAGCCGTAGGTGTAGAGCGTGTCCTGAAAGCCCAGAAAGCGGCAGTTTTTAAACCGGGTCCGGTCGCCGGCCACCCACAGGGCCACCGCCTGCCCCACGGGCCCCGAGGAGTTCTGGAACGTAAGGTTTTCGGCCGTGAAGTCGGCGCCGTAGAGGTAGCAGCTGGCCGAGCCGGAGGTGCCCTTGTCTTCGCCGAAAATGTTCTTTTTCTGGTTGTAGTCGTCGTAGGTGAGAATGGTTTTCTCGCGGTCCTCGCCCATCAGCTTCACGAAGTTCTTCGAGCCGGCCAGCAGCAGCTTCTCCTTGTAAATACCGTTTTTGATGAAGATAGTGGTGACTTTCTTGCGGAAATCGGGCACGGCGTTGAAGGCCTCCTGCACTGTGCGGAACTGCCCGCTGCCATCCTGGGCCACCACAAAATCATAGGCCGGAGCCGGGACTGCCTTGGCTTGGCCCGGTAGCAGCCCGGCCAGTAACAGCAGCCAAAAAAGGTAGCAGCCAAAACCCGGGGCCAGGCTTCTGGGCGGCGTTGCTTTAAAGGATTGGATCATGGCAGGCAGGCAGGAAAACAGAACAGCGGCAATCAGCTGGCGGGACGGCCGGAATATGCCCTGACTTTTCTGGCACCGCCCCCGACGCCCATATTACCGCGCCAGACCGGCATATAACAGTAATGGCCGCGTTATTTTGCCGCAAACGATACCGGGAACGTTGCCGCCTTCGGCCATGAGCTTTCGCCACTCCGGCCACCTACCTTTGTCGGTATTTCGGTTTTGGCAGTTCCAAAGCCGCCCTCTCCCCTGCTGCCGCTCATGAACCGGTTTTTAGCTTTCTCCACATTCCTGCTGACGCTGGTCCCTGGCTGGGCCAGCCATGCCCAGGGCCCCTCCCCGCTCCTGGCACGCACCATTCAACTGCCCGCCGAGCTGGCCGAGCGCGAAAATCAGTTCTCCGGCCTCTGCACCTACCGCGGCCAATTGCTGCTGCTCTCCGAAAGCCGCCTCCAGGAGCAAGCCGAAGCCAAAGTGTACAGCCTGACCCTCTCCGACCTTGACCAGCAACTCGCCGGTCGGCCCGTGCAATTGCCCTTCCGCAGATACGCCATCCGGGGCCTCGATAGAGCCAGAGCGCGGATTGACGCTGGCAGCCCCATTTACGAAGGACTGGAAGGCCTGACGGTGCTGCGCGACACGGCCTATTTCTCCATCGAAACCGTAACGGCAGCGGCCAACTGCTACTTGGTGCGGGGCGTGCTGGATGAGGCCCGAAATGTCATTCAGCTCGACAGCAGCTACCTGGTGGCCCTGCCCAAGCCGCTGCTGCCCGATGGCACCCACGCCTACAATGCGGGTTTCGAGGCGCTGGCCACCTACCGCCACCGCGAGCTGCTGGCCCTGTTCGAGTACAACTACCTGCCCCGCGGCAACGCGGCCGTAGCTCTGCGCAGCGGCCGGCAGCGGCCCGTGGCCCTGCCCCCGTTGCCCTTCCGCGTAACCGATCTGGAGCCCGCCGGTGGCCGGCGCTTCACGGCCATCAACTATTTCTTCAATGGCGCTTCCGATGCCGTGTACCGCATGGCCCCGCCCGACCCCAACACCCGCCTGATTCAGGACAGCGCCGGCCGCTACCAGAACTACTCTCGCCTCATCAGCCTCCGCTACAAGCGCCACCGCCTCAGCTGGAAGCCGCTGCTGACGCTGCCCGCCGAATATCAAACCTACAACTGGGAAGGGCTGGCCGCCTACAAGCGCGGCTTTTTCCTCATCAACGACAAGTACGGCCCCTCGGGTAAGTCGACGCTGCTGTACCTGCGGCGGCGGTAGGCTTAGTGATGCCTTAGTGTTTTATGTTACGCTTTCCGTTTGGCTTTACTTATGGCGAGAGAAACTGCCCGCTTTTTACAGCAGTATTACCCTTTTTTGGTCCTGGGGCCAGGGTTATTTTATTCCTGGCCTATCGGACTCAGGTTTGATTTGCAGATGGAGGGTGCTGCTTCGGATGAGGCCTATTTTGCAGAAGTGCTGCGCCGTGCTTCCGTAATATTTGAGGCAGTGTTTGCACCCGACGATGAAGTGCTGGTAGTAGTACAGCGCCAACGCTGGAAGGGTCGGTTCCGACGTTGGCGGTTTCGGGCAAATCACTTTGTGCTCCGCCAATTGAAATCGTCCAAACAGGAAGCAGAGTTCCAATGGTTGGCTAACCGTACCCGCTTCGCTGATACTCGCCAACTCATCCGATTCACGGTGCAACGCACGGCCGCGCATATTCCGTACCGGCAGATTCTGCAAGCCATTAGTCATCAGTATTTTCCTCCCCGCCGCCCGCAATTGAGTGATGATGTGTTCTTCATCAATCTACGATCTAAGTTAATTTTGCACATGTACGATGATCGGGGACTGGATGTCATCAGCCCCGACGTTGAAACCCTACGCCCGCTTTATGTTGAGCTGCAGCCGCTTCTGCTGGATTACGACCGGGAACAGATGGCCGCTACATTTGCTTGAACAGCTGAATTAGCTGCTGTTATGCAGCAGTTGCGCGAGAGCTAGAGAAGCTACTACGCTATTTATAAGCGCCGTATGTGGAATACGCGGGTGGCTGGCATCTGCCTGGGACACTTCAGCTCCCATTTATGAAACCAATCCTACTCTACCTAGTCTTACTGCTGACCACCACATCAGCCCTGGCCCAGCAGCGCATCGTGGCTGGGCGCGTCACCGACCGTTCAACCGGGCGGCCGCTTCAGGGGTGTGTTGTTTTGCAGCTCGGCACTACCAATGGCGTCAGCACCGGGGCCAATGGCGCTTTTTCGTTGTCGGTCGCTCCAGCCGCATCCGATACGCTGAGCTTGGTGGTTTCCATGATTGGCTATTTAAGCCAGCGGCGCCAGGTACAGTTCTACGACAGCGCTAATTTCGGACTGTCACCAGCCAGTAAGGAGCTCTGTGATTTATCAATTAACTGGGGTTCCGAGGCCGGATTGCTCTCCGGCACGCGCTACGCACCTGTTGGAGCCTTCGTCCGGGTGTATCACAGCAGGTACATACCATTGGTTTCCCAGCTACAAGCCAGCTACCAGACCAATCTCCATAGAAACAGCGCTGCTTTCGTTCAGGTTGGCTTACCCACCCTGCGCCCTAGTTATGGGCTGACGCTCAATGAACAGCTGAGCTACCAGTGGCTGCGGGCCGCGCCCCGAAATATGCGTTTTCAATCCTACTCGGCCAATGTTAGAGCGAGTGTCTATCGCCTCGGCCCGGTCCGAGTGCCCGGTTTAATTGTAGGCGGCGGCTACGCGAACCTGAGAGAATCGCGCAACGGCGAACAGGTAGAAATCACCGGATTTGGCTACACAGTTGGTTTACAACACGCAGTCCCTTACCCGATTGGTTTGTGGGTGAACGTGACGGCCACGCGCTGGTCCGGCTACTGGCAGCTACAAGGCAGCGCCAAACGCAGTTTGTTCGGCAGGTTTGGCGCTGGAATCAACTACAATCAGTTCCGGAAGTATCGGGAAGTTTCCTTCGCTCTGTTCCGTTATTTCTATTAACCTCAGAGTTACCCCAAAACCAAACGCCCGACCATATTGGCCGGGCGTTTGGTTTATCAGAATGTGAACTGACCTACTGCTTTACCAGCCGTTACCAGTTCCACGATTTCCTCCGAGATGCCGGTAGTGCTGAAGCCACCGTCGTGCATGAGGTTTTGCATGGTTACGTAGCGGGTCAGGTCCGAAAACAGGCTCACCACGTAGTCGGCGCAGGCTTCGGCCGGGGCGTTACCCAGGGGCGAGAGACGGTCGGCGTACTCGTAGAACGCGTCGAAGCCGCTGATGCCGGTGCCGGCCGTGGTTTTGGTGGGCGACTGCGAGATGGTGTTCACGCGCACTTTCTTGAGCTTACCCAGGCGCTGGCCGTAGCTGCGGGCAATGCTTTCGAGCATGGCTTTGGCTTGGCTCATATCGGTGTAGTCGAGGAAGGCGCGCTGGGCGGCAATGTAGCTCAGGGCCACGGCCGAGCCCCACTCGTTGAAGGCGTCCTGCTTTTCGGCCACAGCCAGCATCTTATGAAACGAGAGGGCCGACACGTCGAGCGTCTTCTGGTACCACTCGTAGTTCAGCTCGCCGTAGTGCTTGCCCTTGCGGATGTTGGCGCTCATGCCAATGCTGTGCAGCACGAAGTCGAGCTTGCCGCCGAGCTGCTCCTGGGCCCCCGAGAACAGGTTTTCCAGGTCCTCCATTGAGGTAGCATCGGCCGGGATGATGGGCGCGTTGCACTGCTCCGAAAGCTTGTTGATTTCGCCCATGCGCATGGCCAGCGGGGCGTTGGTGAGCACGAAGCGGGCACCCTCGGCGTGGCACTTCAGCGCCACTTTCCAGGCAATGGATTCTTCATTGAGCGCGCCGGAAATGATACCGACTTTGCCCGCGAGTAGGTTACTGGCCATATAAGGAGGTGAGTTGGGTTGTAGATTGAAGCTACAAAAGAGGCGAAAAAATAAAGAACGTCATGCAGAGCGAAGCGAAGCATCTCGCGTGCTAATGTTGCAATGGCGACTTTCTACGTCTGGTTACCACTGCAACATCAGCACGCGAGATGCTTCGCTTCGCTCTGCATGACGTTCTTTTATCCTCACTATCCTCTCACCACTACCCCGCCATTTCCACGCCGCGCAGGGCCAGCAGCTCGCGGGCGCTCTGGGTGGCGTGCAGCGTAGGGTTGGCGCCGGAAATCATCTGGGCTATTTCGTGGATGCGCTCCTCCTGGTTGAGTTGGCGGATGCGGCTTACGGTGCGGTCGGCGCGGTCTTCCTTGTACACGAAGTAGTGGGCGTCGCCGGCGGCGGCCATCTGGGGCAGGTGGCTGATGGCGATAAGCTGGTGCTTCTTAGCCATCTGCTGCATCATGCGGCCTACTTTCAGGGCAATTTCGCCGCTGATGCCCGTGTCGATTTCGTCGAACACGATGGTCGGCAACGCGGTTTTGTCGGCCAGCATGTACTTGATGCACAGCATGAGGCGCGAGAACTCACCGCCCGAAGCGGCCTTGCTCAGCGTCTGGGGCTCGGCGCCCTTGTTGGCCGTGAACAGGATGCTCACCACATCGATGCCGCTAACGGCCGGGGCGCCGGCCTCGTGGCCCACCACGATGCGGGCGTGGGGCATGCCCAGGTCGGTGAGCAGCGCGGCCAGCTCTTTCTCAAACTTCGGGAACGTTTTGCGGCGGGCTTCCGACAGGCGCAGGGCTTGCTTCTGCACGGTGGCCAAGGTGGCTTCCACGTCGCGGCGCAGGCGGCTGATTTGCTTGTCGAGGTTGAGCACCGAGCTAACCTTGTCGCGCAAATCGGCCCGCACGGCCAGCAGGTCCACCACGTCGCGCACCTGGTGCTTGCGTTGCAGGCTGTAGAGCACGTTCAGGCGGCTTTGCAACTCATCGATGCGGGCCGGGTCGCCCTCGGTGCGGCGCTCCACCTGTTCAATTTCGTCGGTGATGTCGCGCAGCTCAATCAGGCAGCTGTCGAGGCGGTGGCGCAGGTCTTTCACGGGCTCCGAGTAGGGCGCAATCTGGCCCAGCAGCACTACGGCATCCTTCAGGGCGCCGGTGGCGCAGTATTCGCCCTCGCTCAGGCTTTGCAGGGCGTGGGTGAGCTTGTACTTGATTTCCTCGGCGTGCTCCAGCTCCTTCACTTCCTGCTCCAGCTCGTCCTGGCGCTCATTGTCGAGGCTGGCTTCCTCCAGCTCATTCAGCAGAAAGCTGTGGTAGTCGAGCTCTTTATTGGCCTGGGCTACCTGGCTTTCGAGGGCCTGCAGGTCGGTTTCGAGCTTGCGGTACTGGCGGAAGGCGTTGCTGTATTGGGTGCGCGTGGGCACCAGGTTGGCGTACAAATCCAGCAGGTTCAGCTGAAACACGGCGTCGCTTAGCAGCAGCGTATCGTGCTGCGAGTGGATGTCCATGAGGTTGGCGCCGATGTGGCGCAGGGTTTCCAGCGTCACGGGCGTATCGTTCACGAAGGCCCGGCTCTTGCCGTTGGGGCTCAGCTCGCGCCGCAGAATGCACTGCTGGTCGTAGTCGACGTCCTCGGCCTCGAAAATGTCGCGCAGCTGGTAGCTGCTGATGTCGAAGTGGCCTTCCAGCACGCACTTTTTGCTCGTGTCGAAGAGCATGCGCGAGTCGGCGCGGTTGCCCAGCAGCAGCCCAATGGCGCCCAGCATAATGGACTTGCCGGCGCCCGTTTCGCCGGTAATGATGTTGAGCAGGGCCGAGGGCTTAAGCTCCAGCTTCTCAATCAGGGCGTAATTCTGAATCCGTAAATCAACCAGCATACCGAAAAAGCGTGAGGGCCGGAGCGCCGGCCGTGGCTACCAAGAGTGCAGCTACGGCCCCGTATCAAACGGCCGGGCCTAGCAGCATTAGCAAAGCTACTAGTTCGGTTAGTCAAATGCCAGTTATTTTCGCAAGAAAGGTTTTTTGAGCTGCAAGCTTCAGGCGACAAGCCGCAAGCTGATGTGCAAAGGCCCTTTTTGAGCTTCAAGCTGCAAGCCGCAAGCTGCAAGCTGACGTTGAACATCAGCTTGCAGCTTGAAGCTTGCGGCTTGCAGCTCCTTAGGGTTGGCGCAGAATCGTTTCGTACTTGGCCGAGTTGGTGGGGTCGGTTTCGGAGAGCAGCGTCACGAGGCCGACTTTCTGCTGCTGGTCGGGGCTGGTGCGGAAGATGTTGGCAATTTCGTCGGCCTTAGTTTGGAAGAACGAGCGGGCGAACAGGGTGCCGGGGCGGCGCTGCACGGCTTTCTGCACGTCCTGCAGGGCCGTGTACATGTTGGTGCGGGCCTCCTCGGGCTGGGTGATGAAGATGTCGAGGCCCTGGCGGTAGTAGGCGTACATGCCGCTGCGGAAGGCCTGCAGCTGCGGGTCCTGCAGGTTGTTGAGCAGCCAGTAGCGGTTGCCACTGTTCTCATCCTTCCAGCCCGAGTCCGACTCGTTGGTGATATTCTGGGAGGCGGCCGTGTTCAGAATCTGCCGGGCCCGGTCGTAGTACGGGCCGCCGCTCAGGGGGGCAAAGCTGTCCTGGTCCAGTCCAATCATCATGTAGGCATAAAAGGAGAGCAGCGACGAGAGGTTGCCGACGAACGTGTTTTCGGAGTATTCGAGCGGGCTCTGGGGCGAGTAGTTGAAAATCCAGCCCCGGTCGGCGAAGCTCAGCACGTTGCTCTCGTAGCCGGTGCCGTACACCGGCCGGGTGCTCACGATGCGCACCGTGGCGCGGTAGGTACCGTTCTGCGGAATCTCGGTGATGCCCACAAACAGCCGGCAGCGGATGCGCTCCTCGGGCCGGTACGCCCGGTTGGTAAAGGCCCTACTATTGAGGAAGTTCTGCATGTCGTTGCGCAGATTCTGCACCAGCTGCGGGTCCGAAATCGTCACGTTTTCGGTCGAAACCGTGACTTCGGCCTGCAACTCCTGGGCCCGGGCGGGCCGCAGCAGCGCCAGGAGTGGCAGCAGCAACAGCAGGGACAGCGTCGAAAGCTTAGTCGTCATGGCGGGCAGCTAAACGGGCGAGCACGACGCCCACAATGTCGTGGGCAACGGCGGTTTTGGATTTCAGCCCGAAGGCCGTCGCGCGGCCGTCGGCTTCGAGCAAAGTTACCTGATTGGTGTCGTGGCGGAAGCCGGCGCCGGCATCGCGCAGCGAGTTGAGCACAATCAGGTCGAAGTTTTTGCGTTCGAGCTTGCCCAGCGCGTGCGCCTGCTCGTTCTCGGTTTCCAACGCAAAGCCCACCGAAAATTGTTCGGGCTGCTTGGTTTTTCCGAGTTCAAAGGCAATATCCACGTTTTTCACCAGCTCCAGCGTCAGCCGCTCGCCACTTTTCTTGATTTTCTGCGCGGCCACCTCGGCGGGCCGGTAATCGGCTACGGCGGCGGCAAACACCCACACATCGGCCAGCCGCGCCGCGTGGGCGGCGGCCTCGTACATTTCGGCCGCCGTCTGCACGCGGGTCGTCAGAATGTGTGATGAGGCCGGGTCGGGGAGGTTGGTGGGGCCGCTGATGAGGGCCACTTCGGCCCCAGCGGCAGCAAAGGCTTCGGCCAGCGCGTAGCCCATTTTGCCGGTGCTGTGGTTGCCCAGAAACCGCACTGGGTCGAGCGGTTCATACGTCGGGCCGGCCGTTATCAGTACGCGCATTCTTTTGAATTATAAATTTTAAATTATGGATTTTGAATTGCTTCAAGAACCGAAAATAGGGTACTGGTGCTGATTCAGAATTTAAAACTCGTAATTCATAATTCTAAGTAGAATGTCCTCGGGTTCCAGCATGCGGCCGGGACCACTCAGGCCACTGGCCAGCTCGCCGGCCGGCGACTCCCACACGGTATTGCCGTAGCTGCGCAGGCGCGCCAGATTGGCTTGGGTGGCGGGGTGCTGGTACATGTCTAGGTCCATGGCCGGGGCCACGAACACGGGGCAACGGGCCGAGAGGTACACGGCGTCGAGCAGCGTGTCGCAGAGGCCTTGGGCCAAGTGGGCCAGCGTGTTGGCTGAGGCCGGAGCCACCACCAGCGCATCGGCCCACAACCCCAGCTCCACGTGGTTGTGCCACTCGCCGGCCCGCTCATCCTTGAGAAAACCCTGCAAAACCGGGTTCTTAGACAGCGTGGCCAGGGTGAGCGGCGTGACAAACGCCGTGGCGGCGGGCGTGAGGATAACGCGCACCTCGGCGCCGGCCTTCACCAGCAGGCGCACCAGCGGCGCGGCTTTGTAGGCGGCAATGCTGCCACTCACGCCCAGCAGAATTTTTCGGCCCAGTAGTGCCATACGCGAAGTTGAGCGAGGCCCCAAACGGCCTGCGGGTAAACATTCCGGCCGGTGGCGCCGGGCCATGCGGCCTTATACGCCAAAGCCTCCCCGCCGCCCGGATACGTCCGGATGGCGGGGAGGCTTCGGGCCGGGAGGCCGAATTTACGCGTTCTTCTCGGCTTCCTGCTCGGGCGTGCTGAAATACACCTTGCCCTCCAGGAACTCATCCACGGCCATGTTGGTGGGCTTGGGCAGGCGCTCGTAGTGCTTGGAAATCTCGATTTGCTCGCGGTTTTCGAACACCTCCTCCAGGTTGTCGACGGTAGTAGCAAACTCGGCCAGCTTGCCGTTGAGCTCCTCTTTCAGCTTGATGGCCAGCTGATTGGCGCGCTTCGAAATGATGGCGATGCTCTCGTACACGTTGCCGGTTTCGGGGGTGAAATCCGACATGTTGCGCGTCACGATGGAGGCGGAAGTGTTAGTGGGCGTCTTCATATAATGAGTTTTCGGGGTTCGTAGGTGAGGCCGCGCAAGCGGCGCTATTTGGCGGCAGTTTCGGCCGCTTTCAACTTGTCGGCGGCGGTGCGGGCGGTGTCGTACATTTTTTCGGCGTCCTTCAGCTGCTTGCTCTGCGGGAAGGTATCGATGAAGCTCTGGTAAAACGCCAGCGTCTCGTTGTAGCGTTCCAATTGTTTTTCGGCCACCGATTCGTTGGCCAGATCAAACTGGGCGCTCAGCTTCAGGAAAGCGGCCTGCTCGGCGTAGGCCGAAGCCGGATACTGCTGCTGGAACACGGTCAGGGCCGTTACGGCCGACTGGTAGTACCGCAGATCGTAGTAGAGCTTGGCCGACAGAAACGCCTTGTTCTCCAGCTTCTTCTGCAACTCCTGCGACATGCCCTCGGTTTCGGCCCGGAACCGGCTTTCGGGGTAGCGGTTCAGAAACTCCTGAATGACCTCCAGGGCCGTGTAGGTGTTGGTCTGGTCGAGCTGGAACTCAGGCGAGTCCTTGAACAGCGACTTGGCCTGCATGAAATAGGCCTCCTGCGCGTACTCCGAGTTGGGATACGTGTCGTGGAAAGTCTTGAAATAATACGCGGCCAGCGTGTAGTTACGCTGGCGGTAGTTGGTATTGGCGAAGTAGAACTGCGCCTTCTCGGCCTCGGGGCGGCCTTTCAGCAGCGGAATCAGTTCTTCGAGCAGGGTACCGGCCTTGAAGAAATCCTCCTTCTGGTAGTACTCCAGGGCGGCTTCGTACTTCTTGTTTACATCGGTACTCTTGAGCAGCTTCTGGTAGCCGGTACAGGCGCCCAGCAGCAGCGTGCTGAGGAGCAGAACAAAAAGGGCGGGACGGAAAGACAGCATAAGGGGCGCAAAGGTACAAATAATCAGTTGGCGGCGGTTGCACGGTCGTCCTGGTTTCCCAGGGCTGAAGCCCTGGGCTAGTCAGCACCCCGGCCGGGCTTGCTCCGTAGCCCAGGGCTTCAGCCCTGGGAAACCAGAACGTGTGGGGCTTACTTCTTTACCGGCGTTTTTTTTCGGGATTTAACCGCTGGTTTTTTAGGCGTTGGCGGGGCTTTCTTCTTGGCCTTAACCGGCGCCGCCGCGAAGTGCTTGCCCAGCGTCTGACGGCGGGTGGGCCGGTCTTCGGGGCGCCAGCGGAAATCCTTGAGCCGGGCTTCCTCGGGCTTTAACTCGTTGGGCGGAATGAACTTGGCTTCGGGGTTGGTGATGAAACTGATGGTTTGCAGTTCGTCGTCGGCGAAGCGCAGGGCCATAGTGGCCGAGAGCGACTTATTGACGCCCGAAACGGCCGTGTCGCCCTCAAGAGCATAGTAGAGGCTCTCGGCGTTGCCAACCACGTTAATTTTTTTTATGGTTTTCTCCCCGAAGTAGGCCACCATCGTGCGGCCTTTCACCTGGTTGTAGTTGCCCAGCGTGTCGAGCCCGATGCTGAAGGCGTGGCCGTAGAGGCGCATCTGGTCGATTTTGCCCTTGCGCTGCCGGATTTCCATCGAGTCGGCCGTGAGTTGGTTGTTCTTGTTCCACAGCACCGGGTCGTGGCTGAGGTAGATGATGGAATCCTGCCGGTCGTAGGTCAGCGAGTCGGCGCGGCCCTGCAAATCGGCGCGGAAGATGCGGGCCTTTTTGTAGGCGTAAATCACGGCGCCCTTGTTCAGCGGCGGCTTGCCCTCGATGCTGACCAGCGTATCGGCCGTCAGATACAGCGTGTCCTTGCCCGAAATATTGCGCATCACGGGCCGCGAGCCGTACACCTTGGCGCGGCCCTGGGCCCGCCAATAGCGCCCCACGTCGCCCCTTATCTCCAGGTTGTCCTTCTTGGAAATCATCGACACCCGGCCCGTCGCCAAACCGTACTCGGTCAGCTCGTTATAGAACAGCTTATCGCCACCGAGCAGGTAGTTGGGCGTCTCGATTTTGGCGTTGCGGCCGAAGTTGGCTTCTTTGGTGATGGTGTTGTAAGTGCCGTTTTCGGCGTACAGGTTCTTGTCTTTGCCCGTGATGCGGGTGGGACCGTAGAAATAGGCCACCTTGCTGATGGTATTGTACTGCAGCGTATCGGTGAGGATGGTGTTTTCGGGCGTTACCAGCTTCACGTTGTGCTTGAAGCTGAACACTTTGCTGCCGGTGTTATAGTAGCCGAACTGGCTGTCGAGCGTGTTTTTGGGGTCCTGGAGGTGGCCGCCGGTGCTGTAGTAAGCCAGGTTGTTGGCCAGGTCGTAGTCGAGCAGCTGGGTGGTGAGGGTCATGCGCGGGTCGCGCAGCGTTACGTTGCCGCTCATGCGGGCCTTGCGGGTGTCGCCGTCGTAGGTGCCCCGGTCGCCGGTGGTCGTGATGGTGTCGTTCTGGATGATGCGCACGTTGCTGAACGCCTCAATGGCGTTGCGGTCCAGGTACTGGTACATCGAGTCGGCGTAGAGCAGCGTGGTGCCCTGGCGCAAGCTCACGTTGCCCAGCAGCTTGCGGATTTCCACGCCGTTGAAGTCGCCACCTTCAAACGAGTTGGCGGTCAGCAGCTCGATGGGCTGGCCCTTGCCAGGCTTGGCGGCAGGTTTGGCTTGCGACCAGCCGAGCAGCGGCAATACCAGCAGGAAAACGAGAAAAACAGACTTGGACAACGACATTTCGGCGCAAAGGTAGGCAAGCAGCGTGGCTAACGTGTTTCTTTGCGGCGTAGTACCCCACCCTCTAGCCCCCTCCCCTCCGGGAGAGGGGGAACAAGCGCTAAAAATAGTTTCTAACTCGTTTTCTTACCTCACTTTCTACTTATCCTTATCTAGACTAAAAAGCTAGAAACTAGTTCCCCCTCTCCCGGAGGGGAGGGGGCTAGGGGGTGGGGTACCCGACTGCCATGCTCGACCAGATTCAACAGTTCATCCAGGAACACGCCCTTTTCTCCCCCACCGATACGCTGCTGGTTGCCGTCAGTGGCGGGCTCGATTCGGTGGTGCTGGCCGACGTGCTCCACCGGCTGGGGCAGCCGTTTGCCATGGCCCACTGCCATTTCGGGCTGCGCGGCGAGGAGGCCGATGCCGACGAGGAGTTCGTGCGCAAACTGGCCCAGCAGTACAAGGTGCCCTACTTCGCCGAGTTCTTCCAGACCAAAAAATTCGCCGATCAGGAAGGCATCTCGACCCAGATGGCGGCCCGGGCGCTGCGCTACGAGTGGTTCGAGCGGGTGCGCCAGCAGCAGGACTATGCCGCCATTGCCACCGCCCACCACCAGCGCGACACGGCCGAAACCATGCTGCTCAACCTCACCCACGGCACCGGGCTGGCCGGGCTGCACGGCATCCGGGCCAAAACCGGCCACCTCGTGCGCCCGCTGCTGGGCTTGAGCAAGCCCGATTTGTTCGACTACGTGGTGGAAAACCGCCTGGTGTGGCGCGAGGATGCCAGCAACGACTCGCCGGTGTACCAGCGCAACCGCCTGCGCCTGGAAGTGCTGCCGGTGCTACGCGACCTCAACCCCAGCCTCGACCAGACCATGAGCACCACGGCCGAGCGGGTGGGCGGGGCCGAGGAAATCGTGCGCCGCTACGTGCAGGACACCGCCGCCCAGGCCCAGCGCACCGAGCCCGAAGCCACCTACCTCGATATCCGGCTGCTGCAGAACACTGCCGCCACCGCCCTGGTGCTGCACGAGCTGCTGCGGCCCTTCGGCTTCGCGTATCCGGTGGTAAAGGATATCGTGCGCAGCTTCGGGGCCGAGCCGGGTCGCCGCTTCGAGTCGCCGACGCACCTGCTGGTGAAGGACCGCGAGCAGCTCGTCATCACGCCGCGCCGGCTCAGCCAGTTCGGCACCCACCAGCTGCAGGCGGGCCAGGAGGCGCTTAAAATTGATGGGCTGCACCTGCGCACCGAGCTGCTCGAAGTGCCCGAAGACTACGCCCCGCCCCGCGGCAAAGCCTTGGCCGCCCTCGATGCCGACAAGCTGCGCTTCCCGCTCACGGTGCGCCCCTGGCAGGAAGGCGACTGGTTTATGCCCATCGGCATGAAGGGCAAAAAGCTGCTCTCCGACTTTCTCATCGACCAGAAAGTGCCCCTCAACCTCAAAGACAGCGTGTGGGTGCTGGCCACCGCCGACGGCAAAATCGCCTGGGTTATCGGCATGCGACCGGATGAGCGGTTCAAGGTAACGGAGGAAACCGAACGGGTGCTACTGGTGCGGCGGATGTGAAACTAAACGGTTGATGTGTATGATTTTGTCTTCATGAAAAATAGATGAAGTAAGGCTTGCTTTTCTCGCCCCCCCTATACATTTATTTCATTCATTAACCAAACCCCATTTATTATGAAAAGGCTTACATTGTTGGCTGCACTGGTGTGCGGCGTATCGTTGGGATCTGCCAAAGCGGAATCATTGACCGAAGTTTCGATTCTGACAGAGAAGACGGAAGTCGCCTCTGCGAAATTCAATAATCCGAATGTTATCCAACCATTTTTCCAACTCGACACTTATCAGTTAGAAGCATGCGGGCATAAGGAAACACTATATATGGCCACTAAAGAAGACGCAGCTGAATATCAGAGTTGGATGATATTAACTTACTGCTAGCAAATTCTGTTGCAGATACAGTTGCAGATACAATAGAATTTACTAACTGACAATTAGCCTATCTCACTGGCTGATTGTCAGTTGCTTTTTAACCAGCATTCATAACATGAAAAGATCTACATTAATATTCGTCCTCACCTTTGTAGTTATTCCCTTTTCTTTCGCCCAAATTAAACCGTTTGAGGAAAAAAACACATTCATTACGTGCACTTATAGACTAACTTATAAGCCAGACTCCTTAAGTAAGGATAAAAAGTCGGAACTAATGATCCTTACTATTGGGAATAATTTATCAAAATTTGAAAGTCAATATTCTCAAAAATCAGATTCTATAATAGCAAGCCCCTCATTCAATCAATCTTCAATAGATCTATTATCCACTTATATTAAAACTGATTTTACATATCAAATATATAAATTATATCCACAAAAGGTTATAAAATATTATGATAAGTTGGGTCAAAAATTATATCAGGTAAATCAAAATTATAATAGCACAACATGGCAGCTTACCGCTACTACTAAGCCATTTGCTGGTTATACCTGTCGAAAAGCAACTACTTTATTTGCAGGCAGAAAGTGGGAGGCCTGGTTTACAACCGAAGTTCCTGTTTCGGATGGCCCTTATAAGTTCATGGGCCTACCCGGATTGATTATAGAAATATATGATATTGACAAAGATTATAACTTTTCCTTACTCCAACTAAAGAAGACCACTAGTCTAAATACCATAAAATTACCAAATAATACTCCAACAACTGATCAAAGTAGCTACAACAAGGGCAAAGCTGATTACAGACTCCAAGGAGTGACTAAAGTAGCTACTAATGGCAACTCACCTGAAGTTGCTCGCCAGCTTATTGAAAACTATAAGTTAAAACAGCTACATAAGAATAACCCCTTAGAGATTAAATAGCCATATTTTTTTACTAAATATTTCAATATCATTTTTCACATTCTTTATATATATATCATATGCAATAATGAAGCGGCGAGCTATCGGTTTTTTACCCCTTTTCTTGGCACTGTACCACTTGTCCGTTGCTCAAACTACCTTAATCGGGCAGGTTCGCACGGACCAAAATGAGGCGTTGCCTGGTGCGTTAATTGAGGTGCAGGCTGCCCAACAACCGGACATCTCATCTATAGCGGTGGCCGATGAGAATGGTCGGTTTTCTCTGCAACTGACATGGCCAGTAGATTCGCTCGTGCTCAGCGCCCGCGCCCTGGGCTTTAGCGAGCAGGTGCGCCGGCTGGCCAACCGCAGCCAGAGCGTGCGCCTGACGCTGGCCGTGAGCCTGACCCCGCTCAAGGAAGTCACCATCAAGTCCCCGCCCATCCGGCGCGAGGGCGATACGCTGAGCTACCGCGTCTCGGCCTTCACCGACAAAAAGGACCGCGTGATTGCCGACGTGCTGCGCAAGCTGCCTGGTGTGGAGGTAGAGGCCGACGGGCGCATTCTCTACGAGGGCCGGCCCATCCAGAAGTTCTACATCAACGGGGCCGACCTGCTGGAAAACCGCTACAACCTGGCCAGCAGCAACCTGCCCGCCGATGCCGTGCGCGATGTGCAGGTGCTCAAGCGCCACCAGCCCGTGAAGGCCCTGCGGGGCGTGCAGCCCACCGAGCAGGCCTCGCTGAACCTGGAGCTGAAGAAGAAGGTAACCGCCACCGGCCAGGCCCGGCTGGGCGCGGGCGGCACCCCGGCGCTGTGGAACGCCAACCTCACGCCCATGCTCTTCACGCCCCGCCAGCAGCTCATCGACAGCTACCAGACCAACAACACCGGCCAGGACGTGGCCGCCGAGCTGAAACCGCTGGGCCTGGGCGACTTCCAGCGGCTGCAGGAGCCCGCTACCAAGCCCGAGCTTACCGGAATTCAGGGCCTGGGCGCGCCGCCGCTGGCCGCCGGGCGCTACCTCTTCAACCGGGCCCACCTGCTGAGCGCCAACCACCTGCTGCCCTTCAGCAAAGAGGCCCAGCTGCGCATCAACGCCTCGTTTCTGCACGACCGCCAGACCTACACCGGCCGCACCCGCACCCGCTTCACGCTGCCTGATGCCCCAGCCGTGACTCTGCTCGAAGAAAAAAATAACACGCTCTATATAAACCAGCTGACCACCGACCTGGCCTACGTGCGCAACGTGAAGCGCTACTACCTCAAAAACACGCTCAGCGCCGCCGGTAGCTGGGAGGCTCAGGACGGGCGCATCCAGCGCAATAGCGTCCCCGAGCAGCCGGTGGTGCAGCGGGCCACCAACCCGGCCTATTCGCTCACGAACCGCCTGGGGCTGGTGCGGCCCGCCGGGGGGCAGCGGGTGGTGCAAGTGAATTCGGTGCTTACGCTCGCGGCCACGCCCCAGCAGCTGAGCGTGAGCCCCGGCCCGCTGCCGGCGCTGCTGGGGCGTGGTGGGCTGGGCTCCTACGACCAGGCCCGCCAGCAGGCCCGCGCCGAAAGCTTCTACACGGCCAACTCGGTGGCCTACATCACGGGCCGCCAGCACTGGCACTACACCTACTCGGCCGGTTTCAGCCTGCAAACCCAGGGCCTCCGCTCGGAACTCACACCGCTGCCGGTCGGCCCCGCGCCCGAGGGGGCCGATACGCTGCGCAACCGCCTGCGGGCCGCCCAGGGCCGCTACTACGTGCAGGCCGGTATCGACTATAAAACCGACCGCTGGCACCTGGAGCTGGAGGCCCCGCTAAGCTACCGCACCTTTTCGGCCACCGATACGCCCCTGGGGGCCCGCCAGCAGCGGCGCTACCTCACGCCCGAGCCCCAGCTGTCGGGCCGGTACGAGCTGAGCGGGCTGTGGCACGCCACGGCCGGGGCGGGCTTCCGCAACGAGCTGGGCAACGTGCAGCAGCTTTACTATGGCTACCTGCTGCGCGATTACCGCACCTTGCAGCGCAACGCGGCCCCCCTCACGCAAACCCGCACCTGGAGCGCCAATGGCGGGCTGGTGTACGAAAACCCGCTCACCGCCTGGTTCTACCGGGCCAGCTACAGCTTCAGCACCGCCGCCCGCAACCAGCTGGCCAGCACCCGCGTGCGGCCCGATGGCACCCTGACCACCGTGGCCGTGGCCGAGTTCAACCGCGGCCAGAACCAGTCGGTAAACCTCAATGCCAGCAAGTTCGTGAGTGACTGGAAGTTGAGCCTGGGCCTGCAGCTCAATGGCAGTTTCAGCCGCCAGCCGCTGCTGCTCAACCAAACCCTCACCACGGCCCGCAACCAAACCGGCACGGCCCGCCTCAAGGCCAACCTGAACCCGTTTGACTGGGGCGGACTGGAATACTCGGCGGCCCTTACGGCGCTCCGCAGCCGGGTAGGAGCCGATAGCTATTCTCCTGCCACCACATTGCAGGAGCAGCGGCTGGCCCTGGCCTGGTACCCCGCCGAGCGCCACACAGTGCAGCTCTCGGCCGATTATTACCGCAACGCCGGCTTGGGCCGGGCCGTCAGCAGCACGTTTGTCGATGCCACCTACCGCTACACGCTGCCCACGGCCCGCAAAATCGACGTAGAGTTCAAAGCAATCAACTTACTAGACACCCGGCGTTACCAGACCGCTTTCCTGAACGGCTTCGTGCTGGTGCAGAACGAGTACGAGCTGCGCCCCCGGCAGGCGCTGGTGTCGGTGCGGATGTCGTTTTGAGCAACGTTGAGGCCACCGAGCGGGTGCTGGTAGTGCGGCAGATGTGAGGTTGGAGAAGTAAATCACGTCATACTTGAGTCCGTAACGGAGCAGCCGGAGTTTGTAAGTTGCCACACAAGACACTTGTTGCCCGGAGGCTGGCTCTATGCAACTACCTAAGGTGTTAGAGTCTCTTGGTCATCAACAAGCTCTCACCCAACCTAAATGCTGATGCGGAAATTATTGATCCTGCTAGCTGGCAGCTCAGTGATGTGCGGTTGCGGAGAAAAATGCGAAGGGCCGCCCAATGCCTACGAAACGGGCGTCACGCTTCGCCTCTTACGTTCTGCCGATAACAGCTCCTTGTTTCTGCCGGGTACCGGCTACTATCCTGACTCATTGCAGCTAACCGACCAGAATGGGCAAGTCTTGCCCCTGGCTCTCCCTTCGTTTCCGCGCGCCGCGGAGGTAAATTTTTTGCTGCTTCAGACGAGTGACAGGTCGGCGCTTTCTCAGCGTCTCAGCCGCACGTATTACCTACGGTTTTCTGCCACCGACCAAGACACCATCCAGTCGGAATACGAGTTATTTAACAATGACTGCAACCGGCCAGAGTTTAGCACACTAAAAGTCTTTTATAACGGCCGCCTGCTATATGAAGGTGGCCATTCTTATGGCCTGGAAGCCATAATTTATAAGCCGTAACCTTGATTACTACGGTTTCTCTTACCGGGTCTCGCATCTAAGCCGTAGCTTTACGCGCATCCCAATATTCACACCCAATTCCACCAATCCATGAAAGTTACCGTAGTTGGAGCCGGCAATGTCGGCGCGACCTGCGCCGATGTACTGGCCACCCGCGAAATTGCCAACGAGATTGTACTGGTTGACATCAAGGAAGGCTTTGCCGAAGGCAAAGCCCTCGATATCTGGCAGAAAGCCCCCATTATCGGCTACGATTCGCGCACCGTGGGCGTAACCAACGACTACGCCCGCACGGCCGGTTCGGAGGTCGTGGTGATTACCTCGGGCCTGCCCCGCAAGCCCGGCATGAGCCGCGACGACCTGATTTCGACCAACGCCGGCATCGTGAAATCGGTGACCGAGCAGGTGGTGAAGCACTCGCCCGACGCCATCATCATCATCGTCAGCAACCCGCTCGACGTGATGACCTACCAGGCGCACCTGACCTCCGGCCTCGACCGCACCAAGGTGTTCGGCATGGCCGGTATCCTCGACACGGCCCGCTACCGCGCTTTCCTGGCTGAGGCGCTCAACGTGAGCCCCAAAGACATTCAGGCGGTGCTCATGGGCGGCCACGGCGACACCATGGTGCCCCTGCCCCGCTACACCACCGTGGGCGGCATTCCGGTAACCGAGCTTATCGGTAAAGAGGAGCTTGATGCCATCGTGCAGCGCACCGCCGTCGGTGGTGGCGAGCTGGTAAAGCTGATGGGTACCTCGGCCTGGTACGCGCCCGGCGCGGCCGCGGCCCAGATGGTGGAAGCCATTGTGCGCGACCAGCGCCGCGTGTTCCCCGTGTGCGTGAAGCTCGAAGGCGAGTACGGCATGGACGGCGTTTACCTCGGCGCCCCCGTTATCCTGGGTAAAAACGGCATCGAGAAAGTCATCGAACTCCAGCTCAACGACGACGAGAAGGCCCTGCTCGAAACCTCGCGCGGCCACGTGAAAGAGGTAATGGACGCCCTCGACAAGATGAACAACGCTTAGAGCTTAGAGCTTAGAGCTTAGAAGTGTATTGGATTGTTGACTATCCTGTTAAGCCAAACGGCCGCCCTGCACGATGCAGGGCGGCCGTTTGGCTTTTTCAGTGCGGGGTCGGCGGCAGTTGTTTTCAACTAAAACCGGGGCTGCTGTCAACCCAGAAACCTATGAGTGTACAGCCAATCAGTCCAAATCCGCTGCCAGAACGAATCTGGGTTATCCAATCATCTGCAACATCTGTGATTTATTGCTGACTGGCTTTGAAGAGCTTCTGCTTTTCCTCCTTGGAAAGGCTTTCGTAGCCGGAGTGGGAGATTTTATCGAGGATGAGGTCGATTTCGTCTTCGCCGGGCAGGGCGGTGCTGGCTTTACGGCTGGCGGTGGCAGATGAACCTTTCGTGGAGGAAACGGAGGCCGGGGCCGGATTGCGGTGCGTAACGCGCAGGTTGGAGCGGCGGGCGAACACCCGGCTCACCCAGTCGCCGACGGCCTGCACGGGGCGGCCCAGGTCGCGGCCGGCGCGCAGCTGCTTGATGAAGATGTAGCCCAACAGCGCCCCGCCAATGTGGGCAATGCCGCCGCCGGGGTTGCCCTGGTTGATGGCCAGTACCGACAGCACAATAACCACGGCGGCAATGTACTTGATGCGCACCGGCCCCAGTAGAATCAGGTTGAACTGGTACTCGGGCATGAGCGTGGCAGCGGCCATAATGATGGCCGTAACGCCCGCCGAGGCGCCCACCAGCGGAATGCCCAGCGCCGGCCGCAACGCCGGAATCAGATTGTAGGAAAGAATAAAGAACAGCGCCCCGGCCAGCGCGCCCAGAATATACACGCTCACCAGGCGCCGGTCGCCGAGGTACTCGCGCACCAGCGCTCCGAACCAGTACAGGTTTATCAGGTTGAAGAGGATGTGCAGAAAGCCTTCGTGGGTGAAGGCGTAGGTGAGCACCGTCCAGGGGTGGCGCAGCAGGCCCGGCAGGTCGGAGGGCAGCTGGAACTGGCGTATGAGGTTGGGGTAGTACTGCGCGTAAGTGCCCGTCAGCTTCATAATGGCCTCCGTGAACACCAGAAACACGAACACCAGCACGTTGATGAGCAGGAGTTGATTCAGGGCATTGTCGCGGCGGCTGAACGCGGTGCGGATATCGTTGAAAACACTCATTTCGTCGTTCGTTTCTCGTGGTTCGTTTCCCGCTGCCGGTGGCGCGTTGGTGGTTGCTGCTTTATGCTGAATCCTCTAAACAACGAAAAGCAGAAAACGAGCACCGGAAAGCGAAATACTAGTAAAACTCCTTACGGCCCCGCTCCCAGAACATCACCAGCACGAAGCCCACAAATAGCCCGGCCACGTGGGCAAAGTGGGCCACATTGTCGCCGGGCGTCTGATTCACGCCGCTGTACAGCTCGTAGAGGCCATAAAGCGGCACCAGGTACTTGGCTTTGATGGGCACGGGCAACGGAAATATAAAGAGCGTGGTGTTCGGGAACAGGTAGGCAAAGGCGAACAGCACCCCGAACAGCGCCCCTGACGCGCCGACCATGGGCACATTGAGGCTGCGCTCATACAACTCCTGCATGGTATTCAGAATACCCTGCACCAAACCGGAGTCGTTGGGCGTGGCGTGCAGCTGGCGCACCACGGCATCGAAGGCGCCCTCATTGAACTGCTGGGCATGCGCTTCCGCAAAATCCTGCAAATGCACGTCCGAAGGGTCTTGCTGGAAAACCTCGATGTTGTGCCGCATTTTACTGATTTCGTAATAGCGCAGGCCCGAGTAGAGCATCCCCGAGCCGAGCCCGCAGATAAGCCAGAACGTGAGGAACCGCTGTCCGCCCCAGCGCTGCTCCAGTAGCGGCCCGAACACCATCAGGCCAAACATGTTGGAGAAGATGTGCATGATATCCTGAGTAGAATGCATGAACATATACGTCAGGAACTGCCAGGGCTGGAAAAACTGGGAACCTACTGGATACAGAGCCAGCAGCCCCAGCCCACCCGGCAGGTTGGTAGCGAGCAAGTAGATTACCACGTTGGCGATGAGCAGGTTGCGGACCGTCGGCGTGAGGTTAAACATAGAGGAGGAGCTAGGAGCGGGAAATAAGGAACTGCGAGCGGTAAACGGAGAGCGAGCAGCAGAGAGTAAGAATACAAAGGAACGTCATGCTGAGCGAAGCGGAGCGGAGTCGAAGCATCTCTACCGCTTCGTTGCAGCCACTGGGGTTAGCATAGCACACGAGATGCTTCGACTACGTCTCCGCCTTGGCTCAGCATGACCGTTCTTTCAACCCTCGCCCCTACCCAAACAGCTCGCGCAGCTGGCCCAGCTCCAGCATTACGATGGTGCGGCGGCCGTCGGGGGTGTAGTTGGGCACGGTGCAGGCGAACAGCTTATCGACGATGGTGGTCATTTCGCGCTCCGAGAGGCGGGCGCCGGCGGCGCTGGCCGCTACCCGGCGGGCCAGGGCGCGGGCCATCTGCTCGCGCCGGTCGAGCTTGACTTGGCCGCCGCCGCTGCGGAACTGCTCAATCAGGCCTTCCAGCAGCTCCTTTTCGTCGCGGGCCGGCACATCGGCCGGAATGCCCTCGACGGCAATGGTATGGCGGCCGAAGTCGGTGAAGCGGAAGCCCAGGGCCCGCAGCGCGTCCTCCACTTCGCGCAGAATGGCGAAATCCTGGGGCGTGAAGGTGATGGTGCGCGGGAACAGCAGCGTCTGGGAGGCACTCACGTCGCGCTCCAGGGCCTGGGCATACTGCTCGAACAGGATCCGCTCGCGGGCCGCCACCTGATCAATCAGCATCACGCCCGATTTCACCGGCACCAGCAAATACTGCTGGTGCAGCTGCAACACCTTGTTGCCCGGCCCGGTACTCGACTCGCGCAGCGGCAGCTCGGGCGCGGCGGCCGTGCCCGGCAGCACTTCCACCTGCGGCGCAGCGGTTGCAGCGCTGGCCGGGGTTTCGGCAGCCGGCGCGACGGGCAGCACTTCGCCCGTTTCGGGGTCCACGTTTTCGGGGGCGGCCGGCGGCGTCTCGGGCGTAGCAGCGGGGGCGGGCGGGGCCACGGGCACTTTGGGCACGGGCACGCCGGCGGCGGTGGCCTCGTGCTCCACGTCGGGCAGGTTTACGCGGCTCAGGCTGCGGTAGAAATCCTCCAGCTCCTGCTTGGCCTGCTCGGTGGGCCGGGGCGTGAGGGGCCGCTCGAAGGCGCTGGCGCCGCTGGCCCGGCCCGAAGAGCGCGGGTTGGCCAGCTGGTTGGCGGCGCTGGCGGCGGCGGCCAGCGCGTCGGGCCGGCCGCTGCCGGTGCCGTCGTCGAAGGGGTTTTTCTCGTTGCCCGACAGTTGCAGCGGCCGGATGGCGCCGAAGTTCACATCGCCCGCGAAATCGAGTGAGGGGGCCATGTTGTGCAGGCCCAGGCTCTGCTTCACGGCCGAGCGCACGATGGCGTACACCGTTTTCTCGTCCTCGAACTTGATTTCGGTTTTGGTGGGGTGCACGTTGATATCGATGCTCTTAGGGTCGAGGTCGAGAAACAGCACGTAGAACGGGTGGGTATCCTTGGGCAGCAGGCCTTCGTAGGCCGTGAGCACGGCGTGGTTGAGGTAGGCCGAACGAATGAAACGGTTGTTGACGAAGAAAAACTGGTCGCCCCGGCTTTTCTTGGCCGACTCGGGCTTGCCGATGAAGCCGCGCACCGTCAGAAACGGTGTTTCCTCCTCCACCTGGGCCAGCTGCTCCTTATAGCCGTTGCCCAGCAGGGCCACAATGCGCTGGCCCAGCTTGCCGGCCGGCAGGTTGAAGACCTCCAGATCGTTCTGAAACAGCGAAAACGCAATGCCCGGGTTGGCCAGCGCCACGTGCTGGAACTCGTCGAGGATATGGCGCATTTCCACGGCATTGCTTTTGAGGAAGTTGCGGCGGGCGGGCACATTGAAAAACAGGTTTTTCATGCTGATGCTCGTGCCGTCGGGGCAGGCGACGGGCTGCTGGCTCGTAATCTGCGAGCCTTCCACCAGCAGCAGCGTGCCGGTGTCCTGGTCGCGGGTTTTGGTGCGCAGCTCCAGCTGGGCCACGGCGGCAATGGAGGCCAGCGCCTCGCCCCGGAACCCCAGCGTACGGATGCGAAACAGGTCGTCGGTGGTGCGGATTTTACTCGTGGCGTGGCGCTCCAGGCTCATGCGCGCGTCGGTCGGGCTCATGCCGGCCCCGTTGTCGACCACCTGCACCAGCTGCTTGCCGGCTTCTTTCACGATGAGCTGCACCTGCGTAGCACCGGCGTCGACGGCGTTTTCGAGCAGCTCCTTCACGGCCGAAGCCGGGCGCTGCACCACTTCGCCGGCCGCAATCTGGTTGGCCAAGTACTCGGGCAGCAGTTGAATGATATCGGGCATTTTATTTAGGGAGAGGCGAGGAGTTGGGAGCTAGCGGATAGAATAGGAGATGAAAGAACAAAGGCCGGCTGTCATGCTGAGCGCAGCGCAGCGGAGTCGAAGCATAACAGCCTTTTTACCCGCTTTTTTCCAACCGCTATTCACGAGTTATCCGCCTGATAACAACCGACGTCGGGAATTTCTCCGTAAGTTTGTAGCCAACTTTGGCCGGCCGTGCCGACACGAATCGGTTAGCTTCGGCGTTGGGCGAGGTGAGTGGCCGGGTTGGAAGGGCGGCAGCGCAACCCGCGGCCGACTTTTGCCCAGAACTTGATTGAAAGAGCAAAATTACTGTTTTTCGGCTCGTCATCCGCTAGTACCAATTTAGTCAGAATCACCGGGGCCGATGCGCAAAGAATTTAGGATTGGGCTTTTTTTGCTGGTCCTGGCCCTCACCGGCCTGTTTGTTTCCTCCTCCGCCCCCCCGGCGGCTGATATGGGCCGGCCCATGACCGCGGCCGAGCAGCAGTGGGTCGACAGCGTGTTTGCGGGCCTCACGCCCGAACAGCGCCTGGGCCAGCTGTTTATGGTGGCCGCCTACTCCAACAAAGACCGCAAGCACGTTCAGTACACCGAGTTTCTGGTCAAGAACTATGGCATTGGCGGGCTGATGTTCCTGCAGGGTGGCCCGCGCCGGCAGGCCCACCTCACCAACCGCTACCAGGCCGCCTCCAAGGTGCCGCTGCTCATTGCCATGGATGCCGAATGGGGCCTCGATATGCGCCTCGATTCGAGCATGCACTTCGCCAAGGGCATGACCCTGGGCGCTATGGACGACGACGAGTACGTGTACCAGATGGGCCGCGAAATTGCGCTCAACCTTAAAACGCTGGGCGTGCACGTGAGCTTCTCGCCCGTCATCGACGTCAACTCCAACCCCAGCAACCCGGTTATCGGCAACCGCTCGTTTGGCGAAGACAAGGAGCAGGTAGCGGCCCGCGGCGTGCGCTACATTAGTGGCCTGCAGGACCACGGCGTGATGGCCGTGGTCAAGCACTTCCCCGGCCACGGCGACACCGACGTGGACTCGCACGTGGCCCTGCCAGTTATCAACTCCGACCTGGCCCGGCTCACCAACATCGACCTCTACCCCTTCCGCAAGGCCATCGACCAGGGCGTGATGGGCGTGATGGTGGGCCACCTCTACGTGCCGCTGCTCGACACCAGCCGTACGCTGTCGGCCACCATTTCGCCCAACCTCGTTACCGGGCTGCTCAAGGAGAAAATGGGCTTCCGGGGCCTCGTGTTTACCGACGCGCTCAACATGAAGAGCGTGTCGAACCTCTACAAAGCCGGCGAGCTGGACGCGCTGGCTTTGCTGGCCGGCAACGATGTGCTGCTGTTTTCGGAGGATGTGCCCATGGCCATTCAGAAAATCAAGGACGCCATTGCCAGCGGTAAAATTGCCCAGGCCGACGTGGATGCGCGGGTGCGCAAGATGCTGCGGGCCAAGTTCTGGGCCGGCCTCAACCGCTACCGCCCCATCGACGTGCCCCACCTGATGCAGAACCTGAACCGGCCCCTGAGCCGCATGGTGCAGCAGCAGATTTACGAGCACGCCGTAACGGTAGTCAAGAACGAGGACGACATTCTGCCCTTCCAGCGCCTCGATACGCTGCGCATTGCCTCCATCACCATTGGCTCGCAGGCCGACACCTACCGCGAAACGATGGGCAAGTACCAGAGCGGGCCGGTGTACGCCGTGCCCAACCGCTACGCCCCCGACTCGACCTTCAACCGCATTGGCCGGCAGCTGGCGCCCTACAACGTGGTGGTGGTCAGCCTGCACAACATGAACAACACGCCGGTCCACAACTACGGGCTCGGCGACGGCGCGCTCCGGTTCCTGAAAACGCTGCAGGCCAACCCGCGCCTGAAAACGGTGGTGGTGGTATTCGGCAACGCCTACGCGCTGAAAAACGTGGAAACCGCCCGCAACCTGGTGTGCGGCTACGAAGACAACTTTGCCTCGCAGCTGGTGGTGCCGCAGGTGCTGTTCGGGGCGCTGCCCGCCCGGGGCCGCCTGCCGGTTACGGTATCGGAAACCCTGAAAGCCGGCCAGGGCCTGCCCACCCCCGATTTCCGCCGCCTGCGCTACGGCACGCCCGAGGAAGTAGGCCTCGACTCGCGCATTCTGGCCCAGATTGACAACGTGGCCCTGGAGGCCGTGGCCTACGCCGCCGCCCCCGGCTGCCAGGTGCTGGTGGCCAAGGATGGCATGGTGGTGTTCGACAAAAGCTACGGCTTCTACACCTACGATAAGGAGCAGGCCGTCAACAACGGCACGCTCTACGACCTGGCTTCGGTAACCAAAGTGGCCGGCACGCTGCAGGCCATTATGTGGCTCAAGGATGAAGGCCGCCTCAACCTCGACGACAAGGTTTCGAGCTACCTGACCGAGCTGAAAACGACGAACAAAAAGGACATGACGGTGCGCGAGGTGCTCATGCACCACGCCGGCCTCAAGCCCGGCATCCCCACCTGGGAGCGGACAATCACCAGCACCGGCGTCAAGCCCGAGTTCTACGCCAGCACCGAGTCGCCGCAGTTTTCGCGCGAAGTGACGCCCAACCTGTTCAGCGCCAGCTCCTCCGACGACACCGTCTGGAACTGGGTGCAGGAGTCGGCGCTGCTGCCTAAAATCAAGGGCAAGTACCCGGTCGAGTATTCCGACCTGAGCTTTATCGTGATGAAGCGGCTGGCCGAAAAGCTGCTCAAGCAGCCGCTGGAGCAGTTTCTGGCCAAGCAGTTCTACCAGCCATTGGGCCTGGGCTCGATGACTTACAACCCGCTCGACAAGTTTCCGAAGTCGTGCATCGCGCCCACCGAAAACGACACCTACTACCGCCGCACCCTGCTGCAGGGCAGCGTGCACGACCAGACGGCGGCCCTGGTGGGCGGCGTGGGCGGGCACGCCGGCCTGTTTGCCAACGCCAACGACCTGGCCGTGCTCATGCAGATGAACCTGCAGAACGGCCGCTACGGCGGGCAGCGCTTCTTCCAGACCCCCGTGGTGGCCGAGTTTGCCCGTGGCACCGAGGCCGGCAGCCGCCGCGGCCTGGGCTGGGACCGGGGCGACCCCACTAAGCCCTCGGGCCCCACCAGCAACCTGTCGCCGGCCAGCACGTTTGGCCACACCGGCTTCACCGGCACCTGCGTCTGGATGGACCCGGAAAACAAAATCCTCTACATCTTTCTTTCTAACCGCGTCTACCCCGACGCCAACAACAAGAAGCTGGTGCAGTACAACATTCGCACCCGCATTCACGACGTGATTTACAAGGCGCTGCAAAAGTCATGACCTGTTGCCCGGCTTTTCCGTTTCTTTGATTCCGCAACCGGCGGCGAGGCGCTCTACCTACTGAGCGCAACTCGCCGCCGGTTTTTTTGTCCTTGCGCGCAGCGCTACGCTCCTTTTGCCCTCTCTTCTATGAACATTGGTATCGTTTGTTACCCCACTTTCGGCGGCTCGGGCGTCGTGGCCACCGAGCTGGGCAAGGCCCTGGCGCAGCGGGGGCACCGCGTCCATTTCATCACCTACAGCCAGCCGGTGCGGCTCGACTTCTTCAACGAGAACCTGTTCTACCACGAGGTCTATATTCCGCCCTATCCGCTGTTCCAGTTTCCGCCCTACGAGCTGGCACTGGCCAGCAAAATGGTCGACATCACCCAGAACGAGAAGCTCGACGTGCTGCACGTGCACTACGCCATTCCGCACGCCTCGGCCGCCTTCATGGCCAAGCAGATTCTGCTCACCCGCGGCATCCGCATCCCGGTAGTTACCACGCTGCACGGCACCGATATTACGCTGGTGGGCAAGGATGCCAGCTACGAGCCGGTCGTCACGTTCAGCATCAACCAGAGCGATGGCGTAACGGCCGTGTCGGCTGATCTGCGGCGCGAAACCTACGAGCATTTCGCCATCGAGAAGGAGATTGAGGTGATTCCCAACTTCATCAACCTGGAGCGCTTTCAGAAGCAGGCTAAAAACCACTTCCGGGCCGCCATTGCCCCCGAGGGCGAAAAGCTGCTGGTGCACACCAGCAACTTCCGCTCGGTGAAGCGGGTGGACGACGTGGTGAAGATTTTTGCCGGCGTGCGCGCCCAGATGCCCGCCAAGCTGCTGCTGGTCGGCGACGGCCCCGACCGCCCGCGCATCGAAAAGCTCTGCCGCGACATCGGCCTGTGCCAGGACGTGCGCTTTCTGGGCAAGTTGGAGGCCGTGGAAGAAGTGCTCAGCATTGCCGACCTGTTCCTGATGCCTTCCGAGAAGGAAAGCTTCGGTCTGGCCGCCCTGGAGGCCATGGCCTGCGAAGTGCCCGTTATCAGCACCAACGCCGGCGGCATTCCCGAACTCAATGAGCACGGCGTAACCGGCATGGTCAGCAACGTAGGCGACGTGGCCGACATGGTAAAAAACGCCCTCTACGTGCTCGACGATGAGAACCTGCCCCGTTTCAAAGCCGCCGCCCACGCCCGCGCCGAAACTTTCGCCCTCGACACCGTAGTGCCCCTCTACGAAGCCTGCTACCGCCGCGCCATTGAAGCGGTGGCAGTGGGGGTATAACCTGAACTGTCATTGCGAGCAGCGCGAAGCAATCCGTTCAAGCAATGCTCCAAGCCCTAATGAAACGCAAAGCCCCTGACGTCCGTGCTGGCGTCAGGGGCTTTTTCATTTGCAACGAATTTTTCCGGGCACTGGCTACATGGCTGCGCCCTACAATTCCTCATGCGGAGGCGCGGGGCTGGCACTTAGGTAAGCCATACCGGCCGTTACTGCCAGCGTAACTAGAAACAGTAGCAGCGGCGTAGTGCCCGAGTTGCTTCCCATAGCTAGGTATATTCCTAGCCACCAACTGATAAAGGCCGTGAGCAGGGTGGAAACACGACTGGGACGCTTATTGGTTGCTTTAGCTACCACTACCGGCACCAGCAGTCCTATTCCAAGCGGAACACCCACCGCCAGCAGAATAACGGTCCATAATATTGAGCCCATTGACTGCCCCTTAAGCATTTCAGCATGTGCGGGGCCACTCATCAGTACCCATGCCATGACGGCTACTACGCGGTTGCGCATCCGCATTAAAACATAGCCACCGCCTCGCGCTTTATGGCCAGAATGGCGGCGGCGGTGGGGTCGGGCAGCTCGTCGTTCATCATCGTTTCGAGGATGCGGCGGGCCAGTTCGGAGCCGCGGGCCTCGGCCGGGTTGGGCAGCTTCTGAAACTGGGAGCTGATGAGGTTGCTGACGCTGTTCTGGGCCTGCCGCACCGCGTCCCAGGTTTCGGGCTGCATGTAGAGCTGCTGGCTGAGGTTGTGCTCCACTTCGGCCCGAATTTCCTGCAGCAGCAGCCGGTGGTAGTCGGCCGCCGACTGGTTGGCGCTGCTTACGCGCACCAGCAGATTCTGGGGGCTCAGGCGCTCCAGTAGCAGCGTGATGCGCTCCAGGGCCTGCAGGCGCAGCGGCAGCGTGGTTTTGCTGGCTTCCAGGCGCATCTCAATCAGGCGGCGCTGCTGCTCGCGCTCCAGAAACTGCTGGAACAGGAAGTAGATGGCCCCGGCCACAATGAGGGCCGGCAGAATGATTTTGAGCAGATCGAAAATGTAGGCGGTCGTATCCATGCGGGCAGTTGGGTGGAGCGGGCGCGGGTGGTGGCAGGCTTGGAAACCCGGCGCGGCAGCGTAAAGATAGAACGTGAACCGCCGGGGCCAAGCCGTTGTTGTAGCCTCAAACGCCGTTGCCCGGCTCCTTAGTGCGCCGGGCGGCCAGACAGCGGGGCGGGGCCCCGACTCCGGCCGGCGTTGTATCTTTGCTCCCTACTTCTCCTAAACCGACTTTACTATGGCAACGGCCGTTTCCACCAAGCTTGCTCCCATCAGCCTTACTCCCCGCGCCCTGCAGGAGGTTCGCAATATCCTCGTCGAAAAAGCCGTACCCGGCGAATATGGCCTGCGCGTGGGCGTGCAGGGCGGCGGCTGCTCGGGCATGAGCTACCTGCTGGGCTTCGACAAACCCAAGGAGCAGGACGAAACCTTCGACGTTGATGGCGTGCTGCTTATCATGGATAAAAAGCACGCCATGTACGTGCTGGGCATGGAGGTTGACTTCCAGGACGGCCTCAACGCCCGCGGCTTCGTTTTCAATAACCCCCAGGCCAAAAGCACCTGCGGCTGCGGCTCCTCGTTCTCGGCCTAAGCTGCGAGCGACAAACTGACGGCTCTTTCTCAGCCCCATCGGCCTGCCCTTAGACCTGTATTCCCACTGAATTCAACTTATCACGTTATGGATTCCTTTTTGGTTACGCCGGCTTCGGAAGCAGAGTTCAATCTGCTGGCGGCACTTTTTGCCAAGATGCAGGTGCGGGTTCGGTCCGTTTCTGATGCCGATTTAGTAGGGGCCACTGCCTTTATACCTGGTAACCGCGCCGAAGAAGCGCTGGTGGAAGGCATCCGGGAATTGCGCGAGATTCGGGCGGGCCGGCATCAGGCTCAGACTGTGGAAGAATTCTGGCAGGAAGTGGCGGGTGAGTAAGGTCGTCTTTGTGCCAGCCTTTACCCGTGAGGCTAAACGGTTGCTGAAAAAGTATCCTTCCTTGGCTGCCGATTTGCAGACACTCTTTCAACGCTTGGTAACAGACCCAACGTACGGTATAAGCCTAGGGCGAAACTGTTATAAAATCAGGCTTAAAATTGCCAGTAAAAGCACCGGTAGTCGGGGTGGAGCTAGGGTCGTAACTTGCGTAATGGCCGTCGAGGATACCGTTTACCTACTCTCTATTTTCGACAAGTCAGAACAGGACACCATTTCCGACCGACGATTAAAAGAGCTTTTACAACTGTTACCTTCCGAGGGCTCTCTTTAAGAAGATGAAGATTCGAAAAGTCGTTTTGCGAAAGCAAAACGACTTTTTCATTTCACTCCCTGTTAGCTACGAAACCTGCGGCACGGCCGGCAGCAGCGGTTTGGCCAGGAAAGCCCGCACCTGATCCAGACGGTGCCGTACCTGATGCTGTTCGTACTCGCGGGTGAGCGTGGTATCGGTGGCTTTTTCGATCAGGTCGCACTGCTGGCGCAGAGTTTGGCGGCGGGTGAAGGAGCCCGTGCGGCGGGCAATGGTTTCGAGGGCCGAGAGCTGGCGCAGCAGGATGGCTACGTTGTCGTCGCCGCTGCTCCTGATCTGGTCGAAAGCCAGGCACACGAAGTCGTTGAAGTCGCGGGTGCGGGCAATGGCGCGCACCTGACCATCCCTGGCCCGCAGGGGCTGGTGCAGCTCGCGGCTGGCCAGAAACGCCACCATCGCCCCCAGCCGGTCGATGCACATCACGGCCGTGGTCGTGTCGTTGATGCCCGGCGAGAGGGCCTTGAGGGCAATGTCCACAATCTGGCGGAAGCCGAACGCCACGTCCTGCTGGTCGATGCTGCGCTGGGTGTCGATGGTGAAATAGCCGTTGAGCTGGCGCTGCTCCTGGTCGGTGGGCGAGCGGTGGGCGGCGTAGTAGGCCACCGACAGCAGCGGCGTATCCAGCGTTACGAAGTCGCCGAGGCGGTGTTCGAGGCGCACTACGGCGTTTTGCTGGCTGGCGAAATCGAGCAGTTCCTCGCTGGCCACGCCCTGCACGTAGCCGGAAGTGGTGGCCCCCACCGGGTGCCAGCTCAGGTCGGCGGTGCGCAGGTCCTCCTTCGCTTCGGCATCCGCCTCCTCCCCTACCTGCTTGGGGAAAATGCGCGTCATGCTTTCGATAGTTTCCTCGGCGGCCTCGGCAATAATGTTGGCCGCCTGAATGGAGGTGGCAATGTGGTGGATAAAGAAAATCAGCATCCCAATGCTCACCAACGCCATCAGGAGGGCAAACGACACGGCCAGCGGCGGGATGAAGCCGCCCTCGTCGCCGCCCCGGATGGTACGCAGCACCACCAGGCAGTACACGAAAATGCTCACGAAGAAGCCCATGACCACCTGGTTGGCCCGGTCGCGCATGAAGTTGCGCAGGATGCGCGAGGTGTACTGCCCCGACACGGTGGCCAGCGTGGAGAGCGTGAGCGAGAAAATCAGGGCGGCCACCGTAATGGCCGAGCTGGCAATGGCCGAGAGCATGCCGCGCGCGCCATCGGCCCCGGCCCCGAACAGCAGCGGATAGTCGCGGGTCCACTTGTTGCTGGTGCCCGCATCGAGAATTACCAGCGCGTAGGCCAGCAGCAGCGAGGCCACTACCATCAGCGTGGGCACAAACCACAGGCTGGCATTCAGGTTGAGCCACCAACTTTTGAGTTTGTTCATGCGCGGTCCGGGCTTTGGGTAGTGGCCGGCCGGTGGCCGGCTACATTGCTCAGGGCCGACTGCGGGCCGTGGCCGGTGTCTTTCAGGGCCGTGAGCGAGCCGTCGTTTTCGAGCACCACGGCGGCGGCCTTATCAAGCGAGTCGACGCCCTTTTCGCGCAGGGCAGCCATGATTTCGCCCTCCGTGATACGCTGTCGGCGCATGGCATCGGGCAGCAGCTTGCCCTGGTACACGAGCAGCGAGGGTTCGGCTTTGACCAGCTTATCGACTGCCTTGAAGCGTACCGAGAGCCAGGTGATGACGAACTGCAGGCCGATGAGCAGGGCCAGACCCAGCAGCCCATCTACCAGGGGCACGCTTTTGTTGAGGATGGTGGAGGCCAGCGTCGAGCCCAGGGCCACGGTTACAATCAGGTCGAAGGCGTTCATTTTCGACAGCGTGCGCTTGCCCGAAATGCGCAGCATCAGCACCAAGCCCACGTAGGCCAGCACGCCGATAATGAGCAGCCGAAAGATGCTTTCCCAGCCCGAAAAGAATATTTTTTCCATAGTAAACGGCTTACGGATGTCTTAGCCGGGGCCGAGGCCGGCATTGGCGTTGGGCGGCGACGGCAACGGCTTCTTGGGGTCGTCGGGCGGGTCGGCGAGGGTGCCGGGCTCGGCCATGGCCACCTGCACGGGCACGGCCGGCATTTTGGTGGGCAGGCGCAGCTCCAGGATATCGGGCGGCAGCGCGTAGCCGCCGGCCATGAGGGCGATTTTCACCCGGTTCATCACCCGGCTGCGCAACTCCAGCGTGCCGCGGCGGTAGTCGTCGGTGTTGGTCCAGAAATACACCTTGATGTTCACGGTACTCGTCGCCAGCTCATCGACCACGGCAAACGGCTCGCGCTGCGTCAGCACTTCCGATTCCTTTTTTACCTGCTCCAGAATCAGGGCAATGGCGGCGGCCACGTCGTCGTCGTAATCCACGCCCACCGTGAAATCCTGGCGGATGTAGCCGTCGCGGGTGAAGTTGACGAGCGGCTGCTTTAGCACGATGGAATTGGGGATGGAAATGTCGCGGCCGTCGAAGGTGCCCATTTCGGTGGTGCGCAGGTTGAGCTTGGTAATCTGCCCGAACATGTCCTGAATCTGCACCGTGTCGTTCACGCCAAAGGGCCGGTTGAAGGCCAGGATGATACCGGCCAGGAAGTTCTCGGCAATATCCTTGAAAGCAAAGCCCACCACGAAAGCCGACAAGCCCGCCGCGCCCAGAATGCCGCCCACCACGCCCGAAAAGCCCAGAATATTGAGGGCCAGCACAATACCCAGCAGCACCAGCACCCAACGGCCAATCTGGGTCAGGAAATCGGTCAGCAGCGGGTCGTCGGAGTGGGCGCTGAGCTTGGCCGCCAGCCAGCCCCGCAGCCGGCTGGCCCCCACCCACACCACGCCCATCACCACGGCGGCAATCAGCAGCCGCGGCAGCATATACAGCAGCTTTTCCCAGTAAGCATGGAGCACCTGATTGAAATCGTCGAGCATATAGTAGGACTAAATGGGCAGTGCAGGTTGTACGGCCGGGTAGGGTAGCAGTTGCCGACGGCCGCTTATCTTGCGCTATGCGCCGTCTTCTGCTTCCCTCGCTGTTACTGCTGAGCGCCTTCGGGGCGCGGGCCCAGGCTTTCCAACCCGCCGAACTGGCCCGCTGGCAGCGGCAGGCCCGGCAGGTCACCATCACCCGCGACACCTGGGGCGTACCCCACGTGAGCGGCAAAACCGACGCCGATGCCGTGTTCGGGCTGCTGTACGCGCAGTGCGAAGACGACTTTGCGCGGGTGGAAGCCAACTACCTCGATGCGCTGGGCCGCCGGGCCGAGGTGGAAGGCGAAGGCGCCCTCTACCACGACCTGCGCGCCCGCCTGTTCATGGACAGCACCCAGGCCATTGCCGAGTACGGTCGCAGCCCCGCTTGGCTGCGGCAGCTGCTGCAGGCCTTCGCCGACGGCACCAACTATTACCTGGCCACTCACCCCCAAACCAAGCCGTTGCTGCTGCGCCGCTTTCAGCCCTGGATGCCGCTGCTGTTCTCGGAAGGCAGCATTGGCGGTAACATCAGCGTGGTGCCGGTTGGGCGGCTGAAGGCGTTTTACAGCCGCCAGGTGGCGCCCGGCACCGGCTGGCAGCCGCCGCAACTGCCGGCCAGGGAAGATTTGCTCGACCGTTCCTCATTGGGCTCCAACGGCTTTGCCATCGGGCCGCAGCTGAGCGCCAGCGGCCACCCGCTGCTGCTCATCAACCCGCACACTTCGTTCTACTTCCGGCCCGAAGTGCAGATGACCAGCCAGGCCGGCCTGAACGCTTACGGGGCCGTTACCTGGGGGCAGTTCTTTATTTACCAGGGTTTCAACGAGCATTGCGGCTGGATGCACACTTCCAGCTACGCCGACTCGATGGATGAGTACCTCGAAACCGTGGCCCCGCAACCCGACGGCCGCTACACCTACCGCACCGGCACCGAACAGTGCCCCGTGCGCCAGCAGCCCGTGCGCGTGAAGTATCGGGCCGCCGATGGCAGCACCAAGTTCCGCGAGTTCACGGCTTACTACACCCACCACGGCCCGGTGGTGGGCGAGCAGGACGGCCGGTGGCTGACGGTGCGCATGATGGACACACCCGTGGCGGCCCTGGAGCAGTCGTATCTGCGCACCAAGGCCACCGACTACGCCAGCTTTCGGGAGGTGATGAAGCTCAACGGCAACGCTTCCAACAACACGGTGTTTGCCGATAGCAAGGGCACTATTGCCTACTGGCACGGCAACTTCATGCCGAAGCGCGACCCGCAGTTCGACTGGAGCCGGCCGGTGGACGGCAGCGACCCGCGCACCGAGTGGCAGGGCCTGCACAAAGTAGAGGAGATTGTGCAGGTGAAGAACCCGGCCAGCGGCTGGCTCCAGAACTGCAACGCCACGCCCTTCACGGTGGCCGGTCCCGGCAGCTCGCCCACTCCCGCCGCCTACCCCGCCTACATGGCCCCCGACGCCGAAAACTACCGCGGCCTGAACGCCGTGCGCGTCCTCAGCCAGAAGGCCCGCTCGAAATTCACGCTCGATACGCTGCTGGCCGCCGCCCGCGACCCGCACCTGACGGCCTTCGACGAGTTGCTGCCGGCCCTGGCCGACGCCTACCAGACCGTAGCCGACGGCCCCGACGCACCCCAGGGCGACATCCGGGAGGCCATGACGCTGCTCAAAGCCTGGAACCACAACTACGCCACCACCTCGGTGGCTCAAACGGTGGCCACCTACTGGGCCGAGCGGCTGTTGCGCCTGGCCCGCCCCCGCGCCCGGCCCGGCCAGCCCCTCGACCAACTGGCGCTGATTCGCTTCGCCATCAAGAGCACTACGGCTCCCCAAAAGGTAAACGCCCTGCAGGAAACCCTCGATGAGCTGACGGCCTCCTTCGGCAACTGGCGCCAGCCCTGGGGCGACATCAACCGCTTCCAGCGCCTCACCGGCCGCATCGAGGAGGTGTACGACGATAAAAAGCCCAGCCGGCCGGTGGCCTTCACCTCGTCGGCCTGGGGCTCGCTCGCCGCCTTTGGCTCGCGGGCCCGCGCCGGCACCCAGAAACGCTACGGCGACGTGGGCAACAGCTTCGTGGCCGTGGTCGAGTTTGGTCCCCGCGTGCGGGCGCGTTCGGTGCTGGCCGGCGGCGTCAGTGGCCACCCCGCCTCGTCCCACTTCCGCGACCAGGCCCCGCTCTACGTCGAGCAGCAGTTCAAGGACATCTGGTTTTACCCCGAAGACATCAAGCAGCACGCCGAACGCATCTACTCGCCGGGGCAGTAAGGGGAGTGTGTGGGTGAAGGATGAGTTCGGGATAAAAGAACTGTCATGCTGAGCGCAGCCGGAGGCGAAGTCGAAGCATCTCTACAGCTTCGTTGCAGTCGACAGGGTTAGCATTGCATGCGAGATGTTTCGACTTCGCCTCCGGCTGCGCTCAACATGACACGACTTTTACCTTCCCTCTCCCCTGCCCCCCTCTTTTTCCTACTTTCTGCCTATGTCTCCTTTCCACCGCTCTACCCTGCTGGACCGGCTGGCTAGCCAGCCCGAGTGGGACGTGCTCGTTATCGGGGGCGGGGCTACGGGGCTGGGCGTGGCGCTCGATGCCCTGAGCCGGGGATACCGCACGCTGCTGCTGGAGCGCGACGATTTTGCCAAGGGCACCAGCAGCCGCAGCACCAAGCTGGTGCACGGCGGCGTACGCTACCTGGCCCAGGGCGACGTGGGGCTGGTGCGCGAGGCTCTGCACGAGCGCGGCCTGCTACTGCAGAATGCGCCGCATCTCGTCAGAAACCTAGATTTTATCATTCCCAACTACCGCTGGTGGGGCGGCCCGTTCTACACCATCGGCCTGAAGCTGTACGACTGGCTGGCCGGCCGCCGCAGCTTCGGCGACTCGCGGCACCTGAGCCGCACCGAAACGCTGCGCCGCCTCGGCAACCTGCGCCCGGAAGGGCTGCGCGGCGGCGTGCTCTACCACGACGGTCAGTTTGATGATGCCCGCCTGGCCATCAACCTGGCCCAAACGGCCCTCGAAGCCGGCGGCACCGTGCTCAACCACTGCGCCGTAACCGGCCTGCGCAAAGACGCCGCCGGCCGCCTGTGCGGCGTGCAGGCCCACGACCAGGAAACCGGCCGCACCTACGAGCTGCGGGCCAGGGTAATAGTGAATGCCACCGGCGTGTTCGTAGATGAGCTGCTACGCCTCGATGAGCCCGCTGCCCGCCCGCTGGTGCAGCCCAGCCAGGGCGTGCATCTGGTAGTGAGTCAGGACTTTCTACCCGGCAACTGCGCGCTGATGATTCCGAAAACCGACGACGGCCGGGTGCTGTTCGCCGTGCCCTGGCAGGGCCGCCTGCTGCTGGGCACCACCGATACGCCGCTGCCCGCCGCCAGCCCCGAACCCCGGGCCCAGGAGGAGGAAATTGACTTCATTCTGCGCACCGCCGGCCGCTACCTGAGCCGCGCCCCCACCCGCGCCGACGTGCTGAGCGTGTTTGCCGGCCTGCGTCCCCTGGCTGCTCCCACTGACGGCGCCACCAGCACCAAGGAAATTTCGCGCAGCCACAAGATTATCGTATCCAAAAGTGGCTTGCTTACCATTACGGGGGGCAAATGGACAACCTACCGCCGCATGGGCGAAGACGTGGTGGACCGCGCCCTGAAGCTGGGCGGGCTGCCGCCTGCCCCCAGCCGTACCGCCCGGCTGCCCATCCACGGCGCCCAGCCCACCCCCGACCACCATGCGCCGCTGGCCGCCTACGGCACCGATGCGCCGGCGCTGCGCCAGCTCATGCGCGAGCAGCCCGCCCTGGCCGAAAAGCTAGTGCCGGGCTTCGATTTTACGAAGGCCGAAGTGGTATGGGGCGCCCGCTACGAGCTGGCCCGCACCGTGGAGGATGTGCTGGCCCGCCGGGTGCGGCTGCTGTTTCTGGATGCCCGGACCGCCAGCCAAGCCGCGCCGACAGTAGCCGAGTTGCTGGCCCACGAATTGGGCCACGATGCAACCTGGCAGCAGCAACAGGTGGCCGAATTCACGGAACTGGCGCGCGGGTACGTGCTCTAGCGCGCAGCCACTGCAGCCCCGCCCGCTACGCCAGTTGGTGCGGGTAGCCGATAATTTCGGCTTCGGCGGCCAGCTGGGCCCAGTCGGTTAGTTCGGCGTTTAGGGCCTGCGCGGTGGCCTGGGTGAGCGGCTCGTGGCGGTAGAAGCGGGCGACGTCGGCGGCTTCGAGGGGTTCGCGCTCGGTTTCGTCGAGGTAGTAGCCGTTGGCCCAGTCGGCGTAGGTTTCGGGGTTCTGGTCGAAGATGGCCAGCAGATCCTCCGAGCCGTCGTCCTCCGCCTCATCCACTACGCCGGTTTGCCAGCCGTGGGCGGGCGTGTACCACAGGCAGAACGTGGTGCCGATGGAAGCCACCGGCTCGCCGAACATAAACTCCTCGAAGGCGGCGGGCAGGCCCCGGGTAAGCTGCCCCTTATCGGCCGCCTCATAGCCCGAAAGCGCGCCGTTGATGCAGCAGCCCTCCGGCCGGAACAGCACCAGCAGCTGGTCGCCCTCGCCGTCGTTCATCTCCAGCAGCTGTTCGTCGGTGTCCCACTCGGGGTCGTAGGTGTAGTAGCGGTACTCGGGGTCGGGCGAGTTGATGGCGTCGAGCATGGCCAGGGCCTGGCCGAGGCGTTGCAAATCGGCAGCGGGCGGCAGGCCGGCGGGGTTGTGAGTGGAAAGCATTTTGGGAGGCTTTTAGCCGACAGCTCTTAGCCGTTAGCTGATGGTCTACTAAAACAGAATGTACGTTCGCACCGGGCATTTACCCACAGCCGAAACGAATGTTTCGGCCCGCAGGCTATGATAACACCCACCGGCTGCTCAATACGTCTTCGTCATATCGGCCGGCACGACCAGCACGAAATCGGCCTTCTGCTGATTATCCTTATCCAGCTTGCCCAACTGCTCCTGCGAAACCGTGCTGATGGTGAGCACCTTCAGCTGCGGGTTTTGCTGGCGCAGGTAGGCCAGGATGCCGTCGTGGTTGTCGGAGTGGTAACTGCCGTTGAGGTGCAGCAGCAAGTGGCCGGGCGGCCGGGCCTGGTTGAGGAAGTAGGCCATGGTGGCATCCTTGAGGGCCTGGGCCTGGATGATGTTCTGCACGCCAGCGGCGTGGGCCGCGTCGCCGCCGAACATTTTCACCATGTTCTTATAGCCGGGCAGTTCGTAATCCACCGCCATAGGCAGCGGGGGCAGCCAGACTTTGGTGGTGGGGCTCAGCGTGTCGAGGGCGGCGAGGCTGCCTTTGGCTACCAGCGAGGCGTAGCGGCGCGGTACGTTGGTGCCCACCACCCGGAATTTCTGCTGCCGCGCCAGCTGCAGCAGCGGCTTGTAGTCGGTGCCGTAGTTGGGCCAGGGGCGGCTGCCGGCTTCGAAGGCCCGGTCGTCCAGCTCGCCGGTCGTGTACGCATCGACCAGCGGCTGCACGTCGCGCTCGAACATTTCGAGGCCCAGCACCAACTGGCCCTGCTTCAGGCGCAGCAAATCTTTGGTGAGCTGGAGTTGCAGCCAGTGCGCGATGGGGTCGTTGTGCTGCTCGCCGAAGAACACCACGTCGGCCGTAGCCAGCTTTTTCAGCATGGCCTCGTAGCCCACCGGCTTGCCGCCGGCCGCAAACAGGCGGTAGGCCGGCCGGTCCTGGGCCTGGGCCAGAGTGGGCCCGATAAGCAGTAGCAGAAAGAGGAGAATACGCATACCTCAAAGATACGTCTGCCACTGCGCCTTCTGCGAAAACACTGCGTCCTCTGCGGGCTAAGTCGTTGTTACGATTTTAGCCCGCAGAGGACGCAGTGTTTTCGCAGAAGGCGCAGTGCTGTTCGGTTAGCCTTTATAAAACAGCCACTTCGATAGCTCGCCGTAGGTGATTTTCTTGCCGTACATGAGCACGCCCACGCGGTAGATGCGCGCCGCTATCCAGACGGTGAAGATGAAACCCGCAATCAGCAGCACAATGGAGAGGGCCAGCTGCCACACCGGCACCCCGAACGGCAGCCGGATAACCATGGCAATGGGCGAGGTAAACGGAATCATCGACATCCAGAAAGCCACCGGCCCGTCGGGGTTGCGCAGAATCACGCTCACGCCGATAATGTAGCTTAGAATCAGCGGCATGGTAATCGGAAACATGAACTGCTGGGTGTCGGTCTGGTCGTCGACGGCCGCCCCGATGGCCCCGAACAGCGCCCCGTAGAGCAGGTAGCCGCCCAAAAAGTAAATCACGAAGCCGACGGCAATCATGCCCAGCGGCAGCCCGCGCAGGGCTTTGAATACGCTGAACCGCTCCGATACGGCGGCGGCCGGGTCGGCAGAAGTCGCGGCGGCGTTGTCGGCGCTGGCTACTTCGGCGCCGCCCATCACTTTGGCGGCCCGCTCGGTGCCGCCGGGGTTGGCGGCGGTTTCGGTTTTGGCCGTGGCGGCCAGCTTGTCGGCAAACACGGCCGTAACCACCGAGGTGGCTCCTACCGACAGGATGCCCCAGAGCAGGAACTGGGTCAGGCCCACGGCCGCAATGCCCACAATCTTGCCCATCATCATCTCAAACGGCTTCACCGACGAGAGCATCACCTCCATAATCCGGCTCGACTTCTCCTCGCCCACGCCGCGCATAATCTGCACGCCGTACATGAAAATGAACAGGTAAATCAGCAGCGCCAGCGCGTAGGCAATGCCCGAGGTGGCCAGGGCGTTGCTGTTTTTCTCCTTGCCGCTTTCGTCGAGGTTGATGCTGTCCACGTCGATGTTGGTTTTCAGCGCATCCAGCTTTTCCTGCGACAAGCCCGAAGCGCGCATCTTGTCCTCCGAAAACAGCTTGTCGAGGGCGTTTTCCACGGCCTGCTGCTTGCGGATGCTCACGTTGCCCTTGGCGTAGAGCTGCACGCCCTTGGGGGCCTCCAGGCTCAGGCCGGCCGGCAGGTACAGCAACCCGTCGTCCTCCGATTTGAGGTAGTCCTTTTTCACCGTTTCCAGCGTGCCCTGCACGGGCTTGAACAGCATCTGCTTGGTCGAAACGAGCCGGGCGCCCAGGTTTTGCCCGCTGGTATCGAGCACCTGCACCACTTCCTGGGTGTCGTTGTCGGAAGTGGCAATCTTGACGATGAAGAAGCCGAACGCGGCCACAATCAGCGGCACGAGCAGCGTCATAATCAGGAAGCTGCGCTTTTTTACCCGGGTCAGGTATTCGCGCTGGGCAATGAGCCAGAAGTTGGAAGGCATAGTTTGGAGAGTGTGGGGGCTAAAATTAATGCGCGCTTTTGGGAGCCGGGTCGTTCTTGCGTCGCGCCTCACCCCCCGGCCCCCTCTCCGAAAAAGGAGAGGGGGTGCGTTCGACGAAACCTACCGGACCGCTTGTAAGGGCTGCCGTGGCTCCCCCTCTCCTTCTTCGGAGAGGGGGCCGGGGGGTGAGGCGCGACGTTGAATAGCTAAAGAATCAGACGGCCTCTTCCAGCAGCGTTTCGGGCATGGTTTCCTTCACCCGGCGGATGAAGATTTCGTTGATGCTCGGAATCAGCTCGCGGAAAGCGTGCACCTCCACGTTGCCGATGAGGTAGCGCAGCAAATCGTTGGGCGTGGTGCCGGCGTGCAGCCGGATAATGTCGTGGAAGTGGCCGTTTTCGCGCTCATTGTGCTCCAGCACCTCAAAGTCGGGGTGCATCACCATCAGCCGGCCCTTGCCCTCCACCGAGTAGGTCTGGGTGCGGAAGGCGTCCTTCACGGTGCTCACCGGCCCGTCGAGCACCTTGCGGCTGCGGTTGATGAGGGCGATGTTGTCGCACATTTCCTCCACCGATTCCATGCGGTGCGTGGCCAGGATGATGGTCGCGCCCTTGTCGCGCAGGGCCAGGATTTCGTCCTTGATGAGGTTGGCGTTGATGGGGTCGAAACCCGAAAACGGCTCGTCGAGGATGATGATGCTGGGCTCGTGGAGCACGGTGGCAATAAACTGCACCTTCTGCTGCATGCCCTTGCTCAGGTCTTCCACATTCTTCTCCACCCAGGGCGTCAGGTCGAAGCGCTGCACCCAGGCCTTGATGCGCTGGGTGGCATCGGTGCGGCTCAGCCCTTTGAGGCGGGCCAGGTACAGCAGTTGCTCGCCCACTTTCATCTTCTTGTACAAGCCGCGCTCCTCGGGCAGGTAGCCGATTTCGCCGATGTGCTTGGGGGCCAGCTTCTCGCCCCGGATGCGGATTTCGCCCGCGTCGGCGCCGGTTATCTGGGTAATGATGCGGATGAGCGAGGTTTTGCCGGCGCCGTTGGGCCCGAGCAGGCCGTAAATGCTCCGGTCCGGAATTTCCAGGCTCACATCGTTCAGGGCGACGTGCTCGCCGTAGGTTTTGCGCACGTTCAGGGCTTCGAGGGCTGGTTGCATTCTTGTTGAGCTGTTCGCTTTTAGCTGAGCGCTGTCAGCTGATGTTCAGGAGAGCCAATACCCGCGGAAATTTGCGGATGCTTAAATGTAGCGTTTTCTGAATTCTTGATTGGACGATTTTCAACCAACAGGCCGCCTCAGTCCCGCAACTCGCGCAGAGCCGCTTCCAGCTGGTCGAGGTGGCGGCCGTAGCGGTGCTGATGTTCCTTTCGGCCCACTGCATAGGCGGCATAGAGTAGTGCGGCTAAAGCCACTGTTGCCCCCCCCGCAACTCCCATATGCCAGCCCCAATCGGGGTGAGCCGGAGCTAAGTAGGTCCATATGTGCTTCCAGCGGACTACCATTACTGTTGCCATCAATAGCAGCAGAGCAACTACCCCTACATAGTCATGCAGGCGCATCAATTGGCGAAACCTGCTAATCCGGCTGTTCAGAAAGTGGTAAAGGTCGTCATGCTGCTGCTCCATTTGGCTAATAAGTTGCTGGCGCTGATACACAATCATCCCCACCACGCACAATATCAGCAAGATACCCGCCGCGAATAGCTGCATTTTAGTAGAATGCCGAAAGAATATCAATGCATCAAAAACGATTAATACTATTCCCATCAGTACCAGCTTCACCTCCCGAGAGGCATTCCTTTTCAGCTTAAACAGTGGATTGGAGGAAGTTTGAGAAGCGAGCATAGTGCGCAGATTTTGGTCAGAAGAAGTAAAGTCAGTAGACTGGTCAGTGGGCTGGTCCTGCCAGCGGCTCCGAAAATCGTCGAGTTCCATCAGGCGGGTTGGGTTAACAGTTGGCGAAGCTTGTCCTGCACGCGGTGCATTTTCACGCGCACGTTGTTGGGGGTGATGCCGAGGATGTCGGCCATTTCGGCGTAGGTCTTTTCTTCGAGGTAGAGCAGTACGAAAGCCTTTTCGACGTCGGAGAGGCGGGCAATGGCCCGGTAGAGCTCGGCCAAGTCGTCGGGGTCGGGGCCTTCGGGCGGGGGAGCGGGCACTTCGGGCAGGCCGTCGGGGCCGGGCAGGCGGTCGGCGGCGGGGCGGCGGGTGCGGCGGCGCAGGTCCGATATAGCCACGTTCAGCGCCACCCGATACAGCCAGGTGCCCACCTGCACCTCGGGCCGGGCCTCGTAGCGCGGCCACGCCCGCCACAGCTGCAGCACGATTTCCTGGTACAAATCCTGCCGGTCGTCGGCATCGGCGCAGTACAGGCGCGCCGCCCGCCGCAGCCGCGGCTGGTGGGCATTCAGCATTTCCAGGAATTCCGGTGCAAGCGGGGCAGATGCCATCAGGAGAACATTTGTAGCCTATATCGGCCGTTTCCCATCAGCATTACAAGCAGCGCTGAAAAATTTCTCACCGAGGCGCGCCGAGGGAGGCGCGGTGGCTAAAAGGAGGTTCTCGCTTTACCGCCGCGCATCCCTCGGCGCCCCTCGGCCAGAAAACAAAAACGCCCACCCCCAAAAAGGGGCGGGCGTTAGCAGGCTATACGAATCTGCGAAATCAGCGGAAGAATCAGCAGAAATCTGTGATTCTACGCGAAGTACTCCTTCACTTTCTCGAAGAAGCCCTTCTCGTTTTTGCCGGGGCTGGGCACGAAATTGCGGGAGTCGCGCAGCTTTTCGAGCAGCTCGCGCTCCTCTCCGCTCACGCTCTTGGGGGTCCAGACGTTGAGGTGGATGAGCTGGTCGCCGCGGCCATAGCCGTTGATGTCTTTGATGCCCTTGCCGCGCAGGCGCAGGATTTTGCCCGGCTGGGTGCCCGGCTCCACCTTAATCTTCACCTTGCCCTCAATAGTCGGCACTTCGATGTTGGAGCCCAGGGCGGCATCCACGAACGAGATGTACTGCTCGAACATGATGTTGTTGCCCTCGCGGCGTAGCAGCTCGTGCGGCTCCTCCTCAATCTGGATGAGCAGGTCGCCGGGCACGCCACCGCGCTCGGGGTAGTTGCCCTTGCCGGTCATGCTCAGCTGCATGCCTTCGGCCACGCCGGCCGGAATGTTGATGGGAATAACTTCCTCGTGCAACTGGCGGCCGTCGCCCTTGCACACGTCGCAGGTGCTGGTTACCACCTTGCCCTCGCCCTCGCAGGTGGGGCAGGTGCTGGCGCTCACCATCTGGCCGAGCATGGTGTTCACCACGCGCTTCACCTGGCCCTGGCCCTGGCAGGTCTGGCAGGTTTTCAGGTCGGTACCGTTTTTGGCGCCGGTGCCCGAGCACGGCTCGCAGGCCACGTAGCGCTTCACCTTGATTTTCTTCTCGACGCCGTTGGCGACTTCCTCTAAGTCGAGCTTGAGCTTGATGCGCAGGTTGGAACCCTTGCGCACGCGCCGCCCGGCCTGCTGGCCGCGGCCGCCCCCACCAAAGAAGCTCTCGAAGCCCCCGCCGCCGAAAATGTCGCCGAACTGGCTGAAGATGTCCTCCATGTTCTGGGGGCCACCGCCGCCACCGCCCATGCCCTGGTGGCCGTAACGGTCGTAACGGGCACGCTTCTGCTCGTCGCTGAGCACCTCGTAGGCCTCAGCGGCTTCCTTGAACTTGTCCTCGGCCGTCGGGTCGTCGGGGTTTTTGTCGGGGTGGTATTTGATGGCCACCTTGCGGTAGGCCTTCTTAATCTCGTCGCCCGCCGCGTTTTTGGCCACGCTCAGCACTTCGTAATAATCTCGCTTCGTTGCCATGTTTGTTAAGCTTTTAGCTGACAGCTACTAGCTGTTAGCTTTTGGTCTGCTTCTCGTCTTCGACTGATGATTAAATCGAAAGCGGCATGTAGTTGTCCGTGAGCGACTACTCGCTCTTGTTGAGCTCAAGCACGGTCTTTGGTCAAACAGCACGAAAGCTAACAGCTAAAAGCTGCCAGCTAACAGCTCAAGTTCTACTGTCCCAGCACCACTTTGGCGTGGCGCAGCACCTTGTCGCCCAGGTAGTAGCCTTTTTCCACCTCGTCCACCACCTTGCCCTTCAGGTCTTCCGAGGGGGCCGGAATCTGGGCAATGGCCTCGTGCAGCTCGGGGTCGAAGGCGGTGCCCACGGCATTCATGGGGGTCAGGCCCTTCTGCTCGAGGGTTTTGTTGAGCTTATTCTGGATGATATCCACGGCCTCACGCACGGTGCCGGCATCCTGGGTATCCTGGGTATGATGGCGGGCCCGGTCGAAATCGTCGAGCACGGGCAGCAGCACCGCCATCAACTCTTGGTTGGCGCTCTTGAACAGGTCGATGCGCTCCTTGGCGGTGCGGCGCTTGTAGTTCTCGAACTCGGCCGCCTGCCGCAGGTACTTGTCCTTGAGGTCGGCCAGTTCGTTGCCACCCGCCGAAGCGCCGGTTTCAGGCGTCGTCTCGTCGGTCGTTTCGCCAGCGGTAGCGGTGGCGGGGTCGGTCATATTGTCGTCCTGGGGCAGGTTCTGGTCGTCAGCCATAGTCGTAAAATATCGTCGGAAAGGGTTTTTCACTGGATTTGGCCTGTAGGCAAGAGCCCGGCTGCAAGCAATAGGCCAAAGCGGTTTTTGCTGTCAGGTTGGCACAAACAACGGGCCGGGCGCCGGACTCGTTCCAGCACCCGGCCCGTTGTTTGGCTCTTCGCTACCGGCGAATTACTCCGCGTGCAGCGCCTTCCAGATCATATCCTTCAGCGGCTGGATATTCTTGTTGGTCAGGCTGGAAATGAAGATGGTGGGCAGGTCGGTGGGCAGCGTGGCCCGGATTTCGGCCTCCAGCTCGTCGTCGAGCATATCCGATTTGCTGATAGCCAGCAGACGGCGCTTGTCCAGCAACTCGGGGTTGAACTGCTCCAGCTCGCTGAGCAGCACCCGGTACTCGGCGTTGATGTCGGGCGAGTCGCAGCTGATCATAAACAGCAAAATGGAGTTGCGCTCGACGTGGCGTAGGAAGCGGTGGCCCAGGCCCTTGCCCTCGGCCGCGCCCTCGATAATGCCCGGAATATCGGCCATCACAAACGACTTGTAGTCGCGGTAGGCCACCACGCCCAGGTTGGGCGTGAGGGTGGTGAAGGCGTAATCGGCAATTTTGGGCGTGGCGGCCGACACGACGGATAGCAGCGTGCTTTTGCCCGCGTTCGGGAAGCCCACCAGGCCCACGTCGGCCAGCAGCTTGAGCTCCAGAATCACCCACTCGTCAATGCCATCCTCGCCGGGCTGGGCGTACTGGGGGGCCTGATTGGTGGCCGACTTGAAGTGGTCGTTGCCCCAGCCACCGCGGCCGCCGGGCGTCAGAATCAGGCGCTGGCCATCCTCGGTAATTTCAAGCTTCTTCTCGCCGGTTTCGGCGTCGCGGGCCACGGTGCCCAGGGGCACCTGGATGATGATATCCTGGCCCTGCTTGCCGGAGCGCAGGTTTTCGCCGCCGCCTTCGCCGGCTTCGGCAATCAGGTGTTTCTTGTACTGCAGGTGCAGCAGCGTCCAGAGCTGGGAGCTGCCTTCGAGGATGATGTGGCCGCCGCGGCCGCCGTCGCCGCCGTCGGGGCCGCCGTTGGGCAGGCCTTTGGCCCGGAAGAAGTGGTGCGAGCCCGCCCCGCCCCTACCCGAGCGGCAGTTGATTTTAACGTAGTCGATGAAGTTATTGGAAGCCAAGGTGTTTTAATTAAGAATTAAGAATTAAGAATTAAGAATTGACTCATTCTTGCCTCTTGTTTCTTAATTGGTTGAGAATGAAACCCCCTGTCATCCTGAGCGGAGCGAAGGACCTATACAGAAGCTATTGTTTGATGCTAGCTTCTATATAGGTCCTTCGCTCCGCTCAGGATGACAGGGGGTTTCGGAAGCTGCTCTATTTCAACAGCCGCAAAGTTACGCTTTTACTTCCTTGGTGGCCTGCTGGCTTCCTTCGGAAACCGCCGACTGATGCTGGTCGAGGATGGCGCAGATCTGGCCGAAAATATCCTCGATTTCGCCCACGCCGTTCAGGCCGCAAAATTTGTTCTGGGCGGCGTAGTAACCGGCTACCTGGGCGGTTTCGGTGTTGTACACCGTTACGCGCTTGCGGATTTTCTCCTCGTTCTGGTCGTCGGGGCGGCCCGAGGTTTTGCCGCGCTCCAGCAGGCGTTTCACCAGCTCCTGCTCCTGCACTTCCAGCGCCACCATGCACGTTACCTTGGTGCCGTGCTCGGCCAGCAGCCGGTCGAGGCTTTCGGCCTGGGGCACGGTGCGCGGGAAGCCGTCGAAGATGAAGCCCGCCGCCTGCTCGTTCTCTTTCAGGGCCGAGCCAATCATGCCAATTACCACTTCATCGGGCACCAGCAGGCCCTCGTCCATGAGCTTTTTGGCCTGCAGGCCCAGCTCGGTGCCGCGGCTGATCTGGGCGCGCAGCAGGTCGCCAGTCGAGAGGTGCACCAGGTTGTAGCGGGCAATCAGCTTCTGGCTTTGCGTGCCTTTACCGGCGCCGGGAGGGCCGAAGAGTACAAGATTGAGCATGAGCAGCGAGGGGTTACGCGGGAAGGGAAAACGGGCGGTTTCTGGAAATATAAGCACGTTACGGCAAACGGCCGGGCAAAGCTACGGCCGAAATCCGGTATCGGAAGGCGGCTGACCGGCTTATACGGCCTGGTAGACGTCGGGGTAGTTGCGGCCCAGCCCGTCGAAATCGAGGCCGTAGCCTACAATGAAGTCGTTGGGGATGCGCAGGCCCACGTAGCGTATGGGCAGCTCGTGGAGCAGGCATTCGGGCTTGAGAAACAGCGTGGCTACTTCCAGCGAGGCGGGCTGCTGGGCGCCGAGCGTGTCGAGCAACATGCGCATGGTGTGGCCGGTGTCCACGATATCCTCCACAATCACTACGTGGCGGCCCCGCAGTTCTTCGGTCAGGCCCAGCACTTCTTTGATTTCGCCGCTGCTGCTGGTGCCTTCGTACGAGGCCACCCGGATAAAGCACACCTCGCAGGGCAGGCTGATGTGCTTGAGCAAATCGGCGGCGAACATGAACGAGCCGTTGAGCACTACCACAAACAGCAGCTGTCGGCCGGCGTAATCCTGGTTCAGCTGCCCGGCTACTTCGGCAATAGCCGCCGTCAGCTCCGGGGCCGACAAATAGGGCTTAAACTCTTTGTCGTGCAGCGTAATATGGTCGGGGTTCATCCGCTTGAGGTTGGGCCTTGGGTGAATGGGCACCTCAAAGGTAGAGTTTAGCGCCGGGATGGCAGGAGTCGGGGGCTGAAAAATCCACCTGTCATCCTGAGCAGAGCGAAGGACCTATACAGAAGCTGACGTAAGACAATAGCTTCTGTATAGGTCCTTCGCTCTGCTCAGGATGACAAGTAGTAGTTTCTACCGCACCGCTGCCACCGCCACCACAGTAGCTGCCGGCACCACGGCCCGCACGTGCGTGGCCGGCACCTGCTCCGGGGCCTGCACCACGCCGCGCGCGGGGGCGGCAATGTGGGGGGCAATCACGAGCGAAACGATGCTCATCAGCTTGATGAGAATGTTCATGCTGGGGCCGGAGGTGTCCTTGAACGGGTCGCCCACCGTGTCGCCGGTGACGGAGGCCTTGTGGGCGTCGGAGCCCTTGTACTGCATCGTGCCGTCAATTAGCACGCCCTTCTCGAACGACTTCTTGGCATTGTCCCAGGCCCCGCCGGCGTTGCTCTGGAAGATGGCCATCAGCACCCCGCTCACGGTAACGCCGGCCAGCAGGCCGCCCAGCACTTCAGGCCCGAAGGTGAAACCCACCAGCACCGGTACCACCAGGGCAATGGCGCCCGGCAGCATCATTTCGCGGATGGCGGCCTGGGTGGAAATGGCCACGCACTTCTCGTACTCGGGCCGGCCGGTGCCTTCCATAATGCCCGGAATCTCGCGGAACTGCCGCCGCACCTCCTGCACCATCGCCATGGCCGCCCGCCCCACAGCCGAAATGGCTAGGCCGGAGAAGATGAACGGAATCATGGCGCCCACGAACAGCCCGGCCAGCACCCGGGCGTTGCTGATGTCGATGCTTGTAATGTTGGCCGTGCCCATAAAGGCCGCAAACAAAGCCAGCGAGGTGAGGGCGGCCGAGGCAATGGCGAAGCCCTTGCCGGTGGCGGCGGTGGTGTTGCCCACGGCGTCCAGAATGTCGGTTCGCTCGCGTACTTCCTTGGGTAGCTCGCTCATTTCGGCAATGCCGCCGGCGTTGTCGGCAATGGGGCCGAACGCGTCGATGGCCAGCTGCATGGCGGTGGTGGCCATCATGCCGGCTGCGGCAATGGCCACGCCGTAGAGGCCGGCGCACTCGTAGCTGAGGATGATGCCGGCCGCCAGCACCAGAATCGGCAGCACCGTGCTTTCCATGCCCACCGACAGCCCCCCGATAACGGTGGTGGCGTGGCCCGTGGAGCTTTGCCGCACAATGCTCAGCACCGGCCGCCGGCCCATAGCCGTGTAGTATTCGGTGATGATGCTCATCAACGTACCCACCACGAGGCCCACAATTACGGCCCAGAATACACTCATGGCGTTAAAGGTCACGCCGCGAATCACGAGGTCTTCGGTGGGCAGCATCCACTTGATAATGAAGAACGAGGCCACCGCCGAAATGGCCACCGACACGTAGTTGCCAAAGTTGAGGGCCGCCTGCACGTTGCCGCCCTCCTTCACCTTCACCAGCAAAATGCCCAGCAGCGAGGCCACGATGCCCATGCCGGCAATGACCATCGGCAGCAAAATGGGCGAGAGGCCCTGAAACTGGTCGCCGCGGGCAATTACCTCGCGGCCCAGCACCATGGTAGCCAGAATAGTGGCCACGTAGGAGCCGAACAGGTCGGCGCCCATGCCGGCCACGTCGCCCACGTTGTCGCCCACGTTGTCGGCAATGGTGGCGGGGTTGCGGGGGTCGTCCTCGGGGATGCCGGCTTCCACTTTGCCCACCAGGTCGGCGCCCACGTCGGCGGCTTTGGTGTAGATGCCGCCGCCCACGCGGGCAAACAGGGCAATGCTTTCGGCCCCCAGCGAGAAGCCCGTGAGCACCTCCAGGGCCGTTTCCATCTCGATGCCGTTGGCCGTGCCGCCCTTGCTTACCACGAACAGCTGGTAGAACACGATAAACAACGAGCCCAGCCCCATCACAGCCAGCCCCGCCACGCCCATGCCCATCACCGAGCCGCCCGAAAACGACACGCTCAGGGCCTTGCTCAGGCTGGTGCGGGCGGCCTGGGCCGTGCGCACGTTGGCCTTGGTGGCAATCTTCATCCCGATGTAGCCCGCCAGCGCCGAAAACACGGCCCCGATAATAAAGGCAATAACAATCACCGGGCTCGACTTCTCGCCAGTGCTGCCCAGGTAAAAGAGGAAAGCCGAGGCAATCAGGCCAAAAATGACCAGCACCCGGTACTCCGCTTTCAGAAAGGCAATGGCCCCATCGGCAATGTAGCCGGCAATGGTGCGCATCCGCTCGTCGCCGGCATCCTGCCGGCTCACCCAGCCCGAGCGCACCCAGGTGTATAAAAGCGCAAAAAGGCCCAGCACGGGCACGGCGTAAAGTACAGGAGGCATAGGCAGTGGGAAGTGGGTTTGGTTGAGGAAGCGTTTAGGCGGGTAAAATAGAGTTTATTACCCAATTTGTCAGCTGTTAGCGGAGAGCTATTAGCTGTTAGCTAACTATCTGGCATTGTGACGTTCCGTATATCAAGCGACAAAAAAGGCCTTATCACGCCTGAACAGCCATTGTTGCGACTATTCGAGCGTGATAAGGCCCTTTGCATTGCCCAAGATGACAGCACATCAAGCTGACAGCTAGCAGCTCTCAGCTAACAGCTAATCAAAGCTCCCGCATCAGCACCTGATACAGCGCCAGCATACTTTCAATGTCGCGCTTGTCCACGATTTCGTCGGGCGAATGCACATTGTCCTCGGGGGCACCCACGAAGCACCAGTCCCAGGGCTGGGCGCCGTGCTGCAGTTCTTTGGCATCGGAGCCCCCGCTGCCCTCCACTTCCAGCTGGTGCGCAATGCCCGAGGCCGCCGCAATCCGACGGATACGGTCGACGTAGGCGCGGCGCGGAATCAGCGAGTCGCGCAGGCTGATGGCTACACCCTGGCCGGGCTGCACGCCTTCGGTTACCCAGGTGATGTCGGAAATCAGGGCCTGGCGCACGCCGTAAGTTTCGTAGATGTACTTGGCCAGATAGGCCACCGAGCCGCCGCCGTGCTCCTCCCAGCAGGAGAAGGCCACAATGCCGTGCTCCAGCGTTTCGCACAGGCGCAGCGCGTTCCAGACGCCCAGGCGGTTGTCGAGGTAGCAGCTTTGCACGGTGGTGTCGGTTTCGCGGAAGTCGCAATAGAACGTCAGCTCCGTGCCCCGGTCCAGGTCGCGGTGGTAATCGTAGCTCAGCGCGCCGGTATCCTCATCGACCACCAGCGTGCAGTCAATCTTTCCCCGCGAGTCCTCCCCTACCAGTCGGTAGCCGGTTTCAGCCACCGGCCCGCCAATGCGTACCAGCTGCCGACCATAGCGAACCGTGAATCCAATACTATCGAGGTGCGCAAACACTGCCGTTTGAGGTCTACCAAATACCAGGATAATGCAATCCTGAAACTGTTCGCCGGTTAGCACCTCGGGGTGCATGCGCCACTGCGCCTGGTGTTGCTGCACGTAGCGCAGCACAAATTCTGTCAGGGCTGTTTCGTGGCCCGCAGGGGCCGGAATCTGACACATAGCACGTAAGAGCTCCATCGGCTGTATATTTTTTGTCCAAATTAGCGCTAAAAGTTCTAATTTAGCCTTCCGGTCGGGGAGCAGGGGTTTGGTTATCACTGCGGTCCGTCGCCGCGACTAGCCGAGCGTATGCGTCAACTAATACCCCTATTTATTTTCCTGCTGCTACTGCTTCCCTGGGCTGCCCGCGCCCAGCAGCCCACCGCCCCGACGCCGCCCGAGCCACCTCGCCCGGAAGCCACGCGCGCGGAAACGATGCAGCCCGACCCCACCCGCCCCGACCTGCTGCCCGACTCGACGCGCCAAGTGAAGCTGGAAAACGTTGATGTAGCTCCGGCCGCCATCGATATTTCGGGCTGGCTGCTGCTCGATAAGGACATCCAGACCGAGCTGGAAGGGGCCGTGTACAACCTTTACAACTTCAAGTATGATAAGGCCGAGCGGCAGTTCCGGAGCCTGCGCCGCCGCTACCCTAGCCACCCGCTGCCCTATTTTCTGCTGGGCCTCAGCACCTGGTGGAAAATCGTGCCCACCGGCATCCAGACCAAGCTCTACGACCGGCAGTTTTTTGCCTACATGGATACCACCATTACCAAGGCAGAAGCAATTTATAAGAGCGACAACCAGAACTACGAGGCGGCGTTTTTCCTGGCCGCCGGCTACGGCTTCGATGCCCGCCTGCACGCCGAGCGCAGCGACTGGCGCAAAGCCACCGTCAGCGCCAAACGCTGCCTGGATTACCTCAACAAGAGCAAGGAGGCCAACGGGCTGAGCCCCGAATTCCTGTTCGGGCAGGCCCTGTTCAACTACTACGCCGTCTGGATTCCGGAAAACTACCCGCTGCTCAAGCCCGTGCTGCTGTTCTTCCCGAAGGGCAACAAGCAGCTGGGCCTGCAGCAGCTGCGCAACGTAGCCGAAAACGGGTTCTACGTCGGCCCCGAGGCCCGCACCTACCTCATGCGCATCCTGCTCATCGAGGAAGACAAGCCTGCCGAAGCCCTGCCCACCGCCCGCTACCTGGCCACCACCTACCCCGATAACGCCTACTTTCAGCGCAACTACGCCAACGCCTGCTTCCGCGAAGGAGGCTACCGCGAGTGTGAGCGAATCAGCCGCGACATGCTCGACAAGCTCGGCCGCGGCCTGCCTGGTTATGAGGCCAACAGCGGCCGCTACGCCACCTACTTCTTGGCCTACTTCATGCAGCACAAGTATAAGGACCTGGCCAAGGCCCGCGACTATTACCAGCGCTGCATCGTATTTGCCGAGCAGAACGGCGAAACCAACTACGGCTTCTACGTGTTCGCCAACCTGGCCCTGGCCCGCCTAACCGCCGAAGCCAAGGACACCCGCGCCGCCCGCCGCTACTACACCGTCGTGCTGGAGAAATCCGACCGCAAGTCCGACCAGTACCGCGAGGCCCGGGAGTATCTGAAGATGAAGTAGTCGGCGGTAGTAGGAATTTAGTGGTCAAGCGCTGGTAAGGTCGGGATACCGTTCTTTGCAGTTCCTACCCGCTGGCCCGTCTAGATTGAATAGCTGTTCCTATGGATTTAAAGGACCTCTTCCTGACCCCATTCTACCTGGCCTTATTTTACGGGTTGGCCTTTGCGGCGCGTAAGCGATTCACTAATTCACTAACGAAGAAGTACTTTATCCCTGCGCTGACTGTCAAGTTTATCGGCGCTATTTCACTGGGGCTGATTTACCAATTCTATTATGGAGGTGGTGATACTTTTAACTATTATAAACACGTAAAAATCGTCTATCAGGCTTTTGTCGATTCGCCAGCTTTGGGCCTCAAGTTGATTTTTGGTCCGGCAACCTATGATCCGCTGACTGTAAAGTACACCGGCCAGATGTACTGGTTCAACTCCCCGACCGAATACTTTGTGGTTCGGGTAGCGTCGGCTTTTGCCGTCTTATGCTTTGGGACTTACAGTATTATCGGTCTGTGCTTCGCGCTGCTCAGCTTCTCGGGCATGTGGGCCATGTACCTCACCTTCCTGCGGGTATATCCACTGGCCTACAAGAAACTTGCTATTGCTGTATTCTTTCTACCCTCGGTCTTCTTCTGGGGGTCTGGCCTGGGGAAAGACTCGCTTTGCATGGGAGCATTGGGCTGGGTATTTTACGGCTTTTACCACGCGCTTATCGTGCGTCGAAATATTCCCACAGCGCTTGTTATGGGCGGAATAGGATTGTATATCCTTATTTCTGTGAAGGTCTACATACTACTATCTTTTCTACCACCGGCGCTGCTGTGGGTGTTCAATGAAAACAACCAACGAATCAAAAACGCTTCGGTACGCCTGCTCCTTAAACCTTTCTTCCTACTTTTTGGCCTAGCCGCTGCATATTTTGGCGCTACCAACCTGACAGCTGGAGACGAGCGTTTTGACGTAGAGAATATCGGGGAGCGTAGTCGAATCACGCAGGAGTACCTAACCGAATATGTAGCCAGCGGTTCGGTATACCAAATCGGAGAGCTTGATGGTTCGCTAGGCTCTATTGTCAAAGTAGCCCCGCAGGCCGTGTTCGTGTCGCTGTTTCGCCCCTTCTTGTTCGAGGTGCGCAACCCGGTGATGCTGTTATCAGCTCTGGAGGCTACGCTGTTTATCTGGCTTACCGTGAGCCTGTTTTATCGCACGGGCCTGTTTAAGGGGCTGGCCCTGGTCGGTCGTACGCCGGTGCTGCTATTCAGCTTTCTGTTCACCATCATTTTCGCCATTGGCGTGGGCGTCAATAGCGGCAACTTCGGGACGCTGGTGCGCTACAAAATACCGCTGATGCCCTTTTATCTGGCGGCTTTGTATATCATGCAGTCTATTGCTCAGGCTCAGCGCCAGCCTAAATCCACTACCAGAGTTCAGCTAAACAGGTCCAGAAAGTTGGATTCGTTGGCCGTCACGGAATAGCGCTGTTGCACTGTCTGACGAGCCGCCTGCCCCATGCGGGTACGTAGCGCGGGGTCGAGTAGCAGGCGCCGCAGGGCAGCCTCCCATTCGGCGGGCGAAGCACAGATATTGCCATTTACGCCATCAGTTACCACCTCGGTGTTCATCCCAACCGGCGAAACCAAGGCGGGCTCGCCCAGCGCCATGTACTGCAGGGCTTTGAACGCACACTTGCCTTGCGCCCACTTATCGTCCTCTAGTGGCATCAGTCCCACATGGAAGGCCAGCAAATCGGCAATTTCGGTTTCCTTACGCCAGGGCTGGTACACTAGGCTGCGCAGGGGCAATTCGGGCGGCTGATTGGAAATCACCCGGAACTCGAAGTCGAATTCCTGCTCCAGCTTAGCCAGCACTGGCACTACCTGCTGAATGTATTTGAGCGTGGAGTGCGTACCCGTCCAGCCTATAACCAGCCGGCCCGGAGCAGCTTGGTCGCGTACCTGATTGTGCAGGTGCTCGGTGTCGATGGTAGTAGGATTGATTACGGCCCGTGGGTTGAACTGCCGGGCATAATCGCGCAGGTAGGCATTGCCGCAACTCACTTTGTAGGCCCAACGGCAGACGCTGTCCACCTTGTGATGCCACTTGATGCCCGCCACGATTTTATTGGCAGCCGATGTGTTGGGAATCCAGATAGCGTCGTCGAAATCATAAATGATTTTCTTTTTCCACACCCTAGCCAGCAGCCACTCGAATATAGGTGGCCCGATAGGCGAGGCTTCGCGGTGAATAAAAACATAGTCGTACCGATGCGCCGTCAGCAGCTGGACCATACGCCGCACAAAACCGCCTAGGATGCCTAGTGCCTTGCGCACTTGGTGACCGGGCAGGTAAAGAATGCGCCAGGTGGCTTCCGAAATAAACGGCGCCACCTGGTAGTAATGGCCAGCGGCCGTCAGGGTTCCGAAGTATTGCTCGAACCGGAACCGTTGCGATGGCGCCTTGCCTGTAGGGTAAGGGACCAGAAAAAGAATCTGCATATGTAACTATAAACTCCGGGCGGAAGCGCAAACCGGTAGTATAGAACAAAGGTAATGCGGTTGGCCCCGATGCATTAGCCAGTCGCGCAGCTTACGCTTCGGCACCGACTGGACTGGTATCTTTGATTTTGCGCCCTTGCTCCCATGCTCCCTTCTCCCCCGCCTGCTGATTTCATTCCCTTCAACCGCCCCCACTTAGCCGGGCCGGAGCTCGAATATATCCGGCAGGCGGCCGCCGCAGGAAAGCTCTCGGGCAACGGCGAATTCACCCGGCGCTGCCAGCAGTTTTTCGAGCAGCAGTACGGCATTGCGAAGGCTTTGCTCACAACCAGTGGCACTGCGGCGCTGGAAATGGCCGCCCTGTTACTCGATATCCAGCCCGGCGACGAGGTTATTGTGCCCAGCTATACGTTTACTTCCACGGCCAACGCTTTCGTGTTGCGCGGGGCCCGCATCGTGTTTGCCGACAGTTGCCCCGATCATCCCAATCTGGATGTTGCGCAGCTTGAAGCCCTCATCACGCCGCGCACCCGCGCTATTGTACCGGTGCACTATGGCGGCCAGGCCTGCGATATGGCAGCCCTGCTGGCACTGGCCGAGCGCCACAATTTGTGGGTGGTCGAAGACGCCGCTCAGGCCATTGAAGCCAGCTACCAGGGCCGCCCTCTGGGTACCTTCGGCCATCTGGCTGCTTTCTCCTTCCATGAAACCAAGAACCTGAGTGCGGGTGAAGGAGGCCTGCTGGCCGTCAACGACCCACGGCTGGCCGCCCGCGCTGAAATCATCTGGGAAAAGGGCACCAACCGCGCCGCCTTTGCCCGGGGCGAAGCAGCGCGCTACGAATGGGTCGACGTGGGGTCCTCCTTCCTGCCCTCCGAACTGAACGCCGCCTATCTATGGGCGCAGCTGGAGTCCCGTAAGATCATCCAGCAGCGGCGGCAGCAGCTCTGGGAGCGGTACGCCGCCGCACTCGGTCCGCTAGCTGCTGCCGGGACTTTCCAACTGTTGCCTGCCCCCCCCATTGGCACTCAGCCCAACTGGCACCTGTTCGCCCTGTGCTGCTCATCCAGAACCGAGCGCGACGCCCTGCTGGCCTACCTGCTGCGTCACCACATTCTGGCCGTGTTCCACTACCTCCCCCTGCACACCAGCCCCTACTACGCGCCCCGGCACGATGGCCGTTTGCTTCCCAACGCCGACCGGTTCGGCCAGACGCTGGTTCGTCTGCCGCTCTATCACGATTTGCAATTTGAGCAGCAGGACCGGATAATTGGATCTATCGAAAAGTTTTATAAGCGAAAGTCACATCACACGTTGTAGGGTGCGGAGATTGCCCCCGCCCACCGTTTAACGAATCCAGCAACTGTCGCCCAACAACGGGCGGGGACAACCGAAGGACAGCGAAGCTAAGCTCCGCACCCTACACCGCGTCAGCAGCCCGCTTAACGACCGACCGGCATAACAGCAGGCACGTAGAGTCTGCCACCTGGCCGCTGGACGCCCCGCTCCCCTACTCCGCCAGCACCGCCGCGTACAGCTTCCCCAACTGCTCATACGTGGCCTCGGCCCGAAACTTATGGCGCACGAACTCCCGGCCCGCAGCGGCAAACTTACGGCGCAGCTCCGGGTCGGCACCTAGTGCCAACAGCGCCTGGGTCATGGCCGGCACGTCCCGGTTAGGCACTAAAATCCCCGAACGGCCGGACTCGAATAACTCAGCCGGCCCTCCGCAGTCGGTAGCAATTAATGGGGTTCCGAAGTAGAGTGCGTCGAGGCAGGTAAGCGAAAAGGATTCCGATTCGGAAAAATTCAGCACAATATCGGCCTGTTTGATGGCGGCCTCTACATCCTGCACGAAGCTGCCAAAGGTCACGACCTGCGCTAAGCCGGCCGCCGACACCGCAGCTTCGAGCTGCCGCCGGTAGGCCCGGTTTTTCTCCAGCCCCATGTCGCCACCCGCGAAGTGCAGGCGAAGGTTGGGCTGCTGCGCGTAAGCCGCTTTAAATGCTTCCACGGCGAAGTTCTGCCCCTTGCCCATAATGTAGTTGCCCAGAAACAAGGCTCGTACGGTACCATCAGGGCGGGCCGTCAGGTCAGTCGGTGGGTACTTCTCACCCTCCGGAACCGGATCGAAAACGACCTGCACCTGGGGCAGTGGCCGGAAATACGAGTATACGGCCTCCGACACGCAGACCACTCGTTGGGCCAGGTGCTCAGCTACCCAGCGCCAGGTACGGGCCAAGGGCTGCATTTGGGTATGGGGCAGGAACCGCACGTGCGTTATCAGAGGCCGCCCGGTGAGGAGCCGCGCTACTACGCCCGTCAGGTTGTAAAAGTCGTTCATGTGCACGGCCGCCGCCCGCTCCCGGCGCACCAGCGTGGCCAGCCGCCAGCCGTTGAGCAGCAGCATGGGTCCGTAGAGTAGCAAGCTGCGCACCCGCTTGCTGATTTCCACGAAGGGCAGTTGGTGCACCCGGTAACCGGCCGCTTCCAGCACCCCCCGCCCCTTGCTGCCGCTGGGCAGCACGTACACAAACTCGTATCGGTCGCGCAGCTGGTCGGTAGCGTTGCGCATAGCTATTAACCCACCTGTTACAGCTGAAGCATTATCGACGATGATAATTTTTGGCTTTTTCAAATTCGACTTTCATATAATACAGAGGCCTCCGCTTTTTGTAAACGGAGGCCTCTTTTATTTCTTAACTCTCTCTACTGCTGCTTTCAAACCAGATTTAAGATTTTTAAACAGGCCAGATGTCCCTTCAGTATTCACATAAATCGTATTATGTTCCGAAGCCGTTTCATTTTCAGGGCGTCCCGGAGTATAATAATAAACAGCCATTGATTTACGTGTAATTCCTTCTGGAGTATTTAACGGCTTAGGGTGTCCATGAAAAGAAACTTCGTTTGTTTCAAAAATAACACACCGATTGAAAATCGGTTCTATATACTCCAACTGCTTTTTCTTGTCCATATCCCACAACTCTAAATAACCGTTGTATTCTTTGCGCCAATTCTTATTCATATAAACAATGGCATTCATCCTGCGATGATACTTTGTGGTAGCATGATAGTTAAAATCTACATGCACATCTAAAAATGCACCATTAACAGATTGATGCAGTCCGCCACCAAATAGTTCGTCGTCGGCAACCAAGTCGTTGATGTCTACAATACTCTTAACTATGTTTAAAAACTTATCGCCGTTAAACTCGTCAAATGCATTTTGTAATACAGGATGGTCCGCGCCAAATTTTGTTAGTGCAAATTTGTTTTTTTGGTTTACATAGGTGGTACCATCCCATGATCCCATATCCACAGTAGGATATGCGCCCAATATCTGTTCTGCCGATTCTGGCTTAAAAAAGCCATCAAACATCAGATACTTAAAGGTTTTTTTTGAATCGTTCCATTGAGCCTTCAAGTCCGCTTGTTTCTTCTCAATACTCTCAAAGTCAATCATTTCCATACGATTTGCTTGTTTTTGAAAGTAGCCGTACGTTCAGCTACGAACTCACAAAGTTAACTAGACTTTATGATTTTAAGACAGAGTCTATCACTGTCACCCACTGGCCAAATACCTTTTCTCTGGTAAAGTCCTGCATGCGTTGCGCTGCAAGTTGACCTAAATGCTCCAGCATAGCTGGGTCACCGAGCAATTGGTCCAAAGTTTCCGTCCAGACCTGCAGGTCATCAACTAAACTAGCATGTTGGTTAAGCATGGGCATTAGCATCCCAAACTCGGCCCTTTCGGCCACGCGGATTGGGATATTAGGTGCGGTTGTACTAGGAGCCAGCATTTCGCGCGGTCCAGTAGGGCAGTCAGTGGTCACGACGGGCACCGCGCAAATCATTGCTTCGCCCAGCGCCATCGGAAAGCCTTCCCAGGCCGAGGGAAACACAAATAGGGCCGCGGGGCGGATATATTTGAACGGATTCTGCTGGAGCCCAAGAAAATACACGTCGTATTCCGGCGTAAGCGTGGCATGCTGGTCCCACGCTTCGTAAACGCGCAGGCCCAGTTGCTGGGCGTGCAGCGTCAACTCGTCCCGTAGTTCGCCGTCACCGACGAACACCAGCTTGGCCGGCCGGCGCTTTAGGAGCGCCGCGAAGGCGTCGAGCAACGGGGCCTGATTCTTTTGCACTGCCAGGCGGCCTGACGTAACGAGTACCGGAGCCGAATCATAGATAGCCTGCTCCGCCGCCGAGAGCGGGTCACGGCCTTTCTTCTCAATCTGGGCTACTTCGAAAAAGTTGTTGATCGTTATCAGCTTTTCCGGCTTAACCCCAAAGCCCTCAATTAATTCGGGGTTGATATCCCGGCTTACGGTCACGATTTTGTCGGCCCGGTTGTAGAGCCTAGGGATGAGCACATTCTTACGCAACCAACCTACTGGCCCCCGAATGTTGGCATCGTGCAGTTTAGAGCCATGCACGCAGAGAATGGTTTTACCGGGGCCGCCGCTCAGCAGGTTCACGTAGTCTGCCCCCTCCAAATGGCTGATGACTACGGCGGTTTGCAACCGCTCACGCAGCTGCCGCAGCCCACTAATGCGCCGCCGGAAATTTTGCATTTTAGCTAGCAGGCCGCCGCCGCCCTGCACATCAAGGCTCACCACGGGGTTGCCGCTGGGGTACAAGTCCCCGCCTTCTAGGTTGAATACGGCCTCAGTAACGGCGTAGTGCTTGGCTAGCTCCACACTGTGGTCGTGGAACACGCGCTGTGCGCCACCCAGACCCAGGTTAGGAATGACCATAAGAAGATTTTTTCGCATATTGTTAAAATACCGGGATGAGCAAGATTATACCTTATTTATAAAAGCCTAACCAATGCAAAATGACCTTTAGCACGATGTCGTACTTGCGCTGATAATACTTGTTGTGCGAGCCCAAAATATTCCAGACGTTACCACCTTCATACTTGTGTAGGTCTGCGCGCTTAGACAAATATGAGGTTGCATCTTCATTGATGGAGTGGTTCCAACCTTTGAATCCATTCTTGACTGCCTCTATTCGCGTTGTAATCCGATTCTGAATTTGGGCCATCGAGCGAAATTGATAGTGCTTGACCCTGATACGGGTGGGACAGAGCACACCCATATGCTTGGGAAGCTCAGCACCGAGCGTCCAAATCATCTTCGGCCGATGCCTAAAAAATCGTGCTTCACTCCAAGTATACTTTTCATAGTAGCGAATATTACGAATGTTGTTTTCCGCGTCATCATCGAAATCATATTCAGCAATATCCTCTTTGGTGATCCAAAAGTGGATAGTAGCCGTGGCCACGAAATGATATATTGGGCTGACTTTAGCCAAGAATTCTACTGGGTTATCAGCATAGAACTCATCTGCATCTAGTCTAAAACACCACCAATCACCTTCACTAGCTAAGTGCTTAAACTCATTATATACCTCTCCACGGATTCCATCATAGAAACCTTTATTCTCCGTCTTCCAAGGAATAATTTTATCAGATTTTATGGAGTTAACAATTTCCCAAGTACCATCTGTACTACCGTTATCTAGTACAAATATTTTATGAGCCCATTTTGATGCCTCTAACAAGTTGTATTTAACAATGTCTGCCTCATTTTTAACAACCGAGATTGCAAATATCTTCATGTTTTCTACTTTTTATTCAAAATATCATGAGATACAATTAATCAACACTAGCATAACCAACAAAGTGTAATTATGAATTACTAATCTAGCATTATACATTATCATATGAAACTCATATATAATGCCTTGCAATGCACTCTATATAAGCCCTGCCAAACTGCCATGTTGATTAGTATTATCAGTTTGAAATATTGAACCAACAGCAAATAAATCATTTTCTATGTATAGAATTAATGCTCGAATGAAAAGTGTAATCCCTATTATTTCTAAAGATTCTTCTATTACTACTTCAGTTAAATAATATCCAGAGGACCATCCGGGGCCCACACTGCTTATAAACCCACCCATGAGTTCAGCACCAAATGCACCTAGTACATACACAAAGCCAGATACAAGAAATTGCATTCTGGTATTTGATGGCAGACTCATTAAAAATTTAAAATAAATAGTTAATGTAATCAGTGTAACAGCAAATCCCAAGATTGCTATAGCAAAATTTATAGGCGAGGTTATTTGCATATAATGTCTAGGTATATTTGCAATAAATTCATGAATACTGGCTGCTTCGTCTAAAGAAAGAAATAGAAAACCAAAAGATAAAAATCGCCAATATTTCCAAAATTTATCTTTTGTTTTTTTCTTATCTTGAGCTATCAACAATAGCATTAAAGCAGAAAAAGCTAAAATAAAGGAATTATAGTAAGCGGTTACAGTCAATTCTAAATCCATATTAAAGAGCGGTATTAATCCTAAAGCAGTCTTATAAGGGGTAAAAGCAAGTAATAAAGCTACTATTACACCTAATATTATCAAACAAGTCGCTATAATCCACATAATTCTCATTATCAACTTGGTATTTACCTTAATGTTAATTGTCATTCGTCGAGTAGTTAAGTTGTTGGAAAATCAGGGAGAACACCCTAACCAATTTCACTCTTATTCATCTGCAAATATACACATTGTTTGGTATAGTCAAAAACTATAATGAATAGCAGATTCAGTGTTTGCGAAACCGCTATACAACAAGTGTTTTATCGAGGCTAGAAACCGCCGCCGCCACATTACGCTGAAATCCTGTTGCATTGCTTTCCATAAGTAGTGTGCAGTTGTGGTGCGGTGCTGTTTACTTAACGCTAAGGTAAGCGCTATAAACGTGTACCGGTCAGCTACAAATTGCCCAGCCTTACCAGGAAAGCGACGCGTAAAGTCGGGATTGTGTTTTACCAATTGGCCGAACAGTTCATCGCGTATGCGTACGGACTCGGGCGCAATAGTGTTGAGGCTACGGCCATCGTGTTCACGCAGACAAAATGTTTTTTCGCGGATGGGATGGAACTGGTATCGGCTGGCCAGACGCAACCACAATTCCCAGTCCTCGGCCGACGACAAGCGTCGGTCTTCTACAAAAGGGTTAGCCAAGGCAATATCGCGGCGCACAAATACTGTGTTGCATGCTAACGGGTTATCATGAAGCAACACTTCGTTGGTATCTTCCCGAAATACGCACACCTCACTAATTAGATGACCCTGCCCATCCAGCCGCTCGTAGCCGGTATGCATCACTTCCATTAGCCCGTGCGCCTGTATAAACTCCCATACTACCCGCAGGTGGTTAGGATACATTTCGTCGTCGGAGTCGAAGAAGTTTAGGTACTGGCCGCGGGCTTGCTGTGTCCCGTAGTTGCGGGCAGCGCCCCGCTCTCCGTTTTCCTTGTAGAAGTAGCGGATGCGCGGGTCCTGCAGCCGGGCCACCACCTCGGCGGTGTTGTCGCGGCTACCATCATCTACGACGAGCAGCTCGAAATTCTGGTACTCTTGCCGTAGAATAGCTTCTAGGGTAGGCGTGATAATGTCCGCCCGGTTGTAGCTAGGAACAATAATAGAAAAGTAAGGCTCGGACATCAGCGAACAACGGTTGAGGGGGTTTGCAGCTCTTTGCCGACTAGTAGGCGGCTATATTGATGGGCCAAATAGCGGTTGGTAGTGTTGCCGCCACCTGACAGCAGCAGATTCAGCATTTTAGCTATATAGTAACCGGATGTGGCCATCGTGCCATACTCCCGCCGCAGAAAAGTATCCTCGTTGCGCAAAATCATATTGGCCTGGTTCAGCTTTTTCTCCTGCTTCGTACTCTGCGAGAAGTGGTGCAGAATATGGGCTTCAGGCAGGTACTGAATATCATAGCCCAGCTTGCGAATAGCATAGCACCATTGTAGGTCCTCGGCATACATAAAAAAGTCGTCGGGGAGTTTGCCACCCGGCAGCTGCTCGATAACGTGGCGCTTGACGTGAAAGTAAGTACCCCACACCCAGTCGGGGCGAAACGGCTTATCATGGTCGAAGAAAGTGCCCAGCAGCACTTCCCCGCGTCTTTGCGCGCTCAGCGCTTTTTGCAGGCGCAACAGCTCAACCAGCTGCAGGCGCAACGAAGGGAAGCGCCCACACTGCGGCTGTAAGCGGCCGTCGGGGTACTCCAGCCGGCCCGTCGTCACGCCCATCCGTGACTCGGCCACTAAGGTGCGGTAGGTGATGGCCAAGGCATCGTTGAGAACGGCCGCGTCGCTGTTGAACAGCAGAATAGTTTCGCCCTGCGCGTGTTGGATGCCCAGGTTGTTGCCCTTGGCAAAACCGGAGTTTTCGGGGTTGCGCACCAGTCGCACCGTTGGAAATTGCTCAGTAAACCGGCCAGGGTCGCACTCGGTCGAGGCGTTGTCCACCACAATAATCTCGTACGACACGCCCTTGGTATGCTGCTGAATGGACGCAATGGCTTCACTCGTCAGCCGAAAGGTGTTGTAGTTGATAATAATGACGGAAACCTGGACCATGCGCGTAAGAACTGAGGAGCGGTGGTGCAAAGGTCGGGCTTATTGGGCAACTTCCCTAAACAACGCTTCATATTGGGCCGCACAGTGGGCCACATCGTAGGTTTGGCGCAGCTGCCGGGCTGCCTGGGCGTGGGTAGCCAGCAACGCCTCATCATCTATATAGGCCTGCATCGCGGCCACCAGGTCGGCCCGGTGCGGGGTTGCATCAGAGTTCATCCGCAGCAGCCGGCCCGCTGTCGGTTTATCAGGAGGCCGCACCATTTCCGGAATACCGCCCAGCGGACTGGCAATTACGGGGACGCCGTTCTCAAAAAACTCGATGATGGAAATCGGCTGGGCTTCTGAAAACCACGACGGAAACAGGCCCACATGGCACTGCCGCATATAAGGGTGGGGCGTTTGCACACTGCCCAGGAAGAAGATATCCGGGTGGGCAGCCTCATACTCGGCCCGCAGGCTGCGCAGGTAGGCACCGTCGCCCATGGCAATAAAGGCAAACCGGCGGTCAGGATACAATTCTTTGATTTGCACGTAGGCAGCTAGGGCATCGCTCCAGCCTTTTTGCTGCGTGCCGCGGCCTACCATCCCAAAAACAAAACTACCCGCCGGTACCGGCACCGGGGCCGGCTCCGGCCCTATCGGCACATATGGCGGCACCCCGTTGTAAATAACCTCTACCCGGGTGGTTATCGGCTGCCGGGGTTGCGGAGTGTGCTGCTTCGCATTCTCGTACTCTTTCTGGTAATCGGTGGCCAGAATACTTTCCCCGGCCCGCCGCTCTTCTTCCGACGGCGTTTCCTGGAGCTTGCCCGTGAACAGGTCGGCCGTGTACTGCGACACGCCTACCACCGCTGCCGCCAGGTTGGCGTAGGGCACGAAGGAAAACTCGCCAACCTTGATGAGCATGGAATACCCCTGGTGGTCAGTTACCACGGTAGGTACGCCCGTCAGCCGGCACAGCTGCGTAACGCGCGACTTGGCCACCATGGGCTCGTGGCTGTGCAGCACGTCAATGCGGTGGCGGCGGATAAGGTAGCAGCCAAACAGGGTTTTAACCCGCTCGTGCACCGAAAACCCCAGACCCAGCTTTTGCCCTAAAGCATTCAGCTTCCAGACCAGCTTGTTGAACAACGGATACTGGTCCATTGATACTAGCTGCACCGCCGGACTCAGGTATTGCGCCACCATCGCCTGGTCGGTCAGCTGCTCATTCTGGTTGAAGAAGTAGACGTTGTGTTTCTTCGCCAACTCCGAGGCCAGGGCCAGAGCCAGAACGTGCGAGCCGGCTTTATCCAGGCAGAAGGTAGTAACGAGTATGTTCATAGTGCAAAACTACCGACTTTACATAAGACTCACCTGGAAGGCTGGTTCTACTTGTCGGCGTACTGGCTGAAAACGCTAGCATAGTGCTGGACACAGGTTGCCAGCGAAAACTTATTTTGCAATGCTACCGCCGTTTGCTGGTGCTGCTGGTAGAGGCTGGTATCCGTCAGGTATCGCTGCATGGCCGCCGCCAAGGCAGGTACGTTGGCTCGTTTGGTGTGTGGGTCCAGCTCAATCAGCTGCCCGGCGGCTCCCCGCGAGGCATCCAGCACAATTTCGGCCATGCCGCCCACAGCCGTAGCAATAGCTGGCTTACCGTAGAAAAGATACTCGATAACGGCCAGCGGCAATGCCTCCCCCGCAAAGTAAGAAGGCAGCAAGCCGGCATCGAAGCCCGCCACGTAGAAATCAGGATTAGGTACTCGCCCGACAAAATGAATGCGCGGCTGTTGGCCGTATTGCTGGCGTAGCTGTTCCAGATAATCACTCCCTCCTACCAGCACCAGGTGTACTTCCCGACCGGCCCGCGGCGGCAGCAGCAGAAAAGCATCAATGGCCTGTTGCCAGCCTTTTTCGGCAATACCCCGTGCTACCATTCCGAACACAAAAGCAGCGGGGGCGATGTGCAGTTCCTGCCGCATCTGCCGGCCATCAGGCAAAGCATCTACCCGAATACCGTTTGGAATAGTCACAATGGGGGGTAGTGCGGGAAGCGCCTGACGCAGGCTGTTGCTGCAATAGTCAGACACAGCCACAATTGCCCGCGCCTGCTGCAGGATAGGGGCGAACTCGCGGCGTCCTGCCCGGGCAAACATGGTGTACTCGCCGTGTTCCGTAATGATGAAAGGAATCTGCGTGGCCGCTACCACCGGAACACATAGCCGGTCGGAGTACGTCGCATGACTGTTGAGCAGTTCAATCTGATACTTTTTCAGGCAGGCCCGCAGATAGGCCTGCTGAGCCCGCTCGTAGAGAGAAAACCTCAGGCCGAGGCGTTGGCCAATGGCATTGAGCTTGTAGGCCCAGAAGCTTCGCCACGGCCGGTCGGCCATCGATACCACCCGTACCTGCGGCGGCAGCAGCCGGCGCACGAGCTCCTCATCTACCAGCTCCGCCCGCTGGTTGAAAACAGTGACCTCATGACCTAACCTGGCTAAACCAGCTGCCAGGTTCATGGCCAAGATTTCGCCGCCGCCAACTTGCAGAGACCAGGTAGCAATAAGTATTCTCATTAGTATCTATTTCTGAACCTGTTCAGTCTTCTGGAATCCCTTGCAGAGCCTAACCCCTCTTCCCCAAAAGCCAAGACAGATGCTTTGCGCCCAGTTGTGAGACTTGCCGGCAGCCAGCTATCCGCGGCTGTTTTCCGTTACAGCTGCTTTTCGTTACACATGCCGCTCAACCAGCTCATCATAAGTATGCACTGCCACAATCTGTCCATTCTTCAGCTCATAAATCCGGTCGCACTGGCGTAGGGTAGTAATCCGATGCGCAATAATCAGGATGGTGATATCCGTGGCGGAAAGCTTGTTGATGGCTTCGCTGACTTCTTTCTCTGTCTGCGTATCCAGCGCACTGGTTGCTTCATCCATCACCAGAATCTGCGTTTGCTTATACAGGGCGCGGGCAATGCCAATGCGCTGGCGCTGCCCGCCCGAAAGGCGGGCCCCGCGCTCACCCGATACAGTGTCCAGCCCTTCGGGCAGCGTCGCAACAAAATCGGCCAGTGAGGCCTGCTCCAGCGCATATTGCAGCCGCTGGGGGTCAGGGTTAGCTTCGCCCAACGTAATATTATCGCGGAGCGAGGCCTGCATCAGAAAGGTATCCTGCTTCACATAACCTACCAGCTCGTGCCAGGCCTGCGTATTCTCCAGCTTAAGTGGCACTCCGTCTACCCTGATTTCGCCCGCCTGCTGGGTATAGAAACGTAGCAGCAGGTTCATCAGTGTGGTTTTACCCGACCCCGAACTGCCGATAAACCCGATTTTCGCGCCTTTCTTCACTGTAAAGCTCACCCCCTGCAACACGGGAGTGGTACTGCCGGGAAAAGCGAAAGAGATGTTACGAAACTCTACCTGGTGCTGGAAGGAAATTGCCGGCTGCTGGGCGACCAGGTGCTCCTGCCACTCCGGCTCCTCATAAGCGTCCAGCGCTTCCAGCGTGTATAAATGCTGCTTCATCGTGACCATGCTGGCCAGAATCCGGTTCACCGACGGCATCAGCTTGTAAGCCGCCGCCGCAAATAGCCCTACAATGGTAATCAGATTGGTTTGGTCGGCCGAAAATAGCAGCGAGTAAATAATGATGGTGCTGACAGCCAGAATTGACACCATCTCGATAATACGCACCGGCAGCAATCCGTAAACGTAGCCCTTGGCGTCCAGCGCCTGCATTATTTGCTGGTTGTCGTTGATTCGCTCCCGGAATAAGGGCAGCTTATTGGCCAGCTTCAATTCGACGTAACCCGAGAAAGTATCACTCACAATTCCGTAAGCCTTAGGCGCCTGCAGGTCGCGCTGGTGGCCCAGCTCCTGGGAGCGAGTACGTAGTACTTTATATGTGACAAGTGCCGTCGGCACAAGCGTGACGCCCAGAATTACGAACAGGATAGGCTGATAAAACAGGATACCTAGCACTACAATCACCACAATCACAATTTCGGAAAGCAACACGAATACCTGCCGGATGATGCCGTTCAAGTAGGCATTGGGCACCGTCAACACCTCATTCACTACCTCAAAAGTGCCGATTTCCTGAAATTTCCAGAATGGTAGGCCAGTGTATTTGATAAACTGGCTGTCAATAATCTTTAGGGCTAGATCGGCCGTAAACCGCACCTGCGCGTAATTTATCCAGCTGATAAACAAATTTTTCACAATAAAAAACAAAAAGATGGCTACAATAGCCGCAATAAAAAAGGCGGTTTCATTTTGGAATCCGCCCGCATTATATAGAAAGGCCGACCACCGATGCTCCATAATATCCCCTGGCTTGGACGCCAGGGTAACTACCGGAATCAGCGAGGCGAGCCCGAATACATCCAGAAAGGAGGTAAATACCTGCAGCAGGAACATAAGCAATGCCCGTTTTTTCTCTGCTGGAGATAAATAGCGCAGAATGCTACCTATAGCCGCTGCTAAAATATTCTGTTTTGGCATTTGCAACTGCAAGCTATCTATGCTTCGCTTTTAAAGATGTTTATTCGTGTATCTTCGTTTTTCACGGTGTTCAAGCCGAAAGAGTATAAAGTAGATACCCTAAGCATGCAGTTGAACTTATTGTATTCTAAGTCGCTCGTGATGAGACAACTTAAATCCTCAAGCCAACAATTATAATAGTATTTTTTTTATCACATAAAGTTGTTCTACGTTCCCCTAACGGCGGCCCAGCCACCGCTGTAGTTGCGTCACCTGCCTTCCGGTTACCCCCAGCTTTGCGAGCATATATAGTCCCCAGCTCTTCAACGAACGGTCATCCTGCCAACGTATTTTCAGCCAATGCGCTGCCTGCGGACTGCCGATTTGATAAAGCAGTTCTGAACGCAGGCGCGTTTGAGCAATAATAGCAGCGTCGGCTTGCTGACTAAAGCCGCGCTGACGGTTTAGTAGCAATAACGAACCTTCTTCCATCTGCCGTTTGCGCGTATCAAAAACGGCGTTGGCATGACGACGATACCGGGCACTGATTGTAGGAGAGTATTTGAATTTATATATTTTAGCTAAGCGCAACCACATGTCCCAATCCTCAAACGGCAGGGTTTCATCATACAGTCCCACCTTCTCGTAGCATGAGCGTCGCACCAACGTACTCATTGCAGCCACTACGCACGAATTGAGTAAAGTGAGGTAAGTATCCTCGGGATGAGGTATTGCAAAGTCATCCGGTTGTGGAATCTTCTGCCCCTCACTGTTCATAAACTCAATGGCGCTGGTAATAACTCCTACTTCAGGGGGGGCCTGAAGTAATAAAGGTACCTGCACGGCTAATTTATCAGGTAGATACACGTCATCGGAGCCGATAATGCAGATAAACTCCCCTCGGGCATTAGTTACTACATCGTTGCATACACGGCAAACCCCTAGATTAGTGTTATGGAGAATCAGGCGTCCATTTACATCAGGGTATTCAGCTAACCAATTTTCTGCTACTTCTACTGAATTATCGGATGAAGCATCGTCTACAATGATTAGTTCCACATATTGGTACGTCTGTAAGCGAATGCTCTCCAACGTTTCACGCAGATATGGCCCATTGTTATATGACGCGACTCCAACTGTAACTAATGGTAAATTCATCGAAATCTATACTAGAATTAGTCCTGCTTCAGTTTCACGGTAGCTACGTTTACCATCAGCGGAGCGCCATTCTCCTTCTTCGTTTGCGGATAGTTTCTCACCAATCTCATCTACCCAGCCGTATTGCTTAGCAGGATTACCATACACCAAAGCGTAGTCTTTTACGTCGCGAGTAACCACGGACCCGATACCAGTCATAGCGTAACGCCCGATGGTGATACCAGCCAGAATAGTACTATTGGCGCCTATTGACGCTCCTTCCCTAAGGAAGGTTGGGGTTAATTGATAGTTCTTGTTCTTACTACGTGGCCGCAAGTCGTTAGTGAACACAACATTTGGACCTAGGAAAACATTATTATCAATTTCTACTCCACTCCATATATAAATCCCACTTTTTAAAGTAACATTGTCACCAATCTTTACTCGACTCTCAATAAAGCAGTGGTCACAAATGTTACAGTTGGCCCCGATAAGTACGTTTGGCATAATATGGACGAATGCCCAGATAGTGGTGCCAGTTCCTATAGTAGTAGTATCTACTATTGAAGATGGATGAACATAAAAACCGTTTTGGCCCATTGTATTTTATTTTGAAGCTAGTCTTTTAAACTCATCATAATCCCTGATATATTCTTCTTCAGTGTATTCCAAAGAAGCCAGACACATTAGCACTGCATCAGGTGAAAACTTTATGGTACGCCAATAATGCCGAGGAATATACAAACCCAAACCCGGTCGATTCAAATGATAAATCGTTTGCTGACCATACACGCTTTCTAAAGTAAATTCAATAGTGCCGGCTACTGCAAAAATTATTTGCTCTAGTTCCCGATGTGCATGATGCCCTCTAATTACGTCTTCAGCAACACTGTATGTCCAATACACTCGCTGTATGCAAAAGGGTAAAGCACTATTTGCTGCTACTGTCATGAAACCAGTAGTGGGGTCACCTAATTGAGAGAACTCAATAAGTCTGGGTTGCATTGTGGCTAACGAATCCATCGCTAATCGAAGTAAGAGCGAACAGCTTCGGCTACCTGTACAACTTGCTCTTCCGTCATTCCTGGCCACATGGGCAGGCTCAGGCTGGTAGCGGCCAGTTCCTCAGCAATGGGGAAAGCTCCTTTCCTGATGTTCATGTGCGCATAGGCCTGCTGCTGGTGCGGTGGTACGGGATAGTGGATAAGGGTACCGATACCGGCGGCCGTTAAGTGCTCCTGCAGCGCATCCCGCCGGGCAGTGCGCACCACATACAGATGGTACACATGGGTGCTGCCAAGAGCCGCAACCGGTAGCTGCAACCCTTCAATCCCGCGCAGGTGGGTGTCATACCAGGCGGCCACCTGCTGACGCTGGCGCGTCCATTCGGGCAGATAGCCTAGCTTAACCGACAATACCGCGGCCTGCAATTCATCCAGGCGGGAGTTGTAGCCGACCACCTCGTTGTAGTATTTCTGCTGCGAGCCGTAATTGCGCAGCACCCGCAGCTTCTGGGCTACTCCCTCATCGTTGGTGGTTACGGCCCCGGCATCACCTAAAGCCCCCAGGTTTTTGCCGGGGTAGAAGCTTGTGCCATTGGCGGCCCCGAAGCTGCCCGTCAGTTGGCCGTGCGCGGTTGCCCCCTGGGCCTGGGCGTTGTCTTCTATCACCAGCAGCTGGTGCCGCTGCGCAATTTCCATGATTGCCCGCATTTCGCAGGCCTGGCCGTACAGGTGCACGGGCATAATAGCCCGCGTGCGGGGCGTGATGGCGGCCTCAATCAGCCGCGGATCGAGGTTGTAGGTAATGGGGCTGGGCTCGACCGGCACCGGCACCGCCCCCACATACGACACTGCCAGCCAGGTGGCGATATAGGTATTGGAAGGCACAATTACTTCATCACCAGCCCCGATGCCCAAGGCTACCAGCGAGAGGTGCAGCGCATCCAGCCCATTCGCAACTCCTACGCAGTAGCCGGCGCCACTGAATTTGGCATAGGCGGCTTCGAAGTCACGGACGCTTTGCCCGAGCACGTACCACTGAGAATCATACACGCGGCCTACTGCCTCCAGTATTTCTTCCCGGATGGGCTGGTGTTGCGGGGCAAAGGAAAGGAAAGGTACTTGCATAGCGTTGCTGGAGCGAAGCCACAAAATTAGGCAATGTTCGGCACTACACTGCGCAACTATCTTCGTTGGCTAAGTTAGCAGGTGCGGAACAGGAAAGCTACTCGCTGATTAGGCCCTTTCATCGGGCCTTCTGCAAAACAGGCTTTGCCACTTACGGGCAGTGAACATGTCTGGAACAAAGTGCCGGCTTTGTTCCAGACATGTTCGCGTCTGAAGCAGCAATTCGTATCGGGCCAAAAGAGCATGCGGCATGGCCGCAGCGGTTACCCCCGGCCCAGCTTACGCTTGACGAGCCGCCATACGGCTCCGACTTCGGGGTAATTGAAATAGGTTTCCAGCATACGGCTGCGCAGCAGCTGCCCCAGGGCTTTGCGGGTCAGCGGTTTGGGCAGGTAGCGTCCCTGCCCTGCCCGGGGCGACTGCCGCAGGTAGTGCGGGTACAGGAAGCGCAGCTTGTTTTCGCAGGCCCGGTGCCAGGGCTTGTTGCGGCCATTGAAGTGAATAATAACTTTGTCGGCCAGAAAATTCTGGTAATCCCGCCTGGCCAGGTTGGGCGGAATATAGGCTTTCATCAGGTTGTAGCGCTTATCCAGCCGGTGCCAGCCACCAGCGAAGACTACATTGAGGGCATCCTGGTCGTGGTAGTCGAGTTTGGCAGCCAACCGACGGATCACCTCAATGGCCCGCTCGCTGATGCGCTGAGCCCGCCAACGCGGCATATCCATCAGCAACAGGCCCGAATTAAAATAATCGTCCATATCGGCAATACCGATTTCGGCGCGCGAAGGCATCTCGGTATCCAGTACAGCTCCCACAGCCACCCCGCCCAAATCTGTCTGGTACAGCTCCAACAGGTTGCCGACGACCAGCATATCAACGTCCATATAAAGCAGCCGATCGATGTCCTGCGGAATCAACCGGGGGAAAAACAGCCGATAATAAGCAGCCAGCGTGATGTAGGCCTCCGGCTCATCGGGGCCGGGTACAGGAAAGCCCTGCGTGACGTCAGCATTCAGTTCATAGAAACACATGTCGCCCCCTTGCTTACGGGCATAGGCTACCAATTGTGCTTTTTCCGCTGCCGGTACTCCCTTAGCAATGGCATGGACGTGGATGCGGCAATCCTGGTTGTTGGCAAATACCGAGGCCAGCAACACGTAAACCGGCATGATATAGCCTTCATCAAACGCCAGGGCTATATGCACGGCGGGGGTAATCTTTTCCATGAATACGGATGGGCGTGAGCAGCTACCACTACCCGGCAGCGCCAGCTTATTCAAGCTACGCTAGGTAACTGGCTGATTTAGGTGCAAAGGTAAAAGTACGGTAAAGGTACGCTCCACAATCAGATGCTTAGCTGAGCTCGTAGCTTTCAACTATTCGCTGGTCAAAACGCCCGATGGTTATCGGCGGCTGGTGAGCAGGCGGTGCATTGGGTGCTCCACAAATTTGTAGAGTGCAATTGCTACCAGGTTAATGATAACAAACTTACCTAGTATACTGTGGGTGACGAAATCATTAAGAAAAAAGTCGAGTATGCCTACATGTATAAGGTAGAACGAATAGGAGCTTTTGCCCAGCAGATCGAAGAATGGGGTTTCCAGCAATCTTTTCATCCAATTCTGCTCATAGAGCAGGCCCCAGAAGAGTATCACTATACCCACAGGCAGGATAGCGTTGCGCACCACATAGGAAATAGGGTTAAGCATGTGCATAACGGCTATATCAGTGGGCGTATTACGCTCTGCGTAAGCGAGAAGCGCCATGCAGAGCGCCATCCAGCTAATACCGACCCCAGTTAGCAGAAACCCTTTTTTCTGCGTGCCCGGCTTGTGACGGATATAAAGAGCCAGGCCCATGCCGGCCAGAAACTCCAGACAACGACCAAAGAATGTCCAGTCGAGCATGAAGCGAACGGAGCCAAAAAAGCCGAACAGCTGATCATGGAAGGTGGAACCGATAGCGACCAGCAGCAGCCCGACACCGAGTAGCAGGAATGGGTAGAAGAACAGGCGTCGCCAGTCGCGGCGCAACCCTAGTAACAGAAAGGGGGCGCTCAGATAAAAGCATTCTTCCACCGTCAGCGACCAGCCCTGACCAGCCATTGTGAACCGGTATCGGTCAAAAAAGCCGCGAAGAAACGTCAGATTCAGGAACACAACCCATATTTTATCCTTCAGGTTGTAGAACTTCCATAAGCGTGAAGGGTCGTAGCCGGCGTTTATAGTCGTGCCGATCAAGGTAGCAATAGTCACCAGAAAGTACATGGGGTATATACGTGCTACCCGGTTCCGGATGTAGCGGCGCGCCCATTGCCAGTTCAGCGCAATGCTCTGCTCGTAGCGCACCGCAATGAGAAACCCGCTAAGCACAAAAAACACGGAAACACCGATTGATAAGGCTCCAAAAAAAGGAGCCAGATATCGTTGCGTCAGTCCTCCCAGCCCTTCACCAAGGAAAGGGTTATCGTGCGAGAGAAAAACCATGTAGGCTGCAATGGCACGTACCCCGGTCAGAACGGGAAAGTACTGTTTTGCTGCTGACGCCGCCACCGTTTTATCGGTAATATCAATTGTCACTTTTAGAATTTTTCAAATACAAGAAATACGTAGCAGCTCGGAGTATACCCGGCTACCTTTATCGACGAGCTGAGCAGCAAAGGTCTCGTTTTTATTGGGTAGCACCAACAGCAGATCCGATAATTTACTTCCATAGGTAGGTGCGCACGGATTGCGGGACGCTGAGGCTGCTGCTCCCGCAATGAGATTTTAGCTTTTTGTAGCATTCAAAAAAATCTCATTCGCGAATGCTACGAAAATCTTGTGGTTCGTTCTATAGCGGTTTCACGGACAGCTTATCCTTTTCTGCTGCTTTGCGTAGGGTAAGGTATGCAACCTTACTCACTTGATTTACGCACCCGCGTGGCCGCCGCTTGTGCGCAGCCCGGCTCGCGCCAGCAGCAGGTCGCTGAGCGCTTCGGCGTGAGCGTCTCGTTCATTAAAAAGTTGCGCCACCAGCAGCGGGCCACCGGCTCATTGGCCCCCAAGCCGGCCAGCGGTGGCCCGGCCCGCCTCATTTCGCCCGCCGAGCAGGCCTGGCTCGTCGCCTACGTAGGCCAACACGCCGATGCCACGCTGGCCGAGTTGAACGCCGCCTGGCAGGCCGAGTTTGGCCGCCCGGTGGGCCAGACCAGCATTTGGAACGTGCTCAACGAGCACGGCTTACGCCGAAAAAAAAAGTAAGCACGCCACCGAGCGCGACACGGAGCGCGTGCGCGCGGCGCGGGCCGAACACGTTGAAACCGTTTGTACACGGCCCGATGTGGCCCGCTTCCATTTTCTCGACGAGACGGGCCTGCGCCTGCACTATTGCCGCCACTATGCCCGGGCGAAAGGCGGACAGCGCGTGGGCCAGCCCGTGCCGCTGACCAGGGGCCGCTCGTTGACGCTGATCGGGGCGTTGTCGGTGCGGGGTTTGGGGGCGGTGCAACTGCTGGAGGGCGGCCTGAACTACGTGAATTTTGCCTGGTACGTGACCGAGTGTCTGGCCCCCACGTTGCGGCGGGGCGATGTGCTGGTGCTCGATAACGCATCGGCCCATAAACTTAGTGGGGTAAAACAGTGGCTAGCCGGGCGGGGCGTGGAACTGCTGTTTCTGCCGCCCTACTCGCCCGACTTCACCCCCGTCGAGCAGGCTTGGAGCAAGCTCAAAACCAAGCTGCGCGCCGCTCAGGCCCGTACCCGCGAGGCGCTCGAGCAAGCCGTGCAGCAGGCCATCAGCTGGATTACGAGCCAGGATGCGCGCAACTGGTTTGACCATTGCGGCTATCATACCCAACCCGCCCAATGACGGGATAAACTGTTCTCGAAACCGCTATAGGGGCACGATGCCGCAGAAAGCCATTCCATCCACTACGTTAGCCGCCGCCGTGCGCGGGCACTTGGCCTTATCGCAGGAGCAGCTGGCCGCTTATCTGGGGATTTCGCGGGGGCAGGTAGCACATGAAGAGGCGGGGCGGCGGCCCTTGCGGGGTGAGGCGGCCCGTTTGCTGCGGGAACTGGCCGCGCAACTGCCCCCGGCGCTGGGTTCGGCCGACGAATTGCCGGCCAATGCCCTCCATTCGGCAGCCCTGGCTCCCGCGGCTGCCCTCATAATACGGCGGCAGCTGGCAAAATGCCGTTGGCAGCTGGCTAATCTGCGGGTACAGATCAGCGGCGATGAAGCCCGCGTGGCGCTGGCCCACCGCTGGCAGGCGCTGGCGGATACTGACGGGCCGGCAACAACGCCTGCCGACGGAGTGAGTAGCCCGGAAGCGGCGGCTATACGGCGCCAACGGCTGCTGCGCGGGTGGGCCACCGTTGCCGCCGATGCGCTGGCGCCTGCCGCCGTGGCCAAGCGGGCGCTGCTGGCCCTGCGCAGCCAACTGCTGATGGCGGAAATAAGGACACTGGAAGAACTGCTGGCCGGAGCCGCCGCCGCTTAGCCGGAGCCGAAAAAATAAAGCCTAACTGGACATGAGCCCGATGCAGCTATTTAGTGAGATTGGCTGTCATCCTGAGCCTGCGAAGGACCTATCCAGAAGCTAACCTCAGACAATAGTTCCTATATATATAGCAATTTCCGAGTCAGTTTACTGGGTGTAGCAACCTGAATACCACTATGGCGGTTTCGTGAACGGTATGTCCAGCCCTATGTAGAGACGCATATTTGCGTCTCGTCGTTGAACGGTAACACACCAACGGCGCGGGCGACAAGACGCAAATATGCGTCTCTACATACTGGACATACCGTTCACGAAACCGCTATATAGATCCTTCGCAAGCTCAGGATAGCAGTCTTGCCGACTTTCTGAACAGCCGCAATACTACCAATTAACCGGCTGACGTTAAGGGGTTAAATAGCCTATTTTTTCACCTCTTTCCCTCATTCATCATGGAGTACACCGTAAATGCCCTGACCACCGTGGCCGACTGCGACAAGCTGCTGGTTGAAGACGAAAGCGACCTGAAAGCGCTCCGGCACCGGGCCACCAACCTAGATTACGCCCGCGACTCGACCAGCGAGGCAACTACCGAAACGCAGGCCACGCTGGCCGGCCTCGACGCCGAGATTCAGGCTCTCACCTCCGTTATCCTGACACTGGCTGAAGGCACGAAGGCCCGCAAAAACAGCGAGATTGACCTGCGCACCGCTACCTACCGACGGGCCCGCCTCACCGACAAGCAGGAGGCCCGCGGCCCGGTAGCCCTGCTCACCCACGAGCGGGACCTGGCCGAAACCGAGGCGCAGGACGAGGCTTTCATCAGTGCTATAACTGCCCGTAAAACTAGCTTGTAGAGTTTGCTTTATAATAAAATCGTCCGCCCCGAATTCCATCGAGGCGGACGATTTTTTGTAGAATTAACTTTAGCAAAGTGCCTTAAATGAATGATGATATAGCTTGGCGAACAAACCATAGCTCCCAGAGCTAAAGCTCTGGGCTAATTAGCTCTAGGATACATGGTTCGCGAAGCCGCTATATTATTTAGTGTATTTTCAGAAACTCCGCGGGGTATTATCCACTTTGCCGGCCATTACCTCGCTTACGTGTTCTTTGAAGAATTCCAGCGTCCGGCGCAGGCCCTCGGCGCGGTCTACTTTCGGCTCCCAGCCCAGAATTTCGCGGGCCTTGGTGATGTCGGGCTTGCGCTTCATGGGGTCGTTCTGGGGCAGTTCCTGGTAGGTGGGCTGGAACTCCACGTTCATCAGGCGCGCGATTTCCTCGCCGAACTCCTTAATGCTGATTTCGTCGGGGTTGCCGATGTTGACGGGCAGCGCGTAGTCGCTCAGGAGCAGTCGGTAGATGCCCTCCACCAGGTCGTCCACGTAGCAGAACGAGCGGGTTTGCGAGCCGTCGCCGAATACCGTGAGGTTCTCGCCGCGCAGGGCCTGGCTCAGGAAGGCGGGCAGTACCCGGCCGTCGTTGAGGCGCATGCGCGGGCCGTAGGTGTTGAAGATGCGGACAATGCGCGTCTCCAGCCCGTGGTGGTTGTGGTAAGCCATAGTAATTGCTTCCTGGAAACGCTTGGCCTCGTCATAGCAGCCGCGCGGGCCGACCGGGTTCACGTTGCCAAAGTACTCTTCTACCTGCGGGTGGATTTCGGGGTCGCCGTACACTTCCGAGGTACTGGCAATCAGCACGCGGGCTCCCTTCACCCGGGCCAGGCCCAGCAGGTTGTGGGTGCCGAGCGAACCTACTTTCAGGGTCTGAATTGGGATTTTAAGGTAGTCGATGGGCGAGGCCGGCGAGGCAAAGTGCAGAATGTAATCGAGCTTGCCGGGCACGAACACGAACTTGCTCACGTCGGCGTGGTGAAACTCAAAGCTTTCGTTGCCGAACAGGTGCTCAATGTTGGCTAAATCGCCGGTGATGAGGTTGTCCATGGCAATGACATGGTAGCCCTCGGCCAGAAACCGGTCACATAGATGAGAGCCTAGAAAACCGGCCCCGCCGGTGATAAGTACACGCTTTTTTTCTTCGGACATGTTGATAGGACTTGCAAGCCTTAAGCTGCAGACTTTTTTGCTTGGTGAGTAAGAAGGCCGGACTGGTAGCTTACAATTTGGTGCTTGCAGCTTCCTCCAAGTGCGCCGTGCGAATGCCGATGCAATGGTAGGCGAAGCCTAGCTGCTCCAGTTCCTGCTTGTCATAGATATTACGACCATCAAAGATGACTTTCTGCTTCATCAGGCGGCTCACGACGGTGAAGTTGGGTACCCGGAACTCGGGCCACTCGGTTACAATCAGCAGCGCATCAGCGTCGATGAGAGCTTCCATTTGGTCTTCGGCGTAGGTAATCCGGTCGCCAAGCGAGTGCTTGGCTTCCTCCACGGCTACCGGGTCGTAGGCCGATACACTGCAGCCCTCGGCCAGCAGCTTCTCGATGATAACCAGCGAGGGAGCTTCGCGCATATCGTCGGTTTTGGGCTTGAACGACAAACCCCAGACGGCCATCTTTTTGCCCTTCAACTCGCTGCCGAAGTGCTTCTTTACCTTATTGAACAGCACCTCTTTCTGGCCCTCGTTCACGCTTTCTACCGCCTGCAACACCTGCATTTGGTAGCCGTTTTCCTGGGCCGTTTTGATAAGCGCCTTCACATCCTTGGGGAAGCAGGAGCCGCCGTAGCCGATGCCGGGGTAGATGAACTTGGGGCCGATACGGGCGTCGGAGCCGATGCCGCGGCGTACCATGTTCACGTCGGCGCCCATGATTTCGCACAGGTTGGCGATGTCGTTCATGAACGAAATCTTGGTGGCCAGCATCGAGTTGGCCGCGTACTTCGTCATTTCGGCCGACGGGATATCCATGAAGATAATCGGGTGGCCGTTGAGCAGGAAAGGCTTGTAGAGGCGGCTCATCACGTCCTCGGCCCGCTCGGAAGCCACGCCCACCACAATGCGGTCGGGCTTGAGGAAATCATCAATAGCGGCACCTTCCTTAAGGAATTCAGGGTTGGAGGCCACGTCGAAGTCAATGTCAGCCCCGCGCTTTTCCAGAGCCTGCTCAATTTCGTGGCGCACCTTGGCCGCCGTGCCCACCGGCACCGTGCTTTTGGTTACAATAACGCCGTAGGAACTCATGTTTTCGCCGATGCCGCGGGCTACGGCCAGCACGTACTTCAGGTCGGCCGAGCCGTCTTCGCCGGGAGGGGTACCGACGGCAATGAAAGCTACGTCGCAGTCCTTGATAGCTGCGCCCAGGTCGGTGGAAAAGTGCAGCCGGCCAGCTTCCACATTGCGGGTCACCATCTCCTCCAGTCCCGGCTCGTAGATAGGCAGAATACCTTGGCGCAGGTTGTCGATTTTACGCTGGTCGATATCAATGCACGTAACGTCAATGCCCACCTCGGCAAAACAAGTGCCCGTGACTAGGCCCACGTAGCCGGTACCTACAACTGCAATTTTCATATAATTAAGTTCGGTTGATCAGATTTATCTTTTGAAGGTGCAAAGTTACGCTATTGCAGAAAGTCAGCAGCTTAGCAGACTTACGCCATCCACTTCTTCCACCACCACTGGAACACGATGAGGGCCCAGATGCGGGCGTGCACGTCGCCGGGGCTGCTGGAGAAGAGCTGTTTTTTGAGTTGCTGAACGGCTTCTACGTCGAAGATACCCTGGGCCTCGATGAAGCCGTCGGAGAGCAGGTCGTCCTCGATGAGGGGACGTAGCTCGCCGCGGAACCACTTGAGCAGGGGCACTTCGAAGCCGTGTTTGGGGCGCTTGTAGAGCTCTTCGGGCAGCATCGGGCGGAAGGCGTCCTGCACGATTTTCTTCTTCATGTTCGCGTCAATCTTGCTGCTCACGGGCAGCGAGAAGGCGAAGCGCACCACGTTGGGGTCGAGGAAAGGCGGGCGCACTTCCAGCGAGTTGGCCATGCTCATCATGTCCACCTTGGCGAGCATGTCGTAGGGCAGCACCATGCGCGTATCGGTGAGCAGCACCTCGTTCAGGTCGCCGCCGGCGTGCAGGCCGCCGAGCAAGTCGCGGCGGCGGCGCTCGTACAGCTTCTTGCCGATTTTGCGGCGGGCGGCACGGCTCAGCAGGTTGCGGGCGTCCTTTTCAGAGGCAAACGAGGCCCAGTCCCAGTACCGGTCTTTAGGGCCGCTGAGCATGCCGCGCGAGAAGCGCTGAAACTGCCGCACTTTGTTGCCGAAGTACGAGTTGCGCGACTTGGGCAGCACCTGCCAGAGCATGTCGAGACCCGCCACGGCTTCGGCCTTAAAGCCGCCCTGGCGCACCTGAAACTCGCCCATGTGCTTGTTGTAGCCCGCAAACAGCTCGTCGGCACCGTCGCCACTCAACGCCACCGTGGCCTTTTCGCGGGTGCGCTTGCTGAGGATGTACACGGCCAGCGCCGAGGAATCGGCAAACGGCTCGTCGAGGTAGTTGAGCACATCGAAGATGTGGTCGTAGAGGTCCTGGTTGCGGAGCGAGAAAACTGTGTGGTTGGTTTTGTAGCGCTCGGCTACCAGTTGGGCGTACTTGGTTTCGTCGAAGAACGGCTCGTCGGCGAAGCCGATGCTGAACGTGTTCAGGTGGGGCGTGTGACGGGTAGCCAGCGCCACGACCACGCTCGAATCGATGCCGCCGCTCAGGAAAGCGCCCACGGGCACGTCGGCCACGAGGCGACGGGCGGTGGCTTCATCGAGCAGCTCGACCAGCTTGGCCTGCTGCTGCTCGTAGGTGAGCTTGTTCTTCTCGACCTTTTTGGGGTCGTAGGGAATTTTGTACCACTGCTTGCGCACCACCTTGCCATCCTTGATGAACAGGTAGTGACCGGGCAGCACCTTCTTCACCCCTTTGAAAATAGTGGCCGGGCCCGGAATGTAGTTGAGCTGCAGGTACTGGCTCAGCGAAGTATAATCGAGCTTACGCGGGATGCCCAGCGCCAGCAACGACTTCATCTCGGAGGCAAACAGCAGCTTGTCCTCGTCGCGGTACACGAGCAGGGGCTTTTCGCCCATCCGGTCGCGGGCCAGAAACAGCGAATCCTCCTCTTTATCATAGATGGCGAAGGCAAAGAAGCCGTTGAGCTTCTTGAGGAAGGTGCGCCCCTCGGCTATGTACAGGTGCAGAATGACTTCGGTATCGGTCTGCGAGTGGAAGGTGTGGCCTTTGTCAACCAGCTTCTGCCGCAGCTCCTGGAAGTTGAAAATCTCTCCGTTGAAGGCAATGGTGTAGCGCCCCGAGTCGTCGGTCATGGGCTGGTTACCATCGGCCGACAAATCGAGGATGGCCAGGCGCCGGAAGCCCAGACCGCAGCTGTCATAAATAAAGTGGCCCTGTGAGTCGGGGCCGCGGCTTACAATAGCGTCGGTTGAGGCGTTCAGGGAAGCCAGCGCCTGACGGCCGGCCTCAGTAAAAGCGAATACTCCGGAGATTCCACACATATGGGGGGCAAAAGTACAAACTATTGCGACGTAGGTTGACAAAAACTGTGCTCGCCCCGCGTAACCAAAGCCGTGCCGGGCTAGTACAACCCTCACAATTCAGTGGCTGGCGGCCGGCCGGTTGCCTTCCGGCTTCGGCCCAACCGTGCGGGCCCGCCGCCCCTCCCCCACTCCTTCACCCCTATTTTCCTTTTGATATGAGCCTCCAGCAAGATTTTGAAGCCGCCGCAATGCGCATCGACCGCCTGCCCGGCGAAATGGCCGCTGCCCACATGACCGAACTCTACGGCCTTTACAAGCAGGCCACCGACGGCGACCACGACAGCAAGCGCGATGAAGTAGGCGACGACGAGCCCGACAACCCCAACGGCCCCAAAGGCCTCTCGCAGGGGCAGTGGGACGCCTGGAGCAAGCTCAAAGGCATGCCCCAGGATGAGGCCAGGCAGCAGTACATCAGTCGCGCCGATGAGTTGGTAAAGGAATATCAGCAGGACAAGTCCGAATCGGCACCGCATGAGGAGCTGGGCGCGCCCAAAACTGCCCAGGCCAGCCCCGTTGCGCGGGCCCAGCAGGAAGCCGGCCAGCCCCAGCAGGGCGGCCTGCGCGGTAATCTCAATGAAGGCGCGCCCTACGGCGGCGAAGACGAGTTGAAGAACCAACAGACCACGGATTAGCGCGGATTTTTTCGGATTTCACGGATTTTGTAGACGGCTCCTGGCGACGGGGGCCGTTTTCTTTTTACTTTACGTAGCTATGTAGTCTTGATTCTTAATACTTTGCCTGTGTTTAACAGGGGATTAATACTGGTCTAAATCTCTAAATCGTTAGTGAAATGCTACTTGAGAATCGACATGCCGAATTGACCAAAAGCATTATCGGCTGTGCAATGCGGGTACACCGGGAATTGGGGAGTGGATTTCCGGAAGTCATTTATCAGCGAGGCTTAGCGGTGGAGATGAAAGCTGAAAAGCTGGATTTCCAGGGCGAGGTGCATTTGCCAGTCTTTTATAAGCAAACCCCTATTGGGTCAAGAAGAGCTGATTTTTTGGTTGCCGGGCACGTATTAGTCGAGTTGAAAGCAGTGTATGAGCTGAATGAAGCACATTACGCGCAAGTGGTAAATTATCTGAAGGCTTACCGTTTGGAAGTAGCCCTACTTATTAATTTTGGTGAGGCCAGCTTAAACTTCAAGCGTTTTCTACACAGAAGCTGTTTAGGAAGTAGTCAGTCAGGCGCAAAACAGAAAAGACTCCCACAAAAGCGGGAAATTTGAGGTGCGACCCATCTCCTTTCCCTCCCTCATGGAAGTCTTGAGCAAAGATATAATTACCCGCTGGATACTGCCCTTGTTGCCGGCCCGTGCTGGTGGCCGCCGCGCAAGCGTCGACCTGGCTGAGGTGGTGGGCGCCATCTGCTACAAGCTCAAAACAGGCTGCCAGTGGCGCTGGCTGCCCGTAAAAGCCTTGTTCACCGGCGAGCCGCTGAGC
>NZ_KB907809.1 GCF_000382225.1 Hymenobacter aerophilus DSM 13606
TGATAATGGTGGCTTTAGCCCGGGTGTTCACCTCTTCCCATTCCGAACAGAGTCGTTAAGCCCCGGAGCGCCTATGGTACTGCCTTCACCGGTGGGAGAGTCGGTCGCCGCCAACCTTATCAAGCCTGCTGCCCCGCAGCGTCCAGTGCCTTACGGCCCGGGATGCGCGGGGCAGTTCGCGTTTATAGCCCTGCCAGTCCTGCCGTAGCAGTGATGCTGGGTTTTTGCCATTAGGCTATTCCTATAGGTTGATTTACAAGACTGGCTCACCTATTATATAGTAGGTGAGCCAGTCCTTTGTTAAGGCAACTGGTGGTATGCGCAATTAACCCATGAAGTGGGATTTACTGCCGCCATTTTGTAGTTACCTTCACGGAATTACTGTTTTCTCTGCATGGTATTTACGTATCCGTGGTTTCTGTGGGGTTTATTGGCTGTTGCTATTCCCATTGCCATTCATCTCTTTGAATTGCGTCGGCCGCAGCGGGTGCTGTTTTCCAACGTTGAGTTCATTCGGGAGGTGAAGCTGGTAACGGCTCGGCAGCGCAAACTAAAGCACTTGCTGGTGCTGGCGGCCCGGATTGGGTTGGTGGTATTTCTGGTGTTGCTTTTCGCGCAACCGTTCATTCCGGCTCCCGAGCAAGTTGCTACGGGGAATGTGGTGCAGGTGGTGCTCGACGATTCGCCTAGTATGCGGCAATTGGGCGACAACGACCAGCCGGTGTTGGAACAGGCCATCGACCAGGCTGCCGACCTGCCGCTGGCTTTTCCGGCTTCGGCCCGCTTTAACCTCGCACCGGGCGGGCCCGACTTGCTTGGCGTAGCGGCTTTCCGAAGCGCCGTGGAGCAAGTGCAGGTAAGCGGGCAGACCGGGGAGTTAGGTAAGGCACTGGGGCAGCGTCAGCAGGGCCGGGCGGCTGGTGCAGGTCCGTTGTTTATCTTCTCCGATTTCCAGAAGAACGACTTCTCGGCCCGCAGCCTGCAGGCGCTTGATTCCAGTCAACAGGTATTTCTGGTGCCGGCTGCGGCGAAGCCTTCTGCCAACGTATTCGTCGACAGTGTATGGCTCGATGATGGTTTCGTTCGTAGTGGCGTTGACCTTACGCTGCGTATTCGGTTGAAGAATGGTGGCCAGCTACCTGCCGACAATTCGCCGGCTAAGCTCTTTGTGGGTGCGCGCCAGGCAGCGGCCTTCCAGGTTACCGTGCCGGCTCAGCAAACTATTACCACCCAGGTGCGGATGCGGCTGGACGGGGCGCAGGTGCAGCCGTGCCGGGTGGTAGTCGATGATTTTCCGGTGGACTTTGACAATACGTACTACTTTACGCTGCAGCCCGCTGCGCAAATTAGAGTGGTAGAGGCGGCGGCGAGCGAGCAGCTCGGCCGGCTGTATGGCAACGAGCCACTGTTCAGCTACCAATTCACCAACTCGCAAACCGCCGACTACCGCAAGCTGGCGGAAGGTAGCCTGCTCTTGCTGCGCGAGGCTCCTGCGCTCTCTGCCGGCCTACGCGAAAACCTGCGGCGGGCGGTGCAGCAGGGCGCCACGCTGGTGGTAGTACCGCCGGCCGCCCCGAGTAGCCGGGAGGCGTATGGGCAGCTATTCCGCGAGTTGGGGCTGGGGCCGGTGCAGTGGCAGCCGGTGGCGTCGGCCGGCCCCGTACTTCAGGAGGTAGCCCTGCCCAGCAACCGCAACCCCTTTTTCCGCGACGTGTTGGCGGGTGTCAATCCGCAGGCGGCTATGCCCAAGGCGGCGCCGGTGTTGCGCTGGGCGCGCACGGGCACCGAGGTGCTGCGCATGCGCGATGGGGAGAGTTATCTGGCTGGTTTTCCGAGTGGAGCGGGCATGGTGTACGTTTTCTCGGCTCCTTTCAGCGCGCCGTATTCGGATTTTGCCCAGCATCCGCTGTTTGTGCCCGTGCTTTACAAGCTAGCCATGCAGAGCTACCGGCAGGAACAGCAGCCAGCCTATCGGCTCAACCAAGCGGTAGTGAATGTGCAGTTGCCTGCCCGGGAAACCGGACCGGAAACGGTGTACCGGCTGGTGCAGGATAGTCTGAGCTTTATTCCGGTGCACCGGCGGCAGGGCAACACGCTACGGCTGGAAGTGCCGCCCGGCTTGCGGCAGCCGGGCTTTTACGAATTGCAGCAGGCCGGCAAACCCGTAGCCACGCTGGCGTTCAACTTCGACAAACGCGAATCGGAGCTGGCCAGCTATTCAGCCGCCGAGTTGCGGGGCCTCATTGGCCCGAACCGGCCTAACGTGCAGGTATACGAAACCAGCGGAAGCCAGACGGCCGCTGCTCAGTATAAGGCCACGCGGGTAGGAACGCCGCTTTGGCAGTATTGCATCTGGGGGGCGCTGGTCTGTCTGCTGTTGGAGGCGCTGTTGCTGCGCTGGCAGCGGCGACCTGCACCTGTGCCGGCTATAACGGCATAAGCCGATAGGTTCCGGTTTTGCTCAGCAGCAAGCAGGGATATGGTAAAGATTGGTTGCGGCGGCGGCTGTATCTTGCAGCTTCATTTTACTTCTGCTTTGCAATCTACTACTGCTTCTGTCCCGAACCCGATACTGCGCACTGCCATGCTGTGCGGGGCCATTACCGGGGCGCTATGCTTTGCCTGGGTGCTGTTTCTGTATTTCAGCGACAACAACCCTTATGGTCCTAAACGGACACTGGCCGACTTTTTCCCGCCTTTGGCTGCCATTGCCAGCCAGGTGATGTTGCGGCGCTATTACCAGCCCGATGGACCAGGGCTCTGGAAAAGTATCGGAGTGGGGCTGCTGACAGCATTTATAGGCGCAGTGGTGTCGGCAACGGCTTTTTACCTGTTTTCGCGGCTTACAGGGCCGGAGTTGATTGAACAGCATCTGGCCGAAGTATACAAGCTGCTGGAAAGCACGAAGGCGCTATATCTGAAAGAGGCCAACGGCTTGCAGCAGTACGAAGCCACGCTACGTAACCTAGCGCGTACGCCGGCTGAATTCGCGCAGGATGAATTTTCAAAGAAGTTGTTTTTCGGGGTGCTTATCAGCATTCCGGGTGGAGTGTTCTTGCGGAAATAATATACCTTCCCGCATTCATTCACTCACTTTCCCATTTTGCTCATGGAAAACACCGCTACTCCTGCTGTAACCCCCGTTTCCGTTGGTATTCGCTACGGTCTGCTGACGGGTATCGTCACCGTTATCTACTCCCTGATCCTGAAGGCAGCCAACCTGGAGCAAATGCCCGTTATGGGCCTTTTGACGTTTGCTATCTTGATTGTAGGAATTGTGTTGGCACATAAATTCTACAAGAAGGCTTCCGGTGGTTTTATGAGCTACGGGCAGGGCCTGGGCATTGCTACTGTTGCCGGTGCCGTTATTGGTGTCCTGAGTGGCATTTTCAACTACATATATGTCAATTTTATCGATACAGAATACGCGCAGCGGGCAGTGGCTGCAGCCCGGGCCAAGATGGAGGCCGATGGTCAACTCAGTGAAGATCAGATCGATCAGGCAATGGAATGGACGTTGAAAATGATGCCCACCGGCCCGTTAAGCATCTTCTGGGCTATTCTGGCAACGGCTTTCTTTGCCTTCCTGCTGGCCCTTGTTATATCCGCCTTCACCAAAAACAAACGTCCTGAGTTTGAGTAAGCGCCTGCCGCAGCACTTTCCGGTGGAACTGTCCATCGTGGTTCCGCTGCTCAACGAAGCCGAGTCCCTACCCGAGCTCACGCGCTGGATTCACCGCGTGCTGGCCCAGCACGGGCTGACCTACGAGGTCATTCTCATTGATGACGGCTCGACCGACGACTCCTGGGAAGTTATTGAGGAGCTGGCCACCACGAACACGCACCTGCGCGGCATCCGCTTCAACCGCAATTACGGCAAGTCGGCGGCTCTGAACGTGGGTTTCAAGGAGACGACCGGCCGGGTGGTGTGCACCATGGACGCCGACCTGCAGGACTCGCCCGAGGAACTGCCCGAACTCTACCGCATGATTACCCAGGACGGCCTCGATCTGGTGAGCGGCTGGAAGAAAAAACGTTTCGACCCGCTTAGCAAAACCATCCCGACCAAGCTGTTCAACGGCGTCACGCGCTGGATTTCGGGCATCAGCCTGCACGATTTCAACTGCGGGCTGAAAGCTTACGACAGCCGGGTGGTGAAAAGCATTGAGGTGTACGGCGAAATGCACCGCTACATCCCTGTTATTGCCAAATGGGCCGGTTTCCGGCGCATTGGCGAGAAGGTGGTGCAGCACCAGGAGCGCAAATACGGCACCACCAAGTTTGGGCTGGAGCGGTTCGTGTACGGCTTTCTCGATTTGATGAGCATCACGTTCGTGAGCCGGTTCCGGCGGCGGCCGATGCACTTCTTCGGGGCCATGGGTTCGGTTTCCTTCCTGCTCGGGATGCTGATTACGCTCTGGCTGGTAGTGGATAAAATCTGGTATTCGTGGCACAATGTAGCCACCCGCGCCGTCACCGACCAGCCCCTGTTCTTCCTGGCCCTGGTGGCCGTGATTGTGGGCGTACAGTTGTTTCTGGCCGGTTTCCTGGCCGAAATGGTGCAGCTCAACGGCGACAACCGCAACGACTATCTGGTAAAGGAGCGGCTGAATCTGAAGTAATTCCGCCTGTCATCCTGAGCGGAGCGAAGGACTTATACAGAAGCTAACATCAAACATTAGCTTCTGTATAGGTCCTTCGCTGCGCTCAGGATGACAACGGCCCTACATCACCCTAACAACATGCGCGTCGTCATCATCGGGCCGGCCTACCCGCTGCGGGGCGGGCTGGCGACTTACAACGAGCGGCTGGCCCTGGCTTTTCAGGAGGCCGGCGACGAGGTGCGGCTCGTCACGTTTTCGCTCCAGTATCCTGATTTTCTGTTTCCGGGCCAGACGCAGTTCAGTACCGGCCCCGCGCCCGAGGGCTTGCCTATTGAAGTCAGCCTGAACTCGGTGAACCCGCTGTCGTGGTGGAAAGTGGGACAGCAGCTGCGCCGCGAGAAGCCTGATTTGGTGATTTTCCGGTTCTGGCTGCCGTTTATGGGGCCGGCGCTGGGTACCGTGGCCCGCCTCGTCGCCCGCAACGGCCACACCCGCGTAGTCGCCATCACCGACAACGTAATTCCGCACGAGGCCCGCCCCGGCGACCGGCCGCTGACACGCTACTTCCTGAGCGCCTGCCACGGCTTCGTGACGATGAGCCGGGCTGTGCTGGCCGATTTGCGCCGCCTCGGCTTCCGCCAGCCCGCCCGCTACCGCCCGCACCCGCTCTACGACAACTTTGGCCCCACCAAGCCCAAAGCCGCCGCCCTGGCCGCCCTGGGCCTCGACCCGGCGTTTGGCTACCTGCTGTTCTTCGGCTTCATCCGCGCCTACAAGGGCCTCGATATTCTGCTTGAAGCCTTTGCCGACGAGCGCCTGGCCACGCTGCCCGTGAAACTCATCATCGCCGGCGAATACTACGAGGACGCCGCGGCCTACGAAGCCCTCATCCGGCAGCATAACCTGGAAAGCCGCCTCATCCGGGCCACCGACTTCATCCCCAACGAGCAGGTGGCCGACTACTTCTGCGCCGCCGACCTGGTGGTACAGCCCTACAAAAACGCCACCCAAAGCGGCGTTTCCCAGATTGCCTACCACTTCGGCCGCCCCATGCTGGTGACGGATGTGGGCGGCCTGGCCGAACTGATTCCGGCCGGGGAAGTCGGCTACGTGGTGCCGCCGAGCCCCCAGGCCATTGCCGACGCGCTGGTGGATTTCTATGCGCAGCAGCGGGAGGCGGAGTTTATGGCTGGAGTGGCAGCGAAGCGGCAGGAGTTTTCCTGGGAGGTGATGGTGGCGGCGCTGAAGGAGGTAGCGGGCTGAGCGCCTGTCATTGCGAGGAGGCACGACGAAGCAATTTGGGCGGGCAACGCGCCCAGCCCAATGGAGCGAAAGGCCCTTGCGCCTGTCATTGCGAGCGAAGCGAAGCAATCCGGGCAGGTAATGCGCTAAGCCCAATGCAGCGAAAAGCCTTGGCCCTGGGCTTTTTATAAGCCTGGTGTTCAGTATATTTTCAAGCATGAAAACGTACTACGTTTACCTGCTAACGAATAAAAACCGGACGGTGCTTTACATTGGAGTAACCAATGACCTACAGCGCCGGGTGGGGGAGCATAAAGCAGGAAGGCATCCAGGCTTTACCAAGAAGTATAATCTGCATTACCTCGTCTACTTCGAGTCGTACCCGGACATAAACGCGGCTATTGCCCGCGAAAAGCAACTTAAGGCAGGCTCCCGGCAAAAGAAAGAGGCTTTAATCAATGCCGAAAACCCGGAATGGCTGGACTTGGCTACTGAGTTTTGAGAAATGTGGGGCGCCGGCAAAGCCTCTGATACTGTTGGGCGCTGCATTGGGCTGGGCGCGTTGCCCGCACGGATTGCTTGTCGTGCCTCCTCGCAATGACAATAGGGGGCTTAGCGCTGCATTGGGCTTAGCGCACCGCCCGCACGGATTGCTTCGCTTCGCTCGCAATGACAGGCGCAAGCAAGAGCTTTTCGCTGCATTGGGCTTAGCGCATTGCTCGTACGGATTGCTTCGCTCCGCTCGCAATGACACTATGCCGGCACGCTTGCCCGTACGGCCTCGAACACCTTTTCCGCCGGCAAATCTTCCATGCAACTCGTCCCCAGCCGGCAAGTACCGCGGTAGAAGCAGACGCACTGCCGGTCGGGCTGCACGATTTGGCCGCGGCCGTAGAGGTCGAATTCGTGGGGGTTGAAGATGTTGTTCATCAGAATCGTGGGCTTGCGCAGGGCGATACTGATGTGCATGGCCATCGTTACCTGCGTCACGATACCGTCTAGTTGGTGCATCAGGTTGATGAACTGGGGCAGGGGGAAGGTGCCCAGGTAGGCGGCGCCGGTGGCGGCGTGCAGGGCGCGGTTGCGGGCGTCTTCGGCCTCGCCGCCGAGCAGCACGGGCGCGTAGCCGGCGGTTTGCAGCTTTTCGATGAGTGCAATCCATTTTTCGTCGCTCCACAGGCGCGTCGTCCACCGGTCGCCGCAGCCGGTGTTCAGGCCGATGCGGGGGCCGGCGCCGGGGGGCGGCAGCTGGCGCCAGTCGTAGCCCTGGTCCTGGTGGGTGTCGAACACGTACTCTTCGCCCCGGAAATCGAAGCCGCACAGCTCGAAAATTTCCTGCACGTAGGGCTTGGTGTTGGCCAGGCTCAGCTGGTCGAACACGCCGGTGAGGTACTTGTGGCTGGCCTGCTCGTTCACCGGCCACGCCACGCCATCGGCGGGGCGCAGGGCGTAGCCGAATTTGCGGGCGGCCTTGGTGGAGTTGAGCAGCGCGCAGGCCTCTTTCTCTTTATCGAGGTTGATGGCCACGTCGAACTCGCGCCCCTGCAGCTGCAGCGCGCTGGCAAAATCGAACTTCAGGATTTCCTCAATCTCTCCCTGCGGCAAGATCGCGGGCGTGAGCGTGAGCCAGGTGATATAGCAGCCCGGATACTCCTGCCGCAGCCGCCGCAGCAGCGGCGTCGTCCGAATCACGTCGCCGATGGCCCCGAGCTTGATGAGCAGGATGCGGCGCGTGACGGGGGCGTAAACCGGACAGTCCGAGCACATATAGCCATGCTCCTTGTTGGGACGGCAGGGAATATCGCCCCGAAAATGGCGGCAGTCGGGGTGCACGGTGATGCCGTTGAGTTGGGACATTACGGTCTGGTAATCTTGGATTCTTTGCTGGTTAAAATAGTGCGCTCCTCAACGTCTTCTCAGCGAGCTTTCGCAGGAAAAACTGCGCCATAAGCTCGGCCTGCTACATGCCCACGTAATTCTGCGGCGTGATGGCGCGCAACTCTTGCTTAACCGATTCACTTACATCGAGGACGTCCACGAATTCGCGGATGGTGGCTTGGGAGATGGCCTCGCCGGTGCGGGTGAGGGCTTTGAGGGCGTTGTAGGGGTCGGGGTAGGCTTCGCGGCGCAGTATCGTTTGCAGGGCCTCGGCCACCACGGCCCAATTGGCTTCCAGGTCGCGGTGCAGGGCGGCTTCGTCGAGGGCCAGCTTGCCGAGGCCGCGCTGCAGGGCCGTCAGGGCGATGAGCGTGTGGCCCAGCGGCACACCCAAGTTGCGCAGCACCGTCGAGTCGGTGAGGTCGCGCTGGAGCCGGCTGATGGGGAGCTTGGCCGCCAGGTGCTCCAGCACGGCGTTGGCCAGGCCCAGGTTGCCCTCGGCATTCTCGAAGTCGATGGGGTTGACCTTGTGCGGCATGGCCGAGGAGCCCACCTCGCCGGCCTTCACCGTCTGGCGGAAATAGCCCAGCGAAATGTACTGCCACACGTCGCGGGCCAGGTCGGTGAGGATGGTATTGAGGCGCTTGAGGCCGTCGCAGAGGGCCGCCAGGTGGTCGTAGTGCTCGATTTGCGTGGTGGGGTGGCTGCGCTTGAGGCCCAGCCGGCCCTCCACAAACTGCTGGGCAAACTGATGCCAGTCGAGGCCGGGGTAGGCCACATGGTGGGCGTTGAAGTTGCCGGTGGCCCCGCCGAACTTGGCCCCGAACGGCACCTGCCCCAGCAGTTCCACCTGGGCATCGAGCCGGGCCACGAACACCTCGATTTCCTTGCCCAGGCGGGTAGGAGAGGCCGGCTGGCCGTGGGTGCGGGCCAGCATCGGCACGGCGGCCCACTCCTGGGCGCGGGTGGCCAGCTGGTTGCGCACGGCGGCGTAGGCCGGCAGCAGCGTGTGCAGCAGCGCGTGTTGCAGGCTCAGCGGAATGGCGGTGTTGTTGATGTCCTGCGAAGTCAGCCCGAAGTGAATGAACTCCACGAACTCGCCCAGCCCGAGGGCCGCAAACCGGTCGCGCAGGAAGTACTCGGCGGCCTTTACATCGTGGTTGGTTACGCGCTCGTGGGCTTTCACGGCCTCGGCGTCGGCGGCCGAGAATTTGGTGTACAGCGCCCGCAACGACCCGAATGTGGCCTTGTCGACGCCCTGCAGCTGGGGCAGCGGCAGCTCGCAGAGGGCAATAAAGTACTCCACTTCCACCAGCACCCGGTACTTGATCAGGGCCAGCTCGGAAAAGTAGGCTGCCAGCGGGGCAGTTTGGCGGTGGTAGCGGCCATCGAGGGGCGAAACGGCGGTCAGGGGCGTGAGGGCAGCGGCGGCGGACATAAGCAGGAGCGTGGAAGGAGAAAGGAGTTTGCCGGCAAATATACTGTCATCCTGAGCGGCGCGAAGGACCTAAACTCATGAAAACAATTCATCCTGCCGTAAACGGATCCTTCGCGCCGCTCAGGATGACAGAGCGTCATTCACCAAACCACCAAACCAGCGCCCCGGGGCGCTGGCCTTTTTGTTTACCTTTGCGGCTCAAGCTATTCGTGGGGCCGCGGCGGGTTTGGCCCAGTTCTGGCTAACCCGCCGCCAGCCTTGCGTATTCTCCCCGATTCGTGCACATCACTCCCGCAATCAAGAAAAAAATCGGCATCGGCCTGGGCATCTTCGTGGTGCTGCTGCTGGCCGGCCTGGGCCTGTTTCTGACCAAGCGCCAGCAGCTGCTGGAGGCGGCTCTGGTGAAAGTGAAAGCCAAAGTTGAGCGCAAATTTCCGGTGACGCTCACGCTGGGCCCGGCCCGCTTCACCGACCTGAACACTGTGGAGCTGCGCGGCATCAGCGTGGTGCCCGTGGCTCCGCTGCCCTCCGATACGCTGCTGCGCGCCCGCACCGTGCGCGCCTCCCTCAGCGTACGGAGCCTGTTTGCCGGCCGGCCCGTGTTCAGCAACCTCGAAATTGATACCGTCCGCCTCACGGCCCGCCAGCGTGCCGACGGCCGCGACAACTACTCGTTTCTTTACAAGAAAAAGAAGGGCGAGCCCGCCGTGGCCCGCGACACCACCCAGGGCACCAACTACGGCCTGCTGGCCAACCAGCTGCTCGAAGCCGCCTTCGACAACGTGCCCGGCGAGGCCGATTTCCGCCAGTTCCTGATTACCTACGACGGCCCCCGGCACCGCGCCCGCCTCACAATACCGCGCCTGGCTATTGAAGACGGCGAAATTTCGGGCGAGATGACGGCCCTGATCGACTCGGTGGAAAACCGCGTGGGCGTCGTCGGCCACATCGACGCTGGCAACTACGAGGTGGACGCCCAGGTATTCGGCCTCGATAAGCGGCCGGTGGTGATGCCCTACGTGCAGCGCCGCTACGGCGCCCGCGTGCAGTTCGACACCGTGCGCGTGAGCCTGTCGGACAAAACCTTCCGGCGCGACGAGCTGGTGCTGACCGGCACGGCGTCGGCGGTCAACTTCATCGTCAACCACCCCCGGCTTTCCGACCAGGATGTACGGTTCCCGCGCGGGGGCATCGATTTCGTGACCCGGCTGGGGCAGTCTTCGTTTGCGCTGGAAAAGGGCACCCGGGTGCTGCTCAACCGCATGGAGTTTTTTCCGCAGCTGAGCGTGCGCCGCCGGCCGGTGCCCGAGCGGGTGGTGGGCAAGAACATCAACGGCCTCACCAGCCGCGGCCAGCTCATGGCCGGCGTGGTGGTCAAGCTCGACGTGCAATCGGCCGAAACCAAAGCCAACGACTTCTTCGAGGCCCTGCCCGAGGGCATGTTTGAAACCCTGGAGGGCACCCGCGCCGAGGGCACGCTGCAGTACAAGCTGCACGCCGCCCTCGACATGAATAAGCTCGACAGCTTGGAGTTCGACTCGGGTTTGCGGGCCACCCGGTTCCGCATCACCAGGTTTGGCCGCGAAGACCTCAACAAGCTCAACGAGCCCTTCCGCTACACGGCCTACAACGACCAGGGCGACTCGGTAAAGACGTTCACGGTCGGCCCCGCTAACCCCGAATTCACGCCCTACAACCAGGTTTCCGACTACCTGAAGTACGCCATCATGACGGCCGAGGACCCGCGCTTCATGACCCACCGGGGCTTCATGGAGAAGGCCTTCGTGAAATCGGCTATCCAGAACATCAAGGAGCGGCGCTTTGCCCGCGGCGGCAGCACGCTCTCGATGCAGCTGGTGAAAAACGTGTTCCTGACCCGCAAGAAAACTATCGTCCGCAAGGTCGAGGAGGCGCTGATTGTCTGGATTATCGAAAACACCCGGCTGGCCAGCAAGCAGCGTATGCTGGAAGTTTACCTCAATATCATCGAGTGGGGCCCGAAAATCTACGGCGTGCACGAGGCGGCCGAGTTCTACTTTGACAAGGCGCCGGCCAACCTGAATCTGTCGGAAAGCCTGTACCTGGCCAGCATTATCCCGAGTCCGAAGCGGTTCCGGGGCGGCTTCAACCAGTACGGCGAACTGCGCGGCTCGGCCCGCTACTTCCGCCGCCTGATTGCCCAGCTGATGGCCCGCAAGGGCTACATTTCGGAGGGCGAGGCCGAAAGTGTGGGGGGCGTGAGCTTCAGCGGGCGCGGCCTGCGGGCCATGAACTTCAGCGCCCGCCCCGACACCACCCTGCGGGTTCTGGCCCCCGATTCGACCCGCTTCGACGAGCCCATCGACCTGCTCGACCTGCTGGGCACCGGCGTCCCGCCCGGCCTGGAAACCCCCAACCCGTGAAGGTGAGATGGTGAAATAGTGAAATGGTGAGTTGATGTTCGGGAGCCCTGTCATCCTTTATCTGGCGCCCTTAACCTGTCATCCTGAGCGCAGCGAAGGACCTATCCAGAAGCTACTGTTAGATGTTAGCCTCTGTATAGGTCCTTCGCTGTGCTCAGGATGACAGGTTGAAAGGTGGCAGGTGGGATTCTTTACTCGCTCTTGTCTGCCGGGGCGCTTTCCTCCGCTGCCGGCTTCGGAAACAATAGCGACAAAAGCACCGAGAGCAGCAGAATGACCCCCACCGTGCCCAGCGACCAGCCCATCGAGACGTGGATTCCGAAGCCTTCGGCCAGCAGCTTGCCGCCGATGAACACCAGGATGAGGGCCAGGCCGTAGTGCAGGTAGTGGAACAGGCGCATGAGGCCTTCAAGCGCGAAATACAGCGCCCGCAAACCCAGCAGCGCAAACACGTTGCTGGTGTAGACGATGAACGTGTCGCGCGAGACGGCCAGGATGGCGGGGATGGAGTCGGCGGCGAAGATAACGTCGGTGGTTTCCACCATCACCAGCACCACGAGCAGGGGCGTGGCGAACAGCACGCCGTCTTTGCGCACGAAAAACTTGCCCTCGTGCAGCTTGCTGGTGATGGGCAGGTGGCGGCTCAGAAACTTAACGACCGGGTTACTGTCGGGGTCGATTTCGGGCTCGCCGCCGCTGGTGGCCATCTTGATGCCGGTGTACACGAGGAAGGCCCCGAGCACGTACATCAGGAAGTGGAACTTGGCCAGCAGCGCCGCGCCCACCAGAATAAACACCGCCCGCAGCACCAGGGCCCCAATAATGCCCCAGAACAGGATTTTGTGCTGATACTGCGCCGGCACCTTGAAGTAGGTGAAGATCAGCAGGAACACGAACAGGTTATCGACGCTCAACGACTTTTCGATGAGGTAGCCCGTAAGGAATTCCAGCGCCGCCGCCTTGCCCAGCCACTGGTACACCAGGTAGTTGAAGCCCAGCGAAAGCGCAATCCAGAAGGCGCTCCAGCTCAGCGCTTCGCGCATACCCACCACGTGGTCGCGGCGGTTGAAAACCAGCAGGTCGAGCAACAGCAGGGCCAGCACAACTACGTTGAAGCCAACCCAGAACAGCGGGGATATTTCCATTAGTGGCAAGATACGCGGCCGCCGCCAAACACGGCGGTTGGTGGCGCGGGCTGCCGGGCCGCTTAGCGCGTTTCGGCGTCGGCGGGGCCGGCCGCGGCTGCCGTCAGCGGGCCGCCGTTGAGGCGGGGCGCATCGGCCGGCGCCGGGGCGCGGTCGAAGCGGCGGAACCAGCTGCTCATCTTCATCTGCACCACCCCAAAGAAGGCTTCCTTGAAGATGCCTTTGCTCATTTTGGAGGTGCCCCGGGTGCGGTCGGTGAAGATGATGGGCACTTCCTTGAGGCGAAACCCGAACTTGTAGGCCAGCCACTTCATCTCAATCTGGAAGGCGTAGCCCACGAACCGGATTCGCTCGCGGGTAAGTACGCGCAGCACCGGGGCCGTGTAGCACTTGAAGCCGGCCGTGGCGTCCATGATGGGCATGCGGGTAACGAGGCGCACGTAGGCCGAGGCGAAGTACGACATCAGCACCCGGCTCATGGGCCAGTTCACCACGTTTACGCCCTCGATGTAGCGCGAGCCGATGGCCAGGTCGTAGCCCTGCCGGGCGCAGGCGTCGTAGAGGCGCATGAGGTCCTCGGGGTTGTGCGAGAAGTCGGCGTCCATCTCGAACACGTACTCGTAGCCGCGGGCCAGGGCCCAGCCGAAGCCGTGCAGATAGGCCGTGCCCAGGCCCAGCTTGCCGGCGCGCTCCTCCAGAAACAGCCGCCCCGGAAACTCGGCCATCAACCCGCGCACAATAGCCGCCGTGCCGTCGGGCGAGCCATCGTCGATGATGAGCACGTCGAACGGCTGGGGCAGCGAGAACACCTTGCGGATAATTAATTCCGCGTTTTCCCGCTCGTTGTAGGTCGGTATCAGAACGAGGCCGTCAGTCATTGCCGTAAAGGTAAAATTTTGCGCGGAGTGCGGGGCTGACGGAAAAGCCGGCCGGCTACCAAGGCAACCGGCCGCAAACTGCCTGAAAGATGCAGCCGGCCCGGTTGAGGTTGCGTACCGGAGGCTGGATAACCGCGGGGCGGCTTCCGGGTTCGAGAAAAAGAGAAAAAACCGGCTAGGCCGAGCAGCCCGGCTACCGGGCCGCGGCCAGCGTGGCGGCCAACTGCCGAGCGTGGCGCACGCAGTCGGGCACGCCCACGCCGGCCCGCCAGTTGGCCGTGGCGTGCAGGCCCAGCGTCTGCAGGTGGTCGGCGGCGGCGTGGGCGGGCAGAATGCGCGCATCAAACTGCGGAATGGCACGGGGCCAGAAGTGGCGGTGCTGCCAGACCGGCGCGGCATCGGCTTTCAGCCCGTAGAAGCGGCTGAGCTCGGCGTGCACCGCCGCCTGCTGCTGGTCGGCCGGCTCCAGCGCCTGGGGCTCGTACTGGGTACCGCCTACAAAGGTGGTGAACAGCACCTGCCCGGCCGGCGCGCGGCCCGAAAACAGCGAGCTGGTCCAGATGCTGCCGGCGGCGTAGGGCTGCTCGGCCTTGGGGTGCAACGCCCCGAACCCATTGAGCGGGTGGCCCACGTCAGTGCGCTGGTAGGCGGTGTAAACGGCCGTCATGGGCGGGTAGTACACGGCGGCTAGCGCGGCGGCCTCGGCCGGAAACTGCTCGGTTAGCAGCTTGGCGGCGGCGTGGGTGGGCAGCGCCAGCACCACGTGCTGGTACAGCCGCGGGGCGGGGCCGGCGGTGGTGTCCAGCTCCCAGCGGCCGTCATCGTCGTGGCGGTGCAGGCGGGTGGCGGCCTGCCCGAAGTGGGCCCGGCGCAGCTTGGCGGCCAGCGTGTTGGGCAGCGTCTGCAGGCCTCCGGCCAGCGACACGATGCGGCGGCGGCCGGCGCTGCTCTTGGTTTTCATCAGCCCGCGCAGTACCGAGCCGTGGCGCTGCTCCAGGGCCGCCAGCTGCGGAAACGTTTTATGCAGCAGCAGCTGCGCAGGGTCGCCGGCGTAGATGCCCGAAATAAATGGGTTGAGCGCATATTCCACCACTTCGGACCCGAAACGGCGCGTGAAAAACCCGCCCAGCGTTTCAAGCTCGTTCACGGGCTCGGGCTTGCGGAACAGCTCCCGCACAATGTTGTAGCGGCCTTTCAGACTGAAAAACTTGCTGGTGAGCAGACCGGGCGGCGTGCCGGGCAGCGGCTGGTAGGCGCCGGCCCGCAGCACGTAGCGGTTCTGGCTCACGGCGGCGGCATCCTCGACTTTATCGGTCAGCCCCAGCTCCTGGAACAGGACCGCCAGCTCATCGGAAAGCTGCAGCGAGTTGGGCCCTACTTCCAGCAGATAACCGCCGTGCTGCTCCGAGCAGATGGTGCCGCCCGGCCGCGGGCTGGCCTCGAACAGGTCGTAATCAATGCCCGCCCGTTGCAGCCCCCAGGCCAGCGTGAGCCCCGAAATACCCCCGCCGATAATTGCAATAGCCATTTTCTTAACGCGTGAAATGTGCAGAATGTAGTGCAAAGGTACAGTCATCCTGAGCGCAGCGAAGGACCTTATCAGGCCTGAACAACTGCAATGACTCATTCAAACAGGGTAAGGTCCTTCGCTCCGCTCAGGATGACTGTACCTTTGCCCCCACATCAGCGCATCAGTACATCAAAATCAGCACAGCAACAGCATGAACAAAGCCGTTTTCCTCGACCGTGATGGCGTATTGAACCGGGAAGTGGGCACGTACGTGTGGGAGCCGGCAAAATTCGAGGTGCTGCCGGGCGTGCCCGAAAGCTTGGCGCGTCTCAAGGTGGCGGGCTACTTCCTTATTGTGGTAACCAACCAGGCTGGCATTGCCAAGGGCCTCTACACGGCCGCCGATGTGCAGGCCTGCCACGCCAAGCTGCAGCAGGCCGTGGGCGGCATTTTGGATGCGCTCTACTTCGCGCCCGGCCACCCCAGCGTGTCGGAAAGCCTGCGCCGCAAGCCCGATTCGCTGATGCTGGAGCAGGCGCTGAGCCGTTTCAACCTTGATGCAAGCCAGTGTTGGCTGGTAGGCGACCGGCTCCGCGACATGGCCGCCGCCGAAAAAGCGGGTGTGCGCGGCCTGCTCGTGGGCCCCGACGAGCCCGTAGGCTTCCTGACCCGCGCCACCGACCTGCCCGCCGCCACCGACTTTATTCTGGCCGCCGATGGTGCGGCTAAAAGTTGATGACGCCCCCGCCAACTGTACCCAAAGGCGAGCCGACAGTCGAACCGGCTTGCGCCAGGAGTTTTACTGCTGCGCGGTTGCCGAAGCGGCGCTGGCCATTACCGGCGTATCGGTGGCTGCGGTAGCCGGCATGGGCTGGTGCTGCGCAGGTTTGACCGAGGTGTAAGCCGGGCACGAGGAACGGCAGGAAACGGTGCCGAGCGAGAGAAGTAGTCCGAAAACGAAAAGCTTTTTCATGGTATAATACCAGATTGGGTAATGCGGGTCCGTGTTTATCAGAACCCCGTTGTGCCCCAAACGATTCAATCGGCGCCAGATTGTTTAACCCAGGAAAAATAACAGCAACTTTCCTGAATGCAAAAAGCGCCTTCCCGTGGGAGAAGGCGCTTCCGGATAAAATACTGGCGGTGCTTACTGCCGCTCGATGGCAGTAGCCGGGGCCTGGGCCATTACGGGCGACGAAATACGGCTGGCGTCTTTCGTGGCGCTGTAGGCGGGGCATTGCATTTTTTTGTTGCAGGAGCTCAGGCCAAGACCAGCTACGCAAGCGAAGAGTAGGAGTTTTTTCATGCGTGAAAATTGAAATGCGGGCCAGGCCCAAAAAGATATATCGGGCCTAAAGATAAGCGGTTGAACAACCGCTTGCAACTGGTGGGCCCGCACTTCGCCCAACAGCCTGATATAGACGCTAAAAACTGCGGGAACCTCGGTAAGAGATTCCCGCAGTTTTGGGCTTATCCAAGATTAGAAAGCTGCGGTGCGCTACACTTGGTAGCCCAGAATCCGCAGCATCGACTCGCCGGTCTGCTCTTCGGCAAATACGCGGTCAGTGAGGTTACCGGCTTCGTCGCGGTCGAGAATCACCATTTTGGGGGCCGGAATCAGGCAGTGCTTTACGCCGCCGTAGCCCGAAAGGCTTTCCTGGTAGGCGCCGGTGTGGAAGAAGCCCACGTAGAGCGGCGCGGCGTCGGTGGCGGGCTTGCGCTCGGGCAGAAACACCTGGTAGATGTGCTTTTCGGCGTTGTAGTAATCCTGCGAGTCGCAGGTGAGGCCGCCGAGCTGGATTTTCTTGTATTTTTTGTCCCAGCCATTGAGCGCCAGCATGATGAAGCGCTGGTTCAGGGCCCAGGTGTCGGGTAGGTTGGTAATGAACGAGCCGTCGATCATGTACCACAACTCCTTGTCGTTCTGGAGCTTCTCATCCAGAATGCTGTAAATCGTGGCGCCCGATTCGCCCACCGTGAAAATGCCGAACTCGGTGAACACGTCGGGCTCGGGCACGCCCTCGTCGTCGCAGATGCGCTTGATGGTCCGCAGCACCTCCTCAATCATGTAGGGGTAGTCGTACTCCTTCTGGATGGAGGTCTGGATGGGCAGGCCGCCGCCGATGTCGATGGTGGTGAGGGTGGGGCACACCTTGCGCAGCTCGCAGTACTGGTGCACGAACCGGCTCAGCTCCGACCAGTAGTAGGACGTATCCTTGATGCCGGTGTTGATGAAGTAGTGCAGCATCTTCAGCTCGAAGCGCGGGTCGTCCTTGATTTTGCTTTCGTAGAGCGGCAGCGCGTCGGCGTAGCGGATGCCCAGGCGCGAGGTGTAGAACTGGAAGCGCGGCTCCTCATCGGAAGCCAGCCGCATGCCCAGGCAGCATGATTCGCGCACGTTTTCGTGGTAGTAATCCACCTCGTTGGGCGAGTCGAGAATGGGCATGCAGTTGCCGAAGCCGTCGTTGATGAGGCGGGTAATTTCGCGCTTGTACTCCTCGGTTTTGAAGCCGTTGCAAATGATATAGGTGTCCTTGGTCACCCGGCCCTTGGCGTACATGGCCCGGATGATATTGGTATCAAACCAAGACGAGGTTTCGATGTGGACGTTGTTTTTAAGGGCCTCTTCCACCACGAAGCTGAAGTGTGAGGCCTTGGTGCAGTAGGCGTACGAGTACTTGCCGCGGTAGCCGGTCTGCTCGATTCCGCGGGCAAACCACGCCTGCGCCCGCTTGATCTGGGAGCTGATTTTGGGCAGGTAGGAGATGCGCAGCGGGGTGCCGTGCTTTTTCACCAGCGCCATCAAGTCAATGCCTTCGAAACGCAGCTCGTTGTTTTCCACCTTGAATTCGTCGGTCGGAAAGTCGAACGTCTGCGAAATCAGGTCGTGGTAGGTGTCCATGTAAGGCATTGGCGGTTTTTTAGTGCGTAGGGCCCAAAGCGCAGCGCTTAGGCGAGGAACGGATGAAAGCAGAACAGCAGGGGCGAAGCAGCGGGCAGCGCGCCAGGAAAGAAAAACTTCTTCCCCAACAACGAAGCACCGTCAACTAAGCCGTAAATTGCTGCTGCAAAGATACCCCCTCGCGGGGGTTTTGGTTGTGCTCTGTTCGTTGGTGGCGCCGGAAAATCCGCGCGCGTCAAGCCTGAGAGGATATCCCACCCGCTCAATCGGCAAGCATTAGGTCAGTATTGAGTAGTTGGTATTGAGTAGTGAGATGACTTGCTGACGAGCCAAATAGGTTGGTCGAATATCATCTTAATACTCAATACCAACTACTCAATACTACACTAACCACCCTAACCCTTTTTCTGCCAATGTAATATGCGACGTATCAAGCTGCTGGAAGTCCGCTCCGAACTGGGGGCCGGAACCCGGGGGGCCAGTATGGGCATCGATGCCCTGAAGGTGGCCTGCCTCAACAAGGGCTCCGATTACTTCCGCCGGTTCAACTCGGTAAAGGTGCCCGACCTGAACCACGTGCTGTTCGAGAAAAACCTCTTTCCCTTCGCCCGCCACCTCGACTCCATTTATATGGTGCAGAAGGGCATTGCCAGCACCGTGGAGCAGACGCTGCGGCTGGGCGAGTTTCCGCTGGTGCTGGCCGGCGACCACAGCAACGCCTCGGCCACCATTGCCGGCATCAAGGCCGCCTACCCCCACAAAACGCTCGGCGTCGTCTGGGTTGATGCCCACGCCGACATCCACTCGCCCTACACCACGCCCAGCGGCAACGTGCACGGCATGCCGCTGGCCCTGAGCCTGAACGACGACAACCTTGAGTGCCAGCGCAACCAGCCCGCGCCCGAAACCGAGTTTTTCTGGCAGCGCCTGCGCGATTTGGGCGAGCCCGGCCCCAAAGTAGCCCCCGAGCACCTCGTGTACGTGGTGGTGCGCGACACTGAGGCCGAGGAAAACGCCATCATCAAGCGCCTGGGCATCAAAAACTATCAGCTGGAGGAAGTGCGCGACAAAGGCACCCGCCAGGTGGCCCGCGAAATCTACGAGCGGCTGCGTTTCTGCGACATGGTATACGTGTCGTTTGACGTGGATTCGCTGGATTCGCGCTTCAGCAAGGGCACCGGCACGCCCGTCGAGGATGGGCTGAACGTGGAGCAGGCCATCAGCCTGTGCCGCGCGCTGCTGGAAAACGACCGGGTGGTGTGCTTCGAGATGGTGGAAATCAACCCCACCCTCGACCGGGAAAACACCATGGCCAACAACGCCTTCGACATTCTGGAAGCCTCCACCGACGCCATCCAGAACCGCCTGCGCATGGAGGAAGTAGTGAGCCGGTAACGGTGAAATGGTGAGGTGGTGAAATGGTGAGTTGAACGTTTCGGGGGCCTGATTGCGCGGTTGCGGCAGGGGCGGTACCATCCGCACTGAACGCGCCGTGAGGCCACCAAAACGTTCAACTCACCATTTCACCACCTCACCATTTCACCTTATCTTGCGGCAAACTATATCCTATGCCCAACCAGCAATATTCCCGCGCGGCCGCTTCTTTACCTCAGTTACCCAAGGCGCCCACCGGCATCGAGGGGCTGGATGAAATAACGGAGGGCGGGCTGCCGCTGGGCCGGCCCACGCTGGTGTGCGGCAGCGCGGGTTGCGGCAAAACCCTGCTCGGCATCGAGTTTCTGGTGCGCGGCATCCTCGACTACGACGAGCCGGGCGTGCTGATGGCCTTCGAGGAAACTGCTCCTGAACTGGCCGCCAACGTGGCCTCGCTGGGCTTCGACCTGGCCCAGCTGCAGGCCGATAAAAAGCTGCGCCTCGACCACGTGCACGTCGACCGCTCGGAGATTGACGAAACCGGCGAGTACGACCTGGAGGGCCTGTTTATCCGATTGGGCTACGCCATTGATACCATCGGGGCCAAGCGCGTGGTACTCGATACCATTGAGTCGTTGTTTTCGGGTTTCAGCAACGAAGCTTTGCTGCGCTCTGAAATCAGAAGGCTGTTTCGCTGGCTCAAAGACAAGGGGGTAACCACCATCATTACCGCCGAGCGGGGCGAGGGCACGCTCACGCGCCAGGGCCTGGAGGAGTACGTGTCGGACTGCGTGGTTCTGCTCGACAACCGCATTATCGACCAGATAACCACCCGCCGGCTGCGCATCGTGAAATACCGCGGCAGCACCCACGGCACCAACGAGTACCCCTATATCATCACCGAAGACGGCATTTCGGTGCTGCCCGTCACGTCGCTGCGGCTGGAGCATGCGGTGTCGGACAACATCGTTTCGACCGGCGTGGCCGACCTCGATACCATGTTCCGGCGCGGCGGGCTTTACCAGGGCAGCAGCACGCTGGTAACGGGCACGGCGGGCACGGCCAAAACCACCCTGGCGGCGGCCTTCGCGCTGGCGGCCTGCCAGCGGGGCGAGCCAACCATGTTTTTCGCCTTCGAGGAGTCGCCGGCCCAGCTGCTGCGCAACATGGCCTCGGTAGGCCTCGCATTGCAGCCCTTCGTGGATAGCGGCCTGTTGCGCATTGAGGCCAGCCGGCCCACGCTCAACGGCCTGGAGCGCCACCTGGTCACGATTCATAAGCTCATCGGCCAGTTCAAGCCCCAAACCGTGCTCATCGACCCCATCAGCAACCTGGTGTCGGTGGGCAGCCTCTCGGAGGTGCGGAGTATGCTCACGCGGCTGGTGGATTTTCTGAAAGTGCAGGGCATCAACGCCCTGTTCACGGCCCTGATCAGCGGCAGCCAGGGCCAGCGCGAGATGACCGAGGAAGGTATTTCGTCGCTGGTGGACACCTGGATTCATGTGCGCGATTTGGAGGGCGTGGGCGAGCGAAACCGCGGCATCAGCATTCTGAAGGCCCGCGGCATGGCCCACTCCAACCAGGTGCGCGAGTTCATCGTCACCGAGCACGGCATCCGGCTGCTCGACGTGCTGGTGGGCCCGGCCGGCATCATCACCGGGGCCAGCCGCCTCACCCAACATATTCAGGAGCAGGCCCGGGCCCTGGCCACCGAGCAGGAAGCCGAGCGGCGCGACCGGGAGCTGGAGCGCAAGCGCCGGGTGCTCGAAGCCACCATTGCCAACCTGCGCACCGAGTTTGAAAGCGTGGAGGAGGAGCTGCGGCTGGTGAACTCGGAGGAGCAGCAGCGCCACGAGTCGCTGTCGGACGAGCGGCGGCAGCTGGGCCGTAGTTTTTCTACCCGTCCGCCCGGCGACGCCAACGCTTAGCCGGCAGAATCGTTAGGAAGGTGGCCGGGCGGCCCCACCCGCCTATTTGCCCGCCTGTCTGTCATCCTGAGCGCAGCGAAGGACCTATACAGAAGCTATTATTAAACGGTACCTTCTATACAGGTCCTTCGCTCCGCGGACGCCAGATGAAGGATGACAGACGGGCGGGCGGATAGGCAAGCGGGACGACAGCAGGGGCGGGGCAACCCAATCCTTTCGGCCCGTAATACATCAGAACCCAAGACCCCCAAAGCACTATGGACGAGGAAATGTGGGAGCTGCGGCTGTACGTGGCCGGGCAGACAGTGAAATCGATGCAGGCGCTGGCCAACCTCAAAACCTACTGCGAGCAGCACCTGAAAGGCCGCTACCGGCTGGAAATCGTGGATTTGCTCCAGCACCCGCAGCTGGCCGAGGGCGACCAGATTCTGGCCATCCCGACGCTGGTGCGCAAGGTGCCCGCGCCCATCCGCAAAATTATCGGCGACCTCTCGAACCAGGAGCGGGTTTTAGTGGGGCTCGATATCCGGGCTCTCGACCACTCGTAAGCGGCTGCTGGTATGCAAGACTGGCCTTCTGCCACCGACGAGCACCCGCCCAGCTACGTGCTGGAGCTCTACATCACCGGGGCCACGCCCAACTCGACGCGGGCCGTGCGCAACATTAAGGCAATCTGCGAGCGGTACCTAGCGGGCCGCTACGAGCTGGCGATTATCGATATTTATCAGCAGCCCGAGCTGGCCCAGCAGGCCCGCATTATTGCCGCGCCCACGCTGGTCAAGAAAAGCCCCGGTCTGGTGCGCTGGCTGGTGGGCGACCTCTCGGACCGGCCGCGGGTACTGCGCCTGCTGGGGCTGAACGCCGGGCCCGACGATGCGTCGCAGTCGGGGCAAAATAAGTAAGTTGCGAGGCGATGAATGCCGATTCTCTCTTTTCTGCCGCGCCTATGTCTTCCCCGGCCCCAACACCTGCCCAGCTGGCCCTCGAAAACGAGCGGCTGCGCCAGCAGCTGCTCGAAGCCGAGGAGCTGCTGACGGCCATCCGCACGGGCAGCATCGACGCGCTGGCCGTGCAGGGCCCCGACGGGCCGCGCATTTTCACGCTCGAAGGCGCCGACCACAGCTACCGCACCCTGATTGAGCAGATGAACGAGGGCGCCCTGCTGCTGGCGCCCGACTCCACGGTGCTCTACGGCAATGCCTGCCTGGCCGCCCTGCTCGACGCGCCGCTCGAAACGCTGATCGGCAACTCGTTCAGGCCCTTTGTGCCGGCCGATTTCCACGACTACTGGCAGGAGCTGCTGGCGGCCGGCTGGGCAGGCAAAACCAAGGGCGAAATGCCATTGCGCGCCGCCAGCGGCCGGCTGCACCCCGTGGCCCTGGCCCTGAGCGTGCTGGGCTCGACGGAAACGCCGGTGCTGGCCATCATTGCCACCGAAGTATCGGCGCGGCGCGAAATCAGCGTGATTCGGGCGCGGGTATCGGCCCAGAACGCGCTGCTGGAGCAGCAGCAGCAGCGGCTGCGCGTGCAGGTGCAGGCCACGGCCGAAACCACCCGCATTCTGGAAGGCATTCCGCACATCACCTGGACGGCCACTCCCGAGGGCCATCCGTCGTATCTCAACCGCAACTGGTACGATTTCACCGGCCAGTCGACGGCCGTGAGTTTCGGGCCGGGAAGCTCCCTGCCCTACCTGCACCCCGACGATTTGCCCGGCGTGATGCGGCGTTGGCACGACTGCCTGGCCATCGGCCGGGGGGCGGAAGTGGAGTGCCGCATCCGCAACGCGCAGGGCGAGTACCGCTGGATGCTGGGCCGCATCCGGCCCTCGCGCAACGAGGCCGGCGAGCTGGTGCAGTGGGTTGGCACCTACACCGACATCCACGAGCAGAAGCTGGCCCTGGCCCGCATCGAGCAAACCCGGCAGGAGCTGCGCGCCAACAACCAGCAGCTCACCCGCATCAACGCCGACCTCGACAACTTCATCTATACCGCCTCCCACGACCTTCGCTCGCCCATTACCAACATCGAGGGCCTGCTCGATACGCTGCGCCAGGAGCTGCCCGCCGACCAGCGGCCCGGCGCCGTGGAGCCCGTGCTGCGCATGATGCAGGATTCGGTGGACCGCTTCAAGCGCACGATTGAAAACCTGACCGACATTTCGAAGCTGCAGCAGGACAGCGCCCTGCCGCGCGCGCCGGTAGCGCTGGCTCCGCTTATCGAGGATGTGCGCCTGGATTTGCAGCCGCTGATTGCCGCCGCCGGGGGCGAGCTGGAAGTGGATGTTGCGCAGTGCGCCACCGTGATGCTGGCCGAAAAAAACCTGCGCTCCATCGTGTATAACCTGCTCAGCAACGCCTTCAAGTACCACCACCCGGCGCGGCCCGCCCGCGTGCGGCTGCGCTGCCAGCCCGCCGGCCCGGGTTTCGTGGCCCTGCAGGTGCACGACAACGGCCTGGGCCTCGACCTGCACGAAGACCGCCAGCTGTTTACCATGTTTCAGCGCCTGCACGACCACGTGGAGGGCTCGGGCATCGGGCTGTACATGGTGAAGAAAATTGCCGAAAACGCCGGTGGCCGCGTTGCCGTAGCCAGCGAGCTAAACGAGGGCTCGGTTTTCACGGTATATCTGCCCGAGTAGGGGCCGGCGCGCATGTAGAGGCGCCTACTTGCGTCTCGTCGTCCGCGTACGCGCCGCCCCGGTTGTTGCGCGTGTCGCCCCGGCTGCTCGCGCCCTCGCCCCGGTCGTTCCAGCTGCCGCCGCAGCCGTTGCGGGTGTCGCCCCGGCCGTCCGCGGCCCCGCCCCGGTCTTCCGCGGTGCTACCTGAATTGTCCGCGCCCCTGCCCCGGTCTTCCGCGGCCCCGCCCCGGTCGTCCGCGGCCTCGCCTTGGTCTTCCGCATCCTCGCCCCGGTCGTCCGCGGCCTCGCCCTGGTCGTTCGGGGCGCCGGCCCGGCCCGCCCGCGCGAATCGGTTACCTTTGCCGCTGGCGGCGCGCCGGCTACCCGGCCGGCCGCCAAACCCTGTTTTCCGTATCCCGACCTCATCGTGCAGCAACTCGAACAAAGCCTCAAAACCGCCCTCAGCGCGGCCATCCACCACGTATTCGGGGCCGATGTGCCCGCCGCGCAGCTGCCGCTGCAGGCCACCCGCAAGGATTTCGCGGGCCAGTTTACGCTCGTTACTTTCCCGCTCACCAAAACCCTGGGCAAGGGCCCCGAGCAAATCGGGCAGGCGCTGGGCGAGTACCTGCTGGCCCACGAGCCGCGGGTTTCGGGCTTCAACGTGGTCAAGGGCTTCCTCAACCTGGAAATTGCCGATGCCGAGTGGGTGCAGGTGTTTGAGCAGCTGCGCCAGCGGCCGGCCGGCGCGCCCGTAGCTACCGGCGGCCCGCAGCGCGTGGTGGTCGAGTACTCGTCGCCCAACACCAATAAACCGCTGCACCTGGGCCATTTGCGCAACAACTTCCTGGGCTACTCGGTGGCCGAAATCCTGAAAGCCACCGGCGCCGAAGTCACCAAGGCCAATCTGGTAAACGACCGGGGCATCCACATCTGCAAGTCGATGCTGGCCTACCAGCACTACGGCCAGGGCGAAACCCCGCAGAGCGCCGGCATCAAGGGCGACCACCTGGCGGGCAAGTATTACGTGCTGTTCGAGAAGCACTACCGCGAGCAGGTGCGCCAGCTCGAAAACGAGGGCGTGGCCCCCGAAGTAGCCAAAAAGAAGGCCCCGCTCATGCTCGAAGCCCAGGATATGCTCCGGGCCTGGGAAGCCCAGGACGAGGCCGTGGTCAGCCTCTGGAAGCAGATGAACGGCTGGGTGTACGAGGGCTTCGACGCCACCTACCAGAACATCGGCGTCGATTTCGACAAGTTCTACTACGAGTCGCAGACCTACCTGCTGGGCAAGGAGCGGGTGGAAGAAGGCCTGCAAAAAGGCGTGTTCTTCAAGAAGGACGACGGCTCGGTGTGGGTCGACCTCAAGGAGGAAGGACTCGACGAGAAGCTGCTGCTGCGCGCCGACGGCACCAGCGTCTACATCACCCAGGATTTGGGCACGGCCGAGCTGAAGTTCGAGCATTTCGGCTACGATTTGAGCGTGTACGTGATTGCCGACGAGCAGAACTACCACATGCAGGTGCTGCGGGCCGTGCTCCAGAAGCTGGGCAAGCCCTACGCCGACGCCATCCATCACCTGAGCTACGGCATGGTGGATTTGCCCTCGGGCAAGATGAAGAGCCGCGAAGGCACCGTGGTGGATGCCGACGAGCTGGTACGCGAAGTGGTGGACGCCGCCCGCGCCGCCACCCTCGAAAAGGGCAAAACCGAGGGCCTGAGCGACGACGAGCTCGAACGTCTTTACCACATGCTGGGCCTGGGCGCGCTCAAGTATTACCTGCTGAAGGTGGACCCCAAAAAGCGCATGCTCTTCAACCCCGAGGAGTCGGTGAAGCTCGAAGGCGACACCGGCCCGTTCATCCAGTACAGCCACGCCCGCATCTCCAGCATCCTGCGCAAAGCCGCCGAGCGCGGCGTAGGCCCCGATGCTTCGCTGGAAGGAATTAAGGAGCTGCAGGCCACCGAGCGGGACCTGATTCAGGAGCTGGCCCGCTACGAAACCGTGGTTGCCGAAGCCGCCCGCGTGCAGTCGCCGGCGCTGGTGGCCCAGTTCGCCTACGACGTGGCCCGCGCCTACAACCGCTTCTTCGCCGAAGTGCCCATCGTGGCCGAAGCCGACGAAACCAAGCGGGCCTTCCGCGTAGCCCTCTCGGCCCAGACCGGCCGCGCCCTCAAAACCAGCATGGCCCTGCTCGGCATCGAAGTCCCCGAGCGGATGTAAAACGAGCCCCAGCGGGGCGGCATATCGGTAGCTATGAAGAAGTTGTAAACACCGAAGCCCCAGCGGGGCGACACCAGCCGTCGAACGATGAGTGTCGCCCCGCTGGGGCTTAGGGATTTCCTTACGGCTGTTTTGCTACCGATATGTCGCCCCGCTGGGGCTCAAAACTAAGCCTGTGCGTTGGTCGTGAAACCCCCAACTTTCTGACCTCTACAATTTTCAACTTAAAATTTGCCCTAATGAAAAGCGTTGCCGTGTACTGTGGTTCGGCCACCGGAACCAACCCCGCCTACCAGCGCCAGGCCGAAGAAATGGGCCGCCTGCTGGCCGAGCGCAACCTGACGCTGGTGTACGGCGGCGGCCGCGTGGGCCTGATGGGTGTGGTGGCCGACAGCGTGCTGGCCCACGGCGGCCAGGTGGTGGGCGTGATTCCCGACTTCATGATGGGCAAGGAAATCGAGCACCGGGGCCTGACGGAGCTGCACATTGTGAGTAGCATGCACGAGCGGAAGCTGCTGATGGCCGAGCGCGCCGAGGCCTTCGTGGCCATGCCCGGCGGCTACGGTACGCTCGAAGAGCTGTTCGAGGTGCTCACCTGGGGCCAGCTGGGCCTGCACCACAAGCCGATCGGCGTGCTCAACGTGGAGGGTTTCTACGACCACCTGCTGCGCGCCCTCGACCACATGGCCGACGAAGACCTGCTGCGGCGCGAAAACCGCCAGCAGCTCCTGAGCCAGCCCACCCCCGCCGCCCTCCTCGACGCGCTGGCCGCCTACGTGCCCATCAAGGTAACCAAATGGCTGCGGCCGGGCGAGGAGTAAGGTAACAAGCATTAGGTAATCCTGTCATCCTGACGAAGGAAGGACCTTATCACCTAAGAACGAGTCGTCATTACGATTATCGTTCTTAGGTGATAAGGTCCTTCCTTCGTCAGGATAACAGGCGGTTGCGCTCGTTCTTCCTAAGCCCCTAACTCCGGCACGCGGTACACCACGGCGTTGCAGTTCATGCCGGCCCCGACGGAGGCGAAAACCAGCACTTCGCCGGGCTTAATGGCGTAGCCTTCGAGCTTGTTCTTGCTGATCAGGTCGAGCAGAGTGGGCAGGGTGGCCACCGAGGAATTGCCGAGCCAGGAGATGGTCATGGGCATGATGCCGGCGGGGGCGGGCGCGTCGCCGGCCAGGGCATAGAGGCGCTTGAGGATGGCCTCGTCCATCTTGCCGTTGGCCTGGTGAATAAGCAGGCGGCTCATATCGGACAGGCCCAGGCCGGCCTTTTCGAGGCAATCCTTGATGGCCTGGGGCACGGTTCTGAGGGCGTACTCGTAGAGCTTGCGGCCTTCCATCTGCAGAAACAGTTCGGTGCCGGTGTACTCGTGGTTGCGCGAAGTAGCCATGCGCAGCAGCAGGGCGGCCTGCACGGTGTCGGAGCGCGAGCTGTGGGCCAGGATGCCCTCCGGCTCCGCCGCGTCGTCGGCCGTTTCGCGGGCCTCCAGCAGCACCGCGCCGGCGCCGTCGGAGTAGATCATGCTGTCGCGGTCGTGCGGGTCGCAGACGCGCGAGAGGGTTTCGGCCCCGATGACGAGCACGCGCTTGGCATCGCCCGAGCGCAGGTAATAATCGGCCTGAATGACGCCCTGCAGCCAGCCGGGGCAACCAAACGGCAGGTCGTAGGCCACGCAGTGCGGGTTTATAATGCCGAGCTTGTGCTTGACGCGCGCGGCCAGACTGGGCACGAAATCGGAGCGGCGGTTATCGGCCGTGATGTCGCCGAAATTGTGGGCGACCAGAATGTAGTCGAGCTGCTCGGGGTCGGTGCCGGGGCAGGAGGCGAACAGGTCCTGAGCCGCCAGCAGGGCCAGGTCGGATGCCACCTGATCGTCTTCGGCGTAGCGCCGCTCGTGGATGTCGGTAATCTGGGCAAAGCGCTCCACGATTTCGGCGCCTGGCTTGTCGAGCCGCTGGCCGCTGCCATCGAAAAAAGAGCTGTCGAGAAAAGCGTCGTTCCTGACGATGCGGGCCGGGATGCAGGACCCGGTTCCGGTAATGACTGAGTGCAACGCCTTGCGCATGAGCAGGTTGGGGTGATGAAACTGGTGTGCTATTCAACGAAAGTAAGCGCTTTTTAACTAGGGCAGAGCTCCGATGTTCAAAATTCCGGCCTTGGTCGGGGCTGGCGCCGGCTACCGCCCCGCCCGAACATTCGGCGTGTCGGGTGGGTTGTCTGCCCCAAACAACGCGCTTGTCGTATGAGAACTGTACTGCTGCCGGGCCTGCTGCTCGTTGCCACCCTGGGCACGGGCGGCTGCACTTCGGCCCCCGGCACCTCGCCCGTATCCGCCACCCCTCCTGTTACCCCCACTGCCATGTCTGAGCCAACCGCTGCTGCCACTTCCGTCTACGATTTCACCCTCAACGACATCAACGGCCAGCCCGTGCCGCTGAGCCGCTACCGGGGCAAAAAGCTGCTACTTGTGAACACGGCTTCCGAGTGCGGCTACACGCCGCAGTACAAGGAGCTGGAAGAGCTGAGCCGCCAGCACGGCGAGCAGGTGACCGTGCTGGGCTTCCCGGCCAACAATTTCGGCGGCCAGGAGCCCGGCTCCGACGCCCAGATTGCGAGCTTTTGCGAGAAGAACTTCGGCGTCACGTTTCCGCTGTTCAGCAAGATTTCGGTGGCCGGCCCCGATGCCGCTCCGCTCTACCAGTACCTCGGCAGCAAAACCCAGAACGGCGTAACCGACGAAAAGCCGAACTGGAATTTCTGCAAGTATCTGATTGATGAAACCGGGCACGTAGTCGCGTTCTACCCCTCCAAAGTGAAGCCGCTGGACGAGGAGCTGCTGACGGCCATCAGCAGGTAGTCCGACCATACCAGGACTTACGCAAAAGGGGCCGTAGGCTTGTAGCGCGAAGCTTCCGCTTCGCGTGCCGTTGAATATAACAAACTAACAGTCAGAATCTTTACGCGAAGCAGAAGCTTCTCGCTACAGTCGTTCTGTGTAAGTCCTATATATTATCCGTGGTAGGGGCGGGGGCAAGCCCCGCCCCTACGGCTGCCTGCCTGGCTTTGTTCGGCGCTGCTCGTAATAACGGTTCCGGTACCTTCGCGGCAGTTCTACCAACTTCCTCGCGCCCGATGCAGACCGTTATTTTCGACATGGATGGCGTGCTCGTCGACACCGAGCCCGTGCACCGCTACGCCTATTTCCGGCATTTCGAGGAACTGGGCCTGCCCGTAACGGATGCCGAGTACGCCACCTTCACCGGCCGCTCGACCAAGAACGTGTACCAGCATCTGAAGGACCGCCACGGCCTGCTGCAACCGGTGGAGGAGCTGGTGCTGGCCAAGCGGGCGCACTTCAACCGCGCCTTCGACGAGAAGCCCGACTTCGACCTGCTGCCCGGCGTGCGCACGCTCATCGAAGACCTGCACCGGCACGGCCTGGAAATGCTGCTGGCCTCCTCAGCCTCGCACTCCACCATCGATAGGGTAATGCGGCGGTTTGCGCTGGCGCCCTATTTCAGCCACCTCATCAGCGGCGAGGATTTCCCGCGCTCCAAGCCCGACCCGGCCATTTTCGCGTACGCCGCGGCCCTGGCCCGCTCGCCCGCCACCGAGTGCGTGGTTATCGAGGATTCGACCAACGGCGTGGCGGCGGCCAAGGCGGCGGGCCTGTACTGCATCGGCTACAACAGCATCCACTCGCCCAGCCAGGATTTGCAGCGGGCCGATTTAGTGGTGGCCGATTTCGGGGAACTGAGCGCGGCGCGGATTGCGGCGCTGACAGGGAATTAGAACGTAATTTTGTGGGAGTGAGGGGCATGAAAAGTCTGTCATCCTGAGCGGAGCGAAGGACCTATACGGAGGCTAACATCAAACTATAGCTTCTGTATAGGTCCTTCGCTCCGCTCAGGATGACAGGAGGACTTACCACCTCATTACCTCCTTTCCAGTTCACCTCATCACCCCAAATCACCCCATGACCTTTCCTGCTAAAGCCTGGGTTTCGGCGTTTCGGCCGCGTACGTTGCCGCTGGCGCTGGCCAGCATTATGGCTGGTGCCTTCCTGGCGGCCAGCCACGGGCAGTTCCGGCCCGCCGTGGTGGCGCTGGCGGCCCTCACCACCGTGCTGCTCCAGATACTCAGCAACCTGGCCAACGACTACGGCGACTCGCAAAACGGGGCCGACAGCGTGCACCGTGAGGGGCCGCTGCGGGCCGTGCAAAGCGGCGTGATTACGCCGGCCCAGATGCGGCGGGCCATGGGGTTGTTCGGGGCGCTGTCGTTGGGCAGCGGGGTGCTGCTGCTGTGGGTGGCGCTGGGCGTGGCCGGGGCCTGGGTGTTTGGGGCGTTTCTGGTGCTGGGGCTGTCGGCCATCTGGGCGGCCGTCAACTACACGGCCGGCAGCAAGCCCTACGGCTACGCCGGGCTGGGCGACTTGTCGGTGTTTGTGTTTTTTGGGCTGGTGGGTGTGTGCGGCACCTACTTTCTGCAGGCCTACAGTCAGGTGCGCAACGTGGCGCAGGCCCTGCCCTGGCCGGTGCTGCTGCCGGCGGCGGCGCTGGGCTGCTTCGCTACGGCCGTGCTCAACGTGAACAACATCCGCGACATCCGCTCCGACGCGCTGGCCGGCAAAATCACGATTCCGGTGCGACTGGGGCCGGTGCGCGCCCGCCGCTACCACTGGCTGTTGCTGGCGCTGGGCTTCGCGGCGGCCGTGCTCTACGTGGCCTTCACCTACCACTCGCCCTGGCAGTGGCTATTTCTGCTGAGCGCCCCGCTGCTGCTGCGCAACGCCCGCGCCGTATGGCAGCGCCAGGATTCCCGGCAGCTCGACCCGCTGCTCAAGCAAATGGCTCTCACCACGCTCGTTTTCACGCTGCTGTTCGGGCTGGGGCAGGTGTTGTAGGGGAGGGGGGAAGCCGTTTTCAGCGAATCTACCCAACTAAATCTTATCAACTATGCTCTCCGACAAAGAAACTACCCGCCTCAGCAAGCTCCTGAGCCTGGTGCTGCGCCACAACCCCGCCCATCTGGGCCTGACGCTGGACGAGCAGGGCTGGGTAGCCGTGGATACGCTGCTGGCCCAGGCCCAAAAACAGCAGGTGCCGCTGACCCGTGAGGTACTGCTGCATCTGGTCGAAATCAGCCCCAAACAGCGCTTCCGGCTTTCCGACGACCAGCAGCGCATCCGGGCCAGCCAGGGGCATTCGGTGGCGGTAGAGCTGGGCTACGCGCCCGTAACGCCCCCGCCGGTGCTTTACCACGGCACTGCTACCCGGAATCTGGCGGCCATTAGGGAGCAGGGCCTGCTAAAAATGAGCCGGCAGCAGGTGCACTTAAGCACCGATGAGCCGACCGCCCGGCAGGTGGGCAGCCGCCACGGTCCGCCCACCGTGCTGCGGGTGGATGCCGCCCGGATGCACGCCGCCGGCCATCCGTTCTATCAGGCCGATAATGGCGTCTGGCTGACCGATGTGGTGCCGCCGCAGTACCTTGACGTTGCATAAGCTAGACCACTCCTACGCTGCCCATCTGCTGGAAGCCGGTACCGATATTCGCATCATTCAGGACTTGCTGGGCCACAGCAGCAGCAAAACCACCGAAATTTACACGCATGTTGCCCAACGCACCCGCCCGGCTTCCCCGCTCGATACGTTGGGCCTTTGAACCTGAGTTTCGGCAAGCATGCCAATGTGGGTATGCTTGCCGAAGGTTACTTGCGTACAAAGCGCGGGTTGCCGAAACTCACAGAGGTGCCGAGCTTCGGCAATCCTAATGTTAATGGCAAGTGTAACCAACGACCGTTCAAATACAAGGAAATTTAAAAATGGAGGAAACTAAACAACATAAATCATCCTTTGAAATTTTTAGAGACCCAAATGCTTCCGAAAGAGAAAAGTATAAATTTTATGCTCAAAACGACCATTACGCTTTAGAACTGAGAGAGAAAGTAAGAAAAGTTGTTGTAGAGAAAGGATTAAGTTCTGTAATGAATGACACAAAATGGTTAAAACTACAAAGCTCAATAGTGAAATTGCCTTTCGCACCACCTTATATTGAAAAATTAATACTTGAGAATAAAAATTTTGAAGAAGTGCAAATAAGTGATGCTCCACAATGGTTAGGAGATTGGAGCCCATTTTATGAGGAAGGGATGTATTTGTTTTTTGCTATTGAATATATAAAGGTTAGACCTCTTTATGCTGAATATAATGGACGTTTAGTTGCTCCTAAAATATATGATGAAACCAAAGAGTTTGAACAAATTTTGCAAGAATTGCACATCCCTTATGAGGAAGAATGCGGAACTTTTACAATATACGGATACAAATAACACCTGCTACTAACAATGATTTGCCAAAAGAAGGATTCAAGTTCTTCGGTCGAGCATTTTCACAAGGCACAACGATAGTAATTCTATTAAGCTTTTGTGCTAAAATCACCGCCTTCGCCAAGCGCCAAAGAGTTAACACAAAAATGGTATAAAGCGGCCGCTGCTTCTCATGAAGCAGCGGCCGCTTTTGTTTCTGCCCGAAGTATTCTGGGGCCTTACTGCTTGCTTGGCAGTAGCTTCTTTACCAACCGAACCACCTGGTCAATCACAAAGCCCAGCGCGAGTCCGCCGATGCCGCAGGCCAGCACTTTGGCCAGCCAGGCCACTACGGGTGCCGAGGCCAGCGCCTGTTCGAGGTCGTGTAGCAGATGGGCCGTGTAGGGAATGCCGTGGGCAATGATTTCGGCCCCCACCCATAGCATGGCGGCGGTGCCCACGTAGCTGAGGATATTCAGGAATTTGGGCATAAACCGCACCATGCTGCGGCCGAATTGCTGGACAGCGGGACTACCACTCGTCTGGGCCAGGTGCAGGCCGATATCGTCGGCTTTCACAATGAGGCCTACGAAGCCGTACACGGCCACAGTGATGAATACGGCTACGGCCAGCATCACGATAACCTGGTTTAGCAGCGGCGCGCCGGTTACCTGGCTGTAGGCAATGGCCATAATTTCGGCCGACAGGATGATGTCGGTGCGCACGGCCCCGGCTACGCGTTGCTGCTCCAGCTCCTCGGGCGTAATGGTTGGCACTGGCTCGGTTTCGGCCGCCACTTCGGGGTGCGGGCTGAGCATTGAGTGCACCTTTTCGTAGCCCTCGAAGCACAGGTAGGCGCCGCCCAGCATCAGGATGGGCGTGATGGCCCAGGGCGCGAAATACCCCAGCACCAGCGCCGCCGGCGTGAGGATGAGCAGCTTGTTGAAGAGCGACTTCTTGGCAATCTGGTAGATGATGGACAGCTCGCGCGAGGGGCTCAGGCCCACCACGTACTTGGGCGTCACAGCCGTATCATCAATCACGATGCCCGACACCTTACCGGTCGTTTTGGCCACCTGCGTCGGCACATCGTCCAGGCTGGCGGCACTGACTTTCACCAAAGCGGCCACATCATCGAGTAAAGCAAAAAGTCCGGAGGCCATAAAGGGGGGTGAGAGGGTATTGGAGTTGTAAGGTCGTTTGGAAAGTCAAAGGAACGTCATGCTGAGCGAAGCCGAAGGCAAGTCGAAGCATCTCGCGTGCAATGCTAACCCTGACAACTGCAACAAAGCGGTAGAGATGCTTCGACTTCGCCTCCGGCTTCGCTCAGCATGACGGGCTTAGCCGTATCAATGACGGGCAAAAAGCCTTTGAGAAAAGGTGCTGCTACTTCGCAGCCTTCAGGCAGTCCGCTCTTTGAAAGCTGCGAAAACGGACTTTATACCTCCTGGGCCTGAATGGCGGTTAGCAGCACCGTATTGTAGATGTCGTCGACGGTGCAGCCGCGGCTCAGGTCGTTGACGGGCTTGTTGAGGCCCTGGAGCATGGGGCCGATGGCCAGGGCGCCGGTTTCGCGCTGCACGGCTTTGTAGGTGTTGTTGCCGGTGTTCAGGTCGGGGAAGATGAGCACGCTGGCCTGGCCGGCCACCGGCGAGCCGGGCAGCTTCTGCTGGCCCACGGCCAAATCCACGGCCGCGTCGTACTGGATGGGGCCCTCCACGAGCAAATCGGGCCGCAGCTGCCGCACCAGGGCCGTAGCCGCGCGCACCTTGTCCACATCAGTGCCCTCGCCCGAGGTGCCCGACGAGTAGGAGAGCATAGCCACGCGGGGCTCGATGCCGAAGCGCCGGCTGCTTTCGGCCGACGAAATGGCAATTTCGGCCAGCTGCTCGGCGGTGGGGTTGGGGTTCACGGCGCAGTCGCCGAACACGGCTACGCGGTCGGGCAAACACATAAAGAACACCGACGACACCACCGACACGCCGGGCTTGGTTTTGATGAACTGCAGCGCCGGCCGGATGGTGTGCTGGGTGGTGTGCGCCGCCCCCGACACCATGCCGTCGGCCAGTCCCTCGTACACCAGCATCGAGCCGAAATACGACACGTCGGTCATCAGGTCGCGGGCCATTTCCAGGTTCACGCCCTTCGCTTTCCGCAGCTCGTGCAGGGTCTGGGCAAACTCGGGGGCCAGCTCGGAAGTCTGGGGGTTGAGGAGCTGCACCCGCGCCGGGTCGAGCGGGCGGCCCAGGCGGCGGGCGGCAGCCAATATCTGGTCGGGCTCGCCCAAAATGATGAGCTCCACCACGTCCTGCTCCAGCAGGCGGGCGGCCGCCAGCAGCACCCGGTCGTCGGTGCCCTCGGGCAGCACGATGCGCTTGCGCCGGGCCCGCGCGCCTTGCAGCAGCTGGTACTGGAACATGTGGGGCGTGAGGCCGCGGGGCGCGAAGGTGCTCAGCTCGTTAAGCAGCCGGGCGGTATCGAAATGGCGCTCAAACGTCTGGATGGCGAGCCGGATTTTACTTTCCTGCCCCGGCCCGATGCGCGACTGGATGCGGCCCACGCGGGTGGTAGCCTCGAACGTGCCCGGCTCGACGAGCACAATCGGCACCACCTCGGGCAGGCCCTCAATCAGGCGCAGCACCGACTCCTCGGGCCGGTAGCCGCCCGAGAGCACCAGCCCGGCCACGCGGGGGTAGTTGGCCGAAATATTGGCTTGCAGCGCGCTGAGCAGGATATCGGCCCGGTCGCCGGGCGTGATGATGAGCACGTTTTCTTCGAGCCGCCGCAGGAAGTTAGGCACCTGCATGGCCCCGTTGATGAAGTGGTCGACGGGGTTGGCCAGCAGATCGGCCCCGAATAGCACCTCGCCGCCCAGCTGCTCCTGAATCTCGCGCATGGTGGGGCTGCGCAGGGCCTGGCTTTCCGGAATGACGGCCAGCAGCGTATCGGGCGGCAGTTGGGCCATCAGCCGGGCCTGCACCTCGGCCAGCTGCTCGGGCAGCACCCGGTTGAGCACCAGGGCCAGCACCCGCACATCCTCGTTCTCGGCATCGCGCCGCACCGACAGGGCCGCATCCACCAGCTGGTCGACGGTTTTGCCCAGGCCCGACATCAGCAGCATCACCGGAATGCTGAGCGTGCGGGCCACCTGCCAGTTCAAATCCAGCTCCAGCGCCAGGCCGGTGCCCACGAAGTCGGTGCCCTCGACCACCACGAAATCGTGAGCGGCCTCAATCTGCTTGTAGCGGTGAATAATGGTGTCGAGCAGCTGGCCGGTGCGGCTGCTTTCGAGTAGGCGCAGGGCCTGCTGGCCGGTGTAGGCGTAGGTTTCGGCGTAGGGCTGGGGTAGCTGGAAGTGCCGCAGCACTGTTTCGATGTGGGCGTCGGGCTGGTCGGCGCGGCCATCAGCTGGGGTGATGATGGGCTTGAAGTAGCCTACCCGTTGGGCCTGGCCCAGCAGCAGGTTCACCAACCCCAGCGTCAGCACCGATTTGCCGCTGTAGGGCTCGGCGGTGGCAATGTAAACGGCTTTGCTCATGAGTAGGAGGGTTTTCGCGGAGAGAATCACTCACGGAGCAGGAAAACTGAAAACGCTCCGCAACGGCAAAACTACGCACAACCCGCCCGCCCACTCAGTTTGCTGTCCGCCGTTCTGTACCTTGCCGCCGGTTGAGGCAGTCGATTAACTAAGAAGGCATGAACAGTTCGGTGTGGCTTATTGGCCTGGGCGGTTTTATTGGGTCGGTGAGCCGCTACTGGGTGCAGCAGTATTTCCTGCGGCTGGTACCGGGCGCCTTCCCGCTGGGCACGTTCGTGGTCAACGTGCTGGGCTGCCTGCTGATTGGTCTGCTGCTGGGCCTGTTTGAGCGGCACGGAGCCGTGCCCGCGCCCTGGCGGCTGTTCCTTACGACGGGGTTCTGCGGGGGCTTCACCACTTTTTCCACCTTCGCCTACGAAAGCGTGGCGCTGGGCCGCACCGGCGAGCTGCTGCTGCTGGCCCTCTACGCCGCCGGCAGCCTGCTGCTGGGCATGCTGGCCGCCTTTGCGGGCGTGTGGGCCGCCCGGTTTATCTAGGCTGCTTGTAGCTCTTGCCTACTAACCAGCAGTACCAAGGCTTTGAACAGCCCAGCATCTACCCGCAGATGGGGACTAGGCGCCGGGCTGCTTTACTGCACCGCTTGGCACTTATACCTTGAGGGTGCCTTCGATGGAATCGTCCAGGGTTTGGCCGATGGCGGCACCGATGGCCGTTTTCACGAAGGCAATGGCGTTGCCGTGCTTGTTGTCCCAGTAGTAGCCGTCGTGGGGCGTTACCTGTATCACGGTGATGCGCGGGTCGTCTTCGCCCTCGGTAAACCAGGCTTTCAGGATGGGCGTCCAGAGCTCCTTGATGCGGGCGCGGTCGGTGGAAATGGTGGCCGTGCCGACTACGCTCAGAAAATCGGAGTGGGCCGAGCCCTGAAACAGGAGCTGCACTGAGGCATCCTGCTGGATCTGCTGGTTTTTGTGGCTGTCGTTGGCGCTCAGAAACCAGAAGTTGCCCTGCTCGTCGATGTCGCGCACGGCCATCGGGCGGGTTACCGGCACCTCGCTGCTGCGCAGGCGGGTGCTGAAAAAGCAGGTGTTGGTTTTTTCGGCCAGCTCCTTCATTTTGGCAATGGCCTCGGTGGCCAGCAGGTCCTGGTGGTTTTTTTCGGGCTGCTCTCGGTTGATGCTATCCATAAAACAAGGAAGAAACGGTGGGGATGCTGCTCCATACGCACCTGCCTGAGCAGAGTTGGTTCTGCCCCACGCCCGCACCGGGCCAGTGCTTTTCGCCTGTTGCGGCCCGACCGCTTGGGGACATGCCCCGCGCTGCCGGCCACGTTGTTGGCCATGCTGGGACGGCCCGTGGGGGCGGGCGCTTTTTTTCGGGCTCAAAGCACCATCAGCCAAATACTTTTCGGCGGCTTCGCTGTTGTTGTCTCCTATTGCCAGGAAATCGGCCGCTGCCAGAAGGCAGGGCCACTTCCAAGCGGCACTGCCCTCTGGCGGCGGCCGGCATCACGCGCACCTCAACCAACCCATAATCAATGAAACGCTCCTTCCTGCTCACGGCCGCGCTGGCGGTTTTCACCCTCCAGACTCAGGCCCAGACCGCCGCCACCACGGCCCCGGCCCGGCCGGCGGCCGACCAGATTGCGACCAAAAAAGGCCCGCTCACGGTGCAGCCCATCACGCACGGCAGCGTGGTGCTCACCTGGAACGGTAAAACCATTTACGTAGACCCCTACGGCGGGGCTGCGGGCTACACCGGCCTGGCCGCCCCCGATATTATCCTCATTACCGATATCCACGGCGACCACCTCGACCCCAAAACGCTGGCCGGCCTCCCGGTTGGCAAGGCGCTGATGGTGGTGCCCAAAGCCGTAGCCGAGCAGCTGCCCGCCGAGTACCGGGCGCAGGCGCGCATCCTTGGCAACGGGCAGCAACTCGACACGCTGGGCCTGAATATATCGGCCGTAGCCATGTACAACCTGCCCGAAGCGGCCGACGCCATGCACCCCAAGGGCCGGGGCAACGGCTACGTGCTGGGCCTGGGCGGCAAAAACGTGTACCTGTCGGGCGATACTGAGGATACGCCTGAAATGCGGGCCCTCCAGAACATCGACGTTGCCTTCGTGTGCATGAACCTGCCCTACACCATGGATGTGCAGAAGGCCGCGCAGGGCGTGCTGGCCTTCAAGCCCGGCATCGTGTACCCTTACCACTACCGCGGCCAGAACGGGCTGAGCGATGTGCAAGGCTTTAAAAAGACGGTAAACGCGGCCAACAAAAAGATTGACGTGCGGCTGCGCAACTGGTACGCGGCCGGCAAATAATGCCGAAACCGACCGGAGCCCGCCGCGACCCCTATTACAAACAATAGGGGTTGCGGCGGGCTCCGTTTTTACGTAGCAGCGGGTTGCTTATTTGCGGGTCGTGGCCAGCGTGAGCAGGAATACCGACTCCTGCCGGGCTGTTACGCTGTGCGGCAGGCCCGCGTGCAGCGTAACCAGCTGGCCAGCCTGCAGCTCCAGCATCTGCTCCTGCGCCCCAAAACCGATGTGGCCCTCCAGCACCTGCACGCTGATGGGGCCGGGCGCGGTGTGCGTTTTCAGCTCGGCGCCTTCGTGCAGCGCAATCATCACCACGCGCATACCGTCCGAATGCAGCAGCGTCAGGGCGTTGCGGTCGTTGTTTTGCCAGGCCGGCTCCTGCTTGATTTGGGCCAGCGCCTGCGGCAAACTCAGTTCGAGCAGGGGGGCATCGAGGGTGCGGGTGCCGGCCGGGCGCTGCGGGGTGGCTTCATTCGCTTTTTCGGCTGGCTCCGGGGCGCTGGCCGACTCGGGCGCGGCACCCGGATTTTCCCGCAACGCCTTCACCATATCGGCGCTCAGGGCGTCGCTCGAAATGCCGTAGCCATTCACCAGCGTGCCCTTTACGTTGTGCCGGTTCGAGGAAATGGCGTACACCACGGCCTCGTCGCCGGGGTCCGACTGGCCCTCGAAACGGTAGTGCTTATCGACCTGAAACTCCTCGGGCGACAGTTGCAGGGCGTTGCCGTGGCACACCAGGCAGTTGTCCTGCAGGTTGAAATCAACGGTGTAGCCTTCCTTTTTCAGGTGGTTGAGTACCTCAGAAACGGTGGTCATGGGTTCCATAGCAAATCCAGAGAAAACAGGGTGGATGAAAAGGAGGAGTTAGCGGGCCCGCTTCGGCCCTGAAAGCAGCCTGCCGCCAACCGGCGGATGCGCGCCGGCCATACCGAGTATTCGGATTGGAAGGCAAAATGTTGAGGCGGCCCGGCCAAGGCGCTGGATGCCAAAGCTCGTAAATCCTGCCCAAACCGCGCGCCGGCCGCCAAGCGGGGCGGCCGTGGTTATTTGGGCAGCGGCGCTTCGTCCTTGCTTTCGCTGAGCTTTTGCGCCAACTTCTGGGGCACGCCCACGTTGTTGAACAGCCCGCTGACTATGCCCTGGCGCCACAGCGTAAACACCGAAAACCGCGGCTCGCGGGTGGACGTCGTCTGGCCGGTCGCAAATTTGCCGCCCTTGCGCGGGTTCTGGTCGCGGATAACTACAAAGTTTACCACCTTCGATTTGAGGCGGGTAAGCAGCGACTGCTCAATTTCCGGCCGATCATAACGCAGCAGCCGCAACTGCAAACCCGAATACTCGGCCCACGTGGTGCCCGTCACGCGCCGGCGGTCGGCGTGCATATCAAAGCGCAGGCGGCGCACTGTTCCCCGCTTAAACTCGACCAGCCGGGTGGGCACCGTCATCGAATTGAGCATGGCAAACTGGCCGGGCCCAAACGCACCCCACACCCGGTGGCGCCCCAGCGGGTCGAGCAGGTACATCGAAACCCGGGCATCGAGCCGGCAGCGGTTCTGCAGATACGTGGTGGCGCTGCCCGTGAGGGGCGTGGCCGCGGTCTGGCGGCTGGGGTCGTTGCTAAGGTTGAAGAAGCGGCCATTGAAGCGGTTGATGCTCAGTCGACCCACGATGGGCGTAAGCGGGCTGCGGTAGCTCGAATACAGGTTGCCGTCCCGGATAATCAGCTGCCGGATATCGACCAGCACGGGCAGCTGGCGCATCTGCTCGGGCGACACCTTGGAGTAATGGGGGTTGATGGGGCCGCGGCCATCGGAGGCAATGCGCACCACCGGGCTTTGCACTGTGAGGCGCGCCGTTCGAAAATCGGTGCGGCGTACCAGGGCGGCAAAGTCGAGGCCATCGAAGGTGAGCGAGCGGAGCCTGATGGAGATGGCAGGCGCCTGGTAGCCCTTGTGTCGGTTCATGCCCACCGCAGAAAACGCAGGCGTGAGCGACATGCCGGTGAAAACCAGACGGCGGGCGTCCGTGTCGAGGTGCATCTGTTGGCTGGCGGCCCGGTAGTACGGCGGGTCGAAAGGGGCCGTAATCAGGCCGGAGCGGACCCGCCAGGCTTTCGCATAGGCAATCCGGGCCGGCCCCAGGGCCGCCAGCGAATCGATGCGAATAGCCGAGCCAGTGAGGTAAAGGCCGGAAATCTGCGGCGTGTGGCGCAGCCCGGCAATCTGCACAGCGGCGTTCTTGACCACCAACTGGCTCAGGTCGGAGCGCCGCGCAATGCCCGCCAGCAGCTTCCAGACCGGTGGAGGGGGCTGGGCCGGCGGGGTAAACTTGAGCCGGGCGTTGCCAATGGTCAGCGTGTCGGCCCGAAAATGCTGCCGGTGCTGCAACGCGCCGGCATCGAATCCGGAAAGCGCCAAATCGGGCATAGTCAGCTCGACGCGCACTGCCCCGGGCGGGCCGTGGCCGGGCGCTGGCGGCCGCACCTGCACCGCGCGCAGGGCCAGGGTGCGGGCCTGGGTCGAGAGCCGCAAACCGCCCAGGCTCAGCGCGTGATCCGCCACAGTGGCCCGGCTCGGACCCAGCGCCACGGTCCAGCTGCGGGCAAAAAATACGCGGCCCGAGTCCGGAGCTGCAGCCGGGCCGTAATGCAGCCCCCAGCCGGTGAGCAGCACCTTGCTGGCCTGCACCGCCGCAGCCCCCGCGCCCATGCGAACAAAGCCGTTTTCAAGCCGCAGGTATGCCAAATCCAGCTTTTCCAGGTAGCTGCGCAGAGAAGATGTCTGCGAAGCGGAAGACTGAGCCGGTAGTGAGGCTGTAAGGGTTGGAGCCTGCAGATGCAACGAGTCGGCCTGCCAACGGTGCCGGTAGCGCAGCGCCAGCGCATCGAGGCCGCTCAGGCGTAAGCGCGGCAGCGCGAGGGTAATTTGCGCCTGATCCGGCTGCCGCGGGCCGCGGGGCTGAATCCGGAGCGAGTCGAGTTGCAGGAGCCCCCCGGCGGTGGAAAGGCGCGCGCCGACCAGCGCCAGCCGATGGCCGGCCGCAGTGGCGCGCGCCTGCTGCAGCCGCAGCCTCCAGGCCAGGGCATAGCCGAGGCGTTGCGTATCGGCGGCCCCGGCCGGGTCGATGCGCATTGCGTGGGCACTGAGGTCGGCGCGTGCAAAGCGGGCCGTTGGCTGCGACCCGGGCAGGTAAGCGCCTTGGACATTCAGTAGCCCTAAGTAATCAATTTCGAGGCCTTGGAGGTGGAGCGGCAGCCGTTCGTGCAGCGGTTTGCGGGCCGTTTTGGCGGGCTTGCGGGCCAGCGCCAGCACGTCGATGCGCGCCGAGTCCAGCACCACGCTATCAATAGGCACCACGCCTTTACGCAGCAGCGCCAGCAAATCGATGCCCCGGATGCTGAGCCGGGCTACGTCGAGGCGCACGCGGGGCAGCGTGTCGGCCACCGTTTCAGCCGGGCGCAGGCGCACGCGCCGGAGCCGGATGGCGCGCTGCCAGAAGCTGGTGTGCAGCTCGCCTACCCGCAGGCGATACTGGCCGCGGGTCTGAGCGGCTACCTGCTGCTCCAGCTTTTTGTGCAGCCAGGGGTCAAGGTAGCGCGACGCGGCAAATCCCGCTACTGCCAGCACTACCAGCGCCGCCAGCAGCCAGCGGCCCCAATGGCGGGCCGCCCGCCCGGGCTTGCCCTGGGCTGGTGCAACAGAACCGGCAGGTGAAGGCGTATCGGGCACGGGCGTATTCAGCAATGCAGCCATAACGCAAAAAGCCCCGGCCAGGGTTATTGCCAGAAACCGGTTCTGCTTAGCCCAAACGCGAAAAAGCCTCAAAAACTGCATCTGCGAACAGATTTACAGCTTTTGAGGCTTGATTTGTGGGAAGTCGTTAGACCTTCCTGGTACCCAGAGCCGGGCTCGAACCGGCACATCTTGCGATATTGGTGTTTGAGACCAACGCGTCTACCGGTTCCGCCATCTGGGCAACTTACTACGTTCGGCCGGTAGGTCACGAACGGGCTGCAAACTTAGCCAGAGATTCGCGAATGCGCAACAGGTAACGCTTTTTGAGGTAGTAGGTGCGCACCTGCTGCAGGGCCTGGGGGCGGGCATCGGCGGGCAGGCCCTCGTAGCCGGCCAGTACCGGCTCGATACCCGCATCGAGCGTGTCACTCAGCGCGTTGACTTCCGCCGCTACCTTCATTTCAATGGTGGGGTCGGTCTCAAATTCCAGCTCCATCAGCTGCTCATTCAACTCCATCACTTCCATTAAAAAATCGGGCGGCAGTGCCTGCTGGCCTTCTTCAAGCAGCCCGTGGCGGCCCAGAATATAGGCCATACGCTGGTCGGGGTGGCTGAGGGTGCGGTAGGCGTCGGTGTTGAGCGTGGCCAACTGCAGAATCTCCTGCTGCTTTTCGGCGCTGGCCGTGGCGTGATAATCGGGGTGATACTCCCGGCTCAGGGCGTAGTACCTGGTTTTAAGCGCCGCCTCATTGGGCCGGAACGTCTCGGGCAGCTCGTAGAAGTCGAAGTAATTGGGCGTTTCAGACATAGGGTCGGGAAGAGAAGAGGCCGGCTCGGGAGTTTGCCGGGCTAAGAAGTTCAACCCGTAGCCGGCCCGATAGGTTACGCTGCCCGGCCGAAAAGGCAAGCCGGATCAGGCAGTGGCTGGGGCGGGCAACTCGGCGGGGCGCACCGAAAACGCCAGGGGCGGGGCCGCAAACAAAGCCTTAGTGGCCGGCCACACCTGCCCAAACAGCACCGACTGCCGATACGCGTTCAGCGCCTCCGCCGAGTCCCAGTGGCTGTGCGTGCAGTACACGCGCGGGTCGTCGGCATCCTGCCACAGCTCCAGGTGGCGGCAGCCCGGCATCTGCCGGATCTGGGCTTCAGAATCCTGAAAAATGCGCAGAAAGGCAGCCACGTGTTCGGGCGCAAACGTGAGGCGAACAATCCGGATCAGCATACAGATAGAGAGTAAAAAGTACTTGAGAAAAAGCTGTCAGATTGACTGATATTTATTAACATAATGTAAGCACGAATTAATTTTTATGCCCACACGCCTTCAGAAAAGGCTTTCAAACCCTATCCTCCGTAGCGCACATCCACCTGCGAGTCAAAGTGCAGGCCCAGCAGCTCGGAGGCATTGCCTTGGTTGATGCCAATGCACAGCTTGTCCTGACTGTTGAAAATGCAGATGGCCTCGCCCGGGTCGGCCGCCTGGAAGTGGGGGGCGATACTGCGCACGGTTTCGCGGGCGAAATGGATGGTAAACGGCCGGTCGCGACCGATGACTTCGAGGGCCGAGCGCGAAATATCGGTTATCAGGTTACCGTAGTGGTCGACGTGCACGACGTGGCCGGTGACGCGGTTGTCCTGCAGGCGCAGCTGGCGGTTGAGCAGCTGGTAGGGTTCGGCTTGGTCGGGGCCGAGTTCGGCCAGCGCCTTGCCTTGGGCCAGGTGCACGGCGGCGGGCACCAGCAGGTCGCGGGTGGGGGAGGCGGTGGGCTGCTGGCCGGCGCTGAGGCGCACCAGCTGCTCGGGCGCACCGTCGCAGAGCAGCGGCAGCAGCCCGTTGTCGGCAGCCACAAAGTAGTGGCCCTGGAACCGGGCGGCCAGCCAGGCCGCATTCGGCGCGCCCAAATCATTCACGCCCACCAAATGCACCGTGCCGGCCGGAAAATCGGCGTACACGGCGCCCAGCACGTGCACGGCGTGGGCAATGTTGAACGGCTCGATGCCGTGGGTGAGGTCGAGCACCGGCAGCCCGGGGGCCAGCTGCAGAATCCGGGCCTTCACGGCGGCCACATAATGGTCGCGGTAGCCGAAATCTGACAGAAACGTAATCAAGCCCATGACCGGAAATTCGGAGTTATTCGTACTATTGCTTTGCGCCCCGTGGGGGTGGCAAAAGTAGGCCTTTTGCCCGGAACCGGATAGGGCAACGATAACCCGGCTTTTGCTGTTATAGGCAGCAGAGGTGGTCATCCGCCGGGCTTTCAGCCGCTTATTTTTCTCTTCTCGCTTTTAAAATCCGATAGTTTGGTCGAAAAAGTCATCACGCTGGAAAATGTGTCCCTGGTAGAATTCCTGGGGCCCGACAACCAGAACATCCGCCAGCTGGCCGCGGCTTTCCCGGGCAGCAAAGTTGTTTCGCGGGGCAACGAAATCAAGATTCAGGGCCAGCCGGCCGTTATCAGCCGCATCAACGACATCCTCTCGGCCCTCATCGAGCACTACCACGAGTACGGCACCATCACCGACAAAACCGTGAGCCAGTACCTCTCCTCGGCCGATGAGGAGGTGGAAGAAGCGCGCATGGCCGCCGCGCCCGACGTGATTCTGTTCGGAGCCAAGGGCGGCGTTATCAAGGCCCGCACGGCCAACCAGCAGCGCCTCGTGGATGCCGTGATGAAGAACGATTTGGTGTTTGCGCTCGGGCCGGCCGGTACGGGCAAAACCTATATTTCGGTGGCGCTGGCCGTGCGCGCCCTCAAGAACAAGGAGGTCAAGAAAATCATCATCTCGCGCCCCGTGGTGGAAGCCGGCGAAAGCCTCGGCTTCCTGCCCGGCGACATGAAGGAGAAAGTCGACCCCTACCTGCGGCCGATTTACGACGCGCTGGAGGACATGCTGCCGCCCGAGAAGTTCAAGTTCTATATGGAGAACAAGACCATCGAAATTGCGCCGCTGGCCTACATGCGCGGCCGCACGCTCAACCACGCCTTCGTGCTGCTCGATGAGGCCCAGAACACCACGCCTTCGCAGCTGAAGATGTTTCTGACTCGCATGGGCCCGCACGCCAAGGTGATGGTAAACGGCGACCGGAGCCAGATCGACCTGCCCACTAAGCAGAAATCCGGCCTCAATCAGGCCCTCGACATCCTGCGCGACGTGCCCGGCATCGGGTTCGTGGAAATGACGGCCGAGGATGTGGTGCGCCACCGCCTGGTAAAGGAAATCGTGCTGGCCTACGACCAGTTCGACACCGAGCAGGAGCAGGAGCGCGCCGACCAGGCCAACCGCCCCGTGCGCCCCGCCCAGCGCCGCGGCGAGTAGGTTTGCCTGAGCTGTTAGCTCTCAGCTGACAGCTGTTAGCTTGACCGCCTGTCATCCTGACGAAGGAAGGACCTCATTCCGTGAAAACCAGTCGTTATTACGATTGCCGTTTTCACGGAATGAGGTCCTTCCTTCGTCAGAACGAAAAATGTGGACTTTTACTTTTGACCTTTTCTCGTTGACCTCAGAATTGCCCATGCAAGTCCGCCGCATTACCACCGACGCCGACCTGGAAGCGGCGCTGGTCATCCGCCGTACCGTGTTTGTGCTGGGCCAGAACGTGCCCGCCGACCTCGAATACGACGCCCACGACCGCACCGACGCCGCGCACTACCTCGCCCTGACTGCCACCGGCCAGCCCTGCGGCACGGCCCGCTGGCGCCCCACGGATAAAGGCGTGAAGCTGGAGCGTTTCGCCGTGCTGGCCGAGCACCGCAACCAGCAGGCCGGCGCGGCCCTGCTCGCCGCCGTAGTCCGCGATGTGCAGGCCGCGCACCCCGGCGCGCTCGTGTACCTGCACGCCCAGTTGCCCGCCGTGCGCTTCTACGAGCGTCACGGCTTTCAGAAGATGGGCGAGAAGTTTGTGGAGGCCGATATTGAGCACTACCGGATGGCGCTGCCGCAGGGCTGAAATCTGAGCGGAGCGGAAAAACAATGCGTTGCCGGTGCTGACAATTCGCCGTATTTTCTTCACCTTGATTACCAGATACCTGCCTTAGCCAGACTGTCCGGTCGGAAGCGGTCAGCTAGCAGCTAAAAGCCAACCGCTCAGCCCCACGGGTATGCAAGTCAAATGGGCCCCGAATGCCTTCGTGCGTTTCGTGCTGCCGCTGATGGCCGGTATTCTCACGTATTTGTACTATGGCCCGGCGCTGCCCGAGCTTTGGCCGCTACTGCTGGGGCTGGTGACGCTGTTCGGCGGGCTGCAGTGGTGGGCGGTCCGGCGGCCCGAACCCGGCCCCACCGACGCGGCCGGGCTGCTGGCGGTGCTGGCTCTGTACGTGGCCGGCCTCACGCTCACGCAGCAGGCCACCGAAAGCCGGGCTCCCAACCACCTCTACCGCTTCGGTAGCGAAGTTGAATTTTACCGGGCCGTGGTGGACGATTACACGGTGCGCCGGCCCGCCACCTACGCCACCACCGTGCGGGTGTCGGCGGTGCGGGTGGCGGGGCGGTGGCGGCCCGCGGTGGGCGGCATCCGGGTCTCCATTCCGCGCACCGATTCGTTACCGGCGCCCCAGTACGGCGACCTGTGGCTGGTGCGCGGCGCGCCGACCCCGAGCAAGGCCCCGCTCAACCCCGGCGAGTTCGACTACCGCCGCTACCTGCAGTACCACCAGATTTACCACCAACAGTTCATCCACCCCGACCAGTACCAGCGCGTTGGCATCGCGCCGCCGAGCTTGCTGCGGGCCGTGGCCATGCGGGCGGCGCGGGTAGTGGAGGCCGTTTTCAAGCACTACGTGCACGCCAAACGCGAGTACGCGCTGGCTTCGGCGCTGGTGCTGGGCCTCAAAGACGACGTGGATCAGCAGACCAAGGAGGCCTACGCCAACACCGGCACCACGCACATTATGGCCGTGTCGGGCCTGCAGGTGGGGCTACTGTTTGGGGCCGTGAGCTGGCTGCTGGGGCTGTTGCCGGGCCGCCGCGGGCCATTTATGCGGCTGGCCACGGCCCTGGCCGGGCTGGGCGTTATCTGGAGCTACGCCTTTCTGACGGGCCTTTCGGCCTCGGTGCTGCGGGCCACGGTGATGTTCTCATTTTTGATTGTGGCCCGCGCTTTCGGCCGGCAGACGTCGATGTACAACCTGCTGGCCGTGGCGGCTTTTTTTCTGCTCTGCTACGACCCGTATCTGCTCTGTGATGTGGGCTTCCAGCTCTCGTTTCTGGCCGTGCTCAGCATCGTGTACCTGCAGCCGATAATTGCCGGCTGGCTGCATCCGAAGGCGTATTTCCTGGACCGGCAGCGGCCCTGGCAGCCGCCGGCGGTGCAGCGCTTCTGGAAGGGGCTGGGCATCGGGTTCGATTGGGTGTGGAAGGCTACGGCGCTATCGTTGGCGGCGCAGGTGGCCACGTTTCCGCTGGGCTTGTTCTACTTCCACCAGTTTCCGCTGAGCTTCCTGCTCTCCAACCTCGTGGCCGTGCCCATTTCCAGCCTGGCCGTGTACGTGGGGCTGCTGCTGTTGCTGCTCAAGGGCTGTGGCTGGCTGCTGGGGCTGATTTCGGCGTCCGCCGCGCACGGCTTCGACTACCTGCTGAAAGGCGTGGCCTGGGTATTTGAGTTCATGATCTGGGGCTTCAACGAGTACATTTTCCTCATCGGCCGGTCGCTGCCCGGGGCGCTGGTGTCGGGCATCCACATTTCGGCTCCGCAGGCCTGGCTGATATTCGGGGTGATTCTGGCCCTGCTGGCCTTCTTTGCCCTGAAAAAGCTGCAGTGGCTGGCGCTGGCCTGCACGTTTATGGGCGTGTTTGCCGGCAGCCGGGTGTGGGCCGCCCGCCAGCTGGCCCCCGACGAGCAGCTCATCGTTTACAGCATTCCGCGCCGCTCGGTGGTGGGCTTCTGGCAGGGCGCGGCCGCCGACATCGTGCCGCTCGACTCGCTGCCGCTCACCGAAACCGAGCGCACCTACCGCATTGTGCCGGGCAGCATCCGGCGCAATGCCCGGCGCGTGCGCTACTGGCCCGGCTGGCGGGGCGGCCCGGTGCCGGCAGTGGTAGCCGAGCCGGGGCTGGTGCTCAGCGGCTGGCGCGGCCGGCAGCTGGCCTTCGTGAGCGGGCGGCTGAGCGGCAGCACCGGGCCGCTGCCGGGGCTGGCGGCCGTGGTGCTGCGCCGCAACGCGCGGGTGCAGCCCGCCGAGGTGGCGGCGCTGTTCGGCACGGCCCCGCGCATTGTGTTCGATTCGAGCTGCAAAAGCTGGTACGTAGCCCGGCAGGATTCGCTGTTCCGGGCCGCCGGTTTCCGCACCCACGACGTGACGCTGGCGGGGGCCTTTGTGGTGGGCGCCCGTTCTGATGAGTACAAAATTACCGTCCGGGAATAGCCGGGTTTAGCGGCGGTTTCGTATCATAGTAGCATCAATTTTGCTAGGTTTGGATTTTCCGACCTCCTTCTGGCTCAGCCCGGCCCCTTGCTGCGTGCATCTATTGGCCCCTCTGCTGACCCCCATTTTGCCCCACCGACCCCGACTATGGAAGACGCCCTCACTCAGGAACTGGAAGAACTGCGCTACATCGGCTACGAAGTGCAGGATTCCATCGGCTACATCACGCTCAACCGCCCCGATAAGCGCAATGCGCTAAACGCCAACGTGGTAACCGAGTTAAAGCAGGCCTTCGCCCACGCCGAGGAAGACGAGGCCTGCAAAGTAATTGTGCTGCGGGCCGCCGGCGACGTATTCTGCGCCGGCGCCGATTTAGGCTACATTCAGGAGCTGCAGAACTTCGGCTACAACGAAAACCTGGCCGACTCGACCCACCTGATGCAGTTGTTCCACCAGATTTACACGCTCAACAAGGTGGTTATCGGGCAGGTGCATGGGCACGCGCTGGCCGGCGGCTGCGGCCTGGCCACCATCTGCGACTTCGCCTTCACGGTGCCGGAAGCCAAATTCGGCTACACCGAGGTGAAAATCGGCTTTTTGCCGGCCATCGTCAGCATTTTTCTGCTGCGCAAAATAGGGGAGGCCCGCACCAAGCAGCTGCTGCTCACCGGCGACATTATTCTGGCCGACAAGGCGCTGGAGTACGGACTGGTGAACTTTGTAGTGCCCCGCGAAGAGCTGGCCGATAACGTGTACCGTTTCGCCCGTCGCCTGTGCGTCGAAAACTCGGCCCAGAGCATGGAAACCACCAAGGAAATGATGACCCGCCTGCCCGAAATGCCCCTCGAAGACAGCCTGCGCTACGCCGCCCGCATGAACGCCGACGCCCGTAGCTCCGACGACTGCCGCCGCGGCATTGCCGCCTTCCTCAACAAGGAGAAGCTCACCTGGGACAATTGATTTTAATGTGAAAAGTGTGGTGAGAATGTGACTAATGTGCGGAATGTATTTCTGCATGTGGAACAAATGGTATTCCGCACATTATTCACATTCCTCCTGCATTCTGCACATTCAAGCAAAAAACCTTCTCGCTTTTCCGCTGGTTAGGGCAGTATGACAACGCTGGGTGCCGTGGCCGTAACGGCCGCTACTTTCTTGGGAATGGAATTCGTAGCCTGGTTTATGCACCGCTTTGTGCTGCACGGGCCGCTGTGGTTTTTGCACCGCTCGCACCATGTGCGCCACCCGCACCGCTTCGAGCGCAACGATTTCTTCTTCCTGTTTTACGGCTCGCTCTCGATGCTGCTCATCATCTTCGGCTCCGAAAACCACGATTTTCGGTTCTGGATGGGCGTGGGCATTGCTAGCTATGGCACGCTGTATTTTTTCGTGCACGACGTGCTCATTCATGGCCGGCTGCGCTTCTGGCGCAAGTCGCGCAACACGTATTTGCGGGCCCTGAATATGGCGCACAAAATGCACCACAAAACCACCGGCCGCGACGGCAGCGAGGAATTCGGCCTGCTATGGATTTCGCCCAAGTACTTCCGGATGGCCCTGAACCGTCCGGCCCCCAGCCGCACGCTGAAATCCACTGCCAAAGCCACCGAATAAAGGCCGGGCCGCCCGATTTTAAAACCGCAGCGGCAGTTGCCGGTTGTTCGGCTTCAGAGTCTCACCCCCTGAAATAAAAGCTAACAGCTATCCGCTAATAGCGAACAGCTCAACCCAATGGGGCATTTTTCCATTTCCGATTTAGAGCAGCTTTCGGGCGTAAAGGCGCACACAATTCGCGTGTGGGAGCAGCGCTACGGCATTCTGCAGCCCGCCCGCACCGCTACCAACATCCGCACCTACTGCGAAGACGATTTGCGCCGGCTGCTGAACGTGGCCACGCTCTGCGACCGGGGCTACCGCATTTCGAAAGTGGCCGGCCTGAGCGAGCAGGAGCTATGTGCCGCCGTGCTGGCCGGCAACGATGCGGCCCACAGCTACTGCCAGCGCGTGAACGGGCTGCTGGCCGCCATGCTGGCCATGGATGAGTGCCGGCTGGTGGATTTGTTCGACCAGAGCATCGGGCAGTTGGGCCTGGAAGAGGCCATTTTGCGGGTGGCCTACCCGTTTTTGCAGCGCATTGGCGTGATGTGGCAGGCCGGTACTGTAAATCCGGCCCAGGAGCACCTGGTAACCAACCTGCTGCGCCAGAAAATGCTGGCCGCCACCGATGCGCTGCCGCCGGTGGCGCCCGGCGCGGCCCGGCGCTGGGTGCTGTTTCTGCCCGAGCGCGAAATGCACGAGCTGGCGCTGCTGTTTATGAACTACGTGCTGCGGGCCCGCCGCCACCACGTGCTGTATCTGGGCCAGAATCTGCCCATCACCGAGCTGCGGTCCGTGTGCGCCAGCTACCAGCCCCACGCCCTGCTCACGGTGCTCACGGCCGTGCCCGAGCGCGACGAGGTGGGCAGCTTTGTGCAGCAGGTCTGCCAGCACTGCCCCAGCACCGACCTCTATATCTATGGGCCGTTGGCGCAGCTCGATTTTCCGCTGCCGCCCAAAACCACCCGCCTGGCCCTGATTACCGACTTTATTGCCCTGGCCGACGCCCTGGCAACAGAGCACAAGCTCGGCGCTACAAACCAATAGCGGCGGCGCGGCGTAAGCCTTTGGGCCGCCGGAAATTATGTGGCGGCCGGCAACAACTGGCTGGGTGGGCGTTGGATGCGCGTGGCGTTCAGTTGAGAAACCAGCGGTTGGCAATTCAGGCAGGCAATAACCCGGCTTCAGCAGGCTCAGGACCGATGTGGGCGAATAAGGAGAAATTAATTGACCCGGCGGCGTACTTTTTAGCAGGGGGTGCGTATATTTGTTTAACCTTTGAGCCCTAAAAGCTAAACAGTATGACCTCTCTCGAATTCACTGACCAGGTACAGAAGATTTCCTACTCGCTGAAGCCCGTGGCGATGAACCTGACCCGCGACGCCGACGACGCCAAGGACCTCGTGCAGGAAACGCTGCTCAAGGCCATGCTCAACAAAGACAAGTTTAAGACGGGCACCAATTTGAAGGCGTGGTTGTATACCATCATGCGCAACACCTTCATCAACAACTACAACAAGATTACCAAGCGCAACAGCAACATCGATAGCACCGAGTACTTCCAGTACTTTAATACCGATGAAAACTACATTACCCACAACGGAGCCAGCTCCGATTTCGTAGTAACGGACATCAACGCGGCAATTGCCGGCCTTTCGGCCGACTACCGGACGCCGTTCATGATGTACTACATCGGCTACAAATACCTGGAAATTGCGGAAAAGCTGCAGATTCCGATTGGAACCGTTAAGAACCGAATCCACATCGCCCGCAAAGAACTCAAGCAGGCGCTGAAGACATACGCCCCCGGCGTGTAGGGAATAGGGAGAGAGTACAGACCCGCCCCGGGCGTATCACGGGCCGCGGACTACGCAACCAACTTTGGCCCGCGTAGTTTGCGGCCCGTTGTTTTGCCCCCTAAGCTAAACTTTGGGGCCCGTGGCCGGTATCATAGATCAGCTTGGCTGGCAAAATCAGCAAATACCCATCTTTGCGCCTGTGAAGAAACACGTCATGGTTATCGGGGCCGGCTTCGCGGGCCTTGCGGTGGCTACCACCCTGGCCCAGCAGGGCTGCCGCGTTACGCTACTGGAAAAAAACGAGGGCCCTGGGGGCCGGGCGCGCCAGTTTCAGGCCGAGGGGTTCACCTTCGATATGGGCCCGAGCTGGTACTGGATGCCCGACATCTTCGAGCAGTACTTCGCCAAGTTCGGCCGCAAGGTGAGCGACTACTACGATTTAGTGCGCCTCGATCCTTCGTACCAGGTGATTTTCAAGGGGCCCCAGGCCGTGGATATTCCGGCGGCCATGAGCGAGCTGCGGGCGCTGTTCGAGCGGTTTGAGCCCGGCAGCGGCGCCCGGCTCGACGAGTTTCTGCGGCAGGCGGCCTACAAGTACAAGGTGGGCATCGGCAAGTTTGTGCACATGCCCGGCCGCTCGCTGCTGGAATTTGCCGACCCGCGCCTGGTAGTAGACGCCGTGCGCCTCGATTTGCTCCAAAGCATGCACAAGCACGTGCGCAAATTTTTCAAAGACCCGCGCCTGCTGGAGCTGGTCGAATTCCCGATTCTGTTTCTGGGCGCCACTTCCGAAAACACGCCGGCCCTGTACTCGCTCATGAACTACGCCGACCTGGCGCTGGGCACCTGGTACCCGATGGGCGGCATGCACAAAATTGTGGAGGGCATGGTGGCCCTGGCCCGCGAGCAGGGCGTGGAAATCGAGTACGACGTGCCCGTGGAGCAGATTGTGGTGGAAAACGGCCGCACCACTGGCGTGCAGACCGCCGCCGGTTTCCGGCCCGCCGATGCCGTGGTGGCCGGCGCCGACTACCACCACGCCGAGCAGCACCTGCTGGCCCCCGAGTGGCGCACCTACTCGGAAGACTACTGGGACAAGCGCACGATGGCGCCTTCGTCGTTGCTGTTTTACGTGGGCGTGAACAAGCGCCTGCCCAACCTGCGCCACCACAACCTGTTTTTCGACGAGGACTTCGGCCTGCATGCCGAGGAAATATACGAGAACCCGAAGTGGCCCACCCGCCCGCTGTTCTACGTGTCGGCCCCCTCGCAAACCGACCCCTCGGTAGCGCCCGAAGGCTCCGAAAACCTGTTTCTGCTGATTCCGGTGGCCCCCGACCTGCCCGACCCCGAGGAAACGCGCGAGCATTACTATAACCTGATTATGGAGCGGCTGGAGCGCCACTGCGGCACCAGCATCCGCGACGCGGTGGTGTACAAGCGCAGCTACGCCCACCAGGATTTCATCAACGACTACCACAGCTACAAGGGCAACGCCTACGGGCTGGCCAACACGCTACGCCAGACGGCCATTCTCAAGCCTGCCCTCAAAAGCAAGAAAGTCAGCAACCTCTACTTCACCGGCCAACTCACCGTGCCTGGCCCCGGCGTGCCGCCCTCCCTCATCTCGGGCCAGGTAGTGGCAGGGGAGGTGTTGAAGGAATTATGAATTATGAATTATGAATTATGAATTATGAATTATGAATTATGAATTATGAATTATGAATTATGAATTATGAATTATGAATTATGAATTCGTTCTGTAAAAGCCTGCCTCAACACCGGATTTTGAATTGAGAAATATGAATGAGCCGCTCGATCAGCTAAACGGAATTCATAATTCATAATTTAAAATTCATAATTCCAAAGAACTTGGACCACGTTGCCCTTTTCACCGAAACCAGCCGGGCGTGCAGCAAGCTGATAACCCAGCGCTACAGCACGTCTTTCACGCTGGGCATCCGCACGCTCGACAAGCGGTTTCACCTGCCGGTGTACTCGGTGTATGGCTTTGTGCGCTGGGCCGACGAAATTGTGGATACCTTCCATGAGCACGACAAGGCAGCGCTGTTTGCCGATTTTGAGCGCCAGACCTACGAGGCGCTGGATAAGCGCATCAGTCTGAACCCCGTGCTGCATGCCTTTCAGGATGTGGTGCACCGCTACGGCATCGACCGGGAGTTTATTGCGGCCTTTCTGTACAGCATGGAAATGGACCTCGACGACCGGAGCTACGACCAGTCGTTGTACAGCAAATACATCTACGGCTCGGCCGAGGTGGTGGGGCTCATGTGCCTGCGCATTTTCTGCGAGGGCGACCAGCAGCAGTTCGAGCGGCTGCGCGAGCCGGCCCGGCGCCTTGGTTCGGCCTTCCAGAAAATCAACTTCCTGCGCGACATCCGTTCCGATTACGAGGACCGGGGCCGGGTGTATTTTCCGGGCGTGCAGTACGCGCAGTTTACCGACGCCGTGAAGCGCGACATCGAGGCCGATATCCGGGCCGATTTTGAGGCCGGCTACGCGGGCATTGTGCAGCTGCCGCGGGCGGCCCGGCTGGGCGTGTACCTGGCGTATGTGTACTATCTCAAGCTGTTCCACAAAATCCGGCAGCTGCCGGCGGCCCATATCCAGGGGCAGCGGGTGCGGGTGCCCACCAACACCAAGCTGCTGCTGCTGCTGGGCTCGTGGCTGCGCTACCGAACGGCCAAACTATAAGCCTATACCGGCTTGGTTGGGCTAAAATTCGCTATTTGGCGCTATAATTGAAGCAGGGCAGCCGCTACCCGTTGCGGTGGCGGCTGCCGCCTCTTTCCTTCGCCTGTGCCTAAGTTTCTGATTCTTACCCTTCTCCTGATTTTTTCTGCCCTCGTGTCGACCGAAGCCAACCCTTACACCCTGCCCAAGCTCCGCCAGCAGTACCAGCAGGCGGCCGCCAGCAAAGAAGCCGGCGAAAAATTTCATCAGCTGATGAGCGCCTACACCCAGCAGAATGCAGTGGTGCTGGCCTACAAAGCCGCCGCCGAGGCTATTCGGGCCCGCGACGCCTCCATGCTCAGCAAGCTCACCTACGTGCAGCAGGCCAGCAAGCAGTTCGAGCAGGCCGTGCAGCTCGACCCCAATAATCCTGAAGTGCGGTTTCTGCGCCTGAGCGTGGAAAGCAATCTGCCCGGCTTTCTGGGCCTGAGCCAGCACGTGGATGAGGACCGGCAGTTTCTGGTGAAAACCCTGCTCCAGCACCCCAATTCGGGCCTCGACGCCGAATCGTTCGGGCTGGTGCGCGACTTTCTGGTCGGGCGCGGGCACGTGTCGGAGGCCGATGCGCAACGGCTGGCCCGATTATAGTACCGGCGCCGCCATTCGGCGGATGTGTAGCCACCCGGCTCCGTAGCACCCCTGAGGGCCCTGCGGAGCCGTTTTATTTGTCTGGCCAGGCGCTTCACGCTGGCTTCTTTGCTTATGCCTATGAAATCTGTTCTGCTACTCTTAGTTATTTGCCTGCTGGGCGGCCGCGTGGCCCAAGCCCAGCAGGTGCTGCTGAAAGGCCGCGTGCTCGACGAAAAAAACCAGCCCATACCCTACGCCGGCGTGGGGGTGGTGGGGGCCGAAGTGGGCACCGCCACCAACGAAGCCGGCGAGTTTCTGCTGCGGGTGCCGCGCCTGCCCCAGCAGCTGCGGGTCGGGAGCCTGGGTTTCGAGCCGGCCACGCTGACCGTAACCACGGCGGTTGAGCCCCTAGTTATCCGACTCAAAACCAGCTTGGTGGCGCTGCCCGAAGTGCGGGTGCGCAACCCCGGCCAGCTGGCCATTGAACTGGTGCAGCGCGCCAGCGCCAAGCTGGCCCGGCACCAGCGCGAGAGCATGTACGGCCAGGCATTTTACCGCCAGAAGCAGCGCCATAACGGCCGCTACACCGAGTTTATGGACGCCTTCTACGATGTGCGCTTCACGGTGGAAGGCGTGAGCGGCTGGCTGCTGACGCAGGCCCGCTACGGCCAGGTGGCCGAAGAAACGGGCGTGGATATGATGAACTTCTCGGCGGCCATGCGCCTGATTCCGGTGTTCGACCCCAAGCCCAGCCCGCGCAAAGTGGCCGTGCCGCTGGGGCCGCGCGCTACCGAACAATTCACGTTTCAGTTGCGCGAGGTGCTGCGGGGCGAGGCCGGCGAGGTAGCCGTTATCGACTTCCGGCCCCGGCCCGATTTGGGCCAGTCGGCGCTGAGCGGCACGCTCTACCTCGATTTGCGCTCGGCCGCCTTGCGCCGGGTGGAAAGCCAGGTGCCCATTGCCGATTTGATGTCGTTGCAGTTTGGCGAAGGCACCAGCCTCGACTCGCAGGATATGCGCCTGACGGCCGATTTTGTGCCGTACCAGGATACGCTCAGCCAGCTGCGGGCCGTGCGGGCCGAGCAGCGCATCGTGCTCCAATACCAGGGCCGACCCGATACTACTACCGTGAGCGGCAACCTGTTTTTCTATAGCTACGCCAAGGGCGCCAACACCAAAGGCTACAAGAGTACGGGCGTGAATTACAACGACTTGCGCCAGGCCCGCAAAGGCCCCTACGAGCCCGAGTTCTGGCGCAGCCGCGAAGTGCTGCGCGCCTCGCCGGCCGAGGAGCGCGTCATCCGCGACATGGAGCAGCAGCAGGCGTTCGGCGCATTTTAACCGAATGGCGCGGGTGGGGCCGGCACGGGCTTTTTTTGCCGAATATGGCGTATCTTCCGCTAGCCGTAACCTTCCGGGCGCCTTCGAGGTTACTGCTTCGCTATGCCGCATCACCTAAGTGTCCGCATCGACCCCAATTCCGGCTTTTGCTTTGGCGTCATCTATGCCATTCAGATGGCCGAAGACCTGCTCGACGAGCAGGGTTACCTCTATTGCCTGGGCGACATCGTGCACAACGATGAAGAAGTGGAGCGCCTGGAGCGGCGCGGCCTGCGCATCATCGACTACGAGCAGCTGGCTGGCCTGCGCCGCGAGGCCGTGCTGATCCGGGCCCACGGCGAACCGCCCAGCACCTACCAGATGGCCATGGAAAACGAGCTGACGCTCGTGGACGCTTCGTGCCCGGTGGTGCTCAAGCTCCAGAACCGCATCAAAACCAGCTACGACAAGCACGACCGTATCTTCATCTACGGCAAGCACGGCCACGCTGAGGTGCGCGGCCTGCTGGGCCAGACCAGCGGCGAGGCCGTGGTGTTCGAAAGCCTCGAAGAGCTGCTGACCCACGAGCTGCCGGCCCGCCTTACGCTTTACAGCCAGACCACCAAAAGCACCGACTCGTTTTACCGCATCAAAAACGAGCTGGAGCAGCGCGGCTACGAGGTAAATGCCAACGACACCATCTGCCGGCAGGTAAGCAACCGCGACAAGGATTTGCGCCGCTTTGCCGCCCAGTATGACCAGGTAGTGTTCGTGTCGGGCACCAAAAGCTCCAACGGCAAAGTGCTTTACCAAGTCTGCAAGGATACCAACCCCGCCACCCACTTCATCTCCAAAATCGACGACCTCGACCCCGCGTGGTTCCAACCCGGCCAGAGCGTGGGCATTTGCGGGGCCACCAGCACCCCAATGTGGCAGATGGAGCAGGTGCGCGACACGCTGCTGGCGCTGTGAAGTGGTGCGTGAGTTGGTGAATGACTAAGCAAGCGAATGAGTGAACCAAGCTATCCTGCTGCCGAAGTTACTGTCGCCCCGCCCACCGCGAGCCGGCCGGGGCGGGTGCGGCCGGCGCCGCTGCAGGGCCGGGGCGTGCTGGCGGCGGGGCTGATTCTGGCCTGCTGGACCGGGTTGCTCACGTTTCTGCTGGCCTTTTACCAACCCGACTGGCGCACGCCGTGGCCTTACCTGCTGGCGCTGCTGCAAACCCACCTCTACACCGGCCTGTTCATCACGGCCCACGATGCCATGCACGGCGTGGTCAGCCCCAACCGGCGCCTCAACCACGCGATTGGTACGCTGGCGGCCGGACTGTTCGCCTTCAACTGGTTTCCGGGGATGCTGGCCAAACACCACGCCCACCACCAGCACGTGGCCACCGAGCACGACCCCGATTTCCATAACGGCCGCCACCCGGGCTTTTTGCCCTGGTTCGTGCGTTTTGCCTGGAACTACGTGACGGTGTGGCAGGTGCTGCTGATGGCGGCCACTTACAACGTGCTGAAACTGTGGTTTCCGCAGGCCAACGTTATTGCCTTTTGGATGCTGCCGGCCGTGGCGGGCACGTTTCAGCTGTTCTATTTCGGCACCTACCTGCCGCACCGCGGCGAGCACGCCGAGGACAACCCGCACAAGTCGCGCAGCCAGTTTCGCCACCACGCCTGGGCCTTCGTGAGCTGCTATTTCTTCGGCTACCACTACGAGCACCACGACCAGCCCTACCTGCCCTGGTGGCGCCTCTGGAAAGCGAAAAGCTAGTTTCGCCGGATAAGGGTACTGTTGACAATCTGCTCGGTTACCCGCTCGCGGTAGGTCTGGCCCAGCGGCAGGGCGTGGCCGGCCACCTTCACTTCCAGCGAGTTCATGGAGTCGATGTGGGCGGCATTGACGAGGTAGGAGCGGTGGGTGCGCACAAACAGGCCGCTGGGCAGCTGGTACTCCAGGTTTTTGAGGTTCACCAGCGTCAGGTGCGAGCGGCCGTCGGCGGTTTTTATTCTGGTGAAATCCTTGAGCGCCTCAATGTAGAGCACTTCGCGGTAGCGCAGGCGCACAAACTGCGCATCGGTACGGATAAAAAACGAGCCCCAAACCGCAGCCGTATCCGGCGGCGGCTCCAGCGCGCCGGTTTGGCCGCGCAGCAGGTTCGCCACTTTGTTTACCGCTTTCAAAAACCGCTCAAGCGAAATAGGCTTGAGCAGGAAGTCAATCACATCGAGGTTGAAACCCTCCATGGCGTACTGCGGATGCGCCGTCATGAGTACCACCAGCGGCGGCGCGTGCAACGACTTCACCAGGTCGATACCGCTGAGGTGGGGCATCGTGACGTCGGAAAACAGCACCTGCACGGGGTTCTCCAGCAGGTACTGGTGCGCCTCTAGCGGGTCGGTAAAGGCCGCCTTTATCTCCAGCACGTTCGTCATGGTGGCATACGCCCGGAGCAGTTCCAGCACCAATGGGTCGTCGTCGAGCAGCAGACAGCTGATTTTCATAAGGCGATAAAGAACCTGGGGTTTCAGGTGAATATAGAAGGATAAAATCAGATTATTTCAATAGATAGGGAAATATAGCAAGTTCATCTGGTATCAGCGCGCGTTGGTATACTATTTATTCTGTTTGCTATACTATTCAAGGGGCTGATAAGTCGAGCATTATAAAGCCCAAACAGCCCGACAGGCGGCACCAACCATCCCGGGATGATTAGTGCCGCCTGTCGGGCTGTTTGCTTAGAACGGACCAGCTGTAGCTGGCCCGTTCAGGCATTATTAGTGAACGGCGTTGGTTTTCTTGCAGCACTCGGGCAGCCGCTCGTACGCCTTGTCGTCGGCCAGCTGGTCGTTGGCGTCGTAGCCGGTTTTCTGCACGGCCGTTGTCAGGGCGGCGGCGCTGGTTTTGTCGGGGCGGTAGGTAACGGTCAGCATCTGGCTGGGCACGTCGAGGGTGGCCTGCTGCACGCCTTTCTCATAGGCCATGGCCTTTTCGAGGCGGGCCTTGCACATGTCGCACACGGCCGAGGTTTTGAGCTGCAGCGTTTCGGTGGCGGGGCCTTTGGTTTTCACCTTGGTCGTGGTCTGGGCAAATGCACCGCCCGAAATCAGCAGCAGGCAGGAAAGCAGGAAGGAGGGGAAGAATTTCATAAGTCTAAAAAAGGTTGGAGAGTGAAAAAAGTGCGTTTTCAACTGAAAAAAAGTGGCGTTACGGCAGCGTGAAGCGCATACCCAGGTAGCTCATGCGGCCGTACACCGGGCCCCACACCATGGCCGCATCGAAAGTCGGGCCAAACGGCGCGGCGGCTCCCTGAATGGGGTTACGCTGGCGGTAATTGGTCAGGTTTTCGACGCCGGCATACACCTCCCAGCGCTTGAAAGCCCGCGTCAGCTGGGCGTTCAGCAGGGCATAGCGCGGGCTGAAAACCGGCCCCTGCTCGGCCGTGCCGGGCTCGGGCGCCAGCGGGCGTTGGCCGTAGCCCTGCACCGTGAGATCGGCGCGCCACTTGTCGAAGGCCGTGGCGTAGGCCAGGTTGAGGAACAGGCGGTGGCGGGGCACCAGCACCCGCGGCAGCAGCTCGCCGTTGTAGCTGGTTTGCACGTCGAGGTACTTGTAGGCCGCCTTGGCCTGCAGGCCCTTCACGGGTTCCACCTGCACTTCGGTCAGGAAGCTGCGCGAGAAGCTGCGCCCGCCCGGCTCGAGGTTGCCAATCAGCAGCCGTTCGGGGTCGGTGTAGGAGTCGGCCACCACCTGGTTCTGGAACTCGGTGTGGTAATAATCGGCCACTAAAGTGCCCTGCCGGCCGAAAGCGGTGAAGTACTGCGTGGCCGAGCCGCCTACACTCCAGGCCTTCTCGGGCCGCAAATCGGGACTGATGACGAACTCGCGGGAGCTGACGAACATACCCGAATTCTCGGCCAGCGGGTTGGCCACGCGCAGGCCCTTGCCGGCCGCAAAACGCAGCACGGTGTTTTTAGCCGGGTCGTACTTCACGTTCAGCCGGGGCGTGAGCAGCCAGCCGTACAGGTTGTGGCGGTCGAGGCGCAGGCCGCCGACAACGGTCAGGTTGCTGGCGTTCTGGTAGGTGTACTCGCCGAACGCGCCCGGCACCTGCTCGCGGCGGTTGCGCGCCAGCAGGGTAGAGTTGGTCGTGCTCGGGTTGTACGTTTCGCGGTAGTCGTCGTGCACAAAGCTCAGGCCGGTGCGGTAGGTGTGGGCCGTGGTGCCGATGATGCTCTGAAACAGCAGCGTGGCCAGGCCCGTGCGCTGGCGGCCGTCGTAGTCGCGGCGGCCGTAGCGCGAGGTGAAGTCGTGGTCGGTGGCGCTCAGCAGCAGCCCCAGGCTCTGGTAGGGGCGGCCGGCCCAGGCGTAGCTGGTTTTGGCGTAGCCGGTGTAGCGGTTGGTTTCCTGCGTAATGCCGTACGCAGGGCCGTTGGGTGCATCCTTTTCGCGGAAGCTCACCTGCCCGCCCTGCCGGGTTTCGCGCAACGCGCCCAGCCCGATTTCCGTCACGAAGCCGTTGCCCGAGTTGTACTTCCACTTGTTGAAAGCATTGAACTGGGTGGCGCGGGGCAAATCCAGAAAGCCGTCGTCGTTGCGGTCGATGCGGCCGCCCAGGTGGTCGGTGTGCAGCAGCAGGGCCGTGCTCAGCTTGGGCGTGAGGCGGTGGGCCAGGTTCAGGTTGACGTCGAATTTGCCCATGTCGTTGACGTAGGCGTTCAGGTGCAGGCGGTCGGTTTTTTCGGGGTCTTTCAGGTGGATATTCACCTGGCCGGCCATGCTTTCGTAGCCGTTCACCACCGAGCCCATGCCCTTGATGATGTCGATGCCCTCAATCCAGGGGCCGGCCAGATAGCCCAGCCGGTAGGGCGTGGCCAGCCCGCGCAGGGCCGGCAGGTTTTCCAGCGTCAGCAGCGTGTAGGCGCCATCGAGGCCCAGCAGCTGAATCTGCTTGGCGCCCGACGCCGCGTCGGTGGTCGATACCTCGACCGAGGCGTTGGTTTCGAAGCTCTCGGCCAGGTTGCAGCAGGCCGATTTGGTCAGGTCGCGGCTGGTGATGACCTGGGTGTTGGTGGGCGTGAGGCCCGAGTAGGCGAGGGCGCGGGCCTCTACTTTCACCTCGGCCAGCTCGGCGGAGCGGCGCAGCGGCACGCGCAGGTAGCGTGCGCCCTCGGCCCGCACGGTGTCGGGCAGGTAACCCAGGAAGTTGATGATGAGCCGGTTGTCGGTGCCGGCGGGGCGCACCAGCGAGAAGGCGCCCTGCTCGTCGGTGGTGGCGGCCCCGGCGGGGTTGCTCAGCCAGCGCACCACGGCGCCGGGAATGGCCGATTGATTGGTGGCGTCGAGCACCTGCCCACGGACGGGGGCCACGGAGGCATCGGGCGTCTGGGCGTGGGCGGCCGTCGTGGCGGCCAGCAGCAGGCCGGCCACCGTCAGGGCCCGGCGGCTGAGCCGGATAGGAGAATCCATAAAAAGCAGCGGTTTAGCGTTTTCCGAAAAATGCGCCGGCCCCATCGGGCGCGGCGAAGCGGGCGGCCAGGCACGGCCGCCACCGGAAAAACGCTAAACGACCAGTACGCCCACCCGCGTGAGCAGCGCCCGCCCGCCCAACGGCGGTGGCGACGAATCGGCGGCGTACCAGCGCAGCGCGGGTACGAGGCCAACGGCGGCCTTAAAAGCCGGGAACGGGGCCGTCGGCCAGGCCGGCAGCAGCGCCGGAGCCGGCGCCTTCACCAGGCTTAGCTGCGCCGAAGCGGTGTCGAGCTTATGAAAATCGGCCCCGAACTCGCAGCACGACTTGGTGAGGTGCGCCGGACCGGCCTCGTGGGGGCCATCGGCCAACTGCATCGGTGGGCAGCCGTGGCGGGCCGCCTGGAAGATGATATCGGTGCTGCGCTGCCCGCTCTGGCGGCACAGGTGCTGCTGCACCGCCAGGCCCACCGAGGAGGTGAGCACCAGCAGGGCCAGCCAGACACTGAAGAGCCGATGGAGGAGCGGGCGTTTCATAAGCAACGGCAAAGATACGACTGCCGGATTTAATGCCCGTGCACAATCACGGATGGCCCGTTCATTATTAAGGGGTTCCTGCGAATGCCTGGGCCGGGTAAGCCGCGCCACGCCGGGGCCGCGCCTTTGCTGCCGCGCACCCCCGGGCCGGCTTCCGCCGGAAAATTTGCGGCAATAAGGTTGCACTAAGCAGGTGCGTTTTTGCCGGGTAGATGCGTACTTTTGAGTTTCCCCGAATCTTAAACGGCCCTTTTTGTGCCCGACTACGCCAACGATACCGCCTACCACCGCCCCGTGATGCTGCGCGAGTGCCTCGAAGCCCTCGACCTGCAGCCCCAGGGCCGCTACGTGGATGTTACCTTCGGCGGCGGCGGCCACTCGGCCCGCATTCTGGAGCGCCTGCAAAGCCCCGGCCACCTCTACAGCTTCGACCAGGATGCCGACGCCGAGGCCGAAGCCGCTCAGCTGGCCCGCCCCGAGTTTACCTTCATCCGCGCCAACTTCCGCGACCTGCTGCCGGAGCTCCGCCAGCGCGACGCGCTGCCCGTCGATGGCCTGCTGGCCGATCTGGGCGTTTCGTCGCACCAGTTCGATACGCCTGAGCGCGGCTTCAGCACCCGTTTCGACGGGCCGCTGGACATGCGCATGAACCCCGACGGCGCCGACGCCTCGGCCGCCGACCTCATCAACAACTACTCGGAAGCCGAGCTGCACCGCATTTTCGGTATGTACGGCGAGGTAACCAACGCCCGCACGCTGGCCGCCACCGTGGCCCAGGCGCGGCGCGGGCAGGCCATTACCACCATTGCGGGCCTCAAGAAAGCCATTGCGCCCTGCACGCCGCGGGGCAAGGAAAACAAGTACCTGGCCCAGGTTTTCCAGGCCCTGCGCATCGAGGCCAACGACGAAATGGCCGCGTTGCGCGAAATGCTGGAGCAAACGGCTCAGGTGCTGCGCCCCGGCGGCCGGCTGGTCGTCATGAGCTACCACTCGCTCGAAGACCGGCTGGTGAAGAACTTCCTGGCCAAGGGAAAATTCTTCGGTGAGGCCGACAAAGACCTGTTTGGCCGCACCGATTTGCCCTTCGAGGTCGTTACCCGCAAACCTATCGAGGCCACGGCCGAAGAAATTGCCCTCAACAGCCGCGCCCGGTCGGCGAAGTTGCGCATCGCTACGAGGAATTAGTAATTGATAATTTGTAATTAATAATTTTCAGATAATTAGCTTGCATTATTTCGGTTATACAAGACTTGCTTTTTTGTAAAAGTCTGCTCTGTGAATAAACCAGCAAATTGAAAAATAGAATTATTCATTACTAATTCTTAATTACTAATTAACAAAAAGAATGTCCGCCAATACCGTTCGTCCTGCCAGCACCCCGCCCCGCGCCAACGTGCCCCGCGCCGTGGAGCCGGAGCCGGTGCGCCCGGTGGCCGCGCCGGAACCCGAGCCGCTGGCCCCCGAGCCGGAGCCCGCGCCCCGGCCGTCGGCCCGGATGGCCCGACCGGCCGCGCCGACGGCCGGCAAGCGGAGCACCTGGAGCGTGTTTACGCTGCTTGAGCGGGCCACGCGCATGGATGGGCTGTTTCGGGAGGGGCTGCCGGTGCGGCTGCTGCCGCATCTGCTGTTCATCATGTTTCTGGTGCTGCTCTACATCGGCAACACGCACTACGCCACGCGCATGAACCGCGGCATTCAGAAGCTCAAGCTGGAAACCGAGGACCTGCGGGCCGACTACACCACGCTGAAGTCGGACTACATGGAGGCCAGCAAGCAGAGCGAGGTGGCCCGGCGCGTGGCGGCCTACGGGCTGGTAGAAAGCTCCTCGCCGCCCTTCCGCATTGCCGTGCCCGGCGGCGGCCTCGACGAAGCCAAGCTCGACATGATGCCCGGCCTCACGGCCGACTCGGTGGTGGCCATGACGGCCCGCGCCCGCGCCGACTCGCTGCGCCGGGTGGTGGGCCCGGCCCTGGGCACCGATTCGGTGGTGGAGGTGGGCGCCCCGCCCGCGCCCATCGGCACCGACCTCAATGGCGAGCCGGCGCCGGCCGCCGCATCTTCCAATCGAGCCGCAACCCGCCCGCGATGAAAGGAAACGTAAAAAAAAGCATTGTTACCCGCATCCGGCTGGCCTTTCTGGGGGTCTGCCTGTTTTCGGCGGCCATTGTGTGGCGCATTGCCCACATCCAGTTCACCGAGGGTGCCAAGTGGAGTGCGCTGGAGCAGGAGCGCCGCGTAATTTACCAGCCCGTGTTTGCTACCCGCGGCAATATATATTCTGATAATGAGAGTATTATGGCCACTTCGCTGCCCTTCTACCGGGTGGCCTGGGACCCGAGTGTGGTCAACGAGGCGCTGTTCAATCAGAAGGTGGACTCACTGGCCGGGCTGCTGGCCAACTTCTTCGGCGACCGGACCAAGCAGGAGTACTACCGGCGGCTCAAAAACGCCCACGACCCCAAGCGCGGCGTGCGCTATATCCGCCTCAACTCGCGCCAGATCAACTACCAGGAGAAAAAGGAGCTGGCTTCGTGGCCGATTTTCCGGGAGGGCAAGAACCGCGGCGGCATCATTTTCGAGAAGATTGACAAGCGGTTCCGGCCCTTCGGCGGGCTGGCCCAGCGCACGATTGGCTTTCTGAACGAGGACAAGAACGGCGCGGGCCTGGAGTTCACCTTCAACCGCCACCTCGCCGGCAAAGACGGCGAGGCCCTGTTCGAGCGCCTGCCCGGCGGCAACAAGCCGATTTACGACGGCACCGAGGTGAAGCCCCAGCCGGGCTACGACGTGAAAACCACGCTCGACATCAACCTGCAGGACATGGCCGAAAATGCCCTGTACAAGTCGCTGGTGCAGAATAACGCGCAGTACGGCACCGTGATTCTGATGGAGGTGAAAACCGGCCATATCAAGGCCATTGCCAACCTGGGCAAGGTGGCCGAGGGCGTGTACCGCGAAAATTACAACTACGCCATTGCCGACCAGGGCCGCACCGAGCCGGGCTCGACTTTCAAGCTGGCCTCGATGATGGCCGCCTTCGAGGAAAACTCCGATCTGCAGCTCACCGACACGATAAATACGGGCCGCGGGGCCATGAGAATCGGGGGCGCCGTGAAAACCGACTCGCACCCCTACGGCCGCATCACGCTGCAGCAGGTGATGGAGAAGTCCAGCAACATCGGCGTGGCGCTGCTCACCGAGCGCACCTTCAGCAAGAACCCCGAGCGCTACACCAACCACCTCAAATCGTTCGGGCTCGATAAGCCGCTGGGTTTCCAGATGGCCGGCGAGGCGCGGCCCTACATCAAAGACCCCAACGACCGGAGCTGGAGCCGCACTTCGCTGAGTACCATGAGCATTGGCTACGAATTGAAGCTGGCCCCGCTGCAGACGCTGGCCCTCTACAACGCCGTGGCCAACGACGGCGTGAAGGTGCAGCCCATGATTGTAAGCGAAATCAAGCAGGCCGATAAGGTAATTGAGCGGTTCGAGCCGGTGGTGCTCATCCCCAAAATCTGCTCCGAGGAAACCCTGCAGAAGGTGCGCACCATGCTCGAAGCGGTGGTGGAGCGCGGCACGGCCCGCGGCATCCGCACCAGCGACTACCTGATTGCGGGCAAAACCGGCACGGCCTGGAAGTTCAAGAACGGCGCCTACACCCGCACCTATTCCACCAGCTTCTGCGGCTACTTCCCGGCCGACAAGCCCAAGTACAGCTGCATTGTGGTGGTCGATTCGCCCAAAAACGGCCGTATTTACGGCGGCGACGTGGCCGCGCCCGTCTTCCGCGAGCTGGCCGACAAGGCTATGGCCCGCGACGCGGCCTCGGAGCGGCCGTTGCTAGCCCGCGCCCCGGTGCGCCGCTCGCCGGTGCCGCTGGTGAAGGCCGGCATGCAGGACGAGCTGACGATGATGTTCAGCCAGCTGGGCATCCGCCATGAGGCCGCCGCCCCCACCGAAGACTGGGTGCGCACCGCCCGCCCCGACTCGCAGGCCGCCGACGTGCAGCTGCAGCCGCTGCCGATGCGCCCCGGCCGGGTGCCCAACGTGGCCGGCCTGACGCTGCGCGATGCGCTGTTCTTACTGGAAAACCGCGGCCTGCGCGTGCGCACCAGCGGTACGGGCCGCGTCGTGAGCCAGTCGGTGGCCGCCGGCACGCCCGCCAAGCGCGGCACCACCGTGCAGCTGACGCTGGAGCCGATTGGCATGCAGCCGCGGCCGCTGGCAGTGGTTAATTAGTATTGGGTAGCAAGTACTGAGTAGTGAGATGACGTTCAGTAGCCTGCAAAGGACTTTTCAAGCGGCAGCTCACTGCTTTCTACTGCTCACTCAATACGCAGTACCCAATACTCAATACTACAGATGACGCTTACCCAACTCCTCGCCGCCACCACTATGCTCGCTCAGCGCGGGCCAACGGACCCAACCATTACCGCCCTCACGCTCGATTCGCGCCAGGCGGGGCCGGAGACGGTGTTTTTTGCCCTGCGCGGCACGGCCACCGACGGCCACCAGTTTATTGCTAAAGCCGTGGCACAGGGCGCGGCCGTGGTGGTGTGCGAGGAGTTGCCGGCCGAGTTGAACCCGGCTACCAGCTACGTGCAGGTGGCTGATTCGGCGGAGACTATGGCGTTGATGGCGGCCGAGTTTTACGGGCATCCGTCGCGGCAGCTGCAACTGGTGGGCATTACGGGCACGAATGGCAAAACCACCTGCGCCACCATGCTGCACAAGCTGTTCCGCGAGCTGGGCTACCACTGCGGGCTGCTGAGCACGGTGCAGAACCAGATTGATGAGCAGGTGATACCCAGCACCCACACCACGCCCGACGCCATCCGCCTGAACGCGCTGCTGGCCGACATGCTACGGGCCGGCTGCACCCACGTGTTCATGGAAGTTAGCTCGCACGCCGTGGTGCAGCACCGCGTTACGGGCCTGCACTTTGCGGGCGGCGTGTTCACCAACCTCAGCCACGACCACCTCGACTACCACGGCACATTCGATAACTACCTCAAGGCCAAGAAGAAGTTCTTTGACGACTTGCCGAAGTCGGCCTTTGCCCTGAGCAATGCCGACGACAAGCGCGGGGCCGTGATGCTGCAGAACGTGGCCGGCCGCCGCGAACTGTACTCGCTGCGCGGCCACGGCGAGTTCCGGGCGCGGCTGCTGGAAAACGCCGTGCACGGCCTGCACCTCGAAATTGAGGGCCGTGAGGTGCAGTTCCGGCTCATCGGCGTGTTCAACGCTTACAACCTGCTGGCTATTTACGGTACGGCGGTGCTGCTGGGCGAAGACGCTACGGAGGTGCTCACGGTGCTCTCGGGCCTCACGTCGGCGCCCGGCCGCTTCGAGCCGGTGGTATCGGGCCCGGCGCGCATCACGGGCATTGTGGACTACGCCCACACGCCCGATGCGCTGGAAAACGTGTTGCAGACCCTGGCCGATATCCGCCAGCCCAGCCAGCAGATTATTACGGTAGTGGGCTGTGGCGGCAACCGCGACGGGGCCAAGCGCCCTGAAATGGCCCGCCTGGCCGCCGTGCTTTCCGAGCGCGCCGTGCTCACTTCCGACAACCCGCGCTTCGAAGACCCCAACGATATTCTGGCCCAGATGCAAACCGGCGTGCCGGTTACGGCGCTGGGCAAAGTCCTGACCATTGCCGACCGGCGCGAGGCCATCAAAACGGCCGTGGCGCTGGCCCAGCCCGGCGACATTGTGCTGGTAGCCGGCAAGGGCCACGAAACCTACCAGGAAATCAAGGGCATCAAAAACGACTTCGACGACAAGCGGGTGCTGAGCGAGATGTTCGCGCTGCTGGGGAAGTAGGGCGTTGGGGCTGATTTGATGAAACAACATTATTCAGAGCGAAGCGAAGAATCTCGCGTGCCAAAGTAACTCAGGTGTTGAGGTTACCATTGCACGCGAGATTCTTCGCTTCGCTCTGAATGACGTTGTTTTTCATACTTAATCTCCCAAAAACTCCGCGCCAACCGCCAAAAACGAAGCGCTAAAATCTACCTTTGCGCTTCAACCTGCCTGCCGACCACCGCGCCCATGCTGTACTACCTGTTCAACTATCTGTATAAAGTACACCACATTCCGGGTACCGGCGTGATGCAGTACAGCTCGTTTCGGGCGGCGCTGGCCATCGTTTCGTCGCTGATAATTGCGCAGTATTTCGGGGCGCCGCTGATTCGGCTCTTGCAGCGCCAGCAGATTGGCGAAACCATCCGCGACCTGGGCTTGCAGGGGCAGGCCGAGAAGAAGGGCACGCCCACGATGGGCGGCCTCATCATCCTGCTGGCCATTCTGGTGCCGGTGCTGCTGTTTGCCAAGCTCGACAATATCTACATCATTCTGATGCTGCTCAGTACGGTTTGGTTGGGATTGATTGGCTTCGTGGATGACTACATCAAGGTAGTAAAGAAGAACAAAGACGGGCTGTCCGGGCGCTTTAAAATTCTGGGGCAGGTGGGTTTGGGCCTTACGGTGGGCTGGGTACTGTTTTTCAGCAACGACGTAACCGTGCGCCAGTACGTGCTGCCCAACGGCACGTTTTCGGCCGTGAATGCCAGCACGGTGTACCAGGACGTGAAGCTGATGATTACCACCGTGCCCTTCATCAAGAACAACGAGCTCAACTACGGCGACCTGTTCGCCACGGCCGGCGACTTTTTCAACGAGTACTACGCCTTCTTCTACATTCCCATCGTCATCATCATCATCACGGCCGTCAGCAACGGGGCCAACATCACCGACGGCCTCGACGGGCTGGCGGCGGGCACTTCGGCCATTATCGGTACTACGCTGGCCATTTTCGCCTTCGTGAGCGGCAACGCCCTGCTGGCCGACTACCTCGACGTGATGTTCATCCCGAACTCGGGCGAGCTGGTTATCTTCTGCGCCGCTTTTGTGGGGGCCTGCGTGGGCTTTCTGTGGTACAATAGCTATCCGGCGCAGGTGTTTATGGGCGACACCGGCTCGCTGGCCATCGGCGGTATTATTGCCGTGCTGGCCCTCATCGTGCGCAAGGAGCTGCTGATTCCGGTGCTGTGCGGCGTGTTCCTGATTGAAAACCTGTCGGTGATTGTGCAGGTGAGCTACTTTAAGTACACCAGGCGCAAGTACGGCGAGGGCCGGCGGCTGCTGCGCATGTCGCCGCTGCACCACCACTACCAGAAGCTGGGCTACCACGAGTCCAAAATCGTGTCGCGCTTCTGGATTGTGGGCATCATGCTGGCCGTGCTGACGCTGGTGACGCTGAAACTGCGCTAGAACGAGTACTGAGTAGTTGGTATTGAGTAGTGAGACTTTGCCAATTCCAACTAACCGGTTTTCTCACTACTCAATACCAACTACTCAGTACGAAAGAATGCACTACGTAATCTTGGGAGCCGGCGAGAGTGGGGTAGGGGCGGCGCTGCTGGCCCAGGCCAAGGGCCACACTGTGTTCGTGTCCGACCAAAGCCCGATTCAGCCCCGCTACCAGCAGAAGCTGCGCGACGCCGGTATTCAGTTTGAGGAGGGGCAGCACACGCTGGCCGAAATCCTGACGGCCGACGAGGTGGTGAAAAGCCCGGGCATTCCGGAGAAGGCGGCAGTTATTCAGGAATTGCGAAAGAAGGGCACGCCCATTATTTCCGAAATCGAGTTGGCCGGGCGCTACACCCGCGCCAAGTGCATCGGCATTACGGGCACCAACGGCAAAACCACCACCACGCTGCTCACCTACCATCTGCTGAAGGAAAGCGGCCTGAACGTGGGGCTGGCCGGCAACGTGGGCTTTTCGCTGGCCGAGCAGGTTATCGAGGACCGGCACGACTATTACGTGCTGGAGCTGAGCTCCTTCCAGCTCGACGACACCTACGATTTCCAGCCCTGGGTGTCGGTGCTGCTCAACATCACCCCCGACCACCTCGACCGCTACGACTACTCGCTCGAAAAGTACGCCAAGGCCAAGCTGCGCATCACCCAGCGCCAGGACAGCAGCAACTTTTTCATCTACAACGCCGACGACGAAACCATTCAGCGCTACTTCCCCGGCGCGCTGCGGCCGGTGCGCCAGTTGCCCTTCAGCCTGCACCACCGCCCCGATTTCCATCTGGCGGGCTACTACACCGAGCAGGATGAGGTGTGCGTGGATTTGCTGCCCGGTTTCTACAGCCAGGCCGAAGAAATCAGCACTGCCGCTTCGCCGCTCATCGGCCGCCACAACCGCCAGAACACGCTGGCCGCCATTCTGTGCGCCCGCCTGGCCGGCCTGGAGGCCCCGCAGATTGAGGCCGCCCTGGCCACCTTCCGCAACGCCGACCACCGCCTGCAGCTGGTGGGCGAGCTGAACGGCGTGCGCTTTATCAACGACAGCAAGGCTACCAACGTGGAGGCCGCCTGGTACGCGCTCGATGGCATTGAGGCCCCGATTGTGTGGATTGCGGGCGGCACCGACAAGGGCAACGACTACGCCACGCTGCTGCCGCTGGCCGAAAACCGCGTAAAAGCGCTAATTTGCCTGGGCCTCGACAACGAAAAGCTCCGCGCCAGCTTCGGCGGCGTGGTGCCGCACCTCGAAGAAAGCCAGCGTATGGCCGAGGCCGTGCAGCGGGCCGCCGCCCTCGCCGCCCCCGGCGACGTGGTGCTGCTCTCGCCCGCCTGCGCCTCCTTCGACCTGTTTCAGAACTACGAGGACCGCGGCCGCCAGTTCGCAACGGCCGTGGCGGAGTTGGAAGCCGGGGCGTAGGGGCCGGAAAGACCGTGTCCTGCTTCATTTGGCGTCCGCGCCGCCGAAGTCTGACTCGCTCCAACTCTTAACCGGCCGAAAATCAGCGTAATAAATTCAATCAGCGAAAATCAGTGATTCATGGTAACCAACTGGCTGCGTAAAAACCTGAAGGGCGACCCGGTGCTGTGGGGCATTGTGGTGCTGTTTTCGCTGATATCCATTGCGGTGGTGTATTCGGCTACGGGTACGCTGGCCTACAAGAGCCGCGGCGGCAACACCGAGTACTTCCTCTTCAAGCACAGCAGCCTGATTGTGCTGGGGTTGCTGTTTATGTGGCTGGCCCACCGCATCGATTACCGCCACTACTCGCGCATCTCGCTGTACGCGCTGCTGGCTTCGGTGCCGCTGCTCATCTTCACCTTCGTGATGGGCTCGACGCTCAACGAGGCCTCGCGCTGGCTCACCATCCCGGTTATCAACCAGACGTTTCAGCCTTCCGACCTGGCCAAGCTGGCCCTGATTACCCACCTGGCCTCCATGCTCAGCCGCCGCCAGCAGCACGTGGGCGACTTCAAAACGACCCTGCTGCCGGTGATGCTGTGGGTGGGCGTGATTTGTGGATTGATTATCCTTTCCAACGCTTCCACGGCGCTTTTGCTGTTCGCTACCTGCCTGCTGCTGATGTTTATCGGGCGGGTGCCGCTCAAGCAGATGGCCGTGATGGTAGCTATTGGCGTGGTCGTGGGGGGCGTGGGCCTGGCGTCCGGGCAGCGCTGGAAAACGGTGCAGTCGCGCGTCGAGAGCTTCACCGATAAGAGCAAGCCGGTGCCGTTTCAGTTGGAGCACGCCTACATTGCCGAGGCCACCGGCGGCTTGTTCGGCAAGGGGCCCGGCAAAAGCACCGAGCGCAACATCATGCCCCACCCGTATTCCGACTTCATCTACGCCATCATCATTGAAGAATACGGCCTGTTTGGGGGCGTGGTGGTGCTGTTTCTGTACCTAGCCTTCCTGTATCGGGGGCTGAAAACGGTAATGAACAGCTACGGGGCCTTCGGGGGGCTGCTTTCGGCGGGACTTACGTTCAGTCTGGTGCTGCAGGCCATGGTGAACATGGGCGTGGCCGTGGGCCTGGGCCCGATTACCGGCCTGCCGCTGCCGTTGCTGAGCATGGGCGGTACCTCGCTTATCTTCACCGGCATCAGCATCGGCATCATCCTAGCCGTAAGCCGCGGCGAGCGGGAAATCCGCCCCATGAGCGACCAGCCCGCCGACACCGCCCGCATTCCTAAAGTGGCCATTTCTTGAGCTGTTAGCTGAAAGCTGTTAGCTGTGAGCTTTCGTTGAGAAGCAGCAGTTGGCGGTCAGCTAACAGCTACTAGCTCTCAGCTAACAGCTAAAAAATGAAACTTATTATCAGCGGCGGCGGCACCGGGGGGCACATTTTTCCGGCCGTGGCCATTGCCAACGAAGTGCGCCGCCGGTTTCCCGAGGCTGAAATCCTGTTTGTGGGCGCCAACGGCCGCATGGAAATGACCCGCGTGCCCGAGGCCGGCTACGAAATCATCGGCCTCGATATTGCCGGTTTGCAGCGTAGCCTGACGCCCAAAAACCTGCTGTTCCCCATCAAGGTGATGCGCGCCGTGCGCAAGGCGGGCAAAATCATCGACAAATTCCGGCCCGATGCGGTGGTGGGCGTGGGGGGCTACGCTTCGGCGCCGGTGCTGCTGGCGGCTACTTCGCGCAGCATTCCGGCCCTGATTCAGGAGCAGAACTCCTACGCTGGCCTCGTGAATAAGCTGCTGGCCCGGCGCGTGCAGCGCATCTGCGTGGCGTATGAAGGCATGGAGAAGTTCTTCCCGCAGGAGCGGCTCACGCTGACCGGCAACCCCGTGCGCACCGAAATTGCCAGCGGCCAGCGCGCCGAAGCCCTGGCGTTTTTCGGGCTCGACGCCACGCGGCCGGTGCTACTCGTAATTGGCGGCAGCCTGGGGGCGCGTACGCTCAACCAGGCCACGGCCGCCGCGCTGCCCCGCCTGCAGGCGGCCGGCGTGCAGCTGCTCTGGCAAACCGGCAAGCTGTATTTCCCGGAGGCCGAAAAGCAGGTTGCCCCGTTTGCCGCCGACAACTTACAGGCCCTGGAGTTCATTCGCCGCATGGATTTGGCCTACGCCGTGGCCGATGCGGTGGTGAGCCGAGCCGGGGCGCTGTCGGTATCAGAGCTGTGCCTGACGGGCAAGCCCAGCATCCTGGTGCCCTCGCCCAACGTGGCCGAAGACCACCAGACCAAGAACGCCCTGGCCCTAAGCACCCGCGACGCCGCCCTGCTCGTGCGCGACGCCGAGGCCGCCACCACGCTCTACGACGAGGCGCTGGCGCTGCTCCAGAATCCGGCCCGGCAGCAGCAGCTAAGCGCCAACATCCGGGCGCTGGCCCGCCCCCAGGCCACCAGCACGATTGTCGACGAGCTGCTGAAACTGATTCCGAATGTGGGCTGAGGACCACGTTTTATTAATCCATCATCCCGAACCTGCTACTGCCTTCCTGAAATGAAATCCAACGTCTTTTTCCTGGGAATCGGGGGCATCGGCATGTCGGCGCTGGCGCGCTGGTTTCGGGCCAACGGGCACGTGGTAAGCGGCTACGATAAAACCCGCACGCCCCTGACCGACGCCCTGACGGCCGAAGGCATCACGATTCACTACGACGACGCGGTGGAGAACATTCCGGCCGCCGTGCGCGAAAACCCGGCCGATACGTTGGTCGTGCTCACGCCCGCCATCCCGAAGGACCACCGCGAATGGGCCTGGCTGCGGGAGCAGGGCTACGACATCCGCAAGCGCAGCCAGGTGCTGGGCGTGCTCACCGAGGGCCGGCCCACCATTGCGGTGGCCGGCACCCACGGCAAAACCACCACCAGCAGTATGGTAGCCCACCTGCTGCACCACGCCGGCGTGCCCTGCGCGGCGTTTCTGGGCGGCATCAGCGTAAATCTGGGCTCGAACCTGCTGCTGCCTGCGGCCGGAGCCAGCAACGAAGCAGCCGCCAGCCAAATCCCGGTTGTGGTAGAGGCCGATGAGTACGACCGGAGCTTCCTGACGCTGTTCCCGACGGTTGCCATCGTCACCAGCACCGACGCCGACCACCTCGATATTTACGGCGACGCCGATACGCTGCTCGAATCGTTCCGGCAGTTTGTGGGGCAGATTCAGCCGGGCGGCACACTTATCATCAACCACACGGCCCACCCCAGCGTGGCCGCCGCCGCGCCGGCCGGCGTGCGGGTGCTGCGCTACGGCCTGAACCCCGAGCAGGGCCCGGAACTGTACGCCGGCAACATCACGGCTGAGGGCCACCTGTTCCGCTTCGACATGCACGGCCCGGCCGGTTCGGCCAGCTCGAACGGGCCGGAGCAAAACAAGCCAAAAGCTGACGGCTCTCAGCTGACAGCTCAAATAGAAGGGCTGGAGCTGGCCGTGCCGGGCTTCCACAACGTGGAGAACATGCTGGCCGCCGCCGCCGTGGCCCGCCTTTATGGCCTTTCTGATGAGCAGCTGCGCGCCGCCGTGGCCGCTTACCGGGGCGTCAAGCGCCGGTTCGAGTTCATTGTAACGGCCGGCACCCCTCAGCAGCCCAAGGTGTACGTGGACGACTACGCCCATCACCCACGCGAAATTGAGGCGTTTTTGCAGTCGTTGCGGGCCCTGTACCCGGGGCGGCGGCTGCGGGTGGTTTTCCAGCCGCACCTGTTCAGCCGTACCCGCGATTTTGCGGCCGGATTCGCTGAGAGCCTGAGCCTTGCCGATGAAGTGGTACTGCTCGACATCTACCCGGCCCGCGAGCAGCCGCTGCCAGGCGTAACGGCGGAGTTGATTTTATCCCAAATCACGGCCCCGGAAAAATCTCTGCAAACCAAGGCCGAAATTTTGCAGAATGCCGAAACCAATCCGAATTTTGACGTATTAGCCACCGTAGGCGCGGGCGACATCGACCAGTTAGTGCCTCAATTAAAGAATATTTTGAATATTCGCTGGCCGAATGGTTGAGCTGGCCGGCCCCGCCGCTCGTCTGCCCTTCTGCCTCTCAAGCCCTTAGTACCCACCTGCCCCAATGAAGCGCGACGCCCAGAACCTGCTGATTGCCACCGTCTGCCTGCTACTGCTGCTGGGCTTGGGGGCATTTGCGGCCACGCGGCAAGCCAACCGCAAAGTGGGCGGCGTGCTGGTGTCGGTGAGCAATGAGTTCAACAACTTCTTCATCGGCCAGCGCGAAGTAACCGGCCTGCTCACCCGCCAGGGCCGCGACCGGCTCGAAGGCGCCGACCCGGCCGACATCGACCTGAAGGCCCTCGAAGCCCGCCTGAAAGCGCATAGCTTCGTGAAGGAAGCGCAGGTGTACCGCGACCTGGCCGGCAATCTGCACGCCGATGTGCGCCAGAGCCGCCCCATTGCCCGCCTCGTGCACGCCGACGCCCGCCAGGACAGCTACCTCGATGCTGACGGCCGCAAGCTGCCGCTGTCTTCGCTGTTTACGGCCCGGGTGGTGCCCATTTCGCGGCCCGGCGGCCAGCCCCTGGCCGCGTCCTTTTTTCAGGACAGCAGCGGCACACGCTACCTGGAGTTTCTGCGTTACATCGACGAAAAGCCCTTCTGGCGCGCTCAGGTTGCCGAAATATTTGTGGCGCCCAACGGAAAAATTTCGTTCACCCAGCAAGTAGGCGACCAGCGGGTAGAATTTGGCTTTCCGGATAATATTTCTGAAAAATTCGCGAAACTAATGGTATTTTACCGGCAAATTCCGCCGGTGCTTGGCTGGGACACGTACCACCGCGTCAACGTCGAATTCAAGGACCAAATCATTTGCGAATAAAACTGTCCGTGTAAACCGCTACCTTAAAGCGGATTAAACGCCTTATCTCTGCCTGCTCCCGCAAACCTCTCGCCCTCCCTCCCCATGCAACACGATAAAATTGTAGTCGGCCTCGATATCGGTACCACCAAAATCTGCGCCCTGGTGGGTCGCAAAAACGAATTCGGCAAGCTGGAAATTCTGGGGCTGGGCAAAGCCGTGTCGGAGGGCGTGGTACGGGGCATTGTGTCGAATATCGACAAAACGGTGGACGCCATCAAGAAGGCCATCCGGCAGGCCGAGGAGCAGTCGGGCATCAACATTGGCGTGGTGAACGTGGGCATTGCGGGCCAGCACATCAAGAGTCTGCAGCACAACGGCAGCATCACCCGCGCCTCGGCCGAAACCGAAATCACCCAGGCCGACGTGGAGCGCCTCACCAGCGACATGTATCGCCTCGTAACGCCGCCCGGCTCGCAGATCATCCACGTAATGCCCCAGGACTACAAAGTAGACTACGAGGAGGGCATTCTGGACCCCGTGGGCATGTCGGGCGTGCGGCTGGAGGGCAACTTCCACATCATCACGGCCCAGAGCACGGCCATCAACAACGTCTATAAGTGCGTAACCAAGGCCGGGCTGGAAATTGACAACCTGATTCTCGAGCCGCTGGCATCGAGCATGTCGGTGCTCAGCGACGAGGAGAAGGAAGCCGGCGTGGCGCTGGTCGATATTGGCGGTGGCACCACCGACCTGGCTATCTTCAAGGACGGCATCATCCGCCACGCGGCGGTGCTGCCCTTCGGCGGCAACATCATCACCACCGACATCAAGCAGGGCTGCCAGGTGATGCAGAACCAGGCCGAGCAGCTCAAGGTGAAGTTCGGCAAAGCCATTGCCGAGGAAGCCTCGGAGTACGAAATCGTGAGCATTCCCGGCCTGCGCGACCGGGCGCCCAAGGAAATCAGCCTGAAAAACCTGGCCTACATTATCGAGGCCCGGATGGAGGAAATCGTGGAGCTGGTGTACGCCGAAATCCAGCGCCTGGGCTTCCAGGACAAGCTGGCGGCCGGCATCGTGATGACCGGCGGCGGCTCGCAGCTCCAGAATCTGGTGCAGCTCACCGAGTACGTTACCGGCCTCGACACGCGCATCGGCTACCCCAACGAACACTTGGGCAAGAGCAAGATTGAGGCCGTGAAGTCGCCCATGTACGCCACCACGGTGGGCCTGGTGCTGGCCGGCTACCGCTCGCTCGACGACCGCCTGGCCCAGCGCGGCTACGAGGAGCCCGAGCAGGAGCAGAACTACTACGTGGCCACGCCCGAAGTACGGCCGGCCGCGGCCCCTCCTCAAACCCCACCTGCTCCCGCCGCGCCGGCCGCCGAAAAGGCCGCCAAAAAAGCGGGCGCCGGGGATTTTTTCCAGCGAATTCTTAATCGCACGAAAGACCTGCTGATTAACGATTTCGACGACAAACAATACTAGCGTTAATTATGACTTTTGAATTTTGAATTCTGCGTTTCGATACCAATAGTCTGCTGAACGGCAGGCGCCGCGACGTCTAATTCCTGATTTAAAATCCATAATTCATAATTGACTTTCCGCATGAATTATACTTTCGACATTCAGCCGCAATCAACCTCCATCATTAAAGTGATAGGGGTAGGGGGCGGCGGCTCCAATGCCGTCAAGCACATGTATGCCCAGGGCATCAAAGACGTGGAGTTTGTTATCTGCAACACCGACAAGCAGGCCCTGGCCTCCTCGCCGGTGCCCAACCGCATGCAAATCGGCATCGACCTGACCGAAGGGCTGGGGGCGGGCGCCAACCCCGAGCGGGGCAAGCAGGCCGCCATCGAGAGCCGCGAGCAGATTCGGGAATTGCTGAGCCAGGGCACCCGCATGGTGTTTATTACGGCGGGCATGGGCGGCGGTACCGGTACCGGGGCCGCGCCCGTAATTGCCAAAGTGGCCAAGGAGCTGGGCATTCTCACGGTGGGCATCGTCACGGCGCCGTTTATGTTTGAGGGCCGCAAGAAGCGCCAGCAGGCCGAGCAGGGCATCAAGGAGCTGAGCGAGGACTGCGACACGGTGCTGGTGATTCTCAACGACAAAATCCGCGAGATGTACGGCAACCTGCCCCTGAGCGCAGCCTTTGCCAAAGCCGATACCGTGCTGACGACGGCCGCCAAGTCGATTGCCGAGATTATTACGGTGACTTCGGACGTGAACGTGGACTTCGAAGACGTGAAAACGGTGATGAAGGACTCGGGTGCGGCCGTGATGGGCAGCAGCGTAACGGAAGGCGAAAACCGCGCCGCCCGCGCCGCCGAGGAGGCGCTGGCTTCGCCGTTGCTCAACAACACCGATATTCACGGCGCTCAGCGCATCCTGCTCAGCATCATGTCGGGCGACCAGGCCGAGCTGGAGATGGACGAGCTGACCGAAATTACGGAGTACATCCAGGATAAGGCCGGCCAGAATGCCGAGGTGATTTTCGGCCACGGCATCGACCCCTCGCTGGGCCAGAGCATCCGGGTAACCGTAATTGCCACTGGTTTCGCCCGCGACGCCCACAACATTACGGCCGTTGTGCCCCGCGACGATGCCCGCGCCGACCCCGGAACGGGACCAGCCGCCGAGCAGCAGCCGGCCGAACCGGCCGCTGCGCCAGCCGCGCCGGTGGTACCCACCTTCGGCAGCCCGGCGCCGGCCGAGCCGCCGGTAGTGGTGCGCGACCTCGAAACGTCGCCGCCGCAGCACACCGCCGGGCCGGTGTCCGCCCCCTCGATGCCGGCCCCCGAGCCGCAGCTGCAGTACCAGTACCCGCCGCAGCCCCAGACGCCCCCCGTGGCCACCGTGCAGCACAGCTTGCCCCGGCCCACGCTGGAAGCCCGCGCCGAGGAGCGTCGCCAGCGCCTGCAGGCCCTCAGCAACGGCCTGACCAACGACGCGCTGAAGGAACAGCTGGAAACGCCGGCCTACCTGCGCCGCCAGGTGAAGCTGGAAAATGTGGTGCCCTCCTCGGAGCAGAACGTGAGCCGCTTCAACCTCTCCGACGACAACGAGCTGCTGGGCGACAACCGTTTCCTGCACGACAACGTCGACTAGTTCTCTCAGTCAGGCTGATTCTGACAGATAGAAGTTAAAAATCAACGGGCCGCCCCAGCAATGTCTGGGGCGGCCCGTTGATTTTTGCGGTCAGTGGTTAGCGGAGCGAGTCGGGCGGCGACAATTCAGGCGACAATTCAGCCGAATCGGCAGGGAAGCGGTCGGGGTGCATCATTTCGCGCTCGGGGGCCAGGTGGCCGCTACGGCCCCGGCGCGGCGCCGACGTACAGGCCCCCAGCAGAACAAGGCCAAACAGGAGAGTATATTTCATGGGGCGAAAGCAGGGAAAAGAAACAGCGCTTACGCAAACGGCAAGCTTTCGGCCACCCCTTACATTTGCACCCGCGCCATTAGCCGGCGGCGCCTGGCTTCCAGGCCAGATGATGCGCAGCGGAGCCTAGAAGCGCAGCAGGTACTCTACCTGTTCGCGCAACAGCTGCTGGTAGAAGGGCTCGGTTAGCTCGCCATCGGCGTTCAGGTGCTTGTCGATGAAGGGCAGGCGCACGCGCTGGGGCAGCACGGCCGTGCCTAGGTACATCAGCACATCGGTGAGGTGGTTGAGGGGCAGCAGCCCACCCTGACTGCCGCTACTCAGCCCGACCAGCGCCGCTTTTTTGTGGCCCAGGCCCGCGGGGTAGGGGAGCCCGTCAATAAATGCCTTTAGCACGCCCGGAAACGAGCAGTTGTACTCGGGCACGATGAATACCAGCTTTTCGGCACTGGCGGCCAGCGAGGCCAGGGCGTTGAACTCGTCGTGGCGGCCGGCATTGTTGTAGAGGGCCGAAGTCGTGAAGTCGGCCGGCAACTCCAGCAAATCCAGTATCTGGGCCTCCACGCCGTGCTCGGCCAGCAGGCGGGCGTACAAATCGGCTACGCGGCGGGCGCGCGACTCGGGGCGGTTGGTGCCGACAACTATGGTTATCATTCAGTAAGTGAGTAAAGCGAAGGGTAAAGGTAGTCGCCGGGTGGCGACAAAAAAGGCGAAACGGAAGCCCGTTTCGCCTTTTCAGGGAATCCTGCGAGGATAACCGCCGAACCTTACGCCAGGTTATTCGACGTGGCCTTGGCCGACAGGAATTCCTGGTTGAGGATGGCAATGTTTTCGAGCGAGATACCCACGGGGCACTCGGCCGCGCACGAGCCGATGTTGGTGCAGGCACCGAAGCCCTCCTTGTCCATCTGGGCCACCATGTTTTCCACGCGGGTTTTGCGCTCCACGTGGCCCTGGGGCAGCAAGGCCAGCTGGCTCACCTTGGCCGACACGAACAGCATGGCCGAAGCATTTTTGCAGGCTGCCACGCAGGCGCCGCAGCCGATGCAGGTAGCCGCCTCAAAGGCGCGGTCCGCAATGTCCTTCGGAATCGGAATTTCGTTGGCATCGGGCGTACCGCCGGTGTTGATGCTCACGTAGCCGCCCGCCTGAATGATGCGGTCGAAGGCCGAGCGGTCCACGCTCAGGTCTTTGTTGATGGGGAAAGCCGAGGCGCGCCAGGGTTCAATGGTGATGGTGTCGCCATCGGAGAACTTGCGCATGTGCAGCTGGCAGGTGGTAGTGCCCTGCTCGGGGCCGTGGGCCCGGCCGTTGATGAACAGGTTGCACGAGCCGCAGATGCCTTCGCGGCAGTCGTGGTCGAAGGCCACGGGCTCCTGGCCCTGGCGCAGCAGGTCCTCGTTGAGCACGTCGAGCATCTCCAGAAACGACATATCGGGCGAGATGTCCTTTACCTGGTAATCGACGATGCCCCCCTGGCTGATGCGGTTTTTCTGCCGCCACACCTTCAGGGTGAGGTTCATGGGTTTGGCGTTGGGGTTACTTCCGGCCATTGTTTTATGAGCTTCAAGCTGTCAGCTACAGGCTGCAAGCTTTTCGTTTTAAAATTGAGACTACCGAACTGCACTTGCAGCTTGCGGCTTATTGCTTGCGGCCTATTTGTAGCTGCGCTGGGTGAGTTTCACGTTTTCGAACGTGAGCTCCTCCTTGTTCAGCTTCTCGGGCTGGTTGTCGCCCATGTATTCCCAGGCGGCCACGTAGGCGTACTCGTCGTCGTTGCGCAGGGCCTCGCCCTCGGGGGTCTGGTACTCCTCGCGGAAGTGGCCGCCGCAGCTTTCGTTGCGGTCCAGCGCGTCGTCCACCATCAGCTCGCCGAGCTCCAGGAAGTCGGCCACGCGGCCGGCCTTCTCCAGGGCCTGGTTCATCTCGGCTTCGGTGCCGGCCAGCTTCAGGTCGCTCCAGAACTCCTGGCGCAGCTTAACAATTTCCTGCTTGGCGAAGCGCAGGCCCTCGGCGTTGCGCGACATGCCGCAGTATTCCCACATGATGTGGCCGAGCTTCTTATGGAAGTCGTCGGGCGTGCGGGTGCCGTTGATGCTCATCAGCTGCTGCATGCGCGACTGCACAGCGGCCGTAGCCTCGGCAAAGGCCGGGTGCTCGGTCGTGACGGGCTTGGGCGGCGTCTTGGCCAGGTAATCACCAATGGTGTAGGGAATTACGAAGTAACCATCGGCCAGACCCTGCATGAGGGCCGAAGCGCCGAGGCGGTTGGCGCCGTGGTCGGAGAAGTTGCACTCGCCGGTGGCGTACAGGCCGGGCACGGTGGTCTGCAGGTTGTAGTCAACCCAGAGGCCGCCCATGGTGTAGTGCACCGCCGGGTAGATGCGCATGGGCCGCTCGTAGGGATTTTCGCCAGTGATTTTGGCGTACATATCGAACAGGTTGCCATACTTTTGGCTCACGGCCTCGGCCGAGGTACGCTTGATAACGTCGGCAAAGTCAAGGAATACGGCCAGGCCCGTTGAGCCTACGCCGCGACCTTCGTCGCACATCATTTTGGCGTTGCGCGAGGCCACGTCGCGGGGCACCAGGTTACCGAAGGCCGGGTACTTGCGCTCCAGGAAGTAGTCGCGGTCGGCCTCCTGAATGTCGTTCACGTGGATTTCGCCCTTGCGCAGGCGCTCGGCCATCTCCTTGGTGGCCGGCACCCACACGCGCCCGTCGTTGCGCAACGACTCCGACATGAGCGTCAGCTTCGACTGGTAGTCGCCCGATACGGGGATGCAGGTGGGGTGAATCTGGGTGAAGCAAGGGTTGGCGAAGTACGCGCCCTTTTTGTGGGCCCGCCACGCAGCGGTGGCGTTGCAGTACATAGCGTTGGTGCTCAGGAAGAACACGTTGCCGTAGCCGCCGGTAGCCAGCACCACGGCGTGGGCCGCGTGCTGCTCAATCTCGCCCGTGAGCAGGTTGCGGGTGATGATGCCGCGGGCCTGCCCGTCGACGGTCACCAGATCCAGCATCTCGGAGCGGGTATATAACTTCACTTTGCCGTAGGCCACTTGGCGCGAGAGGGCCGAGTAGGCACCCAGCAACAGCTGCTGGCCGGTCTGGCCGCGGGCGTAGAACGTGCGGCTTACCTGGGCGCCACCGAACGAGCGGTTAGCCAGCAGTCCGCCGTATTCGCGGGCGAAGGGCACGCCCTGGGCCACGCACTGGTCGATGATGTTGACCGATACCTGCGCCAGCCGGTACACGTTGGCCTCGCGGGAGCGGTAGTCGCCGCCCTTCACCGTATCGTAGAACAGGCGGTACACCGAGTCGCCGTCGTTCTGGTAATTTTTGGCGGCGTTGATGCCGCCCTGGGCCGCAATGGAGTGGGCGCGGCGGGGCGAGTCGTGGAAGGTGAAGGCCTTCACGTTGTAGCCTAGCTCGGCAAACGAGGCGGCCGCCGAAGCGCCGGCTAGGCCGGTGCCGACCACAATAATATCGTACTTCCGCTTGTTGGACGGGTTGACGAGCTTGACGTTGAACTTATGCTTTTCCCACTTCTCGGCTATCGGGCCTTCGGGGATTTGGGATTCGAGTACCATAAAGGGCAGAATAAGAAGGTGGGAAATTAGCGCAGCGCGTCGGGCGCCTCAGTCAGCGACTGTTCAACGGCCTGCTCGGTGGGCAGGCGGGGCTGATAGGCGTCGCTGAAGAACATGATAATGGGGATGATGGCGAACAGCGCCGATACTACCACCGCGAAGGCGTAGCCCGTGTAGTAAATGGCGGGCGTGTACTTGGGGTGCTTCACGCCCAAGGTCTGGAAGCCGCTGCGGAAGCCGTGCCAGAGGTGGTAGCCCAAGGCAATCTGCGCCAGCGCGTACAGCGCCACGTACCACGGAATTTTAAACGAGGTGGCCGCTACCGAGTACAGGTCGCCGACCGGGTGGTCGAGGTTGGGCACTTTCACTTCGGCCAGGCCGCCGAAGGCGTCGAAGCGAGAGCGAATCCAGAAGTTCATCAGGTGCACAATCAGGAAAATGAGCAGCAGCGTACCCAGCAGGGCCATGTTGCGCGAGGCCCACTGCGAGTTCTGCTCGGAGTGATTCACCACGTAGCCCTGGGCGCCGCGGGCCTTTTTGTTCTTGATGGCTAGGGCCAGACCCTGGTAGATATGCAGGGCAAAGCCCAGCATCAGCACGATTTCCATGAACCGGATGATGGGGTTGGTACCCATGAACTCGGCCCAGAAGTTGAAGCTGGCCCCGCCGTCGTGGCGCAGCAGCTGCAGGTTAATCAGCAGGTGAACCAACAGAAAGGAGCACAGAAACAGGCCGGTAGTGGCCATAATGATTTTGCGGCCGATGCTGCTGGTGAGGGTTTTGGAAATCCAACTCATAGAGAGCTACTAAGTAGGGTGGGGAAGTCGATTATAACGGCCAAAGTTAGGCGCCCGGCTAGTAGGAAACAATCTGAATAAAGACGGTGGTCTGGCCGGAATCAAACGGAAGCCAACTCCGTTAGTATCTTGCTTCGGCCTAACAACCTCCGCTGCCCGGGTTTTGTTAGGTTTCCGCCGGGTTTTTCCGGACCTTTCTATCTGCCGTTTCTTCGCCGGCCCAGCTGCCCGAATCTATGCGTATCGCTCTACATATCCGCCCGTTGCAGCGTTGGCTGGCGGGGCTGCTTCTTCTGCTAGGCTTTCTGGCGGCGGCCCCGGCGGCCCGGGCCTCGCACCTGGCCGCCGGCGACATCCAGGCCCGCACCGACCCCAACAACCCCCGGCGCATCTTTTTCACGCTCTCGCTCTACGTGCGCGTGCCCGGCCCCAACATCGCCGAGGAAAACACGGTCACCATCTTTTTCGGCGACAAAACCTCCCAGCAGAAGATTCCTTTTGTGTCGCAGACCCGCGTGGCCCCGGAGTATCTGCTGAACGTGTACAAGTTCGAGCACACCTATAACTCCACCGGCATTTTCACGGTGGGTTACGCCAGCGTCAACCGGCCGGCAGGGGTGCTCAACATGGCCAACTCGATCAACGAGAGCTTCTATATCTCGACGACGATTCTCATTAACGCCTTCGTGCAGAACACGTCGCCGAAGCTGCTGGCGCCGGCCATCGACAAAGGCAGCGTCGGGCAGGTGTTTCTGCACAACCCGGCCGCCTACGACGCCGAGGGCGACTCGCTGGCCTACGAGCTGCTGCCCAGCCAGAAGGCCGGCGACCCGCAGACGGCCATTGCCAACGGCAACCAGCTCAGCCCCAGTATCACTACGGGCTTCACTTTTCCCAACAACCTGCCCGGCATTGATGCGCGGCAGGTAGCCTACAGCGGCCCGCCGGCCGGGGTGCCGGGCGACAAGGCCATTTTCACCATTGATGCCTTTACCGGGCAGCTGGTGTGGAATGCGCCGGCCCAGGTGGGCACCTACAACGTGGCCTTCAAGGTGAAGGAGTACCGCCGCACGCCCGGCCGGCCCACCCAGCCCACGCTGCTGAGCGAAACCATCCGCGACATGCAGATTATCGTGAAGGCAGAAAAGAACCTGCGGCCCGTTATCAATGTGCCGCCCGATATCTGCGTGGTGGCCAACACGGCCGTGCCCGGCGGCACCATCACGGCCACCGACCCCGACGGCAACCCGGTGCTGCTCGAAGCCTTTACCGGCCTACTGCCCACGCCGGCTTCGTTCCAGCAGAGCACCAAGGGCCCGCCCGTGGCCCGCGCCCTGTTCCAGTGGACGCCCGACTGCTCCTACATCCGCCGCCAGCCCTATTCCATTCTGTTCAAGGCCACCGACGAGCCCACCAACGGCAGCTCGCCCTTAATCGACCAGCGGGCCTGGAATATTACGGTGGTGGGGCCGGCCCCGCAGAACCTGCAGGCCACGCCGCAGGGCAACGCCATGCTGCTGAACTGGGACAGCTACAGCTGCCAGAACCCGGGGGCGCAGATGCTGATTTTCCGCCGCGAAAATTGCTTTGCCTTCACGCCCACTACCTGTGAAACGGGGCTGCCCGCCGGCTCGGGCTACGTGCAGATTGGCTCGGTGGGCGTGGGCACCCGCACTTTCCTCGACGACAACGACGGGGCCGGTCTGGTGCGGGGCAAAACCTACTCGTACCGCATTTATGTGAAGTTTGCACAGCCCGGCGGGGGCGAAAGCCTGGCTTCCAACGAGGCCTGCGTGAAAGTGGAGGGCCGCTCGCCGCGCCTGACCAACGTGACGGTGGACAAAACCGATTCGGCCGCCGGCCAGATTACCGTGCGCTGGAACCAGCCGGCGCCGCTGGGCAACTTTGCCGAGCCCCGCGGCTACCGCCTCTACCGCGCCACCGGCCTCAACCCGGCCCCGGCCGACTTCCAAAAGGTGTACAGCACAACCAATCTGCGCGACACCACCTTCGTGAACACCGGCCTCAACACCACCGACAACGCCTATACTTATCGGCTCGACTTTTTCAGCAAGACCACCATTGCGGCCGATTCGGTGGAGCGCACCCAGCCGGCCTCAAGTGTGCGGCTGAAGGCCACGCCCAATCCGTTGAACAAAACGATTGGCATCAGCTGGACCTTTAATGTGCCCTGGGACAACAGCCAGCGTCCGACCACGGTGTACCGGCGCGAGCCGAACGGCGCGTTCCGGCCCGTGGGCAAAGCCAGCAGCACGGCCACCGGCGGCCAGTTCGTGGACGATGGCAAGGTGCTGCCGCTGGTGCAGGACCGCACGTACTGCTACTACGTGAAGACCAACGGCACCTACGACATCACCCTGCCCGACTCGCTTATCAACCTGAGCCAGGAGCAGTGCGTGCCGCTGCAGGCCGTGCCCTGCACGCCCATTCTCACGCTCAAGCCCACCAACTGCGACAGTCTGGCCAACCGGCTGTTCGAGCTGCCCAAAACGCCCATCGAGGGCATGCGGTTTAATAATGTGCTGAGCTGGACGCTGAGCAACCTGCCGACCGAAGATTGCAGCCGCGACATCAAAGAGTACATCATCTACTTCGCGCCCAACGACCAGGCCGAATTGAGCGAGCTGGCCCGCGTGCCCGGCACCCAGACCACCTACACGCACACCGATCTGGCCACGGCCGAGGGCTGCTATGCGGTGCAGGCCGTCGACTCCAAAGGAGCCGTGAGTGCGCTCAGCAACAAGGAGTGCAAGGACAACTGCCTGCTGTTCCTGCTGCCCAACATCTTCACGCCCAACAGCGACGGCAAGAACGACACGTTCCGGCCCAAGGTGTTCAGCCCGATTGAGCGCACGTCGGTTAAGATTTACAACCGCTGGGGTAAGAAGGTGTACGAAGGCGACCAGGACCCGCTCATCAACTGGAACGGCGGCGGCACGGGCGAAGGCAACTCCAACGGCAAGGTGTCGGATGGCATGTACTTCTACCAGGCCGAGGTAACGTTCAAGGATGCCCGGCGCACCACCCGCACTTTCAAAGGCTGGGTGCAGATAAACCGCTAACCATAGCGAACTTCAGTCAACTGAGAAGCCGGGTTTCCTTGCATAGGAGCCCGGCTTTTTTGGGGGCAGGCCGAACCAGGTTTGGTGGGGCGGTGCTTTCCGGTCCGGCATTTTTATGCAGCTTGCGGCCGTAATCTTCCCGCCTGCCCCGGCGGCGCTTCCACCCGGAGGCTGCCGTGGGGCTTATTCTGACATTTCTGACACGTATGAAAGCAGTTATTTTCCCCGGCCAGGGCAGCCAGTTCAGCGGTATGGGCCGCGAGCTGTACGAGCAGCACCCCGAAGCCAAGCGCCTCATGGACCAGGCCAACGACATCCTGGGTTTCTCGCTGACCGACGTAATGTTCACCGGCTCCGACGAGGAGCTGCGCCGCACCGACGTAACGCAGCCGGCCATTTTCCTGCACTCGGTGGCGCTGGTGGCCGTGCTGCCCGATTTCCGGCCCGATATGGTGGCCGGCCACTCGCTGGGCGAGTTTTCGGCGCTGGTGGCGGCTAAAGTGCTGCGCTTCGAGGACGCGCTGCAACTGGTAGCCCAGCGCGCCCGCGCCATGCAGGCCGCCTGCCAAGAGCAGCCCGGCACCATGGCCGCCATTTTGGCTCTTGATGATGACACCACGGCCCGCATCTGCCAGGAAATTACGGCCGGTGGCAACATAGTGGTGGCTGCCAACTACAACTGCCCCGGCCAGCTGGTGGTGTCGGGCTCACAGCGCGGCATCGAGCTGGCCTGCGAGCAGCTGAAGGCCGCCGGGGCCAAGCGCGCCCTGCCGCTGCCCGTGGGTGGCGCCTTCCACTCGCCGCTGATGCAGTCGGCCGAGGCGGCGCTGGCCGAGGCCATTGCCAAAACCAGCTTCGCGGCCGGCATCTGCCCCGTGTACCAGAACGTGGACGCCGCCCCGCACACCGACCCCGACGAAATCCGCGAAAACCTCGTGCGCCAGCTCACCGCCCCCGTCCGCTGGACCCAGAGCGTGCAGCGCATGGTGCACGACGGCGCCACCGAGTTCGTGGAGTGCGGCCCCGGCAAAGTGCTCCAGGGCCTCGTGAAAAAGATTGCGCCCGAGGTAACGGCGCAGTCGGCAACGGTGGCGTAGCGTTTCCCGCAGAGGGGCGCAGAGGTTAAACCGCAGAGGTCCGCAGAGCCGTTCTTGAACAGCTCTGCGGACCTCTGCGGTTTAACCTCTGCGCCCCTCTGCGGGAAATCAAATCCGAGTCACAGCCAGCGTATCCCCACACTCGGCCAGCAGTTCTGCCATAGTGCGCCGGAGCCCCGGATGCACCACGGCCGCCGCAATTTCGGCCAGCGGCAGCAGGGCGAAGCGGCGTTCCGGCAAGCGTGGGTGGGGCAGTTGCAGCGTGGGCGTATCGAGCACTAAATCGTCGTAGAGCAGCATGTCCACGTCGAGGGTGCGGGCACCCCAGCGCACCAGCCGCTGCCGGCCCGCGTGCTGCTCGGCGGCCTGGCAGGCGGCCAGCAGCTGGGCAGGGGAGAGGCTGGTTTGCAGCGCCAGCGCCTGGTTGAGGAAGGCTGGCTGCTCGGTCAGGCCCCAGGCGGCCGTTTCGTAGAGGCCCGAGGCGGCTGTTACCGGGCCGGCCGTGCGGCCTAGCTCCGCCACGGCGGCCTGCAGCGTGGCGGCCCGGTTGCCGAGGTTGGAGCCCAGCAGGAGGTAAGCGGTGCTCAATGGTTAACGCTTCAGATTGGATTCAAAGAACTCCACCGTGGCTTCGGCCGCCTGTCGGGCTTGCTCGGGCAGCTCGGCCGACTGCCAGGGGTGGGCGCCGCCGAAGTTGTGGGTGGCGCCGGGCAGCACACGCAGTTCGGCGGCGGGCTGCCACTCGTGCAGCTGGTGGGCGCGGGCCAGCGGCACGGTTTCGTCCTGGTCGCCGTGCACGATGAGCACGGGCCGGCTGCCGAGGCGCTGGCGCAGGTTCTGCTCGATGTCGAGGCGGTCCTGGTTCTGGTAGTAGTTCTCCACGAGCTGGTAGTAGAGCGGCAGCTGTTGTTTGGTGCGCGAGTTTTCCACGTGCAGCACACCCTTCTGCTGCCAGTCGGCCATCTGCTGCTCGGTCCAGCCGGGGTTCACCTGGCTGATGGCGGCCCAGGTGGCCACGGCCCGCACGCGTGCGTCTTCGGCCGCTTTCAGCAGCACCAGCCCGCCGCCCCGGCTGTGGCCGATGAGGGCCAGCCGGGCCAGGTCCATGTCGGCGGCCGGAATGCCCGTGGCGCCCGGCGTCTGCAGGGCATCAAATAATGCGCCCACATCATCCAGCTCGATGCTGAAGTTGTTGCGGCCGAAGGCTTCGAGGTCCTCTAAATCGCCCGAGCCGCCCACTACCACGCCATTGTGCGAGAGGTTGAGCTTCACGAACACAAAGCCCCGGCGGGCGAACCAATCGGCCAGCACGTTGAAATGGCCCCAGTCCTTGAACCCCTTAAAGCCGTGCACAAACACCACCACCGGCTTGGCTTGGCCATCGGCCACGAAATGCGCATCGGCGGCAAACGGACGGTTGTGGGTGGGGTTAGTCAGCTGAAAATCGACGATAGTAGGCTGGGGCGTAGGCATGTTGGGCTGATGATGATGGGCTGATAGGGCAAATATACTGTCATCCTGAGCGGCGCGAAGGACCTTATAACAGTAGCACAGATATAGCAACGATTGGTGCTACCGCAAGAAGGTCCTTCGCTGCGCTCAGGATGACAGGCGGACTCATTCCCTAACTCCCTCATTCACGCATTTACTGCCCCCTCCGCCTTTTCCCGTATCATTGCAGTGCCCAAACCCGCCGCATGACCAATTCGCTGGACCAGATACAGGCTCCGATTGCCCTGGAGATGGTGGAATTCGAAAAGAAATTCCGCCAGTCGATGCAGAGCAGGCAACTGCTGCTCGACAAAATCATGGGCTACATCATCAAGCGCAAGGGCAAGCAGATCCGGCCGATGTTCGTGTTTTTCACGGCCAAAATCTGCGGCGGCGACCCGCTGCCCGAAGCCACCTTCCGCGGCGCGGCCCTGATTGAGCTGCTGCACACGGCCACCCTGGTGCACGACGACGTGGTGGACGAAAGCAACTACCGCCGCGGCTTTTTCTCCATCAACGCCCTCTGGAAGAACAAGATAGCCGTGCTGGTGGGCGATTACCTGCTGAGCAAGGGCCTGCTGCTGAGCCTGGAAAACGACGATTACGAGCTGCTCAAAATCGTGAGCAACGCCGTGCGCGAGTTGAGCGAGGGCGAACTGCTGCAGATTGAAAAGGCCCGCCGCCTCGACATCACCGAGGATGTGTACTTCGACATCATCCGGCAGAAAACGGCCTCGCTCATTGCCTCCTGCTGCGCCGTGGGCGCCTCCTCGGCCGGCGCCGACCGCGAAACGGTGGAGCGGGCCCGGCTGTTCGGCGAGAAGGTGGGCATGGCCTTCCAGATCAAGGACGACCTGTTCGACTACGGCACGGCCGAAATCGGCAAGCCGGTGGGCATCGATATCAAGGAGAAAAAGATGACCCTGCCGCTCATCTACGCCCTGCAGCAGGCCGACTGGCTCACCAAGCGCCGCGTCATCTTCAACGTGAAAAACAACGACGGCCGCCGCGACCGGGTGCAGCAGGTGATTGAGTTCGTAAAGCAGTCGGGCGGCCTCGACTACGCCATTGCCGTGATGGAGCGCTACCGCGACGAGGCCCTGGCCGTACTGCGCACTTTCCCCGAATCGGCCTCGCGCACCTCGCTCGAACAACTCATCAACTACACCATCGAACGAAATCACTGATTCACGCTGATTATTCGTGATTTCGCTGATTTTTATCGGTGTATTCGTCGTAATAGAAAAAGCCACTGCTACCTGGTAGCAGTGGCTTTTTCTATTACTCTAGTACAGTGCGTAAGCGCGCACAGAATCGGTGTAATAACGACTAATCAGCGTGAATCAGTGATTTAGTGCTGCACCTGGTAGTACACCTGCTCGGGGTCGACTTCCGATACCTCGAAGCGCACGCCTTTGGGGCTGCTCTTGACGGTAATTTCGTGGGTCATTTCGCAGGTGGGGCACTGCAGCTGCTCGGTTTCGTACTGGCCGTCGTCGGGCATGGTGGCGAAGTGCTCGGCGGCGGGCACACCGATAGAGGCCGTGAAAACTTCCTTGTGGCACTTATTGCACTCAAACTTAAGGCCTACGGTGTGGCCCTGAAGCTCATCGACGGGGGCGGGGGTACTCTTCTGCTGAATCCACATAAACAAAGCGGGTTTGGTTGGTAGAGGGATGGGGAAAGGGAAACTAGGGCCGCAGCCCTGCCCGGTGTACGCAGAAATGCCAACGCGGGGTTGGGTCGGCGTAGCACCGGCCCAACCCCGCGTTGGCATTTCTGACTTTGCGGCCTGCCCGGCTTACAGATGGAACGTGAGCACCGGCTGGGCGGAGTGGGTGGCCACCTTTTCGGCGATGCTGCCCTGGAAAAACCGGCTGAACGCCGAGCGGGCGTGGGTGGGCACCACAATCAGGCCGGCGCCGAGCTTGCGGGCCGCATCCTCGATGCCGCCGCTGATGCTGCCGGCTTCCATCAGCATCGGCTCGGCGGGCGCCAGCTGGTGGCGCTCGATGAAGCCGTCGATTTGCTGGCGGGCCTGGTTGGCGTTGCCGTCCGTCACGTGCAGCAAGTGCAGGCGCGCCTCCGGAAACAGTTCCCGCACCTGCTGCAGGCCGGGTACGGCGCGGTCGGCTTCGGCCCCGAAGCTGGAGGCAAACACGATGTCGTGCACCTCGTTGAGGTTGGTTTCCTGCTTGACGGCCAGCACCGGGCAGGGCGCCAGGCGCACCATCTGCTCGGTGTTCGACGAGGCAAAAAACCGCTCTACCGCGTCGTGGTGCTGGGGGCCGAGCACGACCAGGTCGATGTGCTGGCGCTCAATTACCTTCAGAATGGCCTCATCCACGCCCACCTGGTCGGTCAGGTCGTGCACGGGCACGCCGGGGGCGAGCTGGGCCGCCTCGGCCAGCAGCTGCTGCATGCGCTGGCGGGTGGCTTCGAGCAGCTTGATGACGAAAATCCGGTCGATGCCGTGGCTGTTAGGCAGCTCGGTGCCGCCAACCGGCCCGCCAAAGGTGCTGAAGTTGGCCGTGCGCGGCTGGTCGGGCAGGGCCAGCACGTGCAGCAGCGTAACCGTGCCCCCGGCCCGTTGGGCCAGCTGCAGCGCGGCCCGGAAGGCGTGGTGCGCCTCGGCCGAAAAGTCGGTGGGAACCAGAATGTTTTTCATAATCCGGAAGATAAAAGAGTGAAAAAACGCAGCCAGCTTTAAGCGGGCCAACATGGGCCGGCACGATGCGCCCACCCATGTTGCCCCGCCTAAAGCTAGGAGTTAATTCGCACCGGGCCGCATGACGCCCGAGCCGGGTTGCGGGCCTTACTCGGCCAGCAGCTGGTCGATGGTCTTGTTGAAGTCGGCCTTTTCCTGCTCGTAGTACTGGCCGGTGCCGGGGCCCGAGAAGCCGCTGTGAATCTTGCGCACCTCGCCTTTTTTGTCCAGGAAAATGGTGGTCGGGAAGGCCAGCACTTTGGTTAGCTGGGGCAGGCTGGCACTGGCGGCCGCGGCTTTGCCCTCGCCGGCATAGGCCAGGTCGTAGCCCACGTTCAGGCGCTGCTTCATTTTGCGCAGGCGCTCCTTGGCGGCCTCGGGGGCATACGTGGCCCGCTCGTAGCCCAAACCAATAATTTCGACGCCGCGCTGCTTGTTTTCGGCGTACCAGGGGGCCAGGAAATTGGTTTCGTCCATGCAGTTGGGGCACCACGAGCCCAGCAACTGCACCACCACCACCTTGCCGCGGTACTTGGCATCAGATGGCGAAATCGAGCCGCTGCCTTCCACGCTGGGGAAGCTGAAGGCGAGCTTTTTCTGGCCGGGCTTCATGCCAGTCAGGGCGTTGGCGTCGGGCAGCTGCACGGTGGGGTCGAGCGTGGCCGTCCAGGTTTCGTGCCCCGTCAGGCCCGAGTAGAAGTCGCCGCTGATGCGGTTGATGTTGCCCGGCTGGCTGAGCTTGCCATCGAACAGGTAGCCGTGGCTGCCATCGAAGGTCGAGAGCAGGATATGCTCACTGCCGTCGGCCTGCTTCACGAGGTTGCCGCTCAGGTAGCGGTAGTCGCCGGTGGTGGTCAGGAAGGTGCCGATAACGCGGCTGGGGTGCGCCGCATCCTGCTTAAAGGAACCCACGGCCGGGTAGGTTTTGCCATCGGCTTCGCGGAACTCGGTGCGGAACAGCGCCCCTTCTTTCAGGTCGCCAAACACGGGCGCAGGCTGCGGGCCGGCGGCAAACAGCTCCGTATCGGCGGTGGCTTTGCGGGCCGTGAGCGGCACCCGGTACGGCTTGTCGGCGTCGTACTTCACCCAGGCGCCGGTCAGCTGGCCTTCGCCGGCGGAGCGCAGCACCAGCGCAGCATCAAACACGCCCAGCCTGATGGTGGTCGAGTCGCCGGCGGTGGTTATTTCGTCGAGTTTCAGGCGCTCTTCGCCGTTGCGCAGCGTCAGGGTGGGCTGGCCGCCGTCGGTGGCTACGTCGAACAGAAACGGGATTTGCTGGCCCTGGGTGGCGAGTACGCCGCGCCAGGTACCGGCCGTAAGGGGCGAGGCGACCCCGGCCGGAGCCGCACCGGCCGCGGCATCGGTTTCGGTGCCGGAGTTGGACTGGCAGGCGGCAACGGCCAGCGCGAGGCCGGCCCCGGTCAGGGCTTTACGCATAAGAGAGGCAACGGGCATGGGCGAAAAAGAGTAAAAGTGAATTCGGGGCTAAACTACGGCGGCGCCCGCATAGTTTAGAAAGTACCCGCACGCCGCCTAAAGCTCCCGGTTCTTTTGAGAGCTTCTAAATAGGGCTTTAGCCGGGCCCGGCGCCACTTCATGGGTTTGCCGGGCCCCCGCCCTTCGCTATATTTGCACGTTGGCCCCGGCCGACTCGTTCTCTCCACTTTTTCAACCTGATTATGGCATTCGATTTAGAAATGATTCAGGCCGTCTACGCCAACATGGGTCCTCGCATTGAGGCCGCCCGTGCTGCCGTCGGCCGTCCGCTCACCCTGACGGAAAAAATCCTGTACGCCCACTTGTACGGCGGCACCGTTTCGCAGGCCTACGAGCGGGGCGTTTCCTACGTCGACTTCTCGCCCGACCGCGTGGCCATGCAGGACGCCACCGCCCAGATGGCGCTGCTCCAGTTCATGCAGGCCGGCAAAACCACTGCCGCCGTGCCCAGCACCGTGCACTGCGACCACCTCATCCAGGCCCGCGATGGGGCCGACCAGGATTTGGCCATGGCCAATTCCGAAAACAAGGAAGTGTACGACTTTCTGGCCTCGGTTTCGAATAAGTATGGCCTCGGCTTCTGGAAGCCCGGCGCCGGCATCATTCACCAGGTGGTGCTCGAAAACTACGCCTTCCCCGGCGGCATGATGATCGGCACCGACTCGCACACGCCCAACGCGGGCGGCCTGGGCATGATTGCCATTGGTGTAGGCGGCGCCGATGCCGTCGACGTAATGGCCGGCATGGCCTGGGAGCTGAAATTCCCCAAGGTAATCGGCGTGAAGCTGACCGGCAAGCTTTCGGGCTGGACTTCGGCCAAGGACGTAATTCTGAAAGTAGCCGGCATCCTGACCGTGAAAGGTGGCACCGGCGCCATCGTAGAGTACTTCGGCGAAGGAGCCGAAAACCTCTCGGCTACCGGCAAAGGCACCATCTGCAACATGGGCGCCGAAATTGGTGCTACCACCTCGGTGTTCAGCTTCGATGAGAAGATGGCCACCTATCTGCAGGGTACCGGCCGCGCCGAAGTGGCCGAGCTGGCCGCCGGCGTACGCCAGCACCTGCGCGCCGACGACGAGGTGTACCAGAACCCCGAGAACTTCTACGACCAGCTCATTGAAATCGACCTGAACACGCTGGAGCCCTACGTGAACGGTCCGTTCACGCCGGACGCCGCCTGGCCGATTTCGGAATTCGCCTCGGCTGTGCGCGAGCACGGCTGGCCCGAAAAGCTGGAAGTAGGCCTGATTGGCTCGTGCACCAACTCCAGCTACGAAGACATCACCCGCGCCGCCTCCATCGCCAAGCAGGCCGCCGACAAGGGCCTGACGGTGCAGGCCGAGTACACCGTAACGCCCGGCTCGGAGCTGGTGCGCTACACCGTGGAGCGCGACGGATTGCTCGACACGTTTGCCCAGATGGGCGGCGTGGTGCTGGCCAACGCCTGCGGTCCGTGCATCGGCCAGTGGGCCCGCCACACCGACGACCCCAAGCGCCGTAACTCCATCATCACCAGCTTCAACCGCAACTTTGCCAAGCGCAACGACGGCAACCCTAACACCCACGCCTTCGTGGCCTCGCCCGAAATCGTGACGGCCTTCGCCATTGCCGGCGACCTGACCTTCAACCCGCTCACCGATACGCTGACGACCAGCACCGGCGAGCAGGTGAAGCTGGCCGAGCCCGAGGGCATCGAGATGCCGCCCCGCGGCTTTGCCGTGGAAGATGCCGGTTACCAGCAGCCCGCCGCCGATGGCTCGGGCGTGAGCGTGATGGTGTCGCCTGATTCCGACCGTCTGCAGATTCTGGAGCCCTTCAAGCCCTGGGAAGGCACCGACCTGCTGGGTCTGCGCCTGCTCATCAAGGCCAAAGGCAAGTGCACCACCGACCACATTTCGATGGCCGGCCCGTGGCTGAAGTACCGCGGCCACTTGGATAATATCTCCAACAACATGCTGATCGGGGCTATCAACGCCTTCAACGACCAGCCCAACGCCGTGAAGGATGCCCTGACCCAGGGCACGCCCTACTCGGCCGTGCCCACGGTGGCCCGTAACTACAAGGCCCAGGGCATTGGCTCGGTGGTAGTTGGTGATGAGAACTACGGCGAAGGCAGCTCGCGTGAGCACGCCGCCATGGAGCCCCGCCACCTCGGCGTGCGCGCCGTGCTGGTGAAATCCTTCGCCCGGATTCACGAAACCAACCTCAAAAAGCAGGGCATGCTGGGCCTGACCTTCGACAACAAGGCCGACTACGACCTGGTAGAGGAAGACGACACCATCGACATCCTCGGCCTGACCGACTTCCAGCCCGGCAAGCCCCTGCAGGTGCGCCTGCACCACGCCGACGGCGACACGGACCTCATCACGGTGAACCACACCTACAACGAGGGCCAGATTGCCTGGTTTAAGGCCGGCTCGGCCCTGAACCTGATTCGCCAGATGGAAGCCGGCGGCGACGCTCAGCTTTCGGAGCGCGCGTAGTCTGACATTTAGCTGACTGAAAACGGCCGCCTTCCCGGATAGGGGAGGCGGCCGTTTTGCGTTTGCAGGGTCGTGGGTAACTTCTCGGCTGGTTGCTGGCGGAAGCATTGGCACTTTTGGCAAAGCCAGCGAGCCTTTTGGGGCGGAGCCCGTATAGGCAGACGTCACTTCTGCCTTCCCATGCGAAAAACGAACTCACTTTATCCCTTAACCGCGGCCGTTGCCTACACCGGGGCCGGCATTATCGGGCTGGTAGCCGTGTATCTGCTGGCTTCCGTGGTCCTGTCGGCCATTCCGGTGGCCGGCGAAAAGGCTACGCCCGCGCCCGGCGAGGCTGTAGAGGTGTACCTGCTCTCTAACGGCGTGCACACCGACCTGGTAGTGCCCGTGCGCAGTGCTCAGAAGGACTGGACGCAGTTTATTTCTTACGCCGACACACCCGCCAACGACACCAGCCAGGAATTTGTGGGCTTCGGCTGGGGCGACCGGGGCTTCTACCTCGACACCCCGACCTGGGCCGAACTCGAACTCAGCACCGGCCTGAAAGCCATGTTCTGGATGGGCACCACAGCCATGCACACCACTTTTCATCACCGCCCCGAAATAGGTCCTAAGTGCGTGCAGCTCACGCTCACGGCCGCCGAGTACGACCGGCTTATCCGCTTCATCGAAACCAAGTTTGACGTGGATGCCCAGGGCCGCCCGCAGCAGATTAGGGGCCACAGCTACGGTGAAAATGACGCTTTCTACCTCGCCAACGGCACGTATAACCTTTTCGACACCTGCAACAGCTGGACCAACCGGGGCCTGAAAACCGCCGGCCAGCGCGCCGCCCTCTGGACGCCCTTCGACTTCGGCATGTTCTGGCATTACTAGCTCTTTTGAGGCTGTTAGCTGAGTGCTATTAGTAGCCAGCCTCTCTTCAGAAAATTCTTTCTACTGCATAAAAAAGGGCACCGCACTCAACTGAGTGCGGCGCCCTTGGCGTTTTAACGGCTGACAGCTAATTAAGCCAGACCTGAGCTATGTGCTCGAAGCGGTGTTGGGCAAAGGCGCCGTAGGGCCGCTCGGCATAGAAGCCCAGCACATGTACCTGCAAATCGCCGGTGTGGGCGTTGCGGCGCATCTGCACGGGGTACACCTGCCCGCGCGCAGGCCAGTCGCCGATGTAGTCGGCCGGGCGGTTCCGGGCATCTATGCAGCGCGCAAAATGCTGTACCGGAAGAGGAACGGGAAGCTTCGTTTTCGACATATACAAAGATACGCATATTATCGAATAAAACTAAAATGATTAGCTGAATATTTTCAGTTAATCTACTTTTGCAACTGCTGAGCTAAGCTGATAATACGAAATTTTAGCCGTTATTTGAATTAGCCTAATCATACATTCCGAATATTAAATAAAAATAATACTTAGGTATATTGCTAAAAGTAATGGTTAAATAATCAGAATGGGAAAATCTGAGGTGAATGGGCTCTACGGGCGCTTTAACACCCTATAAGTGGCTGCCCCGGCAGAAGTTTCTACGCGCAGCAGATATACGCCCGCCGGATAACCCGACAGGTCCAGCGAAGCCGTTGCCTGCCGGAAGTGATAAGTGGCCAATTGCCGCCCCAGCACCGACAGCACCCGCACCGTAGCGCCATCAGTGGCTGGTAGTTCCAGCCGCACCGGGCCAGCAGTTGGGTTAGGGTATAGCCGGACACCGGCCAGCGCCGCCGGACGGATGGCTGTGGGTACCTGCTGGTAGCCGGCACTCGCCGCATCGGCGGCGGCCTGCAACTCGGTCAGCGAAGGGGCGGCCAGCACCGCGAAGGCCACGGTTACCGAGTCGGCGGGGGCGAGGTAGGGCAGGGCCGCGCCCACTACCTGGGCCGCATCGGTGCCGGTGGGCGGGCCAGCGGTGGCGTTGGTAGTACCGCTGCTCAGCGTCAGCCACTTCTCGGTTCGGCTGAACCCGTCGTTCAGGCGCACCGGGCCGGCGGGGGCGTCCGCACTGTTATCGAGGCTGAACACACTGGGCTGGCCGCCCGCTAGGTGCTGCACGCCGGCAAAAATCGTCTCGGGCGCGTCGAACACGTAGCCCAGGTGCCGGGCGGCATCCCAGCGGGCCACGTTACGCGCGGGGTCGTCGGGCAGGTCCCAATCCATAAACAGGCCCAGATGCAGCGGCCGGAGCGTGTCGGCGGTGAGGTTGGTGAGCTGGTATTCGAGCAGCACGTAGTTCTGGTGGGGCGCGGCCGCCCGGGCCGTGGCCTGCTGCCGCAGCGCCACGCCCACCGCCCGCGGATTTTCGGGAGGCAGCAGCTCACGCAGGCGGCCCTCGGCCCGCTGGTCGGCCGGGCCGGCGGCGGGCAAGCGGCGCACCTGGGCCTGGGATACAAAGTCGGCATCGGTGCCGCGCTGGTCGTTGCGCACGTTGCTGGCCAGGCGCTGGGCCGAGGTAGCCAGCAGCAGCCCGCCCTCGGCCAGCAGCGGCGGGCCCTGTCGGTAGCTGATGCCTTCACCGAGGCTGGGGTTGGTGGCCTCGTAGCCCAGGTTGCCGCGGCTGGTTAGCGTGAGGCGCAAATTGTTGGCGTCGAGCACCACAAAATCGGGGTTGAGCAGCAGGGTTTCGTACTGGTCCTCGCTGTAGCCGCTGGCCTCGTGGTGTAGGCGGTAGCGCAGCACGGCGCGGGTATTGAGCGGCACACCTTCCGCCACCACGGCCAGCTGGAAAGGTGCGGCGGCGTTGCCGGCCTCGGCCAGCGTGGCCAGCGCGCCGGTGCTGAACTCGCCCTGGCGCACTGTCAGATAGGGCGAAAGGGAGGTGAGCGTTACGGTGAGGCCCGGCAGCTCGCGCAGCAGGTTCTGCACCCGCACCGCGAGGCGCAGCGTGTCGGCCGGCCCGTAGTAGGTGCGGTCCGGGCTGGCGGTCCGGGCCACCACCCGGGCCGAGTACGGCTGCTCGGTAACGGCCCGAAAGGCATTCAGGCGGCCCGAACCCAGCCGGCCGGCGTAGGCCACGTTGCCGGGCAGGTTGTCGATAAAATCGGTGGTGCGCCGGATTTGCGCGGCCACCTGGGCCGCGTTGTAGCCCGGGAAACGGCTGCGCACCAGTGCGGCCACTCCCGCCACCTGCGGCGCGGCAAACGACGAGCCGCCCGTTCTGGTGTAATCGGTATCGGTAATGCCGAGCGTGGTCACAATGCCTTCGCCGGGCGCCGACAAATCAACCCGGTAACTGAAGGTGCCGACTGAGCTACGCACGTCGGTGCGGGCGGTCATGGCCACCGAAAGTACGTGCTGGTAGCTGGCGGGGTAAAAGTCGAGGTCCTGGGGTGTGTTGCCGGCGGCGGCCACTACTACCACGTCGTGGTTGAGGGCGGCGTAGTCAATAACTTCCTGCTCGAAACGCGAGGGCGCGCCTGGCCCACCCCACGACAGGTTGATGACCTGGCAGCCGTGCTCGGCGGCGTACACGATGGCCTCGTAGCCGCCAAACGAGCCCTGGGGCGTCGAGGGGTATATTTTCAGCGGCATGTACCGGCTGAGGTAGCCCACGCTGGCCCCACCCAGCCCGTTGTTGGTGGCGGCGGCCGCTACGCCGGTTACCATTACGCCGTGGGTTAGGTCGGTGGGGTTGCGGGCGCGCTCGGGGTCGTTATCGTGGTCGGCGAAATCCCAGCCGTAGTAGTTGTCGGTGTAGCCGTCGCCGTCGTTGTCGAGGCCGTCGATGGGGTCGGCGCGGTTGAGCTGGTTTTTGCCCGCCAGGTCTTCGTGGGTGAAACGAGTGCCGCCGTCGGCAATGCCGATGACGATGCTGGTGTCGCCCTTGGTAACGTCCCAGGCCTGGTAGGCGCGGATCTTTTTAAGATGGTACTGCTCGCCGGTGCCGGTCGTATCGGCTCGTGGGTCGTTGGGCAGCTGCAGGGGGCGGTAGTCGTAGAGCGGCTCGGCATATTCCACCAAACCCGATTTCAGCAGCCGTTGCCGCAACTGTGCCGGCGAAGTGCCGGCGGGCAGTGTCAGCTCGTACACCAGCCCCAAATCCACGGCGCCGGCCTGGCGGCGGGCGGCGGTAGGCGCCGCAGCTTGCGGAAACTTGGGTCGGGCCGTAGCGCCAAAAACCTTAAATGTGGTGCTGAGGGCCGCCGGCAGCGCAACCGGCCCTGGCCGGCGGGGCTGGCCGGCATCGGCCGGGGCCGCTTTCAGCCGGAAAACCAGCACGCCCGGCCGCGCCGTGCGGGTGGGGGCATCGGGGGCGGCCGATTGGGCCACGGCCGCGGTGGCACTGCCCAGCAGCGCGGCGCCGCAAATAAACCAGCGTAGAAGTAAGGACATAGCAGCAGAAAAACAGGCGGAAAGGGCGCGCCGGCCCGGTACTCAGGCAAACGAAACTGCGGCCCCGGCGGATTGGTTCGGGCGGGTTCGGGGCCGATTCCGTAAATTTAGCCACCCCGTAGCAGTCGGCCCGGGCTTTTCGCCCAAGAAGCTGTCCGGACCGGCCAGCCGCCGCCGCTACGCTGTGCAACCAGCCGGCAGTGGCTGGCGGAAAGCCTTTTGCGGCGACCCGCTGTTTACGTTTCGGTTGACTCGTTGCAACTCCTTATTTTACTTTCCCACCCTTATTTTTCTGCATGACCACCACCACCGACACCACCCTCAAGCACCAGGCCACCCTCGATGCGGCCGTGGAGGCCCTGCACGGCCGCACATTCTTCGCCGCCTTCCCCGAAAACCCCTCGCCCGATATCTATGGCGCCGACGCCGACAAGGAAGGCCGCGCCAGCTTCAAAGCCCACCGCGACCAGCGCTTTACCGAGCTGCAGCAGGGCGAGCCCGCCGGCTGGGCCGGCCAGGAAGAGTCGCCCTACGAGCAGGCTTCGCTGGGCATCGAATATCCGTATTATCAGCCTGAAACCTTGGTGCAGAACGCCCAGGAAGTGTTCGGGCAGTGGCGCAGGCTGAAGCCGGCCGACCGCGCCGCGCTGCTGACGGAGACGCTGGAGGGCATGAAGGAGCGGTTCTTCGAAATTGCCTACGCCACCATGCACACCACCGGCCAAGCCTACATGATGTCGTTTCAGGCCAGCGGCCCGCACGCCGCCGACCGGGCCCTGGAGGCCATTGCCGCCGGCTACGAGGAGCAGACTCGCTTCCCCGAGGAAACCCGCTGGGAAAAGCCCATGGGCAAGTACAACCTGCAGCTCAACAAAACCTGGCGCGCCGTGCCCAAGGGCGTGGCCCTGGTGATTGGCTGCTCCACGTTCCCGACCTGGAACACGGTGCCCGGCATGTACGCCTCGCTGGTAACGGGCAATCCGGTCATTATCAAGCCCCACCCCAAGGCGGTGTTGCCCATCGCCATTGTGGTGGCCGAAGTGCAGAAAGTGCTGGCCGCCCACGGCCTCGACCCGCGCATCTGCCAGCTGGCCGTGGATGCCAACGACCACCTGATTGCCAAGGAGCTGGCCGAGAATCCGGCCGTCAAGCTCATCGACTACACCGGCGGCTCGGCCTTCGGCGAGTACATCGAGGGGCTGAAGGGCAAAACGGTGTTCACCGAGAAAACCGGCGTCAACTCCATCATCATCGACTCCTGCGACGACCTCGACAAAGTAGCCCAGAACCTGGCTTTCTCGGTGAGTTTGTACTCGGGCCAGATGTGCACCGCGCCCCAGAACTTCTTCATTCCCGAAGGCGGCGTGCAAGTGGCCGGCGAGCTGGTGCCCTACGAAGACGTGGTGCAGAAGCTGGCCGCCGCCGTAACGGGCCTGGCCCAGAACCCCAAGGCCGGCCCGCACGTGCTGGGCGCCATCCAGAGCCAGGCCACCCACGAGCGCGTGCGCGATTTGGCCCTCGAAGGCAGCCGCGCGGTGCTGGCTCACGGCAGTGTGGACAACCCCGTGTTCCAGAACGCGCGCACCTGCTCGCCCAGCATTCATGAGGTAGAGGCCAGCCGCGTCGAGCAGTTCAGCCAGGAGCTGTTTGGGCCCATTATGCTCATCATCAAAACCCGCGACACCCAGCAGAGCATCCGGCTGGCGGCCGATTTGGCCCGCGAGTACGGCGCCATTTCGTGCGGCGCCTACACCACCGACCGGGCTATCAAGGAGCAAATTATGGACGAGATGAGCCTGGCCGGCACGCCCGTCAGCTTCAACCTGACCGGCGGCATCTACGTGAACCAGAACGCGGGCTTCTCCGACTTCCACGTAACCGGCGGCAACCCCGCCGGCAACGCCAGCTTCACCAACCCCGAGTTCGTCATCAAGCGCTTCACTTGGGTAGGCTTCCGCGAGCCGGTTTCTGCTTAAGCTGTTAGCTAAGAGCTGTTAGCGGTTAGCTTTCGTTCAGAAAGAACTGTAAACGCGCATAAAACAAGGCCCCGCACTCGGTTGAGTACGGGGCCTTATTCGTTTCAAGCTAACAGCTAACAGCTAACAGCTAACAGCTAACAAAAGACTTACCGGGCCTTTTTGTATTTGTACTTTTTGGGCGCGTCTACTTTGTGGAATTTCTGGGGGTCGTTGGCGTGCAAATCGACGCCCAGGCCGATGGGGCTGCGGTTTTTGTAGGAGCGCGACTTGTCGTTGGAGCGCTTGACGGAGGTGGTGCTGAAGCGGGTAGGGCGCTCCATGGCCGCGTCGCCGCTGGAGCAGGAGGCGGAACCCAATAGCAGCAGGCCCAGGGCAGAATATAGTAAGGGAGTTTTCATGACGAATACGATAAATGACGGCTGACAGCAGGTTGCCAGTAGTCTTGTGTACCCCGTTCTTCCTCAAAAGGATACAGTCGCCCCGGAATAATCCTTGTTTCACCCCGCTTGTCAACGGCCGGTTGGCTACAGGCTCAGCAGCTCACGAAACCGCGCCGACTGCTGGCGCGAAACCTCTACCTCGGGCCCACCCCGCAGCCTGATTTTAAGCGTGTTGCTAAACCAGGGCGTGATACTTTCCACCCATTTCAGGTTGATGATTTGCTGGCGGTTGGCCCGGAAAAACGTGCGCGCATCGAGCCGCTGCTCCAGGTGCTGCAGGGTGCGCGGAATCAGGGGGCGGTGGCTGTCGAAATAAATCTGGGTGTAGCCCCCGCTGATTTCGAACAGCCGCACCTCGCTCAGGCGCACAAACCAGCACTGCTCGCCGTCGCGCACAAATACCTGGTCGTGCTCGGTGAGGGGTGTAGTGGCCGGCTCAGCCGGCGTTTCGGCAGGCGCCGGGGCGACGGGTGGCGCGGTTTCGGACGGCGCAGTGCTGCGGCTGCGGGCCTTGGTGAGAGCTGCCGCCAGCCGCTCGGGCTGCACGGGTTTGAGCAGGTAGTCGAGCGCGTTTACCTCGAAGGCCCGCAGCGCATATTCGTCGTAGGCGGTGGTGAAGATGACCTGGGGTGCGGCGTCCAGCGAGGCCAGCAGCTCGAAACCAGTTTCGCCGGGCATGTGAATATCGAGCAGCAGCAAATCGGGCCGGACGGTGGCCAGCAGCGCGCGGGCTTCGGCGGCGTGGCGCGCCTCGCCCACCACCGTTACCTCGGGGAAAGCGCCCAGCAGGTGCCGCAACTCGGTGCGGGCCAGCCGCGAGTCATCAACAATAACAACTTCCATATATTACCGAAAAGAATGGTCGGCCGGGCTTTTCCAGTTGCTCGCAGGACCGATTTACGGACCCTAATTTCTTCTATTATTCTTTTCCAATCGGGCTGCCGGTTTGGCTTTCCTGTTGAGCGGTGCAAGCAGGCGGGCGTGGCCGCTTGCGAGCCGGTGAGCCGCGGCGGGGGCGGAACTGCCGGAGTCGGCAAACATTTTCGGGCGCTCTGCGGCGGCGGCTTAAGGGCAGACCCGAAAAACGCTGTTTTTACGGGTTCCGGTACGCTTCTTCGGTGCTGGCCGATGCTGAGGCGTACCGGCATATCTTCTTTCCTCCTTTCTATTTTCTGACCCGATGACCAACCTGACTGTCCCCGTCAAATCCCGGCTGAACCTGCTGGAAGAAACGCGCTTCGAAAAGCAGCCCGTTCGCGTGTTTGCCAGCGCCGGGCAGGCCTCGGTGCAGGTGGCCGCCCGCATTGCCGCCCTCATCCGCCGCAAGCAGGCCGCCGGCGAGCCGGCCGTGCTGGGGCTGGCCACCGGCGCCACGCCGGTGCAGGTGTACGCCGAGCTGGTGCGCCTGCACCGGCAGGAAGGACTCAGCTTCGAGAACGTGGTCACCTTCAACCTGGACGAGTACTACCCGATGGCGCCCACCGCGCCGCAGAGCTACGTCACGTTCATGCACGAGCACCTATTCGACCACATCGACATCCGGCCCGAAAACATCCACATTCCCGACGGCACACTGGCCCCCGAGGACGTGGCCGACTACTGCCTGCGCTACGAGCAGCAGATTGAGGAAGCCGGCGGGCTGGATTTGCAGCTGCTCGGCATCGGCCGCACGGGCCACGTGGGCTTCAACGAGCCCGGCTCGGCCCCCAACTCGGGCACGCGCCTGGTCACGCTCGACGATCTGACGCGCCGCGACGCCTCGCGCGAGTTCGGCGGCAAGCAGAACGTGCCGCGCAAGGCCATCACCATGGGCATCGGTACCATTTTCAAGGCCCGCGAGCTAGTGCTGCTGGCCTGGAGCGGCAAGAAGGCTTCCATTATAAAGAAGGCGGTGGAGGGCGACGTGTCGGGCGAGGTGCCGGCCACCTACCTGCAGCTGGCGGGCAACGTGGAGTTCGTGCTTGACGAGGCCGCCGCCGCCGAGCTCACGCGCTTCGATACGCCCTGGCTGGTGAAGGACTGCGTGTGGAACGAGCAGCTGATCAAGAAGGCCGTTATCTGGCTTTCCAACACGCTGGGCAAGCCCATCCTCAAGCTCACGGAGGAGGACTACAACACCAACGGCATGGCCCAGCTGGTCACCGAGAGGGGCCCGGCTTACGACATCAACATTGCCATTTTCAACCAGCTGCAGCACACCATCACGGGCTGGCCCGGCGGCAAGCTCGGCGCCGACGACGCGCAGCGGCCCGAGCGGGCGCTGCCCGAAAAAAAGCGCAGCCTGATTTTCTCGCCCCACCCCGACGACGACGTCATTTCGATGGGCGGCACCTTTATTCGCCTCATCGACCAGGGCCACGACGTGCACGTGGCCTATCAGACGAGCGGCAACACGGCCGTGTGGGACGACGACGTGCTGCGCTACATGGAATTCGCCATCGACCTAGAGCGCAGCCTGGGCCGCGACGGCCACGAGCTGCTGAAAGTGTACGAGCAGATGCGCGCTTTCATGGAGCAGAAGCAGCCCAATGAGGTCGACCCGCAGGAGATTCGCAACGTCAAGAGCTACATCCGCAAGAGCGAGGCCATTGCCGGCGCCCGCTACGCCGGCCTGCCCGACAGCCACATTCACTTTCAGGCCCTGCCGTTCTACGAATCGGGCAAGACGGTGAAAAACCCGGTCACCGACGACGACATCGCGCTGACCATGCAGTTGCTGCAACAGATCAAGCCCCACCAAGTGTTTCTGGCCGGCGACTTTGCCGACCCCAACGGCACGCACATCGTGTGCTTCAACATCGTGGCCGAGGCGCTGCGCCGCCTGAAAGCGAGCGAGGAGTGGGTAGCCGACTGCTGGGTGTGGCTGTATCGCGGGGCCTGGCACGAGTTTCCGGTACACGAGATTGAGATGGCCGTGCCCCTGTCGCCGCAGGAGGTGCTACGCAAGCGCAACGCCATCTTCAAGCACCAGAGCCAGAAGGACACGCCCGTTTTCCCCGGCGACGACGCGCGCGAGTTCTGGGTGCGGGCCGAGCACCGCAACCACGAAACGGCCCGGCAGTACCTGCGCCTGGGCATGGCCAACTACGAAGCCATGGAGGCCTTCGTTCGCTGGCGCTTCTGAGCCGGCGTGTTGTGGCGCTTTTGGGTCGCAGCCCGGCAGGTGGAACCTATTGGCCGACCAGCGGGGCAACGGGCTGCACCGGCAGCTGCAAATGGGCTACCACGGTATCGGGCGCGTGTGGGTCGTTGGCTAAGTGCAGGTGGGCGGCGGGGCCGAACAGCAGGGCCAGCCGCTCGCGGGCGTTGCGCAGGCCTACGCCCTGGTGGCCGGGCGCGGGCGCGTAGTTGCCAGTGCTGCGCACGCGCAGATGCAGCGTGCTGGAGTCGTTGAGCTGGGCCGTGAGCTGGATGGTGCCGCCTTCGGGGCGGGGCGCGAGGCCGTGTTTGATGGCGTTTTCGATGAGCAGCTGCACCGTCATGGGCGGGATGAGGACGGGCAGCGCAGCCGGGTCCACGTCGAGCGAGTAGCGCAGGCGCTCTTCCAGCTGAATGGCTTCGAGCTGCAGGTAGTGCTCCACAATTTCCAGCTCGCGGGCCAGCGGTACCTGCTCGGTGCTGTTGAGCTGGATGGAGTAGCGCAGCAAATCGGAGAGGTGGGTAATCATGGCGCGGGCGCGGGCCGGGTCCTCCATCACCAGGGCCCGGATGTTGTTGAGGCCGTTGAACATGAAGTGCGGGTTGATCTGGGTTTTGAGCGTGCGCATTTCGGCCTCGCGCACGGCGGCCGTCAGCTTCCATTTATCTACCTCGGCCTGCCGCGAGCGGTTCAGGTAGTGCCAGCCGAAATAGAACCCTTCCCAGAGCCAGAGCAGCAGATTGACGTTGAGCGCGTAGCCCAGAAACTGCCCCCAGCCCTGCGGCTGCCCATCGGGGGTGGGGCGCACCACCCAGATAATCAGCGCCCAGATAATCACCTGGCTCAGCACCGACAGCAGCAGGTTGGTGAGCACCAGCCGCCCTAGCAGCGGCAGCGGGGCCAGATGCTCCCAGCGCCGGGCCCGGATGTGGTAGCGCAGCGCGTGGGTCAGCCCCAACAGCGTCAGCACAATGGTAAGCGTAATCAGGGCCACATCAGCCGAAAACCGGCTCAAAGCCGAGAACACCACAACGTTGAATGCGGCGTAGAGCACCCAGCCGCCGGCCTGGCAGTACCAGTAGGCGCGGGTGGGAGCGGGCACGGCGGCGTAAGCAGACATAAACTAATGATGCATCAACCCGAAGCAGGTGCGGCGGCGCTTCGTTTTCGCCCAACCCGGACTTTGCCCGCCAAGGGCCGGAAACGAAGTGCCGGCCGACTGGCAGTAAGGCAGCAGCGGATTTTCAGCGGGGTATCAAAAACGACGTTGGAAAGATACCAACTACTTGCGGGCCGCGGCCGACTGCTTCAGAAAGGCGTCGGTCTGCTGAAAAAGCCAGGCCGTGTCGTCCCACATCAGAAAGTGGCGACCGGCCTCCGACATTTCCACGCGGTGCTGGGGCAGGGCGGCGTACTGGCGCTCAAAAATGGCTTTGGTACTTTCCTTGGTTGAGCCGTAATTCTTGTAGGCGGCCCAGGCCCCGAGCACCAGTACCGGCTGTTTTATCCGGCTTAGCTCGGCGCGCAAATCGGTGGTGTAGAGGTCGTACATGGCCTGGCCCACGGTGGCCGGGTCGGAGGCCAGGCTCCAGCGCGTGGCCTGGCTGATGCGGGCCGTGTCGGTTATCATGGTAGCGCTCATCTGGCGGGCCATGGCGGCGGGCATTGGGCCGGTCATCTGCTGGCGCATGTTAGCCGCCATCGGGCGGGCCATTGCTACCGTCATATCGGGGTTTTGCATGGCCGCCAGAAACGGCAGCGAATCCACAATCACCAGCGGCCCCACGGCGTCGGGACGGGCAACGCTCAGCCACAGCGCCATAAAGCCACCCAGGCTGTGGCCCACCACCACGGGCTTGGTCAGCTTCTGGGTCTGGATGTAGGTCAGCAGCTGGTCGCGCACGTGGCGCAGCAGCGAATCGGTAGAGGCCGGGGCCGCCGCGCCGCCAAACCCGGCCAGGCTGACGATGTGGCATTGGTACTGCTTCTGGTAGTGGGCTACCGTTTCGTCCCAGACCGCGCCGGGGCAGGTCAGGCCCGGAATCAGTAGCATGGGCGCGCCCTTGCCCACTACCCGCACCGAAATGTTGGGGTGCGCAGCCGGATTATCGGCTACAACGGTAGTCGTGGCAGAGCGCGAAGCCGGGGCGGCAACGGCAGGCAGGGCAGTAGCGGCCAGCAGCAGGGCAGCGGCAGTGGCAGCAAAAGGGCGGAAGGCGGCGGGCAGTTTCATGGGGCGAAGGATAGAGGTTGGAAGAAGATAGTCCAAACCTACCGCGCCCCCGGCGCCCGTAAAACTGTTTTTCCGCGAACGGTTAATTGGCCCGCCGAATGGCTGGCCAGGGCGCCCGAATGGCCGCGGCCGTTCTATAACAGGTCGCGCAAATCCTGGCGCAGGTTTTCCACGCCGCGCCGGATTTCCTCCCACACGCCGGTTTCTGCCTCGTCGGCGGTGGCAGCGGCCGGGGTATCGGCAGCGGCGGTTCTGGCCTGGCCCAACTTGTCGAGCAGGCGGGCCCGTTTGGCCTCCAACGCCTCGGCGTGCTGCTGATAGGTGGCCGTGGAGCCAGCTACGGTGGCGTGGGCGCGCCGGTGCAGGGTCTGGATTTTAGTGTCGAGCTCATCGAGGGCCCGCTGCAGGTCGGCGGCACTCAAATAAGCCGGAACGCGGATATGGTCGGGGTCGGGAACGGTAGCCATGGCCAGAGAAAAGGAGGTGAAACCCGGCCGCCCCTCAGGGCCGGCCGCAGCTACAGGAACGGCAGTTTTTCGGCGGGGTTACTTTCAATTATTATCCCACGCGGTCGGCAGGCCCAGCTCGCGCGCCAGCGGCGCCGCGGCCGAGGCATACAGGAGCCGCAACAGCTCGTTCACGGCGGGCGCGTACTCGATGCGGTAATCCTCATGCAGCTTGCCGATGGCTTTGAGCACGTCGTGGGTGCGGCGCGCCAGGTGCTGGAGCAGCGGCTGGGTGGGGCCGTGCAGGCGGGTGGTAGCCTCGGGCTGCTCGCTTAGCACGTTGGTCAGCAGCCGCAGCGTCAGCTCAATTTCGCCGTGCGTGTCGCCCGTAATTCTGGCGTGGTAGGCCAGCCGCTGCTGCAGCTGCCGCACAATGTGCAGCAAATCGTTAGGCGTCTGGTGGAAGCCGCGCACCGGGTCATCGACCTGCCGCTGCAGCGCCTCGCGGCGGGTTTCCAGCGCCTCCTCGCCCTCCAGCAGCCGAAACGTGAGCTGCTCCATCAGTACGGCGTCTTTGCCTACCAGCTTGATGAGTAACTGATCTTTTTCCTTGGCAGGCAACGCCAGCAGGGCTTTGCGCAGGTCGGTGGAAAGCATATTTGGTTGAGCTGTTAGCTTAAAGCTATTAGCTGATAGCTTTTTGTTCTTGATAATACACCAGCCAACTCAACGAGCCCACCAGCCCCGCCCCAGCCGGTAGGCGGACACGGCCGAGAGTAGCAGCAGGAGCAGCGTGGAATTGCGCCAGTCAGAGTTCCAGAGTTGTAATTTGGCCTCTAGCCAGGAAGGAGATTCGCGTTTATTGTCAAACTCTACCACGGTACCACACATTAAAAGATTGGAAGGTGAATGAGGCCGAATATTGGTTATCGGTTTCGACTTAGTAGTGAATGTGTAGAAAGTGGTCAGCTCGTGCCGGAGGTCAACCCAGTATTTCTTCATGCCATACACATTGCACCAATCCAACACCTGTACCAAACTGGAGTAGCTAGCCTCCTGACCAATTCGTACTTGAAGGCCCCTGTCATGATTGGGGTCGACTTCCAGATGATGAAAGACGGCTTGGGCGTTGCGTAAGGCAAAATAGTCCTCGAATAAGTTGCCTGTTACCGCGAATACTTGCCAGGGGCGAAAGGCCGCAATTATAGCTGACGACGAGTAAGGAAGAGAGGGACCCTCTACAATATAATCAGCGAGAATATCTGAGTTAGGTTGTAATGGAAGAAAGTTAACTTCCATCACGTGCTGCACCCGCACACCCCGCACCTGTGGCAACGCCACGCAGCTTAGCCACAGCAGCCACGTCAGCGCCAGCAGGCCCGGGGGCAGCAGTAAACGGCGACGATGGAGACAGGGGAGAGATAGCAGAAGCATAAAGCTAAATATCAGATAGTCAAGGTTATATAGACGGTTTCGAGCCGATTTTCGGGGGAAACCAACTCCGGAGGTAATTTTGGGGTTACTACGACCCAATCTACCAGTTTTTCCTGTTGATGCGCTATTGTTCCGCCGCGCTGCTACTGCTGCCCGTTGCTGCCTTCGCCCAACCTACCGCCCCACCTGATACGGCCCGTTCCATAGCCCTGCCAGAGGCCACCGTGGCCGGCTACGGCCAGCAGCTGCCGCTGCGCCGCACGGCCGCCGCCGTAGGCACACTCGACCGCGCCGATTTTGAGCGGTTCCCTGATAATGCCCTCACCCAGGTCGTGAACACGTTGCCGGGCGTGCGGCTGGAGGAGCGGGCTACGGCCAGCTACCGCCTCAGCGTGCGTGGTAGCACGCTTCGCTCGCCCTTCGGCGTGCGCAACACCAAAGTGTACTACCAGGGTTTGCCCTTCACCGAAGCCAGCGGCAGCACGCCCCTCAACCTGCTCGACCCAGGTTTGCTGGGCGGGCTGGAAGTGATTAAGGGCCCGGCCGCCAGCGTGTACGGGGCCGGCACCGGCGGGGCCGTGCTGTTGCGCGGGCGCCGCCCCGCTGGGCCCGGCACGCACGTTTCGGCGGGCTTTACGGCGGGCAGCTACGGGCTGCGGCGCACCACGGCGGCCCTCGAAACGGCTACCGCCACCGGCTACTGGCGCGCCGCCTACGCCCGCCAGACACTTGATGGCTACCGCCGCCAAAGCGCCCTGCGGCGCGACGTGCTCAGCCTCGACGGTGAGTGGCAGCCCACCGCGCGCCAGACCCTCCGCCTGCACGCGCTCTACACCGATATCGACTACCAGCTGCCCGGCGGCCTTACCCGGGCCCAGTTCGAGGCCGACCCGCGGCAGTCCCGGCCGGGCACGGCCACCGCGCCCGGCACGGTGGCCCAGCGCACCTACTACGCCTCGCGCACCGGCCTGCTCGGTGCCACCCACGAGGCCCGCTTTACGGAGCGGCTGGAGTTGCGCTCGGCACTGTATTTGAGCGGCAGCCGTATCAATACGCCGTATCTGATTGATTTCGAGCGCAATACACTGCTGGGCGGGGGCGGGCGCACGGTGCTCGGCTACCGCACGGCGCTGGCGGGCCGCACGTTGCGCCTGCAGGCCGGCGCCGAGGGCCAGACGGGCTTCAAGAGCGCCCGCAGCTACCAGAACCGCGCCGGCCAGCCCGGCCCGTTGCGCTACGACGACGAAATCCGCACGCTCACTGGCTTCGTGTTTGCCCAGGCCGATTACGAGCTGCCCGCCGAACTGCTGCTGACAGTGGGCGCCAGCTACAACCGCCTGCGCTACCGCATCAGCCGGCTTTCCGATGCTGCTACCAACCCTACCGGGTATGAGCTGAGCCGCGACTTCCGGCCCCAGGTGTCGCCCAGGGTGGCGCTGCTGCGCGAATTCGGGCCGGGCCTGGCGGTGTACGGGAGCGTGAGCACGGGCTTCTCGCCGCCCACCGAGGAGGAAATCCGGCCTTCCGACGGCTCCATCAACCGGGGCCTGCAGGCCGAGCGAGCCACCAGCTTCGAATTGGGGGCGCGGGGCCAGCTCTGGCAGCAGCGCCTGCGCTACGACGTGGCTCTCTACGACCAGCGCCTGCGCCAAACAATTACAACCCGCACCACCGACCTGGGCACCCAACTGTTCCTGAACGCCGGCACCACGCGCCAGCGCGGGGCCGAGGTGGCCGTGAGTGGCTGGCTGTGGCAATCGGGAGCTTCAAGCCGCAAGCTTCAAGCCGCAAGCTTTATAGAGAGTTCTACTAATAAGGAAACGGAGCTGCCAATCGGGCTGCGGGCCTTCGTGAGCTACGCCTACAACCACTACCGTTTCGGCAGCTACCAGCGCGGCGACGATGATTTCAGCGGCAACCGCCTCACCGGCACCGCGCCCCACACGCTCACGGCCGGCCTCGATTTCCGTCAGCGTCACGGTTTCTACCTCAGCCCCACCGTCAACCACCAGGCCCGCCTGCCGCTCAACGACGCCAACACTGCCTACGCCGCCGGGTACTGGACCTTTGGCTCCCGCGGCGGCTGGCGCGGCCAGGTGGGCCCGCTGGCGCTGGATGTGTTCGGTGGCGGCGAAAACCTGACGGACCGCCGCTACTCGCTGGGCAACGACCTCAACGCCTTCGGCGGCCGCTATTTTCAACCCGCCGCTGCCCGCAACTGGTACGCCGGGCTGGCGGTGAGATGGTGAGTTGATTGGGTAGTGAGGAACTGAGGAGAAGTACTGTCATCCTGAGCGCAGCGAAGGACCTATATAGAAGGTGTCATCAGACGTTACCTTCTATATAGGTCCTTCGCTGCGCTCAGGATGACAGTACTTCTCCTCAGTTCCCCAGTCCCTGACTACACCTTCACTGCTTTGCCGGTGCGGGCGGCTTCGTAGATGGCGTGGACGAGGCGGATGTCGCGCAGACCTTCTTCGCCGGGCGTTTTGGGCGTTTTGTTGTTGAGTACGCACTCGGCCATGTGGTCGAGTTCGGCGGCAAACTGGTTGCCTTCCTTGAGCTGGGGTTCGCGTTGGCCGTCCTTGTCGCCGATGGTCATGTGGTGCCTGTAATAATCAGTAGCCGGGTCGAGGTCGAGCCAGGCCTTGTCGCCGAAGGCGCGGAAACGCTTGACTTCCTGGATGCTGTAGGCACTGGTGCAGGTGGCCAGTGCGCCGCCAGGGAAGCGCAGCGTGAAATGAATCCGGTCCTCGACTTCCTTGAAGCGCGGGTCCGAGCGGTCGGTCATTTCCATGGCCGTTACCTCGGTGGGCTCCTCGCCGGTGAGGTAGCGGGCGGCGTTGAGCGAGTAGATGCCGATATCCATGAGCGAGCCGCCGCCGGCCAGCTTTTTCACCACCCGCCAGCTGTCGGCCTTGTCGCCGGTGGGGTCCACGATGCGGCCGTGGTCGGCCGTGATTTGCATGAGTTTGCCCAGTTCGCCGCGCCGGATGCGGGCAATGGCATCGAGGTTGAAGGGCTCGTACTGGGCACGGTAGGCAATCATGAGCTTTTTGCCGGCCTCGCGGCAGGCGTCAATCATGCGCTGGCACTCGGCCACGGTGGGGGCCATGGGCTTTTCGCTGAGCACGTGCTTACCGGCCCGGGCAGCGCGCACCGCAAAGTCGGCGTGCAGGGCCGGGGGCACCACCACGTACACCACATCCACGGCGGGGTTGTCGCGGATGGTGTCGAAATTCTGGTAGTTGTAGATGTTTTTCGGCTCGACACCGTACTCGCGGGCCAGGCGGGCGGCCTTGTCGGGCGAGCCGCTCACCAGGGCCACAATGCGGGCGTGCTTGGTTTCCTTGAAGGCGGGCATCATCTGCTCGGTGGCAAATTTGCCCAGCCCCACGATGGCAAAACCTATTTTCTTCTGGTCGGCGTGTTGCATGGCGGTTGAGGAAAGGGAGGAAAGCGGGAGGGCGGCGGCCGGACCGGCTACCGCGGCCAGGGCCGTACCCAGCCCGGCCTGGCGCAGAAACTGCCGCCGCGAATCCGGCGAAACGGAACGGTCCATGAGTGAAAATGAAAAGTTAGCGTGCAGCTGATTCAACGGCCCGCAAAAGCAGCGTGTTGCGCCCGGCGGCCAGGTTTCTGCCCAAGCTCAGCCTTAGCCGGCCAGCCGCAACCCGGCAAAAAGCCCCTCCGCCGCAAGGCAAAGGGGCTGAAGTAATCCTGCCGTTCGAACTTATTCGGCGGCGCTCCTAAAGGCCACGCGGGCCCACCGCTTAGCGGTTGTTGTCGTCAATCGGGTTGTTGAAGCCGGTGATGCGCAGCTCGTCGGTAGTTGATTCGCTGTCGGGGTCGGGGCCGGTGGTGGCGCTGCCGCTGGGCGTGCCCGACATGGCATCTTCGAGCTGCTCGCTCGTGTCGAGCGTGCCTTCGTCGTCTTTTTTATAGCCGTACAGCTCCTCTCGGTGCTGGCGCTGCTCCTCGGTCAGGTTGGCGTTTTTGGCGTCGAGGGCGGCGGCCGGGTCCTGGTCTTTTGGGTCTTTCGACGTTGTTTTTTTATCGGTACTCATCAGAAAAGTCAGTCAGAAGTGAGGAAAGAGGCACGGCGGGCCTAGTCGTTGTTGGGCATTTCGTTTTCCTTGCCCGAGCCGGGAATGCCGCGGCCGTTGTCGGGGCGGAAGGCGCTGAACTCGTCGGGGTTGTCGTTCTGGCCCACGTTGGGGTTGCTTTCCTCCACGGCGTCGGAAGCGGGCGCCTGGGTGCGGTTGGCGGGCTCGTTGGTGGCCCAGTTGCGGGTGCCGCCGCCGTAGCGCGGGTCGTCTTTGGCCCAGTCTTCGCGCTGCTCGTCGTACTCGGCGTCTTTGGCGTCCTGCACGGCGGCCGGATCGAGGTTTTGCGGGGCGCTGCCACGCTGCTCGGCAAAGGCTACCGAAGGCGCCGACTCGCCGCCGTTGGTGACGCTTTCGTCTTCGTTTAGCGGCTCGTTGGGGTTGTCGGGGTGGCCGAAGCTACCGTAGTTGGGCGTATCATTGGCGGCCTGCGAAGGGTTGCGGGAGGTATCGGGCGAGTTGAGCGGGTTGGTGGCCATAAGAAAAGCGTAAGGGTAGGAGGAGGGAATAGGGAAGAAACGACGGCGCAAGTGGCCGCCGTTGCCATTCATACGTAAACTTCCGGGAAATGGCGGTGTCCGGTCGGGCTTCCGCCGCCTCACTTCCCCGATTCTTTCCTTCTTTTTTCCCGCTTATGTCGCTCTCCGTTCAGCATCACTCCGAAAACCAGGAATTTACCGTTTCCCAGGATGGCCACTCGGCCGAACTCTCCTATAGCCGGCCCGCCGACGGCGTCATCGACTTCACCCACACCTTCGTCGAAGAAGAGCTGCGCGGCCAGGGCGTCGGCGACGAGTTGGCCAAAGCCGGCCTCGCCTACGCCCGCGAAAACGACCTGAAAGTGCGCACCAGCTGCACCTTCATGGCCGGCTACGTGGCCGCCCACCCCGACTACCAGGATCTGGTGGAAGCTTCCTAGAGCTCAGAACTTAGAGCTTAGAAACAGACGAGTCCCTGATGTCATTGCTGACGCCAGGGACTCGTCTGTTTCTAAGCTCTAAAATCTAAGCTCTAAGTTCTAAAACCTGAACCCTACCGGCGCACTTCCACGCGGCTGGTGTAGGTGATGCCGTCGGCCGTGACGCGCAGCAGGTACAGGCCCTCGGCCAGCGGCTGCACATCGAGCGTAGCCGTTTCGGTGGCCGAGAGCGGCTGGCGGCGGCTGAGTACCTGCTGGCCCAGCATGTTGTAGAGGCTCAGGCTGGCCGACTGGCGGCCCCGTAGCTGCGGTAGGCGCACCTGCACGCGGCCGGTCGCCGGGTTCGGGAACACCTCCACGCCTTCGCCCAGCCGGGCCGCAGCGGTGGTGCCGGTAATCGTTACGCAATCAGAAGTGTGGCGGCCGAGGTTGTCATACACGTCCGTGCCCACAAAAGTCCATTCGGCCTGCGCGTCGGCCCAGCGCTTCTGGCCCTTGTTCACGCTGGCTTTGCGCACGAGCGTGGCGTCGGTGGTGGTGCCGCCCGTAACTGCCCAGCCGCCGGCCGGCTTCTGCCCGATTACGCCAATTACGTCGAGCGTATCGGTGCCGTCCATCAGCAGCAGCGCATCATCGCCATTGAAGAAACCCACGTTCGACTCCAGATCAGCCTGAGCCTTAACGATGGGCGAAACGACGCCGCCATTGGCAATTACGTACACGTCGCCGGGGGCAATGGTGCCGCTAAGCTCGGCCGTGGCGTTCGGGGTAGTCTGGCCGTTGGCGAACAGGCTTACCGTAATGCCTTCCAGGTCGATGGGCGCGTTCGAGGGGTTGTAGATTTCAATGGCCTTGCTGTTGCTGGCCTTGCCCTCAATGTACTCCGAGAAGAACAGCGCAGTGCAGGGCGCCGCGGGCGGGGCCACATCGTCGTTGAGAATCGTCAGCTCGTGGGTGCGGATGGCGCCCAGCACCGCGCCGCCCGTGGTGGGCGTGCCCAGGGCCAGCACCACCGTTTCGTTGGGCTCGGCGAGCAGGTCGCCAACTACCGTCAGCGTCACGGCCTGGGTCTGGCTGGCCTGGCCGGCCGCGAAGGTGAGGCTGGTGGTGGTCAGCGTATAATCGGCGGGCGAAGTGGCGGTGGTGCCGGCCGGCCGCACCGTTACCGGAATAGTTACGGCCGCCGTGGGGGCCGCGCCGGTCAGCGTTACGTTCACGGTGTAGGTACTGGTGCCGTCGTTGCCTTCGGTAAGGCTGCCTTTGGCGCTGGCAAACTGCAGGGTAGGAGCGGGGCCGTCGTCGTTGAGGATGGTCAGCTCGTGCTGGTTGGGGCCGCCCACGGCCGCGCCGGTGGCGGGGTTGCTCAGGGCCAGCACCACGGTTTCATCGGCTTCGGGCATCTGGTCGCCGTTGATAGTCACGGTTACCGGCAGCGTCGTCTGGCCGGCCGCGAAGGTCAGCGTCTGGGGCGAGGTAAAGGTGAAATCCTGGCCGCTGGTGGCCGTGGAGGTCATATTCAGGCTCAGCTGCACCGTGAGCGGGGCCGTGGGGGCGGGCGTAACCGTTACGCTAGTGGTGTAGGTGCTGGTGCCGGCGTTGCCCTCGGCAATGCTGCCGGTGGCGGTAGCAAACGCGAAAGTCGGCAGCACCTTGAAGCCCCAGGCGCGGGCCACCAGGTCGGGGTAGGCCACGTAGGGGTTGAAGTTGCCCTGGCTTTTGGCCGCGCGGCGGTTGCGCTCGGTTTCGCGGGCATCTACCGGGTCGGCCAGGTGCCACTGGTAGAGCGTGTTCAGGTCGGCGGCGGCCGTAATCACGTCCTTGCCCGCATCAAACTTCTGGCCCTGGTGCATGGTGTAGAAGTAGAACAGGGCCCGGGCCAGGTTGCCCTTGTGGTCTTCGCGGGGCTCGAACTGCGAGTCGGTGTCCTCGCTGTACTCGTCGATGTTGGTGGTCGGAATGGCCGTCTGGCTGGTCGAGCCGCGCATCCAGAGCTTGGTCTGAGTGTCGGGAATTTCGGCAAACGGGTCGGAGCCGCGGTTCGAGTTCCAGGCGATGAACGTCGGGAACAGGTGGTGAATATCGGAGCGCATGCGCACCTGCTCATCAAACCACGACTGCGGCACGGTGTGCTCGCAATTAATCTGCTTAACCACGCCGGTGCTGGTGTTGCTCGAATCGAGCTTCACGGTTTCGGTGTAGCCCGAATACACACATACGAGCTTGCCGTCCTGGTTGTCCACGTAGTTGTACATCTTGCCGCGGGCCGTGCCGTAGTCGAGCACCACGCGCTTGCCGTCGTACCAGTTCTCGCGCAGCCAGTCCTTCAGGTTCTGGCCCTGCAGGCTGGTGGGCGGCGCTGCCGGCAGGGTCTGGGCCGAGGCCGTGCCCAGGCCGGCGAACAGCACGGCGGTCAATATCCAAGCGAAAAAGTGTTTCATCGGGTAGTGAAAAAGTGAGAAGCGAACTAGCTCCTAAAGGTCGGCAAAGATTTTTCGCCCGCCAACTGCCCTGCACTACTGCCGCCGGATTGGGCGCTGCCACCGCCTCCAGCCAGTAAAAAGAGCGCCCGCCCCTAAATGAGGGGCGGGCGCTCTGCTATTTTTTAGTGTCGCTCCAGCCTTATTTGGCCGGCATCAGCACCGTGTCGATAACGTGCGTCACGCCGTTTTTCGATACCGCGTCGGCTACCGTTACGGTGGCCATGCCGCCCTTGGCATCGTGCAGCATCACCGAGTTGCCGTTGCGGTGCACCATCAGGGTTTCGCCTTCCACGGTGGTCAGCGTCTGACCGTCCTGCAGGTCGGCGGCCAGCAGGCGGCCGGGCACCACGTGGTAGGTCAGGATGGTGGCCAGCTTAGCCTTATTCTCGGGCCGCATCAGCATATCGGTCGTACCGGCCGGCAGCTTGGCAATAGCGGCGTTGGTGGGGGCAAACACCGTAAACGGACCGTCGCCCTTCAGGGTGTTCACCAGGTCGGCCGCTTTCAGGGCCGCTACCAGCGTAGTGTGGTCGGCGGAGTTAACGGCGTTGTCCACGATGTCCTTGTCGGCCGTCATCATGGCGCCGCCCACCATCACGCCGGCCGGGGTGCTCATTTTCATGTCGGCCATATCGGCCGCTTCGCGGGGCTTGGTGGTGGCCTTCATTTTGGCGCCGCCGGGCGTTTTGCCCTTGATTTTGGTTTTGCCGTCGTCGGCGACTTTGGTTTTGGTCATCATCCCGTTTTCGGTCGTGACTTTGGCCTTCTCGTCATCCGATTTTCTGGTTACTTTTCCCTGGGCTACGGCCGAGCCGGCGCTAAGCGTAAAGGAAAGAGCCAGAGCGGAAAGCAGGTACTTATGCATAGGAATGGGGGTTGAAGTGAGGCGTACCGTTGAGGTAAACGCCCGCCTTGTACGGCCTCATCCTCATAAAAGATGCCCCGCCCCGCCGGGAGCAAACAAAAAGCCCCTCCGCGCAAGGCAGAAGGGCTTTGGTGTGGTCGCGCTAGGAATCGAACCTAGATCTAGAGCTTCGGAGGCTCCCATACTATCCGTTGTACTACGCAACCCGGTTGGGAGCCGCAAAACTAGAGAGAAAAAGCCCGTTTGCCAAACGCACATCCGCATTTTATGCGAAATCCTGCACCCTGTTCAGGTAACCTTCCGGCGGGCTAGAGAGTTAATTAGGCAAACCTCTTTCTCACCAACTATTCCTTTTTATGGCCAGCACTGAAAAAAAGACTCTCTACACCGCCGATGCCACTGCCGTAGGCGGCCGCAGCGGACACGTTCGCTCCGCTACCGGTACCATCGACATGGAAATGTCGGTTCCTGAAGGCCTGGGCGGCAAAAAAGGCGCCACCAACCCCGAAGAACTGTTCGCCGCCGGTTACTCCTCGTGCTTCCAGCAGGCGCTGCTCGTTATTGCCCAGCGCGCCGGCGACAAGCTCGACTCCGGCACCGAAGTGAAGTGCTCCGTCTCGCTGTTCCAGGAGGGCGAAGCCTACGGTCTTTCGGCCATTCTCGATGTCGACCTGAAATCCTTCGACGAGCAAAAAACGGTTGAAATGGTGCGCGAAGCCCACAAAATCTGCCCTTACTCGGTCGGCACCCGGGGTAATATGGAAGTAGAGCTGCGCGTAAAAGGCAAAGCCATTCCGGTAAAAGCCGAAGACAACGCCGGTGTTGCCAGCGAGAAATAACCTTAGTTGCAACTGAAGCCCAACGGCCCGGAATCCAAACTGGATTCCGGGCCGTTGGGCGTTTAGCAAGCGTGGATAAGTAAGGTGGCGACTAACTAGTAGGTCAGTAGTGCCGGGTCAGCTTCGGCTTGGGCTATCTGGGGGCGGGCTCTTGAAGGCGGGGCGTAAAATGTGGTTGCTGAATGGGTGTAGCGCATATTGCGAATACGGGTAGTGCGCTGAAAAATAGTGGGTTTACGCGCTCCAACAGGCACCAACATCAGGCCGGTCAACGATTTGCGAATCCCGTAGCGATTATCGGGCGTCGTGTCGAAATAATATAGGTACTGTTTTACCCATCGGAAGTAGGAGCGGGGCGGAGACTTAGTGGAGCTCAGCGCTGTCAGTTCGGGCCGACGGGCCAGCAGGGCCTGTTGTAGCTCCAGAGCATTGAGCGGGATGGAGCCGAGCATGGGGATGATGTCGGCTTGGGCGTCAACCATTACCCACTTGCCTTGGTCGGGCAACCAGGCTTCGGCCAGGGCGTGGCCGGCAGCCGAGGCCTTGGTTTGCACGTTGGCCGCCTTCAGGTATAGCGGCCGGGCCGGAATGCCCACTGCGTTAAAGGCCGTTGCCAACACCAGCCCATACTCCACGCATTGCACCGACTCTCCGGCCTGGGCGGCCTGCAGAATATCGAAGGCATCAGTTGATTCGAACGTTTGGCGGCCATCGTGCTCCAGCCGAAAATACACCCAACGGCACAAGGCCCGGGCCCGGCCCAAATCGGTACTTTCCGGGGCAATTACGCTGGCCAGTCCAAACATTTCGCGAAACCTCGTGAGGTAAGCAGAATCGGGGGAACTGAAGATAAATGGGTAAGCTACCGCATCGGGAGAGGTCTGGTAAGGAAAGGCTTCCAGATAATCGACAGTGGGGGCATCAGGCTGGGCCATTGCTGGAAACAAGAGGCCTCCAATTAATAGTGCTGTGAGTAAAATTATAATTTTCATACGTTAAGGTCAATTTAAGGAGAAATCGACTTAACGCAGACTTATGGGCTAGGGTTGGCCGGCCCAACAACAAAAAGCCCGCCCGGAAATCCGGACGGGCTCTTGGCTGAACAGTAAGCTATTAATCTGCCGGTTTTACTTTGCCAGCACTTCCTTTACGCGCTCGGCGGCGTCTTTCAGCAGCACGGCCGAGTACACTTTCAGGCCGCTTTCGTCGATGATGCGGGCGCCTTCTTCGGCGTTGGTGCCCTGCAGGCGCACGATGATGGGCACGCGGATGTCGCCGATGTTCTTGTAGGCTTCCACCACGCCGTTGGCTACCCGGTCGCAACGCACGATGCCGCCGAAGATGTTGATCAGGATGGCCTGCACGTTGGGGTCCTTCAGGATGATGCGGAAACCGGCTTCCACGGTTTCGGCCGAGGCCCCTCCCCCTACGTCGAGGAAGTTGGCCGGCTCGCCGCCGCTGAGCTTGATGATGTCCATCGTGGCCATGGCCAGACCGGCGCCGTTCACCATGCAGCCCACGTTGCCGTCGAGCTTCACGTAGTTGAGATGCGAGGCCGAAGCTTCCACTTCCAAGGGGTCTTCTTCGTTGGTGTCGCGCAGGGCGGCGAAGTCCTTGTGGCGGTAGAGGGCGTTTTCGTCAAGGTCAACCTTGGCGTCAACGGCCAGGATCTTGTTGTCCGACGTTTTCAGCACGGGGTTGATTTCGAACATGGCCGAGTCGGTTTCGTCGTAGGCCTTGTACAGGGCGGTCACGAACTTCACCATCTCCTTGAAGGCATCACCCGACAAGCCCAGGTTGAACGCAATTTTGCGGGCCTGGAAGCCCTGCAGGCCCACGCGCGGGTCGATATGCTCGCGGTGGATTTTCTCGGGGTGCGCCTCGGCTACTTCCTCGATATCTACGCCGCCCTCGGTGGTGTAGATGATAACGTTCTGGCCAGTAGCGCGGTCGAGCAGTACGCTCATGTAGAACTCCTGGGTTTCCGACTCGCCGGGGTAGTACACGTCCTGGGCCACGAGCACCTTGTGCACCTTGCGGCCTTCGGCGCCGGTTTGCTTGGTAACGAGCTGCATGCCGATAATCTGGCCGGCAATTTCCTTTACCTGCTCCAGGTTTTTGGCGAGTTTCACCCCGCCTCCTTTGCCGCGGCCGCCGGCATGAATCTGGGCCTTGATAACGTACCAGCTGGTGCCGGTGTCGGCAGTCAGCTTTTCGGCGGCTTTTACGGCCTCCTCAGCCGTATCGGCCACGATGCCTTCCTGCACGCGCACGCCGTAGCGCTTCAAAATGTCTTTGCCCTGATACTCGTGAATGTTCATAGAGGTCAGTTATGGGGGTGATTTCTATCCGCGAAAGTAGGCAGAATTGAGTTGGCAGCCGAGAAGTGAGGTGGTGAAACAGTGAAATAGTGCGTCTGAGCGGATAATTGAAGAAGAGTGAAAACGCCTGTCATCCTGAGCGCAGCGAAGGACCTTCCTGCGGCAGCACTAATTGTTGGTGATGTTGTGCTGCCATAAGAAGGTCCTTCGCTGCGCTCAGGATGACAGGCGTTACCCTTCAACCCCGCTTCAAAAACCACGCGCTCATCACCTGCTCGGCGGGTTTGTGCTGGGGCGTGAAGTCGGCGTGGCGGCGGGCGGGGCCGTCGGGCCGCAGGCCGGGGTACCACTTCCAGATGAACAGGCCTTTAAACCAGGGCCGGGGCCAGAAGGTCTCGAACAAAGCGGCGTAGCAGGCGGCCTGCGTGGCCTCGTCGGCGGGCGTAAGCATATCAGTCTGCCGGGGCCATTCCCAGGGCTTGGCCGCTGCGTCGGCGGTGGTTTTGTAGCCGGCTTCGGTGAACACGACCGGCTTGTTATATTTTTTCTGGATGGCTTCGAGGCGCCGCAGTGGTTCCTGCCAGGCCGCTAGCAGGCTGGCCTTATCGGGGCTGGGCTGGGGGCTGAGCGGGAAGTAGGCCTGCACGCCGATAAAGTCCAGCGCGTCCCAGAAGCGCACCTGCTCGAACTCGCCGCTCCAGTTGGCCGCGTACGTCAGCGGCCCGTGATACACCTGCCGGATTTGCCTGATGAGCTTGCGCCACTCGGCCTCGTGGCCCACAGTGCGCTCCAGCTCGGTGCCGATGCACAGGGCGTCGAGCTTACCGGTTTCGGCCAGCCGGGCGTAGTGCAGGATGAAAACCGAGTAGCTGCTGAACCAGGTTTGCCAGTCGGCTTCGGAATTCATATTGATGTCGCCCGACCAGCTGCCGGGGCCGCGCAGCCACAAATGAGGCTTGAGCAGCGTGCGGATGCCGCGCTCCTTGGCGCGTTGGGCTGTGAGCAGGATGCCCGCGTCGCTTTCGCCCCAGTAGCGGCGGCTGGCTACATTGGGGCGAAGTTGCACCGCTGGTTCGGCGGCGCCCGCCTGCCAGCCGAAGGGCATCTGGGCAATCCACGTCACGCCGGCGTTGGTCAGCGGCGCCAAATCGAGCATCGAAGCCGAATCGGTGCCTACCCAGCTCACGCCCCGCATGCGGCCGTCGGCGGGCGGCGGGCCAGTGGGCGAAGTAGTCTGGTAAGCGGTGGCTGGTCCGAGGCCCGCCGGGGCCGGCACCGCACGCGGCCAGGTCCACCAGGCAGTGGCCAGCACCAGCAGCACGGCTACCAGCAGGAGCGCGCCAAGCCAGCGCGGAAAGGAAAAGGCAGGAAGAGACATAGGCAGCATACGAACCGGGAAGGTACACCCGGGCCGGCTTCGCTCCACAACGTGGCCCCTGATACCACCGCAACGACCGACATTGCGTAGATTTGTTTCTGTACTTCTTTCTGGCCCCGTTCCCCGACTCGTTTTGCTGCAAGCCATCAACATCCGCAAAAGCTACAACACGCTGGAAGTGCTCAAGGGCATCGACCTGACCATCGAGAAGTCGGAAATCGTGAGCATCGTGGGCTCGTCGGGCGCCGGCAAAAGTACGCTGCTGCACATTCTGGGCACCCTGGATAATCCCGATTCGGGCGAGGTGCTGTTTGATGGCGAGTCGGTCAGCTCGCTGGGGCGCTCCGATCTGGCGCGGTTTCGCAACCGTCACATCGGCTTCATCTTCCAGTTTCATAACCTGCTGCCCGAGTTCACGGCCCTCGAAAACGTGTGCCTGCCGGCCTATCTGGCGGGCCGCTCGGAAAAAGAAACCCGGGTGCGGGCCCGCGAATTGCTGGGCATGCTCAACCTGGAGCGCCGCGCCGACCACAAGCCCTCGGAAATGAGCGGCGGCGAGCAGCAGCGCACGGCCGTGGCCCGCGCCCTCATCAACTCGCCCGAAATCATCTTCGCCGATGAGCCCTCGGGCAACCTCGACTCGCAGAACGCCCAGGAGCTGCATCAGATTTTCTTCCTGCTGCGCAAAGAGCTGGGCCAGACCTTCGTTATCGTGACGCACAACGACCAGCTGGCCGAAATGGCCGACCGCACCATCACGATGAAGGATGGTTACATCTGGGAAGGCCCTAACTAAAAGGCACTTCCAACTTCTTCAATAGCTTTACTGACGCCGGCAATCCGCCGGCGTTTTTTTGTGGGCGAACAGGGCCAACGGATAGAGCTGCCGGAACCAGGGGCAGTGGAGCAGGGAAGTTGATAAGCTAAAATGAATAGTGGCTAACCATGTTGGAAATTATGTTTTTAAGTAACTGTATATCAGTGATAAAAATTATATAAAAACTTGTGAATTTTTGCACCTTTTAGGCCGGGCGAAGGTTATACATCCGAACACACCATATGTCATTACAGGAACCTAACGGAAAAGCACCATGAGCCAAGCAGTGAAAGCCCCCAAAGAGCCCACCACCCGCAAGCCCAAAGTTGAGAGCTATGATTTGTCGCACTCCGACGAGACGCTGCATCTGGCCACGGATTTGGCCAAATTCATCAAGGAAAACAAGCTCACGACCAACGTCCAGGGCAAGGAGTTTGTGAACGTGGAGGGCTGGCAGTACGCCGGCTCGCGCCTGGGCATTGTGCCCGTGGTCGAGCACGTTATCAATGTCAGCAATGACCAGGAAATCAAGTACCAGGCCAAGGTCAACCTCTTCGATCTGAAGAGCGGCCAGACGGTGGGTGCCGGCTTCGCGGTGTGCTCCAGCAAGGAGCAGGGCAAGAAGTTCTACCAGGAGTTTGCCATCATGAGCATGGCCCAGACCCGCGCCATCGGCAAGGCTTACCGGAACATTTTGGCCTGGATTATCCGCGCCGCCGGCTACGAGCCCACCCCGGCCGAGGAAATGGATTACGGCGGCAACACGCCCACCGTGGCCGAAACGCCCGCTGCTCCGGCTCCGCAAGCCGCCCCAGTTGCGCCCGTGGCCATGAAGGCCGTACCCGCCGAGCCTACTGCCGCTGCCGAGTCGTCGGCCCCGGCTTACGCTTCGGCTTCGCAGAAGGAGGAAATTATCCGCCTGCTCAACCACCCGGTGGTAACCCGCGCCGAGAAGACCAAGATGCTGCTCAACATCAACCGCCTCGATGAGGAGCGCGCCACCCAGGCCATCGCCAAGCTCAAGAAGGCCATCGACGAGCGCGAAAACGGCCAGACGGCCGCCGCCGCGTAAGCGTTAGGTAGAAAGACCGGAGCCCGGTTCCTGCAGAGGAGCCGGGCTTTTTTGTACCTGAACGAAAGTCTATAGGACTTACGCAGAACGATTGTAGCGCGAAGCTTCTGCTTCGCGTATCGTTGCTGACTGTTAGGTAACTATGTTCAACAGTACGCGAAGCAGAAGCTTCGCGCTACAAGCCTACGGCCCCCTTTTGCGTAAGTCTTAGTCTACTTGCACAAGGCTACAACTCCTCATACAGCCACGCCATCTGGCTGCGGCTCACGGCGGCGGGCAGCAGGCGCATTACGGTGTTGCGGATGCCGGTGAGCAGGGGGCTTTCCAGCTGACCCACGCGGCCCAGCTGCCAGGAGGTGCGCACGATGCGGGCCGTGCGGGCCCGGCGCCGCTGCTCGAACGAGTTGAAGGCAGCCCAAACGTTGGTGGGGGAGGCGCGCAGGCAGCGGGCCAGTACGGCGGCATCCTCGATGGCCATGCCCGCGCCCTGGCCCATGTTGGGCGTGGTGGCGTGGGCCGCGTCGCCGAGTAGCAGCACCGGGCCGCGGGCGAAGTGGGGCAGGGGCGGCAGGTCCAGAATGTCGTTCCAGAGCAGCCCATCGTTGTGAGTGAGGGCCAGCAGCTCGGGCACCGGCGCGTGGAAACCGGCAAACTCGCGCTGCAGGTCGGCTACGCGGTAGGCCTGGTATTTCGGGCTGCGCGGCGCGGGGCTGTTGAGGCAGGCAAACCAGTACACCCGCCCGCCGCCCACCGGCACGTAGCCAAACCGCCGCCCCGCCGCGCCCCAGGTTTCGGCCGACTCGCCGGCCGGCAGCCCCAGCGCCCCGGCCTCCACCACGGCCCGCCAGCAGGTGTAGCCCGCGTAGCGCGGTGCAGCGGCCGGCAACAGCTGCCGCCGCACCCGCGAGTTCAGCCCATCGGCCCCAATGAGGGCAGCGGCGTGGGCCTGGGAGCCGTCGGCGAAGTGGGCCCGCACGCCCGTCGGGGTTTCTTCGTACCGCTCGAAGGCCTTGCCCAACTGCACGGTGCCGGGCGGCAGGCCCGCCAGTAGCGCCCGTTGCAGGTCGGCCCGGTGGATGCCTATGTTCTCGAAGCCCAGCCGCCGGGTGAAATCGGTGGTGTCGGCGGTTTGCAGCAGCCGGCCCTGCTGGTCGAGCAGCTGCAACTGGCACACGGAAGCGCCCAGCACTGCCACGGCATCGTGCAGGTCCAACTCGTGCAGGGCCCGCATGGCGTTGGCCCCCAGCACCACGCCCGCGCCCACGGCCCGCAGCTCGGCCGCCGCCTCGTACACCCGCACCGCGTGGCCCAGCTTCAGCAGCGCGTGTGCCGTAGCCAGCCCGCCGATACCCGCCCCGATGATGATAAAATCAGCCATAACGTAAAGTCAGCACCCTATACTACCACGCAACTGCGCGCCGCTTTCTGGCTTAACGTCGAAGCCTGCAAACCGCATAAAAAAAGGGCCCGGAGCAAATTGCTCCGGGCCCTTCAAACTTACCAGAAATCAGCGCAATCAATTCAATCAGCGCTAATCAGTGATTTACTTGCCTTCGACTTCCTCGTAATCCACGTCGGTTACGTTGTCGGCGTTGGCACCCTGCTGGCCGTTGCCGCCGGGCTGACCTTCGCCGCCGAAGGGGTTGCCACCTTCCGCGCCGGGCTGGCCGCCTTCGGGGCCGCCCTGGGCGTACATCTCCTGCGAGGCCGCCTGCCAGGCCGTGTTGATGGCGGCCATAGCGGTATCAATGGCGCCGAGGTCCTTGCTCTCGTGGGCCTTCTTGAGGTCGGCGAGGGCGTTTTCGACGGCCGTTTTGTTGCCGGCGCTCAGCTTGTCGCCGTACTCGGTCATCTGCTTCTCGGTCTGGAAAATCATGGAGTCGGCTTGGTTGACCTTCTCGATTTTCTCGCGCTCGGCCTTATCGGCTTCGGCGTTCGACTGCGCTTCCTGACGCATCCGCTCGATGTCGGCGTCGGAGAGGCCCGACGAGGCTTCGATGCGGATTTTCTGCTCCTTACCGGTGCCCTTGTCCTTGGCCGTTACGTGCAGAATACCGTTGGCATCAATATCGAAGGTTACTTCAATCTGCGGAACGCCGCGGGGGGACGGTGGAATGGAATCGAGGTGGAACTTACCGATGGTGCGGTTCTGCGAAGCCAGCGGCCGCTCGCCCTGCAACACGTGGATTTCTACGCTCGGCTGGTTGTCAGAAGCCGTCGAGAACGTCTCCGATTTCTTGGTTGGAATGGTGGTGTTGCTTTCGATGAGCTTGGTCATCACGCCACCCATCGTCTCGATGCCGAGGCTGAGCGGGGTTACGTCGAGCAGGAGCACGTCCTTCACCTCACCGGTGAGCACGCCGCCCTGGATGGCCGCGCCGATGGCTACCACTTCGTCGGGGTTCACGCCCTTGCTGGGCTTCTTGCCGAAGAACTTCTCCACCTCTTCCTGAATGCGGGGCATCCGGGTCGAGCCGCCTACCAGAATCACGTCGTTGATGTCCGAAGTGCTCAGGCCGGCGTCCTGCAGGGCCTTTTTCACGGGCTCCATGCTGCGCTTGAACAGCGAGTCGGCCAGCTGCTCGAACTTCGCGCGGCTCAGCTTCACTACCAGGTGCTTGGGGCCCGAGGCCGTAGCGGTGATGTAGGGCAGGTTGATTTCGGTTTCCGACGACGAAGACAGCTCCACTTTGGCTTTCTCGGCAGCTTCCTTGAGGCGCTGCAGAGCCATAGCGTCCTTGCGCAGGTCGAGGCCTTCGTTTTCCGAGGCAAACTGGTCGGCCAGGAAGTTAATGATAACCTGGTCGAAGTCGTCGCCGCCGAGGTGAGTGTCGCCGTTGGTGCTCAGCACCTCAAACACACCGTTGTCGAGCTCCAGAATCGAGATATCGAACGTACCACCACCGAGGTCGTACACGGCCACTTTGTGGTTGGAGTGGTCTTTATCGAGGCCGTACGCCAGCGCGGCGGCGGTAGGCTCGTTGATGATGCGCTTCACATCGAGGCCGGCAATAGCACCGGCTTCCTTGGTGGCCTGGCGCTGGGCATCGTTGAAGTAGGCGGGCACCGTAATAACGGCTTCGCTTACGGTCGTGCCCAGATATTCCTCAGCCGTCTGCTTCATCTTCTGAAGCACCATGGCCGAAATTTCCTGAGGCGTGTACTGCCGGTCGCCGATTTTCACGGTAGCCGTGTTGTTGGTGCCGCTGGTTACGTCGTAAGGCACATTCTTGGCCTCTTCGGAAACCTCCGAAAAGTTGCGGCCCATGAAGCGCTTAATGCTCTGAATTGTGTTGTTGGGGTTGGTGATGGCCTGGCGCTTAGCGGGGTCGCCCACCTTACGCTCGCCCTTACCGTTGTCGAGAAACGCGACGATAGAGGGAGTCGTGCGGCGGCCTTCGCTGTTCGGAATTACCACCGGCTCGTTGCCTTCCATTACAGACACGCACGAGTTGGTGGTGCCGAGGTCAATACCGATTATTTTGCCCATGATGTTAGGTGTATGAGTAGAAAGTAGATTGTCAGTTGAATAAGGGCCGAAACCCTCGTGCCCCGGTAATTACAAGAGACGTACCAGCCCCGGAAATGCGCGTTTCTAATGACAGATTGTCATTTTCGGGGCCGGTAAGGCCGGTTTTCCCGCCGCTCTGACTTTCTACGGGAAAATAGGGGGCAGGATTTCTGCCAGGCGGGCAGAAGAAAGTAGCGGGAGCAGTAGCGCGAAAATCTGTTTCGCGCTACTGCTCCCGCTACTGCTGTTCGCTCAGAAACCCTGCCACCGTACGCTGCCACAGCGCCTCGTGCTGCCGCCAGTACGGCTCGTGGCCGGAGCCGGGGAAATCCTGCCGCTGCTTGGGGCCGGCCAGGCGGGCGAAGATGGCGTCGGTTTCGGCGCGGGTGACGCGCGGGTCGACGCTGCCCCACATAAGCAGGGTGGGCGTGGGCGTGCGGGCGGCGTAAGCGGTGGCGTCGAGGGCGAAGGCGTTGAAGCCGTTGGCCGCCCCGCCCCAGAACACCAGCAGGTTGGCCATCGGAAAGGCCGGCACGCCCATCGAGCGGAAGCGGCTTTGGGCAGTGGCCAGCATCGAGCCGTAAGGGCATTCGAGCAGGTTGGCGGTGGGCCGTACGCCCAACTCGGCCTCGGCCCGCAGGGTGGCTACCGCGCCCATCGAGTTGGCGTAGATGAATACCGGGCCCGGGCGCCGCTGCAGCCAGCGCAATACGGCCGCTACATCGGCGGCTTCGCGGTAGCCCACGGTGCAGCGGTAGCCCTGCGAGTTGCCGCTGCCCGCAAAATCGGTGAGCAAAACGTTATAACCGAGGCCTCGGAAGTAGGCGGCCTCGGGCAGCAGCTGGCTTTTGGAGCTGGTGTAGCCATGAAACAACGCCACCGTGCCGCGCGCCCGGGGCACCGCGCCGTACCAGCTTCCCAGCCGCCCGTTGGGCCCAGCCAATTGCACGGTAACGTACGGAAACGCGGGCCGGGCGTGGTTACGCGGCTTGGGCGTGCGTACGCCGGTGGCCAGCAGCCACAGCTTGCGGGGCGGCGTCAGCTGTCGGGGCTGCCGGTTTTCCGGCCGTCATCCGCAACAAAATGGGTAAAGCGCCAGGCATGAAAAAAGGCCACCGCATTCAGCAGCACCCCGCCCAGCACGAGTGCCCACAACGCCCGCCGCCCGAGTAGCCGCCGGGGCATCAGCCGCGCCGCTTGGGCCCGCCGCTCGTCGGACCGGGCTTGCTGCCGGGCTTGCCACCGGGCTTACCGCTGGTCGGCTTCGGGCCGAAGGTTTTGCCGCCGGCCGGTTTGCTGCCAGTTGGCTTACCGCTGGCGGGCTTGTTCGGGATGAATTTGCCAGGCGCCTCGGCCCGGCTGCCGGCTGGTTTGGGGCTGGCCGATTTAGCTCCGCCCGCGGGCCGGCCGGGCTTGCCGCCGGGCGCTTTGGCACCCGCAGGCCTAGTGCCGGGGGCCGTGAAGCCGCCGCGGTTGCTACCGCTCTTCTTGCCGCCGGGCGGGATACCACCGGGCCAGTATTCGGAGGTTTTGGGCGTTTTGAAGGTGCCGGCCGCGGCCGTCTGAGCGGCCATGTCCTCGGTGAGCAGGCGCACTTCGGTGTTCGTCAGCTCGCGCCACTGGCCGGGCTGCAGCTCGCCCAGGTCCATATCGGCAATGGCGGCGCGCACGAGGCGGAGGGTGGGGTAGCCCACGGCGGCCGTCATCTTGCGCACCTGCCGGTTCATGCCCTGCGAAATGCGGATTTGCAGCCAGCTGGTCGGGATATTGGCCCGGAAACGGACCGGCTTGCTCCGCTCCCATAGCTCGGGCGCATTGGGCAACATCTCCACTTCGGCGGCCGAGGTGTAGCCGGTTTTCAGGTCCACGCCGCGGCGCAGGTTTTCCAGCGCCGCGGGCGTCGGCTCGCCTTCTACCTGCACCCAATAGGTTTTGGGCACCTTGAAGCGCGGCTCCGACAGCCGATGTTGCAACTGCTTGTCGTCGGTGAGCAATACCAGCCCCTCCGAGTCGTAATCGAGCCGCCCGACGGGGTAGATGCCGGGTACCTGCACGAAATCCTTGAGCGTCTGCCGGCCGGTTTCGTCGGTAAACTGGGTGAGGACTTCGTAGGGCTTGTTGAGCAGGATGTAGCGCATGGGGGCGGTGAATAAGTGAGGCCGCCTGTCATCCTGAGCGCAGCGAAGGACCTATACAGAGGCTATTACTTGATGTTACCTTCTGTATAGGTCCTTCGCTGCGCTCAGGATGACAAATGCGGGCCGGCAAAGGTACGGTTACTGGGCCAGCCGGCGCTTGCGGACGCTTTCGGCAATCAGCAGGCGCACCTCGCCGTTGGGGCGCACCACGTACTCGCCACTGTCGCGGATGAGGATGTCATCGGGTGTCTGGTCGCGGTAGTCGTGGTGCACCAGGATGCCGATGCGGGCCGTGTCGGCGGGTGAGGGCGCGGGCGGGGCAGGTTGGCCGTTGATTTGGGCCATCTGGGCCAGGTACAGCAGCGAGTCGCGCTTGGTGTAGGGCTCCAGCCGGAACTTGCCGGGGGCGTAGTTGCGGGCCGTGGAAACCCGGTTGCGCAGGAAATCCTGCACGGCCAGCTCGGCTTGTTTTTCGGGCGATTTTTTGCAGCCGGTAAATAGCAGAACGGTAGCGAGGAGGGGTAGGTATTTCATTAGGAGGATGTTTATAGGAGTGGAACGTCATTCAGAGCGTAGCGAAGAATCTCGCGTGCTGACGTTGAGTTACCGTTACAACGTCAGCACGTGAGATTCTTCGCTATGCTCTGAATGACGTTCCTTTTACTGGCAACTGGCAACTGACAACCAACTCACACGCCGCCGGAGTATTTGCGGGTAGCCCATTCGGCCGTAACCAGGGCCAGCAGCAGGAAGAACAGCCATTTAAGATTAATAAGGTCCTGGAGGTCTTCCTGCTCGTAGATGACGGGCTTGTAACCGGCCTTCTCGATGTCCTGGGCCAGCTGGTCGATTTGGGCGGGGAAGTACAGGCGCTGGCCGCTCCGGCGGGCCAGCTGGGCGAGCAGGTTGTGGTCGGCGCGGCTTTGCAGGGCTTCGAGCTGCTGCTCCTGCACCAGCACTTCGCCGGCATCCTGCTGGGCCTGGCCGCCGAGCGTGGCGCGGGCCTGGTAGTGGTAGAGGCCGGCCGGCAGCTCGCCCAAATGCACGGGCGCGCCGTCGGGCGTGGGGGCGAAGCTGAAGGTGCGGACTTTCTGCCGCTCGTCGGTGAGCGTGAGCGTCACGGGCTCACCATACGTGCGCTCGAAGATGGCGTTGTAGGTTTCCACCCCGAAGGTTACGTCGTCGGATGTATTGAACGCATCCTGGGTCGGGTACACGTCGAGGCGCTTGCGGTTGGCGTTCTGGGTGAGCAGCTGCAGCGTCCGTAGCACCAGCCGGTCGTAAGCTTCGGGCTTGTCGTCGTGCTCCACGGCTTCCTGCAGGCGCCACTGCCAGCTGCCCTCGGTGAGCAGCGTGGCCTGGCGCCGGGCGGGCGTACCCCCGAACACCAGCAGCGGCTTCCGGGTGGCCACCCGGCCCACCCGCTGCCACAGCGCGGCCTCGGCCCCGCCGCTGAGCCGGGCCTCACCGAAGGGCACCGGCGCGGGCGGGTAGTCGGCAAAGCGCTTCAGCGCGTCCTCTTCAAAAGAAAACCGGTTGAAGGCCGGGTTGGGTACGGGCGTCACATCGTCGGTTTGGGCGCCGCGGGGCTGCACCGTCAGGCCGGTGCCCAGGCGGTTGTAGGCCCCAAAGTTCGACTGCGCCCCGAGCACGTACAGGGCCGGGGCGCGGCGGGCGGCCACCTGGGCCAGCACCTCCTGGCCCACGCCCGAGCGGGCCGGCAGCTGATGCAGAATGGCCACGTCGAAATCCTGGTTTTTGAGCGGACTGATGCCGGGCAGGTAGGTAATCAGGTCGAAGTTGTCGTTTTGCTGGATGGCGGCGCGCAGGGCCTTAAGGTCGGGGTGGGGGGCGGCGCCGGCCAGCAGCACCCGCAGCTTGCCCTTCACCACGTCGAGGTAGGCAAATTTCTGGTTGTTGAGCAGGGTGAACTCGCCCTGCAGCGGCACGGCCCGCACCTCGTAGCGGCGCTTGCCCGTGCCGGTGGCCGTCAGCAGAAAGCGGGTTTTGGTGCGCCGCTGCCCGGCCGGCAGGGCCACCTGCCTGGTTTGCAGCACCCGGCCGTTTTCCAGCAGCTGCACAGTGGCCGTGGTGCCGGCGCCGTAGCCGTCGTAGGCCAACTCGGCTTCAATAGGAAACTGGTTGCCGCTGAAAGCCACCCGGTTGTAGCTGAGCGCGGGCACGCTCACATCCTTCTTCGGAATGGTGTCGCCCACGCCCACGGTGTAGAGCGGAAAGCGGTAATCAGCGAATTCGGGCGCCTGGCCCTGATTCACGAGGCCATCGGAAAGCAGCACCACGCCCGCCAGGTTGCGGCCCTGCAAGGTTTCGCCGATGCCGGCCAGCAGCCCGTCGAGGTCGGTGGCCGGGGCCTTAAACTGCACTGAATCGGGCCCGATGGCGCGGGTGGCCGAGAGCGTGCGGGTTTCCACGGTGAAGCCCTTCTGGCGCAACGTTTCGGCCAGCCGCGTGAGGCCCGCCGTGGCCTGGCGCAGCACGGCCGGCGGCGTAAACAGCGCCACCGACTGGGAGTTGTCGAGGGCCAGCACCACGGTGGGCTGCTCGGTGGTCGTGGTGGTTGATTTCAGGAAGGGCGAGAGCAGCAGAAAGCACAGGAAGCTCACGACCACAAAGCGCACAGCCGCCAGTGCATAGTTGACGGCCCGGCTCCAGGGCGCTTTGGCCGAGTAGAGCAGCGCCGCGTAGCCCGCGCCCACCAGCAGGCACAATCCAATCAACCAAGGAGAAGCAGATAACAGCAAGAGCCGACGTAATCAGTGGAAAGCCAATAACCCCCGGTACGGGTGCAGAGTTGCGCGAAGGTACGATTGAGCTATTAGTGAGTGGCAGTTGGTAATGAAACGTCATTCAGAGCGCAGCGAAGAATCTCGCCTGTAGTTGTTGCAACAGTATTGCAGCGTTAGCGCGCGAGAGTCTTCGCTGCGCTCTGATGACCTTTCTCCACTAACCACTAACCAACGCCGCGCACTGGCGGGCAATTTCCAGCTCCTCGTTGGTGGGGATGACCAGCACCGGCACGCGGGCGCCGGGGGCCGAGAGGTTGCGCAGGCCGGGGGTGCGGCGCTGGTTCTGCTCCTCATCGAGTTGGATGCCCAGAAAATCCAGGTGCTGGCAGGCGAGGCTTCGGACGCGGGCGTCGTTTTCGCCCACGCCGCCGGTGAACACCACGGCTTCAGCGCCGTTGAGGGCAGCCAGGAAGGCACCGAGGTACTTTTTGATGCGGTAGGCGTAGAGGTCGTAGGCCAGGCGGGCGCGCTCGACACCGGCTTCGAGTTGGCGCGTGATGTCGCGCATATCGGTGTGGCCGGTGAGGCCCAGCATCCCACTTTCACGGTTGAGCAACGTTTTCACTTCTTCCAACGAGTAGCCCAGCTGCTCGACGAGGTAGAAGATGATGGCCTGGTCGGTGTCGCCGGCGCGGGTGCCCATCACCAGCCCGTTCATCGGCCCGAAACCCATGCTGGTATCCACCGAGCGGCCGGCTACGGTGGCCGTCATGCTGCAGCCGTTGCCCAGATGCACGGTTATCACGCGGGCCTCGGGCTGCTGCAGATAGCGGCGGGCCTCGTCGCACACAAACTTGTGGCTGGTGCCGTGGAAGCCGTAGGCCCGCAGGCCGTGCTCGGTGTAGAGCCGTTCGGGCAGGGCGAAGCGGTAGGCCTGGGGCGGCAGAGTGCTGTGGAAGGCCGTGTCGAACACCGCCACCTGGCGGGCCTGCGGGAACAGCTGTTCGGCCACCTCCATGCCCAGCAAATTGGCCGGGTTGTGCAGCGGAGCCAGTGCAAACAGCTCCCGGATTTTGGCCTTCACGGCCGTCGTAACCAGTGTGGGGGCCATAAACTGCTCGCCCCCATGCACCGCCCGGTGCCCCACCACGGCCACCTCCTCGGGACTTTGGATGACGCCCAGTTCCGGGTCCGTCAGCAGCGCCAGGGCCAGCTGCAAGCCGGCGCGGTGGTCGGGGATGGGCTCGGTGCGGGTCAGGGTACGTTCCTGGCCGTCGGGGCCGATGGCGGTATGGGTAAGCTGGCCCTCGGCCTGGCCAATCCGCTCGATGAGGCCCCGGCACCGCGGCTGCTCCTGGGGCCAGGCAAACAGCTGGTACTTAAGCGAACTGCTACCCGAATTGATAACGAAGATGTACATTATTTGAGCTGTTAGCCTTCAGCTGATAGCCGTTAGCTTTCTGGGTGGTGAGTGAGGTATAAGCCTTGCGTGGCGCACGTGACGTGAGGCGCACGCAAGGCGCAAAGTAAGCCAATAGCGCCCGTCTGCAACCCGGCTGCTGCTGCAACTACTGCCCGGCCGCCGCGTACCCCGTAGCCTACCCCGGCCCCGCACCGGCCGCCGTCCGCACATGAAACGCCTGCTGCTCCTGCTCCCCCTGCTACTTTCCGCCACCATGAACTCTGCCCAACTCCGACTCCCCACCGAACCCGTCCTCACGGCCGAGGCAGCCCTGGCCATGGTGCAGGCCGCCCGCGCCGAAGCCCAGAAGGCCGGCCACGCCGTCTCCATCACGGTAGTCGACCGCTCGGGCCAGACGCTGGCCGTGCTCCGCGACCACCAGGCCGGCGTGCACACGCTCCGGGCCAGCTACAAAAAAGCCTACACCGCCGCCTCCCAAAAGCGCGAAACGGCCGTTATTGCCCGCGGCATTAAAGAAGGCAGCATCCCCGAAGACATCCGCTACCTCGACGAAAACGTGCTGATGATGGATGGCGGCGTCCCCATCGTCGTGAGCGGCATAGTCGTGGGCGGCATCGGCGTCGGCGGGGCCCACGGCAATGAGGACGCCCGGATTGCCAAGGCGGGGTTGAAGGTGCTGGCGGATTAAAGAGAATTTGGGGGTAGCGCTGAATCTGACTGCTCCATGAAACTGTATCTTCGGTAAGTATAGTGAGGGTAGTTGCTTTTTGAAAACCTGTTACGTGCTTGGCGCCGCTTCCTGAGGCTTATAGCTATACTTGGTTTCGCGAAGCCTGAAATTAAGAGGAATTTAAAAGTAACTGTATAGAATGCATGATAAGTTAAAAATCGCCGTTGAGAGGCAAAACGAGCAAGAACTCGTAGAATGCCTTGCCTTTGGAAGTATAAACGAGGTCGATGCGTGTTGCTATAACTCAATCGAAAAGGCATTATTGGGTACCTGGCATAGCCAACACGAAGACCTACTCAGCACAATTATTATGAAAAGATTGGCTGACGACCGGTTTGTAGAACCAATCCTGAATATTGCCTTGCATAGACAGCCGTTCAGGTGGTATGATGACGAGTTAGAGCCAACCTTAAGAAAATGTGTTCACGCTTTAATGACTATTGATTCTGATAAGTCTCACCAGGCATTAAAGCAACTAGAAAGTCTAGGCAATGATAATGTGAAGCTTACACTTGAGTTGTATAATCAAAATCGTACGTAATAGGAAGGTTATCTCAGACCCCCGATTACTACCCCAAAACCAAAGCCGCCGCTGCTTCTCCCGAAGCAACGGCGGCTTTTGCTGTTCTCACTCAACCCTACTCCCCGCTGGTGCCGGCTGGCCCCTCAACGGCGGCTGGGGCGCTGCCTTCGGGACGGGGGCCGCGGTTGTTGCGGTTGCGGCCGCCGCGCTTGCGGCGGCGCTTTTCGGCTTCACCAGCTTCGCCTCCTGCTCCTTCGATGTGGGCGCCGGGGGCGTCGGCGGGCAGGGGCAGGCGCGGGGCCTGGCGCTGGCGGGCGGTGGCGGCGTCCTGGGGCTGGCCTTCGCCGGGAGGCGTTACCTCCCCTTCGGGGCGGGGCAGGCGGGGGGCGCGGCGCGGGCGGTTGGGGTCGTTGTCGCGGCGGGGGCGGTCGTCGCGCTCGGGCCGGTCTTCGCGGGGCGGGCGCTGGTAGGGCTGGGCGGGTGCCTGGCCGGCATCCAGGGCCGCTAACGCCGCCTGGGCGCGGGCGATGCGGGCCTGCTGGTCGGCGTCGGGCTTGTCGCCGCGCCGGTCGGGGCGGTTGCCCCCGTCCCGGCCGCCGCCACCCGAGCGGCCACCGCCGCCGGAGCGACCTCCGCCGCTGCCGTTGCGGGCGCCGCGCTCGGGGCGGCCGCCGATTTTGCCGCGCAGGCCGCTGAAACGCTTGGGGTCGAACTCGGGCGCTTCGCCCAGGCCTAAGCCCTCGGTGATGCTTTGCTTCTCGACTTCGCGCTCGATGAGCTGCTCAATTTTGAGCACCCGGTCCTGGTCCTGGTCGGCAATGAAGGTGATGGCCGTGCCCTTGGTGGCAGCCCGGGCCGTGCGCCCGATGCGGTGCACGTAGTCCTCGGCGGCACGCGGAATGTCGTAGTTCACCACGTGGCTCAGCGAGTCGATGTCGATGCCGCGGCTGAGCACGTCGGTGGCCACCAGAATCGGGAACTGCTTGTTCTTGAACTCGCGCATAATCTGCTCGCGCTCCTCCTGGGTGCGGTCGGAGCTGATGCCCTGGGCCACGTAGCCCAGCTTGTTGATGGCCCGCACGATGCCGCTGACGGCCGCTTTCTGGCTCGTAAACAGCACCATGCTCTGCACGTCCTGGGTTTTGAGGATGTGTTCGAGCAGGTAGATTTTCTGGCGGTCGAAAGCCATGTAGAACTGCTGGTCGATGCCGGCGGCGGGCTTGCTCACGGCCAGCCGGATTTCCTCGGGGTCCTGGAGCAGCTGCTTCGAGAAGTCGCGGATTTTGGTGGGCATGGTGGCCGAGAACAGCAGCGTCTGGCGCTGCTTGGGCAACTGCCGCACGATGTTGAGGATGTCGTCGGAGAAACCCATGTCCATCATCTTGTCGGCCTCGTCGAGCACCAGGTATTTCAGGTCCTCGAACTTCACGTAGCCCATCTGCATGTGGGCAATCAGGCGGCCGGGCGTGGCCACGATAATGTCGGCGCCCGAGGTGAGGGCGCGCTTCTGCTGCTCCCAGCCCTCGCTTTTGCCGCCGCCGTAAATGGCGATGGAGCTGGCTTCCACGAAGTAGCCGAAGCCGGTAATCTGCTCGTCAATCTGAGTGGCCAGCTCGCGGGTGGGCACCAGCACCAGCGTGGACGTGGTGCCGTGCTTGGCGTGCGAAATCTTGTCGAGTAGCGGCAGCAGGTAGGCGGCGGTTTTGCCGGTGCCGGTCTGGGCGCAGGCAATCAGGTCTTTGCCGTCGAGGATTTTAGGAATGGCCTGCTCCTGGATGGGGGTGGCCTGCTGGTAGTTCATGGCGTTGACGCCGGCCAGCAAATCGTCGTGGAGGTTGAATTCGGAAAACGTCAAGGTTCAGCTTGAAATGAAGGATGAAGAAAGGCTGACCTGTCGTTTCTGGGCCAGCAAACCGCGTTGGTGCTCTGCTAACAAAGATAGATGATAAAGGGCGGAACCGGCCTGGCGGGGTTAGGTGCATACTATTTTGCGCAAAATAGACGTTTCTTGCTGACAGTAAATTGCTTGTGAGCAGCAGACCCGATTTAGCGGGCATTCTCATCCACTATTCCACCATTATGAAAAAGTATCTGGCTCCGTTGTTCCTATTGCTGTCTATATCGGGCCTCGCCGTTGCGCAAACGCCGGTTTCCTTCGTGCTGAAGGGCCGCCTGGGTTCGGATACGTACCGCGCCGCGCCTACCTACGTTTATCTGCGCAGCGGGAGGATGCTGGATTCGGCACTGATAGAGAAAGGACGCTTCGAACTGAAAGGTGCCGTGGATGAACCCACTAAAGGGTTTCTTTCCATGCGGCGGAATATGCAGGATATGTCAGATTATAAGGCGGTCTTTTGGCTCGAACAAGGCACGCTCGTCTTCACCAGTCCCGATTCGCTCAAGAACGCGCAAGTGGGCGGCACGCCGCTTACGGACGCCTGGCGGGAGTTGTGGTTTGCAACAGAACCGATTGCTCAGCAACGGAACGCGCTGAAAAAGGAGTTTGAGGCCGCTACGCCGGAGCACCAAGAGTCGCTGGCGTTCCGGCAGCGCCAACAGGTACGGCGAGCTGCGTTGCTGCGGGAGGAAAAGCGCATAGATTCTGCTTTCGTCCGCGCCCACCCTACTTCGTTCATCAGCCTGACTGTACTGAATAGCATGAGCAGAGACCCAGCAAACGCCGCGCTGGTGATGACCTTGCTCCCTACCCTGTCGCCCGCAGCGTTCAACCACTCGCTAGCCGAGGAAATCCGGACAAAAATCCGGCAGAACGTACTGGGCATCAAACCCGAGACGGCATTGAAGCCGGGGCAACTGGCCCCCAATTTCACCCAGGCAACCCCTGATGGGCGGCAGGTTTCGCTCTCCGACTACCGCGGCAAGTACGTGCTGGTTGATTTCTGGGCCAGCTGGTGCGGCCCCTGCCGCCAGGAAAACCCGACGGTTGTCAAGGCCTACAACGCCTACAAAAGCAAGAACTTCGAGGTGCTAGGCGTGTCGCTCGACGAGGCTAGGGACCGGGCCAAATGGGTGAAAGCCATTGCCGATGACCAACTCCCCTGGACGCAAGTGGCCGAGTTGAAAGGCTGGCAAGCTAAAACGGCCAGAGCGTATTTCGTAACGGCCATTCCGCAGAACTTTCTGGTAGACCCCGCGGGTAAAATCATCGCCATGAACCTGCGCGGCGAAGAGCTGCCGGAGGCCCTGGCGCGGCTACTGAAATAGCTGCTCGGTATTGGGGTAGTGTTGATTCAGCCAACATCACCCGTCTTTTTGCGTTAGTTACGCCCAAGCCGCCCCGGCCGGAGCCATTCCTCTGTTTGATTGCGTATGAAGCACCTTTTCGCGCTGCTGGCGGCTACGGCCCCGGCACTGCTGCTGCCGGCCACCGCCGTACAGGCCCAAACTGCCCCCGCCGACTCGGCGGCCACGGCCGTCACCCAGCCCACTAACCCATTCACAGTGTATGGCTTCGTGGATGCGTACTACGGCTACGATTTCAGGCACGCGGCCGGCAACGAGCGGCCCGGCTTTCTGTTCTCGCACAACCGTCAGAACGAGTTTACGGTGAACCAGGGCCTCATTGGCCTGCGCTACGATAACGACCAGGTGCGAGGCGAAGTGGGCCTGCACGCCGGCACCTACCCCTCGGCCAACTACGCGCCCGAAGACCCGATTATCCGCAACATCTACCAGGCCTACGCCGGCTTCCGGCCCTTCCGCAAGGCCTGGATTGACGCCGGTATCTTCAGCTCCCACATCGGTATCGAGTCGGCGCTGAGCAAGAACAACTGGACGCTGACCCGCTCACTGGCCGCCGAGGGCTCGCCCTACTACGAGGCCGGCGCGCGCTTCACCTACGAAGTGGCCCCCCAACTGACGCTGACCGGGCTGGTGCTCAACGGCTGGCAGAATATCCGCGAAACCAACCAGGCCAAGGCCCTGGGCACCCAGATTCAGTGGCAGGCTACCGACAAGCTGCTCATCAACTCCAGCACATTCTACGGCAACGAGCAGCCGGAGGGCCTTCAGCGCCGCCGCCGCTACTTCCACGATTTCTATGCCCGCTACGCCGCCTCCGACCGCCTGAGCCTGGCGCTGGTGTTCGATGTGGGCAAGCAGGAGCGACCCGAACAAGGCGCCAGGGCCGACACCTGGTACACCGGTACGGCCCTGGCCCGCCTGCAACTAACCGAAAAGTGGCGCCTGGGCGGCCGGCTCGAATACTTTTCGGCCGACCACGGCGTGGCCAGCCTCAACACCACGCCCACCCTCACCGACCCCGATTTTAAAGTCCGGGCCGGCTCGCTCAACCTCGATTACCTGCCCACCAGCCACGTGGCCGTGCGCGTCGAGGGCCGCCTGTTCAACTCGGGCCACGCCTTCCTGACTGACCGCAACGGGCGCCCCACCAACAGCTACGGCAACCTCACCAGCAGCATCGCGCTGTCGTTTTAACGATACCTCACCCCCTAGCCCCCTCTCCTTGGGGAGAGGGGGAACTAGTTTTTAGTTTCTAGAACTAGAGCAGCCACAATTAGATAGAAAACTAGCCCCCTCTCTCCCTTAGAAGAGGGGGCTAGGGGGTGAGGTGTACCGTAACGTGCCTTACCCAGCCAGGATTTCCAGCTGCCAGCGCAACTGCTCGGGGCGCACCGGAAAGGCACGGCCGTGGCGCATGGTTCGGTACACGGCGTCGAATAGCCCGGCGTAACTACCCACCGGGGCCGGCAGCTGCTCGGTGCTGAACTGACCCGGTTCGGTAGCCAACGTGAGCACGCCCTCGGCGCCGGCGGGCTCGTGGCCGTAGCCGGGCGCGGTGGGGGAGAGGCCGGCTACCAGTTGGGTTTCCTGTGCATCGGCGCGGTTTTTCTGGAAAGAGCCGGCCATGCCGTGTAGCACGTAGGCCGGGCCGGGCGCGGCTGTCAGCAGCGAGCCGGCCACGAACACGTTCAGGCCCGCAGGGTATTCGAGATGGGCGTGGAAGTAGTCGTCGACGCGGGAGCCGGGGCGGTGGCTGGTGCGGGTGAGGCGGTGGCGGACTGGCTGGCCGAACAAGCTCAGGGCCTGATCGAGCACGTGGGGGCCGAGGTCGAAGCTGAGGCCGCTGCCGGGCGCGGCGGGGTCTTCCTTGAACTGCTTGGGGTTGAGGGCCAGCTTGTATCGGTCGAAGCGAAAATGCACTTCAATCAGCTCGCCCAGCCGGCCGCTTTCCACCACTTGTTGCACCAGTTGGAAGTCGGAGTCCCAGCGGCGGTTCTGGTAGGCCAGCAGGTGGCGCTGCTGCCGTTGAGCCAGGGCCAGCAACTCATCCAACTCGGCCACGGTGGTGGCCACGGGCTTTTCGATGAGCACGTGCTTACCAGCCTCCAGCGCCTGCCGGGCCAGTGCAAAATGCGTATCGTTGGGCGTATTGATGACGACTAATTCCAGCGCGTCGTCGGCCAGCAGCGCGTCTACCGAGTCGTAGCTAATAATATCCGGGTACGTTTCGGCGGCGGTTTTGCGGTTGCGTTCCACCACGGCCCGCAGCGCGAACTGGGGGCTGGTGTGCAGAAACGGCGCGTGGAACACACGGCCCGACATGCCGTAGGCCAACAGGCCGGTTTGGATAGGAGGCATTCTGGTTGCGGGTTGTCAGTTGTCGGTTTTCAGTAAAGAACGTCATTCAGAGCGAAGCGAAGAATCTCGCGTGAAGTCGTTGCAATACTTTTGAACGTCAGCACGCGAGATTCTTCGCTTCGCTCTGAATGACGTTCTTTACTGAAAACCGACAACCCGCGACCAAGATGCTCGACCGATTCTCTGCCCAGGCCAAAACCTACGCCCGCTACCGCATCAACTATCCGCCGGAGCTGTACGCGTGGCTGCTGGGGCAGGTGCCGGGCCAGAACCGGGCCTGGGACTGCGCCACCGGCAACGGGCAGGTAGCGGCGGTGCTGGCCGGGCACTTCGGTCAGGTGGAAGCCACCGACATCAGCGCCGCCCAACTGGCCGAGGCCCCGGCACTGGCCAACGTGCGCTACCAGATCAGTCCGGCCGAAAGCACGCCCTTTGAGTCTGAAAGCTTCGATTTGGTAACCGTGGCCCAGGCGCTGCACTGGCTGGAGCCCGAGGCCTTCAACCATGAAGCCCGGCGGGTGCTGCGGCCCGGCGGCGTGCTGGCCGAATGGGGCTACAAATTCTGCCACTCCGACAGCCCGGCGCTCAACGAGGCCCTCAACCGGTTTCATAACGACACGGCGGGCCCCTACTGGGACACCAACCGGCAGCACATCGAGGAGGAATACGCCCGCATTCCGTTCCCGTTTGCCAACGTGCAGCGGGCCAGTTTCGAAGTGCGGCGGCAGTGGCGGGTGGCCGATATGCTGGGCTACCTGCGCTCCTGGTCGGCCACGGCCAACTACGCCCGCCAGCACCACGGCGCCGATTTGGTGGCGTTGGCAGCCGGGGAGCTGACGGACCTGTGGGGGCCGGGCGAGCGAACCATTACGTTTCCGGTATTCGGGCGGCTGGGCCACAAAGACTAAACCGCACCGGGGCGCGTTACGCCCTCGTTTCCGGTGGTATTTCCCTTATGCTGTTTTCTGTTTATCCGCGGGCGCTGGCCCTGTTTTACCGCAGCGTTCTGCCGCTCACGGGGCTGCTGTCGGCTATTATTGTGGGGGCCGATAGGGTTAGCGCCGGCCTGCTAGGCACGCCGTGGCCGCCGCCGCTGAGCGCGGGGCTGGTGCTGCTGAAGCTGAGTACGTTTCCGCTGGCGGCCTACCTGCTTAGGCGGATGCGGCCCCATCAATACGGCTTCTACCGCAACCTGCACTTGGCACCCTGGCAGCTTTGGGCCTTTGTGGCAGTGCTGGATACCGGGCTGTTTGGCGGCCTGATGACAATGCTCCACTTGCTGTTCGCCTGATGCCAACGCTTGGTTTTGCGCCTTCAGCCGGCCTGGCCCATGTGCTCGAAGCCGACGGCATCCAGCTTCGGTTTGGCAACCGCGTGCTGCTGTCGGATGTGTATTTGCGGGTGGATACGGGCCAGATCGTGGGCCTGCTGGGGCGCAACGGCTGCGGCAAATCCACGCTGCTGCAAACCGTGTTCGGGGCCCGCTCGGTGGCCGATGCCTCGGTGCGCCTGAACGGGCGGCGAGTGGTGCCGGCCTACCGCCGGCCGGGCCTGCTTAACTACCTGCCCCAGGCGCCGCTGTTGCCGCCCGGGCTATCGGTAGCGGCCGCCGCCCGGCTGCTCGGGGTAGATGCCACCGCCGCCCTGCACGACTTCCCGGAGCTCCTGACGCAGCTAAACCAGTCGGCCGGAAGCCTGTCGGGCGGCACCGCGCGGCTCGTGGAGGTGCTGCTCTTACTGCACGCCGACACTCACTTCACGCTCCTCGACGAACCCTTTACCGGCGTAATGCCCGTGCACACCGAAGCTCTGGCCGACACAATGCGCCGCGTAAAGTCGCGTAAGGGGCTGCTGCTCACCGACCACCGCTACGAGGAAGTGCTGGCCCTCTGCGACGCCGTATACCTGCTGCACGACGGCCGCCTGGAGCTGCTGGCCGACCCGCAAACCGGCTTGCGCGACCGGGGATATTTGCGGTAAGAAGTGAACGAAAGGTAGAAAGTGAAGAGGCCTGATAAAAATGAACGTCATTCTGAGCAAAGCGAAGAATCTCGCGTGCTGGCATTAGGATGCTAAAAGGGCAGTTACTTTGGCCCGCGGGATTCTTCGCGCTGCTCAGAATGACAGTGCTTTCTCATTCAGAATCCCGTACCGTTTCTCACTTCTCACTTCTCACTTCTCACTTCTCACTTCTCACTTCTGATGACAGAACTTCCCCTCCATGGATTGCGCGTGCTGGAGCTGGCCTCGGTGCTGGCCGGGCCGCAGGTGGGCCAGTTTCTGGCCGAGCTGGGGGCCGAGGTACTGAAAATCGAAGCCCCGGCCGGCGATGTAACCCGCACCTGGCGCACGGCCGCCGAAAGGCCCGATGCCCCGGTTTCGGCTTATTTCAGCGCCGCCAACTGGGGCAAAACCAGCCGCGTACTCGACCTCACGACCGAAGCCGGCCGGGCGGAACTGCACGCGCTGGCCGCCACCGCCGACATCGTGCTGGCCTCCTACAAACCCGGCGATGCCGAGAAGCTCGGCGCCGATTACGCCACGCTTTCGGCCCTGAACCCGCGGCTGCTCTACGGCGCCATCACCGGCTACGGACCCGACAGCCCCCGGGCCGGCTACGACGCCGTGCTGCAGGCCGAAACCGGTTTCATGCACCTCAACGCCGCCGGCCCCGGCGAGCCCGCCCAGAAAATGCCGGTGGCCCTCATCGACCTGCTCACGGCGCATCAGCTCAGGGAGGCCCTGCTGCTGGCGCTGTACCGGCGCGAGCGAACCGGCCGCGGCGCCCTGCTCGAAGTGTCGCTGCACGACAGCGCCCTGGCTTCGCTGGCCAACCAGGCTGCCAGCTGGCTGGTTACGGGCCACGAGCCGCAGCCGCTGGGCTCGGGCCACCCCAGCATCGTGCCCTACGGCACCGTGTACCGGGCCGTCGACGGTACGCAGTTGCTGCTGGCCGTGGGTTCGGACGGGCAGTTTCGCCAGCTTTGCGCCGTGCTGGCCCGGCCGGCCTGGGCCACCGACGCCCGCTTCAGCCGGAACCCGGCCCGCGTGGCCCATCGGCAGGAGCTAGAAGAACTGTTGCGTCAGCGGATAGCGGAAGTGAATGGCACGGAGCTGCTCACGGAGCTGGAAAAGCGCGCCGTGCCGGCCGGGGCCGTGCGGGCGGTAGGGGAGGCGCTGGCCCGCCCCGCTGCCCACCCCATGCTGCTGCCGCCCACGGCCGGTTTTCTGCACCAGGGCCTGCGCACGGTGGCTTTCCGGAGCAGCACCTGGCCGGTGACAGCCGCGCTGCCCGGGCCACCGGCGCTGGGCGAATCGGGGGCCGGCGAAGCGCTGTAAGGATAAGCCGGCCGCTGCGTTGGTGCACTGCTTTGCCAACTTTTACGTAGATAGGGCTTCGCCTTTGTTGCTCACCCGCGCCTTTTCGGGCGCCCTAGCTGTTTTCTGCTGCATGGAAGAAGAACTGCCCCGCATCCCCTCAACCCCTACCGCCCTCACCGGCCCGCCTACCAGCTCGCGCCCCGCCATCCGCACCACGGCCGACCACAGCCAGGCCGGCACGCCCAACTCCGACGGCGACGCGCCCAATGCCCCCGGCGACCCGGCCGCCGCGCCTACCGACCGCCTCGACCAGATTTTCGAAGGCCTCAGGCAAAAATCCTCGGCCAAACAGGCCATTTACCGCAACACGCTGGCCACCTTCGATATGCTGCGCCAGGTTTCGCAGGAACTGGTGCTGGAGCTCAGCAGCAAGGTAACAGCCGTCGATTCGTCGGTGCTGATTGAGTACCGGCCGGTGAACGAAATGGAATTCCACATCCGCTTCAGCGGCGATTTACTGGTGTTCGTGCTGCACTCCAACATCGTCACCTTCCCCGACGACTACGGCCCCATGCCCACCAAATACGTGGAGGAGGACTTCCGGCGGCGGTTTTTCGGCCACATCATGGCCTACAATTTCATGGCCGACAGCATCAAGTACCAACGCCTCAACGACCCCGGCTACCTGGTGGGCCGCCTGCTCATCAACATCGACCAGCACTACTTCCTCGAAGGCGTGCAGCAGCTCGAACTACCCGACAACGACATGTCGGACAATCTGGTGACGGAGGACGGGCTGCGCCTGTTCGTGGAAAGCGCCATGATTGCGGCCGTCAACAACGACCTGATTGCCCCGCCCCTGACGGATATCCAGAAAATTACCGTCAAGCAGAAGCTCGAAAATCAGCAGGTCAGCCGCGGCCGCAAAGTAGGTTTCAGCTTCCACAATCAGCAGAAAATCCAGCACATCGACGGGCTGCCGTATTGAGTTAAGACGAAAGTCTATCTGCCATCCTGAGCATGTGGCGCATCAAGCTACATGCTCAGGATGACAGATGAAAGACGGATTTGCTGGCTTACCGCGCCGAATACCCCACTTTCTCGCGCACCTTGTTCAGCACGCCCGTGCCATATTCCTGGGCCTTGCGGGCGCCTTCGGCCAGTTTTTTATCTACTTCGGGCAGGTTCTGGCTGTAGAAGGCGAACAGCTCGCGCTCCTGGGCAAAGCGGGTGCGGATGAGCTCAAACAGCGCCTGCTTGGCGTGGCCGTAGCCGTAGCCGCCGTTGAGGTAGTTCTGGCGCATTTCGGCCAGCTGCTCGGCGCTGGCCAGCAGCGAGAACAGCTTAAAGGTGGTGTCGGTATCGGGGTTTTTGGGCGCTTCGAGCGGGGTGCTGTCCGAAACGATGGTTTTGATGGTTTTGAGCAGCGTTTTGTCATCCACGAAAATATCGATGGTGTTGCCGTAGCTCTTGCTCATCTTCTGGCCATCGACGCCGGGCACCAGCATCACCTGCTCATCTACGCGTGGCCGGGGCAGCACGAAGGTGTCGCCGTAGCGGCTGTTGAAGGCCTGGGCCATGTCGCGGGCAATTTCGAGGTGCTGCACTTGGTCTTTGCCCACGGGCACGATGTCGGCGTCGTAGAGCAGGATGTCGGCGGCCATGAGCACGGGGTAGGTGAACAGGCCCGCATTCACGTCGCTCAGCCGGTCGCTTTTGTCCTTGAAGCTGTGGGCGTTGGCCAGCATCGGATAGGGCGTGAAGCAGCTCAGATACCAGGTCAGCTCCGTTACCTGCGGCACGTCGGACTGCCGGTAAAACAGGTTTTTATCGGTGTCGAAGCCGCAGGCCAGCCAGGCGGCGGCCACGGCGTAGGTGTTCGCGCGCAGCAGTTCGGCGTTGCGCACCGTGGTCAGCGAGTGCAGGTCAGCAATGAAGTACAGCGACTCGTTCTGCGGGTTTTTCGACAGCTCGATGGCGGGCAGAATGGCGCCGAGCAGGTTGCCCAAATGGGGCCGGCCGGTACTCTGGATGCCGGTAAGTATGCGGGACATGTTTTTAGCTTATAGCTGTCAGCTGTTAGCTGTTAGCTTTTTGTGGGGTGAAAATAGAACGTCAGCTAATGGCTGTCAGCTAAGAGCAAATAGCTCAAAAATTATACGCTCGCATCGGCCTCCGCCTGCTCCTGCAGCGCCTCGGTTTCCTCGCGGCCCAGGTACCGGTCGATGAGGTAGTGGGCGAGGTAGAGCAGGGGCGTGAGCAGGATGGCCGCCGCGAATTTATACCAGTAATTGGTGTTGGCCACTTCCAGTACCTGGTTCAGGCTCCAGTTGCCGAACACGTAGAAGGCCACAAACAGCACGACCACCGAATCGACGAGTTGCGAAACGAGCGTGGAGCCGGTGGCCCGCAGCCAGATGTAGCGCCCGCCCGCCACGCGCCGAAACCACTGGAAAATGCTGGCATCGAGCACCTGCCCGATAATAAAGGCTGTGAGCGAGCCAATGATAATGCCCAGGCCCTGCCGGAAAATGCTGTGGTAGGCAAACTCGATGTTGAAGGGCCGGCCCTGCGCGTCGGTGCTGTTCACGTCGAGCCAGAACTGGGCCGGCGGCAGCTCGGTAGTGGCCAGAATCACGAGGAAGGCGTACAGAATCAGGCCCACCGTGAGGAAGCTGATGCGCAGCACGCCCTCGCGCCCAAAGTACTCGTTGATGATGTCGGTGGTGATGAACACCACGGGCCAGATGATGACGCCCGCCGTGAGGTTGCCGGGCAGCCCCATCAGCTTGTCAACCGAGAAAATCTTCACCCCGATGATTTCGGCCAGCAGCGCATTCACGATAAAAATACCGCTGAGCACCAGGTAGAGCTGCTGCTTTTTGTGGGCGAAGGTTTTGGCGGGCATGAGGAGGATAGGGGAGAAGAGGAGGAGGCTAGCGGACTGTGAAACCGCTTGTCATCCGGAGCGGAGCGAAGGACCTATACAGAAGGTAATGTCCTGTCATGCTTGGCGCAGTGAAGAACCTATACAGCAATGTTAATCTCAGATGTTAGCCTCTGTATAGGTCCTTCGCTGCGCTCAGGATGACAGGACGGTTCACCCGGATTCTCACTCGGCCACCGAAAACGTGCTGCCTTCCAGGGCCAGGCTGGTCCACGGGAACTGGGCCTGCGCCTCGGCCAGCAGCGGCTCCAGGTTGCGGTAGCGGCTCGAAAAATGGCCGATGAGCAAGCGCTGCACCTCGGCGCGACGGGCCAGCAGGCCGGCCTGGCGGGCGGTGCTGTGGTGGGTGGTGGCGGCCCGCTCGCGCATATCGTCCAGAAACGTGGCCTCGTGGTAAAGCAAATCCACGCCGTGCACCAGCTCGGCCAGCGTTTCGGTGTAGAGCGTATCGGAGCAGAAGGCGTAGCTGCGGGCGTGCTTGGGCTCGGTGGTCACGGCCGCGTTGAGGGCCAGCGCCTGCCCGGTTTCATCGCGCACATCTTCGCCCAGCGTGAGGGCCGCGAGCTGGGCGGGGGTGAGGCCGGCGGGCAGCCGCTCGGCCACCAGGCGGCGGCGCTTGGGCTTTTCGCGGAACAGGTAGCCGCAGCAGGGCACCCGGTGGCGCATGGGCAGCGAGTGTACCGTCAGGTGCTTGTCTTCGAAAATGAGCCGGTGCTCGGTGGTTTCAACGGCCGTAAACTCCAGCGCAAAGCCCAGCTGCGTGTGCGAATGGCGGAACTGGGTGGTAAGAACTTCGTCGAGGCCGGCCGGGCCGAACAGCTGCAACGGCTCGGTGCGCCCGCTCAGGCTCATGGAGCCCAGCAACCCGAAGAGCCCGAAAAAATGGTCGCCGTGCAGGTGGCTGATGAAAATGCTGCTCAGCCGCTGGGGCCGAAGCTTGTGCTCGAGCAGCCGCCACTGCGTGCCCTCGCCGCAGTCGATGAGGTAGGGCGTGCCGGCCACCGTCAGGACCTGCGCCGTGTGGTGGCGGTCCTGGAAGGGGGTGGCCGAAGCGCTGCCGAGAATTTTCAGCTCAAACTCCATAGAAAGCTGCAAGCTACAAGCTGCAAGCTGCAAGCCGCGAGCTGAGGTTTGACCGTCAGCCTGCAGCTTGCAGCTTGTAGCTTGCAGCTAAAAAGTTACTCCTTGCTGGTGAGGTCGCGCTCGATGGCGTGCAGGAAGATGCGGTCGATGCCTTCTTCCACGGTGGGCAGAATGTGCAGTACCGATTCGAGCTTGCTGATGGTGATGAGCTTCATCACGTGGTCCTGCAGGCCGGTCATCACCAGCAAACCGCCGGTCGAGTTGCAGAGGCGGTTGGCAATCAGAATAGAGCTCAGGCCCGACGAATCGGTGTACTTAACGTTGCTCAAATCCAGAATCAGGTTGTTGATGCCCTCGGCATTGAGCTTGACGAATTCCGATTTCAGATCGGGCGCGACGGTGGTGTCGAGCTTTTTTTCGTCAATGGTGATGATGGTGTAGGTTTCCTTTTTATCAATGGAGTACTTCATACCGCAGGTCGGTTCGGTGGTTTTGGGAGGAGTTGCGAAGGTAGCAAAAAAAGCCGTTGGGCGTGAATCTGGGATGAACGACCAAAAAACACGCTTGCGGCGTCAGGGCCGGGCTTTTCCCGGTACCCCGAAGGTCAGCGTGCTCCAGGTGCTTTGCCAGTCGGCCCCGGTGGCAGCCGGCGCGCTTTCCATGCGCACGGTGCTGACCAGGTACTGGCCGGGACCGGACAAATGTAACAACACCCGGCCGTTTTGGTTGCTGCGAAGTTTTTGCAGCAGCGGCCGGGGCCGGGCGCCGCGCCGCCACAGCAGCACCAGCTGGCCTGCCACCGGCTGCCCGGCTCGCAGCACGCGCACCGTCAGGGGCGCCCCGGCAGCCAGCCCGTAGGGGTTTTGCTCGGGCACCAGCTCCAGCGGCAACCCCACCGACCGGGCCCAGGCGCGGGCCGTATCGGCGGGGTTGTATGGGCCGGCCTGCACCAGCGTTTTGGCGCAGCGGCGGTAGGCCTCACGGCCGGGCGCGGCAGTCTGGCCGCGCTGCTCGCGCAGGGCCAGCACGTTGTCGAGGCCTTCTTCCCGCAGGTAGGCCGTAAACTTATCGGCTTCCAGGGTGATGGTGGCGTTGTTAGTGGCCAGGGCCACGAGGTGGGTGCCGGGCTCCGTGAACGTCACGGTGCTTTGGATGGAATCATCGGGGGCCGCGGCGGCCGGCCGTAAATCGGCGGGCGGCATAGCAGGCGCATAGTGGCGCAGCAGTTCGAGACGACCGTAGCGGCCGGCCCAGCCTTCGCCCGTAAAATTTTCGCCCGTCAGCCGCCGCAGGTGCACCCTGGTGCCTGGGGCCACTACAAACCGCGCCGGCTCCAGCCAGAACTCGTGGGCCAGCGCCGCCGAAGCAGCCGCCAGCAGCAGTAGCAGCGAGGCAGGCGAAAGTGGTTTCATGCGGTGGCGCTGGAGTAAAGCAGCAGCCTGTAAGATAATTGCCAGAGATTAATTTGCTGCCAAATAGCCTAATCACTACAGACTAAACGCATTTAGCAATTTGGGCAAGCAGGGCATCTAGATGCTCGTTGTTCCATCCCAACCGCTTTCGTTTGACCTTAAGACTGTCCTTACTAGAGTGTGTGGACAGTCATCGGAGCCAATCAAGGGCGGCAAGCAAGTGGGCGGCGGCCAAAAAGGAGGTGGCCGTTTTTTCATAACGGGTGGCAAAGCCGCGCGCCTCCTTGAGCCGCCCAAAGAAGCGTTCCACTTTGTTGCGGTCGGCATACAGATTCTCGTCGTAGCCGCGCTGCTCGCACCGGTTGGCTTTGGGCGGAATGACCGGTTCAGCCTGCTGCTGGGCCACGGCCTCGAGCACGGCGTTGGTATCGTACGCCTTGTCGGCGACCACCGCCCCCGGCGGCTCAGGCAGGGCCGCTAACAAGTCCGGCAGCACCGTGCAGTCCGCTTGTTGGCCTGGCGTGAGTTTGAGCCTCAGGCAGTTGCCCAGCGCATCGACCACGGCATGCACTTTCGTGGTAAAGCCGCCGCGGCTGCAGCCTAAGCCTTCTGCGGTGGCCGTGCTTTTTTTGGCCCGCCGCGGCTTTGTGGGCTTTGACGGTAGTCGAATCGACTAGCACCCAGCCATAGTCGGGTTCCTGCACGGCCTGAAAAATCGTTTCCCACACGCCCGCTTGTGCCCAGCGGCGGAAGCGCCGGGCCACTGTGTTGCAGGGGCCAAACCGATCGGGCAAGTCGCGCCAGGCACAGCCCGTGCGTACGCGGTAGACCACGGCGTTGACAAAGCGGCGGTTGTGACGGCCCGTGCCGCCCGCCGTGCCCGGCTTGCCTAACACATGGGGTTGAATCCGTTTCCATTCGCGTTCAGTAAGTTCGTGGCGTCGCATTCCACAAAACTAAACATGACTGTCCACACACTCTAGTATAGGCGCGCAGCAGGTTTAGGGCCATTTTACGTACAAGTGCCAGATTTTCGGCCGCTCGTTGGTCCCGCAGCCGGTGCGCGTCTTGGTGCAGGGGCACGTCCAGGTGCCAATGCAGTGACTGATGTTACGCAGTCTTGAGAGGCTGCTTCTCGTTGAAGGATCTATGAAGGGTTGCACGATTGACTTGTACACGGACTATCTGGTGAGTTCGACGGGTCCGACGACGGCCACGGGCTTGTCGCGACTGCTGGACGGGCCTTGAGCCACGACCACATCACGCGCTGGCTGGGGGCGTGTGCGCTGGGCTCGGCCCAGCTTTGGCGGGCGGCCAAGCCCCTGATTCGCCAGGCCGAAGCGAAGCGTGCGCCGAGGAGTTCGCCGTGCTGATCGTCGATGACTCAGTACTGGAAAAAGCCCATACCGATGCCAACGAATTGATTTGCACCCACTGGGACCACAGCCAGCGGCGCTATGTGAAGGGGCTCAACTTCCTCACATTGCTCTACCAACAGGGCGAGGTTGCCCTGCCGATAGCAGCGGAATTGATTCGCAAAAACGTGCCCGTCTGGGATGGCAAAACGCAGACAACTAAGTATCAAAGCGCTTTCACCAAGAACGAGACCTGCACCATATGCTGCGTCAGGCCCAACAGCAGGTGGCCTACCGCTACCTGCTGGCCGACAGTTGGTACGCCTCGGCCGACAACATGACCCTGGTGCGCCAACTGGGCCACCACTTTGTGTTTGCCCTGGAAAGCAGCCGCACCGTCGCCCTGAGTGAGCAGGCGCGGACAAAAGGCCAGTTCCAGGCCCTGCATACGCTCGATTTTTCGACCGAACACCCCCTGCGCGTCTACCTGCGCGCCGTCGAGCAGGTGGTGCTGGTGATTCGACAGGTCTTCACACACGAGGACCACGGCCTAGGCGTGTTGTATCTGGTCAGCAGCGACACGGACCTGGACCAGGCCAAGATGACGACGATTTACCAAAGACGGTGGAAAGTGGAAGAGTATCATAAATCGCTCAAACAGAATGCATCGATGGGCAAATCACCTACTAAAATGGTGGCCACGCAAGCCAATCACTTTTTTTACGGCGGTATTGGCTTACGTCAAACTGGAAATGCTCAAGCTTAAATGTGGGCTTGGCCATCTCCGCCTCAAAGCCCAACTCTACAGTGTTGGCCTGAAAGCCATGTATCAGCAACTCGCACAAATCCGTGCGTAACATCAGGTAATAACGCATGGATTGCGCCTGTAGCGTACCGCCGGCATACCGGCTCGTCTCGACCCGAATCAGGGTCGCTAGGGCGGGCCAGCGTTGGCCTTCGTGCGCCCAACGCAGGTCCGACTGCACCGTCACGTGCCAGCGCACGGGCGTGTTGTGGCTAGTCCAGCCCGTGGCCGTGTGCTGCGGGACCACGCCGGCTAGCGCCCACTCTGCTTCGCCGCACAGGCCCGGCTGGTTGCGCTTGAGGGCTAATAGGTTGTGGCCACGCTGGGTCACGATTTGTGTGGCAATGGCCGGTGGGCAGGCCATTGAGTCCAAGCTCACCAGTGTGCCACCCGACAGGTCGAGCAAGGCCAGCACAGCCGGCAGGTCGGCTAGCTTGTAGCTCTTGCCGGCCGTGGCTACCAGCGCCAGACACAAGCCCTGAGCGCGGGCCAGCGCCGAGACCAGGTGCAGCGCCTGTGGGCCGCTGCCGCGCACGGTCTATCCGTCTACCCGTCTACGCATACCTGCGCCGTCACGGCCGCGGGCAACAACTGGCGCACCCGGCCCAGAAAAGTGGCGTTGAAGGCGGCCGTGTCCAGGTGCTGGAACACGCGCCGGAAAGTGTCGGGTGAGGCAATACCATGGGGCAAATCCAGATGCCGGGCTAGGGCGTGAGGACAATTCGCTCATCGGAGCCAGTCGAGGGCGGCCGCCAAATACCAAAAGCTGAGAAAAGCGGCGCTGGTTTTATCATACCGAGTGGCTAAGCGCCGGTACTGCTTTATACGGTTAAAGAAGCGTTCTACCTGATTGCGTTCTTTATAGCCCTGCTTGTCGAGCGGCACCGGTTCGAGCCGGTTGGCCCGACTGGGAATAATAACCTCAATGGCATGGTCAGTACAGTAGGCCCGGTTGGCATCACTATCGTAGGCCGTGTCAGCCAGTACTTTAGCCGGCTTCAGGCCCTCGAGCAGCGGCAACGCCTGGGGACAGTCGCCCGCTTGGCCCGGCGTTACGAGCAGGCGAATGGCGCGGCCGAGCGCATCCGTGCAGGCGTGCACCTTGGTACTCAGTCCCCCACGCCCCCGGCCCAAACACTCCGTCTTGGCGTCGCTTTTTTTTGGCCCGCCGCGTGTTGGTGAGCCCGCATGATAGTCGAGTCCAGCATGACGCTACTCAGGTCGGGGGCCTGCATGGCCTCGAATACGCGTTGCCAGACGCCGCGCTTGGCCCAGCGGCGGTAGCGCTGGCCCACCGAATTGGCCAGCCCAAAGCGCGCGGGCAGGTCGGCTCACGGGGCACCCGAGCGCATGAGCCAGACAATGGCGTTGACAAAGAGGCGGTTATCGGTCGCCGTCACGCCGCAATCCGTCGCTTTGCCGGGCAGCATGTCTTTGATAGCCAGCCATTGTTTGAAGCTGTTTAGGAAGTAGAAGATGGGGCAATTTTGCGCAGCAACAATACGGTGAAGGCCAACCAATGCATGGCCAGCCAGTTTTGCAAGCTGGTTTCGTAGCGCACGAGCAGGGTCTTGAAGCCGTCAAGCCAGGCGTTGAGGCGCTCAATGACCAGGCGTCGGCGGTAGAGTTCGGGGTCGAGCGGCGTGTCATCGTCGGTCTGCCAGTCGGCCGAGCGTCGGTTTCGCGGGATATTGGCCTCGATACCGCGGCCCGCGCAGGCCTGCCGTAACCTATTGACATCAAAAGCTTTGTCGGCGTTTAGAAATAAGCCATCCAGGCGCAGGTTGGCCGCTTCGAGCAGCGCACAGAGTTCGGCGAACACGCGCTCCAAGTCAAACGTGTCATGCTGATTGCCCGCCTGGGGCGTGGCCACGGCCAGGGGCATGCCTTGGTTATCGGCCAGGAAAAGGGCATTGGTCGTGCGGGCTGCTTTGCGGCCCTGGTAGCCGATGGCCGCCCCGCCGTTCTTAGCCGGCGTGTGGCTGCCGTCGAGTTGGATGCTGGATAAGTCAAGCAGGCGCCGATGCAGACGCAAGCTGTTGAGCCAGATAGTT